>NZ_JABKKJ010000009.1 GCF_013166515.1 Xylanibacter caecicola | reverse complement strand
ACAACTATATCAAGAAAGTGGGAAAGAAATTGAACCTCAGACCGAGAAAGAAACTAAATTTCTCAACCCCGAAAGAAGAATTCTTCAAACAAATCATTAATTTTGCACTTGCCAGTTGAAACTACCCCGATTTATTATACAGTTTTTTTGTATAAATAAAATGTGTCAAAACATTGATTATTTGAAATAATTTTTGTACCTTTGCATGCATTTTGTCGCATAATTTCGACTATTTGCTTATATATCAGGATTTTAGAACGTTTTTTTAAGGCATCAAGAATGAGACAATTAAAAATTCAAAAGAGTATCACAAACCGCTCAAGTGAGGCACTTGACAAATATCTTGTTGAAATAGGACGCGCTCCGTTGATATCCATTGACGAGGAAATAGAGCTTGCCCAGAAAATCAAGAAAGGCGGTCCGGAGGGTGAACGTGCCAAGGACAAGCTTGTCACTGCCAACCTTCGCTTTGTCGTATCTGTTGCCAAACAATATCAACACCAAGGACTTACACTTACAGACCTTATCGACGAGGGAAACATAGGCTTGATAAAGGCTGCACAGAAGTTTGATGAGACACGTGGATTTAAATTCATTTCTTATGCCGTATGGTGGATACGCCAGAGCATATTGCAGGCCATTGCGGAGCAAAGCCGCATTGTCCGTCTGCCGTTAAACCAGGTCGGGTCGCTCAATAAGATTAATCATGAGATAAACAAGTTCGAGCAGGAGAACCAAAGACATCCGTCTGTGTCGGAACTTTCCGAAGCAACCAACCTTGACGAGGAGAAGATCGGACAGTCTTTGGCTGCCGATGGTCATCACGTAAGCATAGATGCACCGTTCCAGGATGGTGAGGATAACTGCATGCTTGATGTGATGCCGAGCGGCGAAGACAGTCGTACCGACCGTGTTGTAGACCACGAATCAATGGCACAAGAACTGAACAGCGTGTTGAGCAAGGTGCTTAAAGAAAGGGAAATAACCATTATCCGCGAATGCTTTGGTATAGGATGTCACGAGAAAGGGCTTGAAGAAATAGGCGATCAGCTTGGTCTTACACGCGAGCGCGTAAGGCAGATACGCGAAAAAAGCATTGCAAAGCTTCGCGACAGCGGTAATGCGAAAATATTGATAAAGTATCTTGGATAAAGATTATTTATGCTAATAAAATCCTCTTCCTGCACATGGAAGAGGATTTTTTTGTACCTTTGTGTTTGTGAAACACTTGTCAGGACTTCTTATATTGTTGTTTTTCGTAGTACAGCCGTTCACTGTAACGAATACAGAGGCAAAGAATCATGACGGTTCTTTAATCCTCGACCGTGTTTTTTCCTATATTAATACACTTGCAGACAAAGACAGCACATCGGTAAATGTGTATGTAAGATATACAATAACTGTCGACAAGCGCAACCCTACCCTGCTTGTCATTCCTACAATGTATGCGGTGGCAAGAGGAAACAAGGAGTATGTCGGGGAGACATACAGCACCATAAAACTCAAGAACGGCAAGGCAACGGAGCCGCAGTTACATGTAAGCGTGGGAACCATTCCTCATCACCGTAAGGCAATGTCAGTAATAAACTCGTTTCAGGTACCTGCTTTGTATAAGCCCACAATGATAGGCAACAACCTGCTGTCGCCTTTCAACCGTATAAACAAGAAATTCTACAAATACAAGGTAACACATCTCACCGAAAACCGTTCGGAAATATTGTTCTTACCCAAGCTGCACAATACGCAGATGATAAGCGGTACAGCCATTATCGACAATTCGACGGGCAGGATAATCAGCATATACTTCTCGGGAGAGCATGACATGATAAACTTCAGGATAAGGGCTGTAATGGGCAGTGAGGGCTTGAAGTCGCTTGTTCCGCGGACATGCGACATCGAAGCATCATTCAAATTCCTTGGAAACAAGATAACAACCAGTCATCATGCCATAGCAACCGCTCCGGTAATGCAGGCGGATACCGTAACCGACTCGCACGACAGGGCGCTTATGGACAGGCTCCGCCCCGAGCCGTTGCCACGGAAAGAGGTGAGTATATACAACAGATTCGATTCCATAAGAAGCATATCGGATACAACAAGGTCATCTGAAGACAGGAAAAAAGACGTTTTATGGGATGTCATCGGTGACAATCTGGTGAACAGAATAAAAGGAAACTTCGGCACATCCGACAGAGGATCGTTCAGAATATCCCCTATTCTCAACCCTTTATACCTCGGATACAGCAACAGCAAGGGCGTTACATATAAGATGAAAGTGCGCGGAAGCTATGTTTTCTCTTCAAACAGCGACATTTCGTTGTATCTTAAGGCGGGTTATTCATTCAAACAACATCAGCTTTACTTTAAACTTCCGCTTACATATACTTTCAACAAAAGGCGCAACGGATATATGGTTGCGGAAATCGGTAATGGAAACAGAATAACAAACTCGAGCATTGTGGACCGGATAAAGCACGAGTCGTTGAGCGATATAGACTGGGATAAGATGAACCTTGACTATTTCAAGGATTTCTATGTAAAGTTCATAACCAACTACGACCTGTCATCGAAGTTCAGTATACAGCCTGGTATGATGTTTCACAGACGGTCTGCCGTTGACAGAAAAGGCTTTGAACTGGCAGGAAAACCTACAACATATCAGTCGTTTTCGCCGACATTGCAGATGCAGATACGCCCGTGGGGTTGGACCGGAGTGTACTTTACCGCCGATTATGAAAGAGGTATCAAGGGGATAGGTCAGTCGGTAATGAACTATGAACGTTTCGAGTTCGATGCCTCATGGATGAAGAAATATCACAGCATAAGGTCGCTTTCGCTTAGGGCGGGGTTCGGTTTCTACACTGCAAAGGACAAAGATTCGTATTTTCTCGATTACACAAATTTCTGCGACGAGAACATTCCCGGAGGCTGGAACGACGACTGGACAGGCGAATTTCAGATACTTAACAGCAACTGGTACAACGCTTCCGAGTATTATGTCCGTACCAACGCTACCTATGAGGCACCCATGATGCTCATTTCCCACCTGCCCCTGATAGGACGAACAATAGAAACCGAAAGGTTTTACATAAACACGCTGTTCGTAAACCACCTTCATCCGTACATAGAATACGGCTACGGATTTACAAACAGACTGTTTTCCATGGGCGTGTTTGCCGCCACACGCAACAACAAGTTTGACGGTATAGGCTGCCGTTTCGGGTTCGAACTGTTCAAAGACTGGTAATAAAACAGATATTTATGAAACCATTAGTCGTTTACAACGCAAGTGCGGGAAGCGGAAAGACCTTTACACTTGCTACGGAATATATAAAACTGCTGATTGAAAATCCACAAAGCTACCGCAACATTCTCGCCGTGACTTTCACGAACAAAGCCACGGAAGAGATGAAAATGCGCATACTCAGCCAGTTGTATGGTATATGGAAACTGTTGCCGGACTCGGAAGGATACATCAATGTTGTCACAGAACAGCTTGGCATATCAAAGGAATATGCAAGCAGACAGGCAGGAAAGGCACTTGGAAACCTCATGCACAACTACAGTTACTTCCATGTGCAGACAATAGATACATTCTTCCAGGGAGTTTTAAGAAACCTTTCGCGTGAGCTTGAGCTGACAACAAACCTCCGTCTGGCGCTTAACGACAATCAGGCGGAGACGTTTGCCGTAGACAGACTGATAGAATCTCTCGACAGTTCAAGCATTGTACTGAAATGGATTATCAGCCTTATATTGGAAAACATTGACGATGACAAAGGCTGGAACATCATTTCCGACATAAAACACTTTGGAAAGAACATATTTAATAATGTATACAGGCAGGAAAGCCCGGTGCTTAACGAAAAGATATCCGAGCGTAATTTCTTTGAAGACTATATAAAAGAACTGAATGGCATAATCTTTAGCGTGAAAAAGCAAATGGAAGACTATGCCGATATGTTTGAAAAGACACTGAGCAATGCCGGTCTTGTTCCCGAAGACCTTAAAAGCGGGGCAAGAGGCATTGCCGGATATTTCAGGAAATTGCGCGGCAATGACTTCAGTGACGGCGTCTTTCTGACCAAAACGCTCGAAAAATGCCTTGCTTCCCCACAGGAATGGGCTTCAAAGACCAGTCCTTACAGAGATGTTATATTGTCACTGGCAGAAACACAACTCATGGGTATTTTGGAAAATGCAGAGAACGACCGTGCAAGACTGTGGAGACTTTGCTCGTCGGCAATGGTAACTCTGCAATATCTCAGTCAGCTCAGACTGTTGAATAACATAGAGAAGAAGATGAGAGAGATAAATGCCGACACCAACCAGTTCCTGCTCAGCGATACGCAACAGTTGCTGCACGGACTGATAAACGGTTCGGACTCTCCCTTTATATTTGAGAAAATAGGAGCGCGACTGGAACATATAATGATTGACGAGTTCCAGGATACGAGTACGATACAATGGAAAAACTTCAAGATATTGCTTGAAGAGTGTATGAGCAACAGCGACGTGAACGGTGACAGCGGGACAGTTGGCAATCTCATAGTCGGCGATGTAAAACAAAGTATATACAGATGGAGGTCGGGAGACTGGCGGCTTCTCAACGGTATAGAGAAACAATTCAGTTCGCCTGCCGAACAACTGTCAATACGTACCCTTAACACCAATTACCGCTCAGAGCGCAATATCGTAGATTTCAACAACGCTTTCTTCAAGATAGCCGTAGACATAGAATACGAAAAGGAAAGGGAAATAAACGAAAGTGAGGCGCATGAACTGAAAGACGCATATGCAGATGTTTGCCAGACTGTGCCTTCAGGGAAAGAAGAGCGTGGATTGGCGGAGATAACGCTGCTTCCGAAATTTGATTATCAGGAGAATACTCTTCTGAATGTAAAGACACGCATAATGGAACTCATCGCTGCCGGGGCGTGTGTTGACGACATTGCCATACTGGTACGTACCAAAAAGCACATACCGGTCATAGCCGAGTATTTCAGCGATACAGACATAAAGATTGTAAGTGACGAGGCTTTCAAGATAGGTTCGTCGGTTGCCGTGAACATCATCATAGGTGCCCTTCGTTATCTCAGTCATCCGGACGATATATTGACCAAGGCGGAACTTATAAAGAACTACCGTAAGTTTGTCATTGATGATGCGTTGACGGACAACGATCTCTTCATAAGCGGCAATAACGACGACAGTTTCCTTCCGGAAGAGTTTGTAAAGAACTTTGAAACACTGCCTGACATGCCGCTGTTCGACCTCATCGAGCATATCTATCACATCTTCTGCCTGGACGCTCTTGACGGACAAAGCGCATTCATCTGCTCTTTCTACGACTGCGTAAACGCATTCATAAACGACAATCCGGCAGATATCGACGGGCTATTGGAAGAGTGGGAAGAGAATATCATGGACAAAACCATACAGAGTGACGATGTAAACGGAATAAGGATAATAAGCATACACAAGAGCAAAGGGCTGGAGTTTGACAATGTCATCATACCTTTCTGTGATTGGGAAATAGAAAAATACCGCTTTTCCGAGACACTATGGTGCCGCCCCTCTGTGGCTCCGTTCAACAAACTGCCTGTGATACCGGTGAGATATGGAAGCAAACTGCTCGATACCATATATGCCGATGATTACAGACATGAGCACATGCAGAACACTGTCGACAATCTGAACCTTCTTTATGTGGCATTTACGCGTGCCGGTAAAAACCTTTTCATCATAGGAAAGCAGGATGCTAAGAACTCACGTTCCACATTGTTGCAGGAATGTCTGCCTAAACTGCACGAAGAACTTCCGCAATCGACATTCAATGAGACAGAAGACGAGGGCGTAACGTTCTCGTATGGCAGACTGTATATAAGTGAAAAGAAAGAGAGAAGAGCCACCGCCAATGTCTTCATGCAGCCACAGACACCGTTGGATATCAAGATAGAGTCGTTCGGCACACCGGTCAAGTTTGTTCAAAGCAACAAAAGCCGTGCCTTTATCAACGACGACGGTGACGAAAGCGACCGGAATGAGTATATAACCATAGGCAATGTGATGCACAACGTATTCTCGCGCATAAGGACAACAGCCGATGTAGACAGCGTTTTGCGGCAACTCGAGTTTGAAGGAGTGCTCGATACCACCGGCTTGTCGGCAGACAAGGTGCGCACAATGCTTGCCAAAAGATTTGCGGACAAGCGTGTTGCCGACTGGTTCTCTCCGCATTGGCAGCTTTTCAACGAGTGTGAGATACTTTCTTTTGATCACGATACGGGAGACGTAATAAGGCGCAGACCCGACAGGGTGATGACAGACGGAGAAAGAATGATTGTCGTTGACTTTAAATTCGGACGTCCTAAAGATGAATATCCCGCACAGGTAAGAGAATATATGGCGCTGCTTGGTTCTATGGGATATACCAATATAAGCGGATATCTGTGGTTCGTTTATACCAACAAGATTGTGGAAGTGAAAAATTAACCGTAACATTTATATGCTTGAATATGAAGACATTCCTTGATTACGTTGCAGAAGACATCATAAAGAAATACGGCTATGACCTGTCGCACATGGCGGTTGTTTTTCCCAACAAGCGTGCATCGTTGTTCCTTAGCGACAGTCTGACAAGGACAGCACGCCGCCCTTTGTGGTCTCCGGCATATCTCACCATCAGCGAAATGTTCAGGCGGCACTCGTCACTTGAGGTCGGCGACCGTATAAAACTTATATGCGACCTGCATAAAAGCTTCATACGATGCACCGGCATAGACGAGACTCTCGACCATTTCTATGGCTGGGGCGAACTGTTGCTTGCCGATTTTGACGACATAGACAAGAACATGGCAGACGCCGGACATGTGTTTTCCAACCTTAAAAACATGCACCGGCTTGACGACATATCATATCTTACGCCCGAGCAGAAGGCTACGTTGCAAAAGTTTTTCAGCAACTTTTCCGAAGATCAGGACACTATATTGAAGCAAAGGTTCATGCAGTTGTGGAGCAACATCGGCAACATATACGACGATTACAGGGAAAGACTCAGAAAGCAGAACATTGCATACGAGGGCATGCTTTACCGTGATGTGGCGTCCGACGACACCATAGAATACAAATATGACACGTATCTGTTTGTAGGATTCAATGTGGTTCAGAAAGTGGAACGGAAGATTTTCGACCGTCTGCAGGAACAGGACAAGGCACGTTTCTATTGGGATTTCGATAAGTATTACATGCCTTCGGGCGGGAAAGACGCCGTAAATGAAGCCGGGCATTACATTTCCGGATATCTGAAGTATTATCCGAACGAACTTGACAGTACAAGCACGGATATATACGACAATATGTCAAAGCGCAAGAACATTGTATATATCAATTCCGGAACGGACAGCATTCAGGCAAGATATATAAGCAGCTGGCTACGTGAAAACGGCAGAACCGGTGCCGGACAGCGCACCGCAGTAGTGTTGTGCAATGAAAACATGTTGCAGACAGTGGTGCACTGTCTGCCCGAAGAAGCCGGAAATGTCAACGTTACGGCAGGCTTTCCGCTGTCGCAGTCGCCTCTGTCATCTCTTGTCTTACGCCTTTCGTCGCTGTATCTCAACGGATACAATGCCGGCAGACGGCAGTTCAAGAGGCGTTATGTCATGCCTGTGATAACCCACCCCTACTCCCGTTTCATCTCCACAAGGTGCAAAGAGCTTAAAGACATGCTCTATGCCGACCGCGGACACAGTCTTGCGGCAGACGAATTGTCGCTCGACAATGGACTGTCGCTTGTATTCGGAATTGAAAAAAACAGTGGTATCGTGAGTTGGCTGACAGACATCGTGGCTGAGATTGCACGCAATGCCAAAGACGGCGACGCGTTTTTCCAGGAGTCGGTATTTTGCATACACACGCTTCTTGTAAGGATCAACGGACTTATATCATCGGGTGACCTGATAGCGGACAACATAACACTGCAGCGACTGATACTGCAACTCATATCCACAACAAGCATTCCGTTCCACGGAGAGCCGGTTGTGAACACCCAGATAATGGGAGTTCTCGAAACAAGAAACCTCGATTTCGACCATATCCTTGTCCTTTCGTGCAACGAGGGGCACATGCCCAAAAGTCTCGGCGACTCGTCTTTCATCCCCTACTCTATCCGCAAGGCATACGGACTTACCACCATAGACAATAAAGTGGCTATATATTCATATTATTTTCACCGGATGCTGCAGCGTGCAAATGACATAACCCTTGTCTACAACAGTTCGACAGACGACGGACAGACCGGAGAGATGAGCCGTTTCATGATGCAACTCATGGTGGAAAGCGGATATGCGATAGAACGCAGGACGCTACATACGGAGAAAGACCGTAATATCATGACTCCCCGGTGCATAGAAAAAACACCAGAAGTTATGGACCGTCTGATGAACATAGGGTATCTCTCGCCAACCGCAATGAACAATTACAGGCGGTGTCCGCTGCGCTTCTATTATAATAATGTGGCAAAGATAAAAGAGCCGGACAACATCGACGACGACATAGACAACAGGATATTCGGCAATATATTCCACCTTGCATCAGAACTGATATACAGACAGATAATGCAACCCGACGGTTTGGTGAAGTCAACGGATATAGAACGGGTGCTTAAAGACCGTAAACTTATAGAGACAACCGTTGATACAGCATTCAGACAAGAGTTCTTCAAGACTTCGGACAGCACTCTGCGGGCGGTGGAATACAACGGACTGCAACTCATAAACAGGGAAGTGATAATACGATATATAAGGCGTCTGCTCGAGATAGACAAAACTCTCGCCCCCTTTACGATAATATGTCTGGAAGGCGATGTGTTTGAAGATGTTGCTTTCGATACGGGTGAAACCCGGCACACCGTAAAGATAGGCGGACGTATAGACCGTCTCGACATGATAACGGACAGTGAAACGGGACAGCAACGTATACGTGTGATAGACTATAAGACGGGAGGAAGCGGCATAACAAGGAAACCTTGCAGCGTGGAAGAGGTGTTCGACCCGTCGCTGTTGAGGGAAAAGCATACCGACTACTACTTTCAGGCGATGCTCTACTCTGCGCTTGTACGCAACAATGTGCATTACAACCATAACGGTCTCGGCGTAAGTCCGGCGCTGCTTTTCATACAACACACCCGGAAAGACGGCTATGACCCTACCCTTCTGTTTGGAAAAGAGAAGATAACGGACATAAAAGAATATGATGACGAGTTCCGCTTCAATCTTATTGCATTGATAAAAGACATATATAATAATGAACACGACTTTGAACCGACAGCCGACAGGAGCAACTGTGACATCTGTCCCTACCGGCAACTGTGTGGCAGTTAGGATGTTACCTTTTGCATTCTGAAAGGTGGCATTTCGCCTTTTAAAACACGGCATATTGAGTTGCAAAACACGACCTTTCGCAAGTCAATATGTCGTGTTTCGTTTTTATATATGCCGAATACAGTGTTAAAAAAGATAAAAACAGTTCTATATACATGTATATCAATGACTTTTTGAACAAAACTTAACGCCGTTAAAATTAAATATTGTATCTTTGCACCCGATTTCGCATTGCTGTGGCATATTGCCATGTATGTAATACAACGGAATATATGCCGGCAGTGCAAGTGTTTATTAACATAAAGTCTAACTTTATTAATTATTAATTTTTTTATTTTATGTCAGATTTTAAAAACGTACAGCCGTTGGCAGACTTCAACTGGGAAGAATTTGAGAACGGAACCCATGTGGATGTCAGCAAAGAAGAACTTCAGAAGGCTTATGACGAGACTCTTAACAAGGTGAGCGAGCACCAGGTTGTAGAGGGAACCGTTATCTCTGTAGACAAGAAAGAGGTAATCGTAAACATCGGTTACAAGAGCGACGGTATCATTTCTGCAAGCGAATTCCGTTACAATCCTGAACTGAAAGTAGGCGACGTTGTTGAAGTTTATGTTGAGAATCAGGAAGATAAGAAAGGACAGCTTCTTCTTTCTCACAAGAAAGCACGTCTCAGCAAGAGCTGGGAGCGTGTCAATGCAGCCCTTGACAACGAAGAGATTATCCAGGGTTACATCAAGTGCCGTACAAAGGGCGGTATGATTGTAGACGTATTCGGCATCGAGGCATTCTTGCCCGGCAGCCAGATAGACGTACATCCTATCCGTGACTACGATGTATTCGTAGGTAAGACAATGGAATTCAAGGTTGTCAAGATCAATCAGGAGTTCCGTAACGTAGTCGTTTCGCACAAGGCTCTTATCGAAGCTGAGCTTGAAGCACAGAAGAAAGAGATTATCAGCAAGCTCGAGAAAGGTCAGATTCTTGAGGGAACTGTTAAGAATATCACATCTTACGGAGTGTTCGTTGACCTTGGCGGTGTAGACGGACTCATCCATATCACCGACCTTTCATGGGGACGTGTAAGCGATCCGCATGAGGTTGTAAACCTTGACGAGAAGATAAACGTTGTAATTCTCGACTTCGATGACGAGAAGAAGCGCATCGCACTCGGTCTCAAGCAGCTCACACCGCACCCATGGGATGCACTCGATGCAGACCTTAAGGTCGGCGACCATGTAAAGGGTAAGGTTGTTGTTATCACTGACTACGGCGCATTCGTAGAGATAGCAACAGGCGTAGAGGGACTTATCCACGTTTCAGAGATGAGCTGGAGCCAGCATCTGCGCAGTGCACAGGAATTTATGCACGTAGGTGACGAGGTTGAAGCAGTTATCCTTACACTCGACCGCGAAGAGCGCAAGATGTCTCTCGGCATCAAACAGCTTAAGGAAGACCCGTGGGAGACAATCGAGGTTAAGTATCCGGTTGGCAGCAAGCACACTGCAAAGGTACGCAACTTCACTAACTTCGGTATCTTCGTTGAGCTTGAAGAGGGCGTAGACGGTCTTATACACATCAGCGACCTGTCTTGGACAAAGAAGGTAAAGCATCCTTCTGAATTTACACAGGTAGGTGCAGAGATCGACGTTGTCGTACTTGAAATAGACAAAGAGAACCGTCGTCTCAGCCTTGGACACAAGCAGCTTGAGGACAACCCATGGGATACATACGAGACACTGTACACACAGGGTTCTGTACACATGGGTAAAATTACCGAGATAATGGACAAGGGCGCTGTTATATCACTGAATGAAGGCGGCGAAGGCTTCGCTACTCCGAAGCACCTTGTTAAAGAAGACGGTTCGCAGGCACAGCTTGGCGAGGAACTCGAGTTCAAGGTAATAGAGTTTGTAAAGGAGACAAAGCGCATCATTCTGTCACACAGCCGTACATTCGAGGATGTGAAGGAAGAGCCGAAGAAAGCTCCTCGCGCAAAGAAAGCCGGTAAGAAAGAAGATGCACCTGTAATCAACAACGTTGCCGCAAGCACAACACTTGGTGACCTGGGTGCTCTTGCCGAACTGAAAGCCAAGATGGAAAAGGGTGAATAATCACCTGTTTCCCATAGGTATACGAAAGAGATACATATAGTAAATCTCATAAGTACCAATCGGGGACAGCATTTTGCTGCCCCCGATTTTTTGTATATTAATGTGAGTTTAATGTCTCTACTCACAATAAATATAGAATTTTGACTCACTCTCTTTGTTGCATCCACGCGGATAAAATAAACAATACAAACGTTTTTATGATACAACTACGCTATCAATATGTAAACCATTTCATCGAAAACAATATCAAATTGTCATCGGAAAAACATCAGATTATTTTGTCAAACGAGATGTTAAAAAGTTCTTAAAGACTACTTTTGTCATTGAAAATGTTGCAGAAAACGTCTGAAATATGCCTTTTTCCATGCAAAAATGGCATACTTTGGGGGATAAAACACATAGCTTTAGCACCCGTAACCCATAGCTTTACGACCCGAAATGGGCAACTTTACATCCGAAACATGCCGATAACAGGATAAAAACATGCCGTTTTATTGCACATAAAACGCAAATTCGACATAAAACATTGATATAAAGCGACTTGCGACAGCACACGCATACGTGCGGATTTTGCGGCAAACAATTCTAAAAATTCAAGAGGCTGCCTTATTCAGGCGTTATGAAAATTCATAAAGAAAGCGAAATGCCGCAAATCATAGCATTATGACTTACGGCATGAAGACAGGGATATGCCGTGGTGTATCACAATAGGATATATCATATATGCGAGTTCGGGATAACGAACATCCGAACATATCCATCATGTAGGGACACATTTTTCACTTCGTTCAACAACACGTCTTGTATCTGTCCGCACGCCTCACCGAGGCGTTCAGACAAGAAACAATTGTTTTTCAATACAAATATTTTGTTGTCTCTTCTCTTTTATCAGTGTGCATGCAGCAAAGAACGCCTCTATGAGGCGTGCGGACAGATACAAGACGTGTTGTTGAACGAAGTGAAAAATGTGTCCCTACCATGAGGAGAACACGACTGAAACTATTGTTTCTTATCCCGAACTTACGTATCATAGTGGAAAGTCGGGAAAGACAAAGAGCAGCGAAAAATACAGTTGGGCACCCAATATGTATATCAGCCACAACGGCAAAGTGTATGAAATGCCGGAGGTAAGCATGCTGAAAACATCCTCCGCCGTCTTCTGCATTCCGCTTATTGTGCCGAAAGTGACCGCAAACAGCGAAAGACAGAATGCCGTTACGGGTATGATACTGTTGCTGAAACTGCTTGGAAACAGGTTTCCCGTAACACTTAGAAGTATGGCATGAGGTATTCCTGCAAGCAGGAACATCACCGCCACACATGCAACAAACTCAAAAAGGACAAGCGACAGTGCAAGCCGTTTGCTGTATGGCAGCCTGTTCTTGCCGAGACACTCGCGCAGGGCATGCGGCATCTTGCTGTCCCGAAGTGCCCCGTAGGCAACGGAACCCACAAGAAGCCACACAAGAACGGGCGTCTGCATGTTGTCCGTAAAGTTGCCGAGAAACCAGCGTATGCCCTCGGAACTCAGAAGAGAGCGCACCGAAAGCTCCGGAAAAGCTGCCGCAAGTATCCACGACAGCAGCACCAGCAAAATCTGCAGTGTGCACAGAAGCAGTGCGCTTCCTACCTTAATATGCCTTAAAACACCGTTGTTTGTCATCAGTCTTCATCGGGATGTAGGTTGTCGATGTCAAGTATATGCAGTTCGATGGCACGCACTACAAGACGCGTTGCATTGATGCCGGCTCCACCTTTGCCGTGTGGAAAGAGTTTCTGGATAAGTTCGTTCTGCCGCTTTTCAAGGCTTTTCACACCGAAAGGCATCCCGCGCAGGTTTGTAATCTGCTCTTTTGTGTATCCGAGAGCCATGTGGCGCAGAAAGCGTTCGTCATATTCGTCTATCTCATAGTCAACGAGAGCCTCCTGCCTTATCAGTGCACTGTCGATGTTCTTTTTAAAGCGTTGCACTATTTTCTCCAATATAGGCTGGTTGAAAACCATTCTCTTGCCGGACATTACACTGGCAACATCCTCGCGTGTGAGCATCTCTCCACTTTTCAGAATGATGCCGTCGCAACCGGCATCGAGCACATCCACCCACAGTTTCTCGTTGAGTATCTCGCCCGTAAATATCAGTATCTTTATGCCTGGATAAAGCTCTTTTGTCTGTCTGCATATCTCTACGCCTATTGTAGTAGAGCCTCCGAGACCGAGGTCGAGCAACACAAGCTCGGGCAACTGCCGTTTCATCGCCGCCCAATATGCCTTTTCGCTGTCGGCAGTGGCTATTATCTCCGCCTCGGGGATGTCGTTGCGCAGAATGCCCTCCGTGCCTTTAAGCTCGAGGGGTACGTCCTCTACAATTATTACTTTAAATGTTTCCATCACTTGTCTTTTTTATTTAAACTCTCTGTTATCGCGTGCCATTACTATTCTCAATACTATACCGCCGCCGGGAGCAGGCTCTGCCACGATACCGCAGCCGCTCAGATTTGTCGTCTCACTGTTGTTGCGCACAATCTGCCGGCATATCAGAAACGGAATGTTGGCTGTCGAAGGCGTGAAAAGCGCCTTACACTGCTCTTCGGTCATATCGTGCGAAGGCAGAAAGACATCAAGTTCAACATATTTGTCGCCCTTTGCCGACGCTGTGATGTCAATTTTCTTGTTCTCTTCCAGCCTGCTCAGTATCTCGAGCATATACTCAAACAGTATCTTGTCACCCTTTATCTTCAGATCGGTGGCGGCATATTCGTCAAGAGAAATGCTATTGCATACGTTCTGTACGTCTCTTATCTGGAGCATTGTCTGTGTACTAAGTATCACATACAGTTCCTTGTAGTATAGCAGCAGTTCGCGTATAGTGTTGAGATTGGCGTCGCGTTCTTCCGTCAACACCTGTATGCGCGCCGGATAATACATCGTCTCGTGTTTGAGAGTGCTCAGACAATTGTCAAGAATGTTGTTGCTTACATAAATCTTGTCATTCTCAAAACAGATTTTTTTAAGGTCGTCCTTTGCCAGTTCTATGTCCGCTTTCTTCCGTTCGCTTTCGTCTATAAATGCCCGGAGTGTCTGTTTTATCTCCCCGACAATGCTGCGAAGCTCGGGCGGATACTTGTCTTCGTCGAGCTGTGACATAAGCTTTTTCTTTTCATCAAGAACAGTATCGGCAATAAGGATGTCGTTTATTCTCCTCACCTTGTCAACACACGAACGTGAATATATTACATTCCGGTAATACATGAAATAATATGCCGTGATGATAATCAGCAACAGGATGATAAGAATTATTATGGCAATATTCTTGTTCGTCTCAGCCCGTTGCATTATACGGCAGTATTCGGCAAGGTTTCTGTCCGTAGAAACTTCTTTGTACAGTTGCGTATACACCTTGTTATTATAGTAATATAGCTGCCAGTCGTGCAGGGCAAGTGCCGCAACGGCACACTCGTCGCGCAGACTCAGTATTATTCCGTAGTCTACATCCACCTTGTCGTGGAACCATTTCAGTTCGCCGGCGTTTGAAGGCACGCCGTCTATGAGCATCATGCGGTGCTTTCCACCGGGATTTACAGTCTCGTAATATCGGTTAAGGCAATATATGGCCGAGTCGGCAAAGGCTATTGTCTTGTGATATCTGCCATGTAGATTGGAACTGTATGCCGAGTCGGCATAAACTTCCGCATGTTTAAGAATACTTGAGCGGGTATCCCGGGAGGCAAACGTATGGCATGGCATGGAAAACAGAAGGGAAATGAGTGCGATAATGCAACGGACAATGCCTTTGGGCAGCCTGAAATAGAAGCGGCTCCCTTTGCCTTGCGTGCTCTCCACATCTATCTTACATACCCTGAATATGCTGCTTGCCTTGCGATACTGTTCTATTATGCCGCGGCAGTTTACCAGTCCGAAACCGTGTCCGTCGGATATTTTACGTGAAAAGATACTGTCGAGCTGTTCTTTCGAAAGCCCTGTCCCCGTGTCTTTTACCGATATTTCTACATAATCATCGTGTGTCTCTGATGCGATGGTTACCTCTCCTCCCGAGGGAGTGAACTTTCTTGCGTTGTCTGCCAGCGTGTTGAGCATGAAGAGTGTAAGCACCCTGTCTGCTTTCACTACATCATCGGTGTCTTCAACGATAAGTCTGATGCCCTTGATGCGGAAAGACATGCTGCCTTTTTTCAATATATCGAACAGGTCACTGACACGGAAACTTTCGACATGCAGGCTTACCTGTCCACGTCTCAACTGTATCCATTCGGTAAGGACATCGTTGTATTCTCCTATTTTTGAAGAAAGTTCCGATACATACTCATACCTTTCGCTGCGTATTGCAGGGTTTTCCGGTTGCGGAGCACACAGTTTCTCCACCTCGTTCACCATGCGGTCTATCAGAGGCATCACGCTGTTGGCAAGAAATATCTTTGCCTGGTTTTCAATGTTGCGTCTCTTGTTGTTTGAAAGACTTGCCTTGCTTACGCCATATTTCTCGTTTATAAGTTCGTACTCTTCATCAAGCCGCTCTATATACATGTCGCTGTTTGTCTTCCACTCGTGCAGTGGTTTCAGAAGTTCGTCAAGAGAAGCGGTTCTCTTCTTGCGTCTGTTGAGATAATAGAATACGGTAATGAGGATAAGAACGGTGACTATCAATATCACTATGCCGCCAATCATGATGTTCAGCACCGACAAATACTTGTCCAACTGTTCTGCACGCGCGTCCAACTGGCGGTCCTGGCGCGTCTGCTCCTGCAGGTCAAGATATATGTTTCTGTTTATGTCGCTGTTGCGTTTGTCGTCCATTGCCGAGTAGACAAGGCTCAGTTGCTCGCAGATACTCGCGACAAGGTCGGGGGCTTGCCGTATCGCCTTGTTGTAGTTCAGAGCGTTGTCGAGGCATATCAGTGACGACTTATAGTCGTTTACCGCCCAATAACATGACGCAAGTGTACGAAACGAACCGGCAGTCTGGTATACATCGCCAAAGGCAATGAACTGTTCCAACGACTTTTGTGCAAGGTAGCCGGCTATAAGACTGTCCGGCATATTGTCCGAATTTATTATGCCAAATGCAATGGCATTGTCTTTCAGCAACTTTTCTCTGCCATCTTCTATTACAAGTTTCTCGCTTATCGCCTGAAGAGAGTTTGCTTCCCAATATTTATAGCCGTATTGCCGGGCGAGAATATAGCATTTTATAAGCTGATCCAGCTCTTTCTGTCTTATTTCAAGATTGTTTTTCCCACTTAAAATACCGCCGCTTCCGATCTGGTACAGATAATTAAGATATTGTGCGGTGTCACGTTGAAGTTCCCAATCGGCGTCTATTCTGTCTATTGCCTTTGCCGACAGTCTGTCCAAACCGACATAATAATAATATGTAGATGCTACAATGGCTAACTCGGACTTTGCATAGACAAGGCGTCTGAGCTGATGTTCGGACAATTGTTCTTTCTCTTCATCTATACGGCGTATCCTGTTGGAAGCATGTTCTTTATAGTCATAGAATTCCTTGTTGCGCGACTCTCTTTGGCAAAGCCGCATGTATTGTACGTCTGCAACAAGCAGTTCTATCTGATTGTCAGAAAACGAAGCAATGCTGTCCAACAGTTTCTTGGCTTCCGAATAGTTCATCTGCACTATATATATATATGCAAGATTGTTGAAAGCCTCTGCCCTGCCGCAACTGTATCCGCCGGAAAGGGCAAGTGCCTTTTCCGCATAAAGCCGCGTACTGTCTATGTTGCGATAATGAAATGAATAGGAAATATCATTCAGCCTGTCCACCTCTCCCCTGTCGGACTGTGAAGAACAAGCCGAAAAAAAAAGGTTCCACAGGATAAGAAATGCTCCCATGAAACCTTTTATTGCATTATTAACCGCGTGCCTTGGCAATATAACCTAATGCTTCAACACACTTGTCTGTAATAGCCTGCCAGTTTTCGGCTGCTATAACATCTTTCGGGAACAGTTTTGAACCCATGCCGACACAATAAACGCCAGCCTTTACCCATGAGGTGAGATTTGCTTCGTCTGGCGAAACACCGCCTGTAACCATCAGTTTTGACCAAGGCATGGGAGCCATAAGACCTTTTACAAGGTTGGGACCGAGAACATCGCCGGGGAAAATCTTGCAAAGATCGCAGCCCGTTTCCTGTGCCGCACCTACTTCCGATATGCTTCCGCAACCAGGAGTGTAGGGAACAAGACGACGATTGCATATCTTTGAAATCTCAGGATTGAAAAGCGGACCTACAACAAAGCATGCACCGAGCTGAATATACAGAGCTGCCGTAGCGGGATCTACAACCGAACCTATGCCAAGTGCCAGTTCAGGACATTCTTTTGCTGCAAACTTTACAACTTCTTCAAATACTTCGTGTGCGAAATCGCCACGGTTTGTAAATTCAAAAGCGCGTACGCCACCGTCATAACAAGCTTTTACGACTTTCTTTGCCACCTCGGCGTCTTTGTGATAGAACACCGGAACCATTCCAGTCTGACCTATTTTAGCCAGAACTGCAACCTTATCAAATTTTGCCATTGTATATTATTATTGTTATATACTGTCATCAGGTTTGCGGATATTATATACTTTTATATCCGCAAACCTGAGAAAACAGAATTAGAATATTATCTCTGAACGCGACCGTTAGCATTTCCGCCTGCCAAAGACTCTACTTCAGCAACGCTTACAAGGTTGTAGTCGCCGTTGATAGTGTGCTTCAAAGCAGAAGCAGCCACTGCAAACTCGAGGGCTTCACCCTGTGTCGGCTTTGTAAGCAGACCGTGTATCAAACCGCCAGAGAACGAGTCACCGCCGCCTACACGGTCGATAATCGGATTGATCTCATAACGCTTGCTCTGGTAGAACTCTTTTCCGTCATAGATAAGAGCCTTCCAGCCGTTGAATGTAGCCGAGAAGCTTTCACGCAAAGTAGAAACAACATACTTGAAACCAAACTCTTCTTTCATCTGCTTGAATATGCCTTCATATCCGGCTGCGTCGGTCTGACCGCCCTCTACGTCTGCATCGGGCTTGAAGCCGAGGCAAAGTTCAGCATCCTCTTCATTGCCTATACAAACATCTACATACTTCATAAGCGGGCGCATGATAGAGATTGCTTTATCCGAAGTCCACAGTTTCTTGCGGAAGTTGAGGTCTACGGAAACAGTAACACCGTGACGCTTTGCAGCTTCGCAAGCAAGTCTGGTCAGTTCTGCAGCCTTGTCCGATACGGCAGGAGTAATTCCTGACCAATGGAACCAGTCTGCACCTTCCATAATGGCATCGAAATCGAAGTCAGAGGGGTCTGCATCTGATATGGAACTGTGGGCACGGTCGTATATAACCTTTGACGGACGCATCGAAGCACCGGTCTCTGCATAGTAAAGACCTACGCGCTCTCCGCCGCGTGCTATGAACTGTGTGTTGACTCCGTAACGGCGCAGTGAATTAACTGCAATCTGTCCGATCTCATGTTCAGGCAGTTTGCTTACGAAATAAGCGTCATGTCCGTAGTTGGCGCAGCTGATAGCCACGTTTGCCTCACCGCCACCGGGGATGATACGGAATGAATCTGTCTGAATGAAACGGTCGTTTCCGTTAGGAGAAAGGCGAAGCATTATTTCGCCTAATGTTACAACTTTTGCCATTGTCTTAATTGTTTTAATTAGAATTATTGATTGTTGTTTGTTTTTTCATTACGTTCACAAAATTAGTATTTTATTTGTAATCAAGCAAATAAATGAATGAAAAAAGGCGGTTTTATTAAAAAACATCTGCCTGTATTCGGGCAAATCAGTTTTTATTACTAATTTTGCATAACCATATATTATATCTTAAAACGTCCGTAACACATATTTTTAAGCGACAATCAAAAACAAATGAGCGGTAAAGTCAGAATAAAAGATATTGCAGAAAAGTCGGGGGTATCGGTCGGAACTGTAGACCGCATACTCCACAATCGCCCCAATGTTTCAAAGACTGCACGTGAGAAAGTAGAAAAAATACTGAAAGAAATTGATTATCAGCCCAACATGTATGCCAGTGCACTGGCTTATAACAAGTCGTATACATTCTATTGTATAATACCAAAGCACGAATCCGAGACATATTGGGAAGAGATTGAAGAAGGCGTTGCCAAAGCCTGTGAGTTGCGTCGCGATTTCCATATCGATGTAAAGATATTGTATTACAAGCGATACGACTACGATTCGTTCAGGAAAACGTTCACAGAGTGTCTGGAATGCAATCCGAACGGGGTGATAGTGGTGCCGAGCGGAACGGATATAACAAAAGAATTTACAGACAAGCTTCATGAACGGGAGATACCGTTCGTACTGCTCGATTCGTATATGGCAGAACTGAAGCCGCTGTCTTTTGTCGGTCAGGACTCTAAGAACAGCGGATATTTTGCTGCAAAAATACTCATGCTAATAGCTTCGCAGGAAAAGGAAATAATGCTGATGAAGCAGATGAAGGACGGCAAACTTGCCAGCAAGCAGCAGGAAAACAGGGAAATAGGTTTCAAAGAATATATGAGAAGCCATTTCCCTCATATCAAGATACTGGAGCTGGACCTGCCTTTGGATGAGGACAAGAATGAATACGACGGGATATTGGAAGAGTTTTTCAAACTGCATCCTGATGTGCACCATTGCATAACTCTGTGCTCAAAAGCACATATCGTAGGGGATTTCTTTCTAAGAAACAACAGTAAAGGCATGCAGATAATGGGATATGACATGGTGGAAAAGAATGCCAGATGCCTGCGGAAAGGCTCCATCTCGTTCCTTATAGCGCAGCATGCTTTCATGCAGGGCTTCTATTGCGTGGACACTTTATTTAAATATATCGTACTGCAGAAAGAGGTCGAGCCGCTTAACTATATGCCGATAGAACTGTTGACTAAAGAGAACGTGGACTTTTACAGAAGAACACAATTATAAATATTAAATGTAAATATCATGAATCAATCATCATTTATCAAAATCAATCCGGCAGACTCGGTTGTTGTCTGCCTGCGCCAACTGAACAAAGGCGAAACCATAAATGTGGACAATAAAGAGGTCTGCGTTCTACAGGACACACCGGCCGGTCACAAGATACTTATCAACGATACGAATAAGGGTGATAACATCATCAAATACGGTTATCCTATCGGTCATGCCATGGAGGATCTGAAAGCCGGAACATGGGTAAACGAAAACAATCTCAAGACAAATCTGTCAGGAACACTTTCGTATGAGTATAAGCCGGTGGATGAAAAACTGAACATAGAGAAGGTGCAGCGCACTTTCAAAGGCTATGTTCGCAAGAACGGCGAAGTGGGTATACGTAACGAAGTGTGGATTGTTCCGACTGTAGGATGCGTTAACGGTATAGCCGAACGCCTTGCCGAGTTGCTGACAAAAGAGACAAATCTGGAAGGAATAGATGCAGTACATGCCTGGCATCATAACTATGGGTGCTCACAGTTGAGCGAGGACCATGAGAATACACGCAAGGTTTTGCGTGACATGGTGCTTCATCCGAATGCTGGTGCAGTGCTTGTGTTGAGTCTCGGATGTGAGAACAACCAGCCGGACCAGTTCGAAAAACTTCTGGGAGACTATGACAAGGACAGAATAAAGTTCCTTATCACGCAGAATGTCAAGGGTGACGAGGTTGAAGAGGGTATGAAAATATTGCGCTCACTGTATGAGATAGCAAAGAAAGACGAGCGTACGGAGTGCCCGCTCAGCGAACTGCGCGTAGGATTGAAGTGTGGCGGTAGCGACGGTTTCAGCGGTATCACGGCAAATCCGCTTGTAGGTGAACTGTCGGACTTCATAGTTGCACAGGGCGGAACATCCATATTGACGGAAGTTCCTGAGATGTTCGGAGCCGAAACAATATTGATGAACCGTTGTGAAACTCCGGAATTGTTTGAGCAGACGGTAAAGCTTGTAAATGATTTCAAGGAATACTTCTTGAGCCATGGTGAGCCTGTAGGTGAAAATCCTTCACCCGGAAACAAGGCAGGCGGCATATCTACGCTTGAAGACAAGGCTCTTGGATGTACGCAGAAGTGCGGACGTGCTCCGGTAAGCGGCGTGCTTGGCTATGGCGACCGCCTGAAGACAAAGGGGCTTAACCTGTTGTCGGCACCGGGAAACGACCTCGTGGCATCAACGGCTCTTGCTTCTGCCGGCTGTCAGATTGTGCTGTTCACGACCGGACGTGGCACGCCTTTCGGCACATTCATACCTACAATGAAGATTTCTACCAATACAAATCTTTACAACAACAAGCCAAACTGGATTGACTTCAATGCAGGCGAACTTATAGAAGGCACCGACATGCCTGCGTTGTTGCAGAAGTTTGTAGACAAGATTATTGCCGTTGCAAACGGTGAAAAAACTTGTAATGAGAAAAACGGATATAGGGAAATATCCATTTTCAAGAACGGTGTGACGCTTTAAAACAGTCGTCCGTTCACTGTTATATTATCATATGCGGGGAGTTGATGCAAGAGTATTCTTCATCAACTCCCTTGCTAAAAGATGAACCGATATCATAATGAACAATAAAGGCATCATATCCTTATCGCCTCTGCTACTCTTTGTAGTGCTCTATCTGTCTGCATCTATCATTGCGGAAGATTTCTATAAAGTGCCTGTAGCAGTAATGTTCATAGCATCATCAGTATATGCCATTGCCCTGTCACGCGACATTCCGCTTAACAAGCGCATTGAAACGTTTTGCCGCGGTGCAGGCAACAAGGACATAATGATGATGATATGTATATTTATCTTTGCCGGAGCATTTGCCAACTCTGCCAAAGAGATGGGATGCATTGATGCCACGGTAAGTCTTGCACTTGATCTGCTTCCCGGCAACATGTTGTTTGCCGGACTGTTTGTCACGGCATGTTTCATATCATTATCAGTAGGAACAAGTGTGGGAACAATAGTTGCGCTCACACCGATAGCGACGGGAATTGCAACATCTACAGGTACGGACGTTGCATTTGTAGTGGCAATTATAGCCGGTGGTGCCTTCTTTGGGGACAACCTTTCGTTTATCTCCGACACAACTATCGTAGCGACAAGCACACAGGGATGCAAAATGAGTGATAAGTTTATAGTAAATTCTCTCATAACCATGCCTGTTGCAGTGGTTGTGCTCTGCATCTACATTGCCGAAGGCTGGGATCTGCAATCGACAATGACGACCGACAGCATACAGTATATAAAAGTTATACCCTATCTTTTTATCCTTGTCACCGCCGTATGCGGCATGAACGTGTTGGCAACGCTTATCATGGGTACGGTTATGACAGGAATTATAGGTCTTTGTTACGGGACATACGACCTGATATCGTGGTTGTCGGCAATAAATACCGGAATATGTGGTATGAGTGAACTTATAATAATAACCATGACAGCGGGCGGACTGCTGGAACTTATACGCAGAAACGGCGGCATTGAATATATAATAAAGGTGGCGACAAGGCGCATACGTCAGAAACGGGGAGCCGAACTTGTGATTGCGGCTCTTGTGAGTATGGTAAACATATGCACGGCAAACAACACCATTGCCATACTTACAGTGGGCGACATTGCAAAGAACATAGGCAACAGCCATGGCGTTGACAAACGCAAGTGTGCCAGTATACTGGACACGTTCTCGTGTTGCACACAAGGACTGCTGCCATACGGTGCGCAACTGTTGCTTGCAGCGACTTTGTCCGGGCTGTCTCCGTTGGCAATACTCGGATATATGTACTATCCGATGGCTTTGTTCGTAGCATCTACGGCTGCCATTCTCTTCAGATATCCACGAAAATACAGTTGACAAAATGGAGGTTATAAATAGAAATTTCTTCAGTCTTCTTTCTTGCGGGGCTTTCGGGTGCGATTGCAAAATCGAACCTATGTCGCAGTTCAAGTGGCAACAGACCATCGCCACAGCATATTTTCTCAGTGTGACTCCGTATCTTGCAAAGGGTATAATTACGCATGAAGAAGATCGCAATATGAATCTTACCGAGGATATGTTGGAATTGATGAGGCGTGAAGCAGACTCGGCAAACAATCGCATAACAATGATTTCGATGCATGTAAGGGACAAATATGTTATGCCACGTCTTGCCAATGCCATGAACAATCTGAAGTTGAAACATATTGTATATGGGGAATACCACAGTATAGATACATCGGTTGCAACATTGAACATGCTGGAGATAATAATAAAGAATATCAATAGCATGACAGGTGTTGGGATTGATATGTACAGTCTGATACAGCTCGGGCTTTTTTTGAGACAACAAGGGCAGAACGTAGACTTTGTCAAACTGGAGACTTGGTTGGGAAGACTTGGTATAAAAAAAATGGTAAACCTCATTGGAAACATGCTGATACTTTTCTTTGGCTTTGATGATGACGAGATACCCTTTGTACATGGTAAAGACAGCAAAGCGGTAATCTTGATGAATAGTTTCATGGATAAAGTGAAAGACACGGTAGGGGCACATCCGGTGGAGAACATGACAGAAATGGATAATGTACCGCGTCTGACGGTCGGGCGCGTATTTTCCGGTATTCGTTATTTCGGATACATGCCTGCGGAAACTGTATGCAGAACTGTGTCAGACTTTACAAAAAGGCTGTCTGAAATAGAAGAATAGTTGAGAAACAGCCGGATTTATTTTGCTGTCACTCTGTTTTATAGTATCTTTGCATTATATGAAAAAATATCACACCTATATATATATACTCCTATCCTTTATATATTATGTTTCCATGCCATGCCATATAGCCGCGCAGACAAATGGAGAAGATAGTTACATACAGTGCGAAGACACATGCAAGCACATACATGGCATTGACTTAAGTCATTATCAAGGCGAAGTGTTCTGGGAAACCGTAGGAGAAAACAGCAAAATGGCTTATGTATACCTTAAAGCCACAGAAGGGGGAACAAATATAGATCGTACATACAAACAGAATATTGAACTGGCACATCGTTACGGATTGAAAGTAGGATCATACCATTTCTTCCGTCCAAAGGCTGAACTCACACAGCAGCTTGAGAACTTTAAATCGCAGTGTCGTCCGGGGGATCAGGACCTTTTACCGATGATAGATATAGAAACAACAGGACGTCTTGGCACAGAAGAGTTCTGTGATTCTCTATTTAAGTTTCTTAAACTGGTGGAAGAGGCATATAAACAGAAGCCTCTTGTCTATACGTATACAAATTTCTACAACAAGCACCTTGCAGGAAAACTTGACGGATACAAACTCATGATTGCACAGTATTCGGCAACGGAACCCAAACTATCTGACAACCGCGATTATACAATGTGGCAGTATACTGCAAAGGGAAAGATAAACGGCATAAATACTTTTGTTGACAAGAGCAGATTTATGGGCAGGCATAGCATGCGGGAAATACGCTTCAGACACCATTGAAAACAGACAATCGACAATGAACAGCCAAGATACAATATGTGCAATAGCCACGGCAACCGGCGGTGCAATAGGTATAATACGAGTATCAGGTCCCGATGCTATAGCCATAACCGAAAGGATCTTTACACCGGCAGGCAATGGTACCCGTCCTCTCTCTGAGAGAAACCCCAATACAGTATGTTTTGGATATATAAAAAGAGAAAACGGTGAAGTGATAGACGAAGTTCTCGTAACCATATTCCGGGCTCCACATTCATACACAGGTGAAGACTCTGTCGAAATATCATGCCACGGGTCATCATATATTCTACAGCAGGTAATGCAAATGCTTATCGGTGCAGGATGTCGTAATGCTACGCCTGGCGAATATACACAACGTGCCTTTCTTAACGGAAAAATGGATCTGTGCCGGGCAGAGGCTGTTGCCGATCTTATCGCATCCACATCGGAAGCCGCACATCGGTTGGCAATGAACCAGATGCGTGGAGCTTTCAGCCGTGAACTTTCCATCCTGCGTGACAGGCTGTTACACCTCACATCACTATTGGAATTAGAGCTGGACTTCTCAGATCATGAAGAACTTGAGTTTGCCGACCGCACGGAACTTGCCGCAATATCATCACAGATAGAACGGTTTATCGCGCGTCTCATAAACTCTTTCAATCTCGGAAATGTTATAAAAAATGGAATACCTGTTGCCATTATCGGTGAAACAAATGCCGGTAAATCAACTCTTCTAAACGCTCTCGTGGGGGACGAACGTGCCATTGTCAGCGACATACACGGCACAACACGCGATGTAATAGAAGATACGGTAAACATAGACGGCATGACTTTTCGCTTCATTGACACTGCAGGCATACGTGATACATCGGATGTAATAGAAAATCTCGGCATAGAGCGCACATACGATAAAATACGCCGTGCAGAAATAGTACTGCTAATGGTGGACGCTACCGAATATGAATCTTCCCTCCGATCGCTTATAGACAAGGTGCATACCGCTTGTGAAAATAAAAAGCTTATAGTCGTATGCAACAAAATAGACTTGCGTCCTGACTTCAAACCTACTTTGCCGACTGCCCTACCCCCATCTTCCACATCACTGATTTCAATCTCTGCAAAGACTGGCACAAATATTGACACCTTGAAAAACCTTCTCATTTCACTTTCGGGCATCACCACTCTTTCCGATAATGATGTTATTGTAACCAATATCCGGCACCTTGAAGCCCTAACAAACGCTCAAACGGCAATACATCGTGTATGCGAAGGAATATCCACCGGTCTTTCTTCCGACCTCATAAGTCAAGACCTACGTCTCTGTCTATTCCATCTGTCTGAAATAACGGGCGGAGAAATCACAACAGATGAAGTTCTCGGAAATATATTTAAGAATTTCTGCGTGGGAAAGTAAGTGGTGATTACCAACGATTAGCATATATCATCAACGATTATTAAGGCGTTCATTTTGAGCGCCTTTCTTTTTAGCCTTATAAGTGATGGTTATCGTTTATAGGGCTTTTTCAGCTCATTTTTGTACCGCATTTGTTGCTCGCTTGTTAAAGCCTTGTTTCTCACCAGCAAGGTAGTAGAGATTTGAGACACAGTGAGACGTGGTGAGACGCACTGAAACAAAATTGGAGAAATAAACGGAGAAAAGAATGAGCAGCAACATCGAAATCAAGAAGAAATGCAAATGGTGTGGCAAATTTTCATAGCTCGCAAAACGACTACGAACTATTGTTCTCATAGGTGCAACAATGCAGCCTATAAAGAACGGATTAGGCAAGAGCGTATAGCGACTTATCAAAAAGAGTTCTCAATAAAGACGGAAAAACCATCTATTGAGGACAAGGAATTCTATACCCCACCTGAAGCAGCAAAACTCTTAAGGATTAGTCGAGCCAGTATTTATCGCTATATGGCAGATAACATCATAAAAGTAGTTCAATTCAAAGGTAAGACATTAGTCAGAAGAAAAGATATAGAGCTTCTGTTTGAAAATGCAGCGGAATACAAAAAGAGAGTACCCATTGAGAAAGCCCCTATCACCGACTTCTACACCACCGCAGAAGTCAAAGAGAAATATCATGTAAACGAGTCATGGATATTTGTGGTAGCCAAGAAGAACAACATCCCCCGAATTTTCAATCGTGGTAAGACCTACTGGAGCAAGAAACATATTGACGCTTACTTTGCCAAGAAAGCCCCGAATCCAGACATTACCGAATGGTACAGCTCCCAAGAAATGCAGGAGAAGTTCGGCATGACCCTATCTGCCATCTATTGTTTCGTTTCCAAGAATGCCATCCCCAAGAAGAAAGAGGGCATCATGGTGTACTATTCCAAGAAGCATGTGGATATAGCCAAAGGAATTGCCATACCAGAAGAACCGCAATATTATACGGTAGCCGAAGCGATGGAGAAGTTCAATCTCACCCGTGACCAACTCTATCATTATGCGAAGTATCATAATGTCCCAAAGGTCAAGAAGGGCAAATACACGCTTATCTCCAAGCCCGAACTAGATAAATTGCTTGAAGCCCCAAAGATTGAATAAGTTATTTATCGGTGAATATTGCCACCATTGAATCACCATATTCCTTTGCACCAAACAAATGTAAAACTCTAAATATTAAACAGTATGACACACACGTGTACAAAAGTAACAGTTCGTCAGAGAGCGATTCGGAACAATCGCATCTCCTTGTATCTGGATTATTATCCGGCAGTCCGTAACCCAGAGACCATGCAGATGAGCCGTCGGGAATACCTCGGCATCTATATCTATGCCCATCCGAAAAACGAAATGGAAAGGGAGTTCAACAACGATATGTTGAACAAGGCAGAAGCTATCCGTTGCATCAGAGTACAATCGCTCATCAATGAAGAGTTCGGTTTCTTGGACAAGACCAAACAGAAAGCCGACTTCCTTGCCTACTTCAAGAAGATGTGCCGAAGCAAAGACCAGAAATGGACGTTTGTCTACCAACATTTCTATAACTTCGTCAAAGGGCAATGTACTTTTGGTGAGGTAAATGTAGACTTGTGTAAGAAGTTCCGTGAATACCTGTTGAACGCCAAGCAACTCAAACATAGCAACCGCCCTATCTCCCTCAATTCGGCATCTGGCTACTACTCCACTTTCAGAGGATTGTTGAAGATTGCCTATCGGGACAAATGGCTTCGAGAAAACATCAATGACTACCTTGACAAGATTGAACCACAAGATGTGAAGAAAGAGTACCTGACACTGGACGAAGTGAAGCAGCTTGCTGCCACTCCTTGCGATATCCCCGTTCTGAAAGCAGCCTCTTTATTTGCTTGCCTGACAAGTTTACGCATCAGTGATATTCTCAATCTTCAATGGGAGGACTTTGCCATCGCTCCCGACCAAGGCTATTGTTTGCGTATCAGAACACAGAAAACCCAAACGGAAGCAACACTCCCCATCAGCTACGAAGCCTACGAACTGTGCGGTACGCCCGACACAGGTAAGGTATTCAAAGGATTGAAGCGAAGCATGATTAACTATCCGCTGAAGAACTGGCTCAAAAAGGCAGGAATAACGAAGCCGATAACATTTCACGGATTTCGGCATTCCTACGCAGTCATCCAAATCTCTTTAGGTACAGATATTTACACAGTCTCAAAGATGCTAACCCACAAAAACGTTTCCACTACTCAAATCTACGCAGATTTGGTAAATGTGAAGAAACGAGAGACAGCTAATAAGATTTCACTGAAATAAATTACAGCTATGAAACGAGGAATCATAACAAACAACGGACAAGGTATCCATATCTCTGATGGCGAAGTATGGATGACCTCTTGGGAGATTGCCGACTTGTTCTATACAACAGTTAGAGTAATCAACTCTCGCATAAAAGCGATATTGAAAGCCAACGTTTTAAAGGGATATGAAGTCTGCCAATGTATAAAGTTGAAGAATGGAAATAGTGCCGATGTGTATAATCTCAATATGATTATAGTCTTATCCTATCAAATAGACAATCCGCAGACCATTACGGTAAGATTTGGGAATACGCCAATATCTTCTTTGACGTTGACGAGGAGGTTATCCAGGAAGTAAGGCATGAAGGAGAGGAAGAGGTTAAGACCTTAACCGGTTGCTTGGTAGCAATTATCGGAATGCTTATAATTTTGCTTGCATTATTTATATTCTAAGGCAATTTTTGGGTAGTTCTGGCATACTGCTAGTGCATTATCTTTATTGCAATAATAAAATACTTATGAAGGAATATGCTACTAAACTAAGCATATTCCTTTTATTTGTGTGAACTATGGGGTTATTAACTATAATCAAAAAATACTTAAGAATTATGGAAGATAATATTAAAGGTTTTCCGGAGTTGTGATAAGATTCAGCTGGGACAATTCAGAATCTGACAGGTAATTTTTTGCGATGATGGTATCAGACTTTTGTACTCTCCCGTCAGGAGCTTTCTTCCATGTGGTAAGCCCCATATAAGGTTGCTCAGAATCAGCTCGTTGATAGATAATCTCCGCAGCCGTATGATGGGTAACGGCAAGGTGCATCATATTCTGTACCATCTTGAAGAATAACTTTGTATCTTCCGATTTCGGGTCGTAATCCGCACTACATTCTGCATAAATGTCAGTTATCTTTTGGTAATATCTGCGCTCTGAGGTGCGTATCTCACGAATACGCTCAAGCAAATCATCAAAATAGTCTTTTCCAAAATGTTTGCCTTGCTTCAGCCTCTCATCATCAAGGGCATATCCTTTAATGATAAACTCTTTCAGCACTGAAGTCGCCCAAATGCGGAATTGAGTAGCTTGATAGCTATTTACCCTATACCCCACTGCAACAATAGCATCGAGGTTGTAAAATAAAGGCATGCGTTCCACTTCTCGGTCTCCTTCTGTTTGAACTATCCCAATTTTTCGGATAGTTGCCTCTTTAGAAAGTTCTCCTGTTTCATAAATTTGTCCGAGATGATAATTTATGGTTCTGACATCAACCCCAAACAAGTCCGCCATTCTTTTTTGTGACATCCAGAATGTTTCGCTGTTGAAAATGACTTCTACTCGTGCCTCTCCTTGTGCCGTTTTATACAACAATATATTAGAACTTAATGAATTATGCATAAGTTCAGCCATTGAGACCGATTGTGAGAAAAAGTCCCGTGCCTGTTGGACGAGCAACTTTTTGCCATCTGCATTTTCCGCAATAATCATACATGCCATACGAGAAAGACGGAATATATTTATCTTGCGGAATGAGCCGTTTCCTATCTTGACCATATCAACCGCTTGGTTGAAATGCTCGTCCACATTCATTCCCCTTTCTCCGGCTACTTTGATGGCTTTATCTATGACTCTTTGGAATTTCCAATAAGCAGAATAACCCATTGCACCACAAAGGTCACGGGAACTCCAGTATTCATTCCCGTTTTCATCCTTGCGGCATATATTCTCAAATGAAGATGTCATCTGAGGTATGTTGTCATTTTCACCCATTGCTATTACTTTTCTGAACTATTCTACCAGCCCCAATTCTTTCAGATACACCTCAATCTCTTTATCGAGTTCAGCACGTTTGGCTTCCAATTCCTTTATTTCTGCCATTACTGCCTTGATGTCAATCGGTTCTTCCTCTTCAAAGGTATCAACGTAACGGGGAATATTCAGATTGTAATCATTCTCGGCTATTTCTTGAAGAGATGCAAGGTGACTGTACTTTTCTATTTCCTTGCGGTCACGATAAGTTTCGACAATCTTCTGGATATGCTGCTCACGGAGCTTGTTCTGGGTCTTTACCTTTTCAAACTCCTTGCTTGCATCAATAAACAGAATATTGTCATCTTCCTTACGACATTTCTTGAAAACAAGAATACAAGTCGGAATACTTGTACCATAGAAAATATTCGCAGGTAATCCTATAATGGCATCCACATAGTTTTTCTTTTCTATAAGGAAACGACGGATAACTCCCTCCGCATTTACTCGGAACAGTACACCATGCGGAGCAACGCAAGCCATTGTACCACCCTCGTTCAGATGATAAATCATGTGCAGAATAAAAGCATAATCGGCAGTCTTACGTGGTGCAAGCCGTCCTGCTTTGCTGAAACGATCATCAGTATTGAATTTGTCGGCAGCACTCCATTCGGCTGAGAACGGAGGATTTGCAACCACTGCATCAAACTGAGTGTCACCAAACGCATCCCATTCAAGCGTATCACCATTCTCAATCTTGAAATTGCTGAATCTGATGCCATGAAGCAACATATTCATTCGGGCAAGGTTATAAGTTGTTGGATTCTTTTCCTGTCCGTAAATATCAACTGCATTTCCGATATTGGCAGCACGAAGAAGCAACGAACCACTACCGCAAGTAGGGTCATAAACATTACGCAAACGCTGGTGTCCAATGGAAACAATTTCTGCCAAGATACGGCTGACTTCCTGCGGAGTATAGAACTCTCCAGCCTTTTTTCCGGCTCCTGCGGCAAATTGCGAAATCATATATTCGTAAGCATCACCCAAAATATCAATCTCTTGCGATGCCTCTACGCCAAAATCTATATCGTCCAATGCAAGAAGTACATTGCTGACGAGTGTATTCTTGTCATCAGCAGTCTTGCCCAATTTAGGTGAAGCTAAGTCGATGTCCGAAAACAATCCGCCAAAATCCTCTTCACTATCCTGTCCCAACGTACTGTCTTCAATACGCTTCAATGAACGTTCAAGCATAGGCAAGATATTTTCTTTACGCTTGATAGCTTCAATTACTGACGAAAACAAGAATTTCGGTTCTATGAAATAGCCGATATTCTCCAAGCATTGGTTCTTTGCTTCCTCTTGAAGTTCCACCGCATCGGCATCATCCATTTCCCACAATTCCTTAAAGGTTATTTCATCATCCACCAAGGCATTGTTGGCATACTTCTCTATTTTCTCCGATAAGTACTTATAGAAGATGAAACCTAATGTAAAATACATAAAGTCGCTTGCCGACATATTGCCACGCAAACGGTTTGCAACCTCCCAAAGTTGGTCACGGAGTTTCTGCTGTAATTCTTCGCTCATAATCTTAGTCTATTAACTTATTGCAAGTTGAATTCTTTAATTTGCTTAATCAGTAAATCTTTACGTTTTTGTATAAATTCCAGAAAATGATTCAAACTATAGTCATTCATTTCTGGAATGTGATGCCGTTCCTTGAAATTTTCATCCCGATCTTTCAACCAGAAATCAAAAGGCTTAGCGTTTTTAGATTTATTTTCAGAATCATCCAACAATTCTAAATTCAAAATTGAATTATAGCAAGCTTGATACTTTTCTATTGTTGCATCATCGTATCCTTTCGCTCGAAGATTTTTGGTTTTAAACTCATTTTGTGGATAGATATGATCTTCATTGTATTTCTTGTCTTTCCAATCTCGTCCAGGGTATAACAATGATAAAATCAGATAACTATACCTAGTTCCATAATTATAGTTCAACAGGTTCTCTATCTCCATATCATTGAACGTCATTTCAATTTTTAATTCTTTGCTAAGTTCAACATAAGGAAAATAATCCGTTATTGCACTAACGACAGGTCTCATAATATTCAATTTATTATCAGTTGCACTTCCTAATACACCTTTAAGCAACATCATGATAATCCATTTCTGGATATTATTTTGATCTGCTACATCTCTCTGATTAGAGGAAGTCAGATAACCATTATGCTTCCCTCGCAAATATTGAGCAACAGGAAGTAGAACCAATCTTGCCACTAGATTTTTATCCGTAAAACCATATCGACTAATCAATTGAACACTATTAGCAATAGCCTCTTTAGTATCATCCCAATGATCTTCGATGCATTCCAAATTTTTCTTTGTAAATGAACTGAGCTTATATTGTATAGGAAGGTTTTCTGTTAAATACATTGCTCCTTTCATTACGAAGTCTTTACCAAAATTATAACCTGTTCCTATTTTATTTATTTCATCGGTAAACTTATTAATTTCTTCTCTAGCATTCAGTGTTCGCCACTTAGCTGTCGCTGTTGACAAAAGAATATCACTATACTCTAATTTTTGCCCACCTGTATTAGTACGAATGAATATCTCTAACACCTTATCATAATCATCCGATTTTTCTTCATAATAGTTAATATTTTGCGACACGTTGACAACGCTAAATAACTTGCTAATCATCTTTCTAGCTTTCTTTTTGGACTCTTCATCAAAACCGTCAAGCTTATTTTCTATAGAATCTTTAGCATCTTCTGCATCATCATAATTTAATATATCGCCAACACGATACCACAATTGTGGGTAGTCGGTTCTAGAAAGAGGCTGTTCATCTTCTTTAAATAAAAATTGATATGTCATTTCCTCTGGATTATCATCACCTTTATCCCAAAGAAGGTTCAAATAAAGCTTTGTTGTTCTCCACTTCCTATAGAAAAAACGGTATGTACCACGTAAGGCTATATTTATAGATGTTATTCTTTGTTGTCCATCCAAAACCAAATAGATGTCTTGATTTACACCATCCAAATTAGCTTCCTTATTATGAGGAGTTTCCTGATCAAAATCTTTTATAAATTCATATGAAGTCCAATCTTTCTTCTTTTCTTCTCTAATTTTCCAAAATAAAAAAGAACTAATAGGATAGCCACACATAATTGAGTCAAAGAGTTTTTCTACTTGCGCAGGATTCCAAACATACTCTCTCTGAATTGCAGGTAAAAATGTATTCCGACCAATTCTCTCGGAAATCAAATCCTTTATGGTAGTGTTAAAATAAGCCATATGTATTATTCTTTATTCTTATTTATTGTTTGACGCAGCAAATTAAAAACATAATCTATTTCAGTATCGTTTTTCAAAGGGAAACGAACCTCGTAAGCTCCATTCCCCCAATGTCCAACTTCCGACACATCACGAGTAATACCTTCCGGGTCTTTGAGTGTTCCTTTCTTAGCATTGAGAAATAGCCTTATGCCCTTGTTTTGCATGATTATATCACAAAAAACCTTTCCTCCAATTTTGAAACCTATCGTTTTCTTCTTGGGGTATATTGTAATATCTTCCCCAAATGACAGTAAAAACTCTTTGATTTCCGCATAGATATTGAGAAAATCGTCTTCTATATTCTCTAAATGGTCTTGTTCACTATATACTTTAATCTCTTCACTTACGGTAGTTATTGTCTCACTATTAGAGACCGTTTTAATACTTTCCTTGCTTGAACGGTTTACTATCTGTTCAAAGGAAAGCGTATCATTTGTAAAACGTTTGATTTCCCATAGTTCTATAGGCAAATCTTTGAAATTAATAGCTTCTTTTTGATATGTTGTAAAATTGGGAGAAACAAACACCACCTTTGACTGAGACCAATCCACATCATTTCGTTTGAGTGTACCCGATTTAGACTCATTGTATTCTAAAATAAATTCAGCTTTATTATTTAACATCAGGGATAGATAAGCATAACCTTGGTCTATTACACTAAAATTCTTATCTCTTTTATATTCTATTATTACAAAGGACTTTTTCTCTGAATCAAAAGCCAAAGAGTCTATACGGAAAGAACCAATAGAAAATTCCGTCTTGATAAAATCAAGTCCAAGCAATGTTTGGAGATTCTTTTCAACGATGTTTTGAATTTCCTTCTCCAACTTAAATGGCTTCTCTTTTATAAGCGTTAGTTGCTCATTATTTATTTTGTATGTTGACATCCTTATTCCCAACTAAAAGTTTTTATAATGCTACGCAATCTTTCCATAATTCTCGTCAAAGCCTTTCGGGTTTTAATAAGACCAAGATGCTTCTCTTTCAGTGCTTTTTGTATAATCTCCGGCTGTTCTTTTTGCAAATAGTCATACTCTTTTATGTATAGATTCAACACTTCGGCAGAAATTTGTTCATCATCAGCCAAATCACTCACAGCCTTATTGCGTTCCGACACAATATATTGGTTCAGACGTTCCTCTAACTCATTTGTTCCATCTGCTCTATTGCGCCCATTCATGAAGTTTTCCTTGTCTTCATCTACATTCTTTTGGATAAAACCGTCAATGAGTTTTGCTTTGCCTCGCATTCCGGCATCCTTAATCATTGTATCAAGGATATGTTTACGTTTTTCTGAATAATCATCGCTATATGGGTCAAGTTCCGCAATGAGTTCAAGAATATACGCCACATTGATAATGTCACTATGCAGAAGTTCAAGACAGAAATCAATGTCTTCCAACCCTTGACTATTTCCGTATGGAACAGGATCTTCAGCAACAGTTGTCGGTGCAGCAGGTGGATCAATAAACCCAACTGTAATATCAAGGTATTTACTCTTATAATCGTTAAACTGCTGTTCGGTTATGCCGAGGTCGTCAGCATCCTCGCTATAATCTTCATATATCTGGATTTCTGCATGTTTACGGATAATGTCACGGAATGCAAGTACAAAATTCTTCTTGTCATTCTCACTTTGCAGAAAGTCTATACTGCTTGGTGTTGGGTATTTTTGAAGAAAATCTGTTGCCAACGTCTTGTACTCCTGTTTTACTTTTTCAAACGAAGGACGTACTATATCTTCAGGATTGTCGGAATTACTGAACAGTTTTATAGACGTATCAACATTGTTTTTCAAGTCACGGAAGCATACGATTTTACCGAATCGTTTCTTCTCGTTCAACACTCGGTTGGTACGACTGAACGCTTGCAATAACCCGTGATATTCCATGTTCTTATCCACATAAAGCGTGTTCAGCTTTTTACTGTCAAAACCAGTAAGGAACATTCCCACGACAAGACAAAGGTCAAGCGGTTTCATATCCGCTTTCTTCTTTTTCATGCGCAGGTTGATGTCATCATAGTAAGCACGGAAGTTCTCTGTAGTAAAAGATGTACCGAAGTTTTCATTATAATCATCCATAATGGATTGCAGTTCATCCGCTTCGCCCACACCTTCACTGACATATTTCCCCGTGCCCATACCGGTCTGTTCATCATCTTGACTATTATTGGCTGTGTATGTAAATACTGCACCTATACGGATTTTAGGATTCAAAGATTTGAAAATCTTGTAATAGCGGATAAGCATAGGAACAGACTGCACAGCAAACAATGCGTCAAACTCTCCATCAAATGTAGATTTATTAAAGTTGTTAAGGATAAATCTTGCAATCTCCTCCATACGAGCTTGGTTATCGTTATCTACAATCTCGTTACCATGATAATACTCCACGAGGAAGCCAAGCACATTTTCATCGGCAATAGCATCTTTGATAAGATATTTATGAAGACAATTGCCGAAAATTTCTTTTGTCGTATGTCCATCCACTGCATTTTCGGTAAAGATAGGTGTTCCCGTAAAGCCAAAAATCTGGGCATTATCAAAGAACTTCATAATCTTTTTATGGCTATCTCCGAAATGACTACGGTGACACTCATCAAAAATCATTACGATGCGTGAATGACGGATATCATCAATCTTGCTGCTATACCACGTCTTACTAACTGCCGCATTAAGTTTTTGAACGGTGGTTATGATAATTTTTGAATTGCTTTGAAGTCGCTTCACGAGTTCATCCGTATTGTCGGTACTATCCACTGCACCCGGTTCAAAAGCCTCGTATTCCGATTGTGTCTGAGTATCGAGGTCATGACGGTCAACAACAAACATCACCTTATCCACATCATCCAATTCTGATACAAGTTGTGCAGCCTTGAATGAGGTCAATGTTTTTCCGGCACCTGTTGTATGCCAGATATAACCATTATCATTGGAGTTTTGTACACGATCCAAAATCTTCTCTACTGCATAGAACTGATAAGGACGAAGTACCATCAAGCACTTGTCGCCCTCATGCAGCACAATATACTTTCCTATGATTTTGCCAAGCGTACATTTTTCCAAGAAGAATACGGCAAACTTGTCCAATTCATTAAACGGATGATTGGCGGCATCTGTCCAGTTGAATGTAAACTTATACCCACTATTTGGATTATTGGCAAAATAGCGAGTATTAACACCATTAGATATGACAAACAGTTGGATATAATCAAACAATCCGTGAAATGAAGTCTTGTGATAACGCTGTATTTGGTTGTATGCCTGTTTAAGCTCCACGCCACGACGTTTCAATTCAATCTGCACAAGCGGCAAACCATTGATTAGAATCGTCACATCATAGCGGCATTTTTTACGTCCTTCCACTGTAATTTGGTTGGAAACCTGAAATTCATTCTGACACCACTGCTGCCTATTTAGAAATTCCACCCATATACGCTGTCCATCAGCCGTATCAAGCGGATATAAGTCACGGAGTTTCTTTGCCTTTTCAAAACGAGTACCACCTTCAAGGTATATGAGAATCTTCTCAAATTCTTCTGTCGTAAATTCACTACGACCATGTTCTTCCAGTCGTTTACGGTTGTGAACCTCCAACTGTCGTTTAAAATTGGCATACATATTATCCTCTTCCACAATTTGGACATATTCATAGTCCATTTGTTGAAGAGTGGCTATCAGTCCGGCTTCCAATGCCGCTTCACTTTGTGTTGACATATCCTTGCCTTATTATGAGTAGTTACTACTTATTTATCTTGTTATTTAGTATTCTGACATTCAGTGTATTTTCAATCTTATATAGATTAAATACATCTAAGACCACCAAAATCGCTTTAAATTCTATTGTAGTCTTTCCTTTTTATCGGTTATCAAATCTTTTAAATCAACCTGTAGAATCTCGGCAATCCGCTGAAGCGTTTCTAAATTAGGTTGAATCCTATTACAAGCATAAGCATTGACCATGCTAAAACTCTTATCTAACTGTTTAGCTAACCACGTTTGAGAAATGCCTTTTTCTAAAAGGACTGCCTTTATTCTATTCAGTTTCATTCTTTGATACGATTTTGTCATGCAAATATAGTGAATTATATTCAATAATCAGAATTGCCTTGCCAATATCGAAACATCTTTTACTTATAGCATTTCTCTAATAAATTCATATAAGAAAGTAGCACTTGCAAAACAACAAGTTTTATGATGTCCGTCAGCTTTCTTTATATCGGCAAAGTCAGATACAGCTTTAATCCAAAGAGCTTTTTTGCCAAGAGTATGAGCTGTTGCATAAAGAGCAAATCCCTCCATATCAAGTGCTTGTAATTTTCGCTCGTCCTCTTGTAAGTCTTTTACGACAGACGAAGAAGCAACAACAAAAGGACCACAGACTGTTTTGGCTATACAAGCAGACACATTTGATTTTTCATCTTTTAGATTAGCATCATGAATGGAGTCATTTATATCTCTTAAATGTACAGGATCTGATATAAACTCAGCCACCAATGCAATCAAACTATGATTTGCAGGTATCTGATTCATTTCTTTCAAGAATTTAATATCGCCAGACACCTGTTCTTTAAGTTTACCCGAAGCATAATCATGTATTGCATCAGCTATAATAATATCATCTAATGCGATATCACCATTATCTATCCCCGCAGTAATACCTGTCATAAAAATTGTACCTACTCCAAAATGATTATACATGGTAGAGGATAGAATTGAAGTTGCACAAATACCTGGTTTATTTGCACATGCTGCTATAATACTATAATCTTTTAAATGGCTACTTGTAATATTGGTCGTCTTAAATACATATGGAAGTCCTTCAACTTGTATAGTTTCCCATTCACACCCAACAAATGCCTTTTGCATCATTATAAATTCCTCATTCAATGCACAAATAATTCCCAAATCATAAATACTATCATTTTTGATAGATGCTTCTAGATCTTTCTTCATTTGTCCTAACTGGCAGACTTTATCTTTGAGTTGAATCTTCCATTCGTTGTTCTTACGTGAATAAAACAACAAATACCACAATTTATCCTTAAATTCCTTCTGTTGTTCAGAAAATTCTTCCTCATATTCTGTCAAGCCAATTATTTGGATTGGTTTCTTTATACTTTGATTAATGTATATTTCCTCCAACAACTCTACGCCACCACGTCTATTCATCTCAATTTCTAAACCCTCCCGATGTTCAGGAAGCACCATGTCAAGAATGAGCATATCATATGCCTTTGTCTGAAGCAATTCTCTACCATCAACCAAACAACTTGCCTCATCAATCACTATTTCACCCTGAGGAAATAAAGGTTGGATAACAGACTTAAGTGAGTTTCTCTTATCTTGACTATCGTCTAATATTAAAATTTGGATCATGCTATAATTTCTTTTATTTGTTTTTTTAATTGATTCTTCCAATCGTTTTTTTGCGAAGAATAGTACACATAAGACTTGTAATTTTGAGGATAGTCTTTCTTAAGATCAATATCAAAAGCCTCCAACTGTTTACGACCAAATACGTTATACATTGTAACAACAATAACAGGGGTCATAATTTGTCGAAGAAACATTCCTTCAAGAATATATTGACCAGCAGAAGGCTCAGGTAATCCACCACTTGCATCTGTAGACAAATCATAGGTTGACATAGACATATCCAACAATATCAGCGAGTAATCACTCCCGTGTTCAAATATTTCTTCTTGCGCAGAATTATACGATGTACATTGTATAACTTTATAATTAGAAAACTCTTGCTTAAGAAAAGCAAGTATATTACTTGCTTTCTCTTCATAATCTTCAACTAATAATATTTTTTTCATCAACTAGCATGTCTTTTATATTAAACAATACATTAACAACACACTTACCTTCAATAGCTTTAATTGTAAAAGTATTATTCGTGTTACCAAAGTCATATTTTACAATAGTCATAGCCTTCACCAAGCCACTGCCACCTTCCTGCTGTAATTTTGCAATATCATTCATTTTCTTTTCAAAAAGATGATTCAATTCATTTTCTTGAATATTACTTTGAAGATCATTTATCAGTGATATTTTTATTATATCATCATTCAGCATTTGAGAATTGATTTGAAAAATTCTCTGATTTGTTTCCTTGCTGTATTTTAACATATTTGTTAGGAAAATAAAAAATAAATCAAACATAGAAGAACTATATTCAGAACGTATTTGAGCAGGCAGAGACACCATTTTTACATTCATTTCAAATTGAACATCTGAGTAATACCTTGCAGCTTGTTCCATAGTCATGCGAATATGATTCTCAATATCAAAATCTTCAAACTTCGTTTCCTGTCTATGAAACCAGTTTTCTACCTTTGTTAACTTATTGGTCAAAGCTGCTCTTGCATTATTAATTGCCGTTTTTAAATCTGCAGTCAAAGTGTTATGACCAGAAAGAGAATCAATGCAAAGTTCTAATGTTTGCAAATATCTAAATATATCTGGCTTTAATTGATCCGTAATTCTCTCTCTAATAATTTCCAATCGTTTTTCTGTTATTTCCCAAAGATAAGTCATCACACTCTTACAAAATGATTCCCGATCTTGAGTCTTAGATTCAATATCCATCAAGCGATCACATAATTCTTTCGTGTTTACAGCATAATTAAATTCTCCCTGCCTTCCATCGTCTTCATCTACACGAATTTGAATAACAGAATCCTTAAACGTAGATATAAGAAAATCAATATTTTGAGAAAATTTCATTTGTGCTTGATACAAGTTTTTACGCATTTCCGAATCTAAAGAATACTCAACGGACCAATAATCTGAAGGCATATATTGTTGGCCCGACTGATTTAATATAAGATTCAATCGTTCAAAATCGGATCTTAATTCCCCTTCAAATACCCCATGCCGAATTCGTGTACTTAAATATGTTCCTAAACCAAATCTACTTTTCAAGAATGCATATCTAATTACATTAAAAATTTGAAGGGCAACTTCTTCAATCGCATTGTTAGAATAAGTAGCAATATCGTCAATTAAGTCTGCTGCATTGTTATGCGAAAAATCACTACCATTAACTAGTACAAAAATTCTATTACTGCGAGCCAAGGCTGCCTGTTTTTTAAATCTGTCATACAAGTCGTCAATCTTACATAGTTCATATTTCATTATCGCATCTTCATTTACAAAAATCTTACTATCATCTAGTTTTTTCATTCCTCTGTATGCAACTATTTCATGCATTAATTCCGTACACATATTGGAATATAGATCATTTGGGAGAAATTCACTTTTCAGATAGCTGACAATCTTTATTTTTTCATCAAGCACATCTAATGTACTTTTTAGCTTATAGTGATGATACAATAAATCATCTGTGACAAGTAAATATAAAAACAGCTCTACTTTCCTATGATCTCTCTTTTTGAGTTTATCCAATAAATCTGACGGATATGTTGCATTTTCATATTTACAATAACTTTCTAATACAAACTGTTTTTGAGGATAGTTCTCTGCATTTAATAAAATAAATATTAGGAAATCAATATCATTTTTTAAACCCTCATATCTTGAATTCTTAATATCCATCATAAATTGTCTTGTATCTACTTTTGACACAAAAGCTTTATTCTCAATATACTTCTCTACATAAAAACGGATAGCTTTTTGTCGATATGCTACCCCCATATTTATGTACGACATAAATGTATATTCAACTGCAGTTTGTACAGTAGGTATATATTCAGTGTTTTTTTCAATTATGGAGTTCCATAACACTATTGCCTTTTCATATTCTTTGTTTTCAAAAGTAATTTTCGCATTATCTACTTCACGTATATAGGCAACAACTTTTGATTCCTCTGTAGTTAATTTCTCTACTCTTCTTTTTTGATATGGAATAACAACTGATCCTTCACCATGTTTTAGCCCCCAATCCAAATAAATCAGCTTTTCTGCATTATCCTCAAAAGTAGTAGTAAAAAGCGGATCAAAACAACTCATAGTTGATAAATGGAGCCACGGATCCTTATTCCACTTTTTCTCTTCTTTTATGTAATAATCTAATCCACATGCAAAACTTAAACCGTACAAGTTTTTGCAACGTTGATACAATAAATCAAGACTCACGGCATTGTCTTGTTCGGTCATAACAGAATAAATCAAACTTGCAATTTCATTCAAAACAGAATCAGTATTATTGGCTATTTGCTTAAAACCATTATTTTTGAACAACAAAGCTCTACAATATAACTTTAGGACATCAAAATGATATGGTTTGTTAGAAATAAATTCTTTACATTCAGAAATCACATCATCATATTCTCCTGTATAATATTTATCAAGTATGGATATAAAATCTTTATCGTAATATTCTTTAGGCAAATTTTCACACTTACTAAGTAAAATATACGGCATCCAACGGCGATCTGAGGTTATGTCATAGAGCATTGTAGCAAAATCACTTACAATACCATCATTGTTTACATTTTTTATTTTATAAGATCGCAGAATATAATCCATCAATATATACCTATCTATCACAGAATTCAAACTTTCCATCATTAATGCGACAGAAAGATCGTCTATGTTATAATTTTGATAATAGTTCAGACGAAATAAATAGTAATTATAGCGATCGTTTTGGAATTCAGTTCTATTTTTCTTATACCGTGAATACAGCTCTGTATCATACTCGTAAGAAGGAACGGAACGTTGACTCCTTGAAAATATATTTGATAATATTATTGGAACAATTCCACGCTTTAAATCTTTATGGATCGTATTAAAATTGCTAATAATTCCAATGGCTTTTGACAGATCATTCTGAAGCCCAGCTATAGTTAGTCGCATCTCATAATACCAAACAGTATATCCTATACTCCTTAAAGATTCTTCTAATAATGATTCCGCTTTCGAATACTCTCCCAAAAGAATGTATTTTTCAATCTTGTCACGTAAAGAAACGAATTGTTTTAAAATGTTTTTATGTTTCTTCAAACACTGTAATACCCAGTTGATTTCAACCTCTACTGATTGAGGTTTATAGAAATAACGATTCCAACCTGTACCAAGTTCTTCTATCCGTTTGGGCACTGTATTTCCCCATATAACACTATTTAAAATAGGGTGTGATTTAAAGAGACTACCCAATGTCAAATTAATCAAAGTATTGTTTCCTGTATACTTCAATGTAAATGCAATCTCTGACCATTTTTTCTTATCACCTTTCATTGAAAGGAAAGCTTCTGTTAGTTGATAATCTTTCCAAGATGACTTAACCTTTGGAGGTAATACTTGAGGAATAAATTGCTTATTTATCATATTACATGTGTAATAATTTACTGTTTAAGTTTCTGCTGTATTATTAGATGCCTATAAAAGTCGTTTAAGCCGTTCCTTCAACAATTCGCCATACTTTTCTTTTAATTCAGCACTTAGGAAAGAGCTTTGAATGACAGTCTCAAACTTGGGCAATAGTTTGACATACTTATTTATCAATCGCTCTACAATCACATTCTCTATACCCAGCGTGGCTGCTGACCTAATAAAATCCTCTCTTTGAAGTTTTTTCTTCCGACCATTCAAGGTCAATGCCAACTCTTCATCATCCTTGGGATTAATGATAGCCACATTTAATAAATCGTAAGCAGGAGTTAAACGTATCATATCCGCCATCTCATACAAAGAGAAGTTTTTCAAGTGCATGTCGTTATTTCCTGTCAACCAAGAGAAAAGCACCAACTCGAAGAAATTGGTAACATCCATTTTGGGTAAAGACGAGTATTTCAAAACAGCCTTGCCGATACGTTCATAACTGCTCTTGTATTTATGCTCTGTTTGCCTTTCCGTCAGTTGGCACATATCCTCCATCGCAATCTTCTCTCCGGCAGAAGTTCTGTCAATCCGACGGGTAAGATAGCATAGCGTGTCATCAGCCATCCGCATCAGCGTATGAGGAACCACCTCAATACGTGCCACCTCTGCAAGATGCATGGTTAAATCCTCAACCTCAGGCATCATTTCATATTGCGAGGTCTGTGGTTTACAAATATAACCGCCCCATAGACCAACAATAGTCAATCGTTTGCTGCCCTCATGCTCTTTCAAATGCAAGGACAACTTCGGCTGAACACCGGTCAAAGAGGTTTGATCTTGAATGATTTGCAGAGCAAGCTGATCAAGTTGTTCTGTCGTATAATCAAGAACAGGCAATGTTGCTGTTCCGAAGAACTTCTTTAAACAAGCCTGATGCATATCCTTTTCCCCCCTCAGGAGCGGACGATAACAATACAGACAATTACACATGGCTTACCTCCTTTTCTTCCATAGGAACAACACTTACCGCTCCGATACAATCCTTACAGCAGGTCAAGAGCAACGACATCCGGTCAAGAATACTTATGTCAGTATTCCGCAGTGCAACATCCAATAACCATCCTTCAGGAATCAAACCGTCGAAAAATGGGAACAACACAGGACTTGTATATGCATCTGCCTGTAAAGGCAATGTCAGGCTGACAGCCTTTGCCGTTTCAAGAGAGATATATTCTGGTAAATAACGGAATTCATATCCAGCATCGTTTTCAGTCAGAATACCAGCCAATTGGTCTTTATAAAATATATGGGCTTGTCTCATTGATTACTGTTTTTTTGAGTGGCAACCATTTCATAATTAAAAAAGTCAAGAAGTTGATTCACCTTGTCGAGACGTAGCGTCTCTTTGCCTTGTTCAAGGTCTCGCACAAAGCGCAACCCCACCCCCGACTTCAACGAGAGTTCTTCTTGCGTCAGATTATATTGCTTTCGCAACATTTTGACCGTAGTAGAAAGATTATTCATAGCATCATACTTTACACCTCTTCGGGTACAAAGTTAGCACAAATATTCGATATTATATCAGTATGGGTATAATTTATTGGTTTACTATAGCAATTATATCAGACAGGGTATAATCTAATGAAGATTGAGACATTAATATTAAGGCTAAAAACAAATATAACGCATATAGTTTTACACTTTTCTAAGCGAATAAAACAGATTTGTTACACTTTTCCAAACGAATATTACCAATTGTTCTACACTTTTTCAAGCGAATCAAATATGTATTCTACAAAAGTTCCCTAGTTCTATGATCAATTCTATTATCAAGTACCCTCTTGGGAAGAAAAACCACACCGCAAACCACAGAAATCCCAAGAAAACCACTACCTTTGCATTCAACAAGCGTTCTGTAACATACCTGCGGAAATGCCCTATCACTCAACACCTTGTATCTGATAGTGGGACATTCCACAAAGGGCTGAAAAGAGGCGGTACAACACGTATATGCAAAGCAATGAAATACAGTGGTTTGCATTTGTCCCTACATTCTATATATTTGTCAAAACAGAGGTTGTACCGATTAAAATGAATGGTCACTGATAATCAGTGATGTGAATATGTTGAACTGGCAAGTAATGTATAGTTTTGCCCAAATTCGACCGATTTTCTCGATTTGACATGAATTAGCCCAAATATATTGTAAGCATCAAAAAACTTTAATTGGCTTTCCATCCGGTCGGTGAACGCTGTTTCTCTATTTTCTAATTTCCCAATTAGAAAATATCAAATGGCAACTATAAATCGCTTTCCTATGTCATTTTGTCATTTCAAAACTATTGTCTGAAAGTCTTGTCCTACGTGTTAATAGATGTAAAAAGCAATCGTGAATGACGAAAAGCCATGTCTTTTATAACAAACGAACGTGCGTTTTTCCGCAAAAGTACGTCCAAAAGAGTGTAAAACACGTGCCTTTGCGGTCTAATATGCCACCTTTTGCAAGGTAAAAGGGCTGCTTTTGAAACGTAATTAGGCAACTTTCGTGTATAAATCAGGCAACTTTCTTATTCCAAACAATGCACACTTTCTTATATATACGTGTAACATTTTGATATTAAACACATTATGTCTACACGCGATTTTTTGCGTTTTTCAGTCCCGATAGCGTCTTTTTCCAAAACATCGCAGTATTTCGGGCTTATAAAAAATCAAAAAGAAAGGAAAAGAAGCGTTTTAATTGACAGTTGATAATTTACAAATGAGAAAGAAAGAGGGAAAAGAAGACAAGAAGATGAAAGACAAACGTATTTCTTAGCCAACAGTTATCAATCGTTTATACGGATACATTACGGAATATTCTCACCCCGTTTTCCTAACTGAAATAGTATTTACTAAAGACAATTCAAGTGTAAAAGAAATATACAATAATACTCCGTCTGCCATATCAACAACACTCATGGTTTGTTTCGCTTTACAGACAGAGCAAGCATACTCAAATCAAAATGATCCGTTCACTCATTATGAATTGTAAAAAAGGGATTTTTCCTCTCTATTTCTCTTAATATAGCATAATATTTTATATCTTTGTATTCATATTGACTATATAAAAAACGGAACAATGGATAAACCCATGAATCGAATAAAAGAGGTGCTTGAAGAAAGAGGTATCAAGCAAACTTGGTTAGCAGAGAAACTTGATAAAAGTTTTTGCATAGTCAATGCGTATGTTTGCAACAGACGACAACCAAGTTTGGAAGTACTGTTTGAAATAGCTAAGATTCTCAATATTGATCCAAAGGATTTGATTGCTAGTAGAACAAAATAAAGACCTCTTTAATATATAATATCATGAGCAGTAACTTTATTACAAACAAAGAAAAATTCTTATCAGACATAATTAATGGCATTCTACCAAAAACAGATGCAGTATACATGTTGATTGGTTATTTCTATTATTCCGGATATATACAATTATCCGAACAACTAAGAGATAAACAAATACAAATCCTTGTGGGATTAGATATTGAATTGCAAATAGCCAAACACATACGTGAAATAGAAACTTTCAGAAACGGATTGATTTCACGAAATGCAGCCAGGGAAGAATACTATACACAGTTCGTTCAAGCTTTTAACAACTCTGATTTTCTGGATACATCAGAGAAGCAAGAGCAGTTCAAAATGTTTTATGGGAAAATCCTCAACGGGACACTTGAAATACGTAAGACGTTAGACCCGTGTCATTCAAAAATGTATCTGTTTGCCTATAACGATATAATGAATGAGAATGGAGAGCTACCCGGTGTTTTAATCACCGGTTCCAGTAATCTTTCTTATCAAGGAATGAAAGGACGCTTGGAACTAAACGCCCGTTTCAATGACAAACGTGATTATGATGAAGGAAAAAAGATATTCGACGAATTGTGGGAGAGTTCTGTGGTTATTGCAAGTAAGGATTGTATTGACGAATGGAACAATAAAGTAATGGCACATATATGGTATGATAAGATTTATTCGCCATATCTGATGTATATTCGTGTCCTTAAAGAGTATTTCAATATTCCCACATCTGACAATATATTAACTCCGCACGATATAACAGATGGTAAATATTCTAATCTAAAATATCAGACCGATGCCGTACAGATGGCTCTGAATGCACTGCGCAACCACAACGGAGCTATTATTGCCGATGTTGTCGGGTTGGGCAAGAGTGTGATAGCTTCAACCGTAGCACGCAATCTTAGATTGCGCACCATTGTTGTGTGCCCGCCACACTTATATAAACAATGGGAAGGCTATCGTTATGAGTTCGGATATACGGCTTCTGTTTTCAGTGCAGGGAAAATAGAGCAAGCTGTATTACATTACCAAGAGTTGGTAAAGGAAGGCGAACAATTCCTGATAATCATAGACGAAGCACATCGTTTCCGTAACGAATATACTCAGGATTATGCCTTACTGCACAATCTTTGTTTAGGAAATAAGGTTTTACTGCTTACTGCCACTCCTTTCAACAATCAACCGGCAGATATTTATGCACTGATAAAACTATTCCAAATACCATCGCGCTCTACACTTAAAACTGTTGAGAACTTAGGAGTTTCATTCAAAGACTTGATAGATAAATATAGAGTTCTGCGTGAAGAGCAACGAAAAGGAGAAGCAACCGATGAAGATATTAAGCACGAAGTAAACGACATAGCCAAGAAGATACGTTCCATTATAAGCCCATTAGTAGTACGCCGTTCACGTTTGGATTTGCAGGATATCCCTGAATATGCAGAAGACTTGAAGCAACAAAATATTCAATTGGTATTACCAAATGATCCGGAAGAATTGGAATATGATTTGAGCGAGTTAAAAGATTTATATCTATCTACTTTAGATAGAATCAGTAAATCGGAAGGTGGCAGTGATGATATATATCGTTTCAAGGCTGCACGCTATTCTCCTGCTTTATATATACACGAATATTTAAAAGAGAAATTAGCCAAAGAACTTGAAGACAAAACAGGAGTGAAATTCAATCTGTTGATTGGACGACAAGCAAACATTTCAAGTTTCATGCGCCACTTGCTGGTAGCACGTTTTGAAAGTTCGGTCGCAGCTTTCCAGTCTTCTTTGGGATATATGATACAGTCATCCGAACATATGCTCAAATGGATTGAAAAGCGAAACAAGATACCCGTATTCAAAAAGGGCAACTTGCCTGACGTGGAAACATTCTATGATTCCGGTAACGACAATATGGATGAAATCAAGGAACTATTTGAAAAATACGAAGCCAAGGGGTTCTTCGAGATAGACATGAAATATGTAAAAGACGAATTCATGTCGGATGTGCAAGCGGATATTCAATTACTGAAAAATCTGTGTGAGCAATGGTTCGGCAAAGAGAACACCATTAAATGTGACCCTAAGCTGAGTTCATTCATTCGGATTATCCGAAAACAAATGAAAGATGAGCCAAGCAGGAAACTGGTTGTGTTTTCAGAATTTGCCGATACCGTGAATTATTTGGGCGATGCCCTTATCAAAGCAGGACTGCCTGTTATGAAATATACATCAGCAGATGCAACTCCGGTAAATAAAGACCGTATACGGGCAAACTTCGATGCAGGTTTAAAGCAGTCGCTACAACAAAATGCTTTTCATATCTTGGTCGCAACCGATGCTATATCCGAAGGATACAACCTACATCGTGCCGGCGCAATTTTCAATTACGACATTCCTTATAATTCGACTCGTGTCATCCAACGTATCGGCCGAATCAATCGTATCAATAAAAAGGTCTTTGACGAGTTGTATATTTACAATTATTTTCCTACGGATGTGGGTGAGACAGAGACTCGGACAAAAGAAATCTCCACACTTAAAATGGCAATGATTCATGCCATTATGGGAGAAGACACCAAAGCGCTTACTAAAGAGGAAGAGGTTAGAGCTTTCTTCAAGGAGCGTTACCGCAAAGAATTTGCACACAACGAGGAGGCATCATGGGATACTCCTTACCGCAAATTATTGAACAGCCTAAAAGGTACGAATATATACGACAAAGCCGTTGAATTGCCACACCGGGCAAGAACAGCCCGTAATGTTGGAAAGCCTAAAAAAGGAGTATTGATGTTTGGGCGAAAAGGCGATGATTTTGTATTCAAGATTAGCGACGCTGCAAATACTCCTGTTATGATTCCCGCCGAAGAAGCCATTGCACTTTTTGAAGCAGGAAAAGAAGAAGTACCGATAGGTTTGAGTAAGAATTTTGACGACATATATCAAAGGGTAAAAGCATCATTGTTTAGCAATGATGTATCTGAGCGAAATGAGAAAGAACTTCTTAATGCATTGGCTAAGATAAAGGTCTTGAAAAAAGAACAACGCTTGTCGAAAGACTATTTGGAGGATTTGCTTCAAGTCATCAAAACCGATGCCCTGTCAGGATATGAGCTACGATACATCAATCAACTGACTCCCAAGGATGCGGAAAAATTACCGTTGAAAATCTCTGCCAGGTATTTGGCTCGTATCATTACCGCTCAGAATAAAGTGGATGATAGTAAAGAGACATTGATTTTAAGTGAAGAACTACAATAAAAGAACAATCAGATATGGAATTCAATAAAGCATACAATCGGCAGGAGTTTGTAAACTTCCTGCAAAACAAATTCTTACCGGAGGATTTTATCCCTACTCTAGAGCCTGTCACCTTTCATACTCAAATGACGTATAGTACGCAAGCTGTCAAATTAGGTTATTCCTCCGAACTTGATTTGGTTGTGTACGAAGTAAAACATACATCAAAAAATGATGCCCGAGTATCACTATCAAAAGAAGCATTCCGTATGCTTGCCGATGAAACGGAAGACCGTGCCTTGGTTGTTTTTGTTCCAGAGGACAATTCTGATAATTATCGCTTTTCTTTTATTGAAATAACACTTGATTCAAAAGAAAATTCGGCACGAACAAAACGGAATTATAGCAACCCTCGCAGGTATAGCTATTTCTTAGGAAAGGGAATCGCATACTATACACCAAATAAGTATCTGAACGAAAAAGGGCGTGTCGTTAGCGCAGATGATTTACGTAACCGCTTCTCTGTAGAAATATTAACTAAGGATTTCTATAATGAACTCAGCGATTGGTATGCTTGGGCTATTAAAATCATACGCTTCCCCAATGACCTTAAAGATAAAACAGATGATGATAAGTATAACAACGAGAGTGCAATCCGTCTGATTACTCGTCTTATTTTTGTTTGGTTTCTGAAACAACGACATCTTATCCCGGACGAATTCTTTGACGAACAATATATAGCGAATAACCTGATAGAAGGATTTAATCCACATGCCATGGTTGATATGTTTTGGAAGTCGGATGAAAGCAAATACTATAAGGCTATCTTACAAAACTTATTCTTTGCTATGCTGAATAGTCCTATTACCCCCGAAGGCAGTAATGAACTCTCGGAACGTCATTTTAGAAAAGGGCGTGGTGATTACGATAATAACAAACTCATGCGTTATGAGTCATATTTCCAAAACCCACAGCTATTTGTCGATTTGGCAAACAGAACCGTACCTTTCTTGAATGGCGGTTTGTTTGATTGCTTGGACGAAAAGGATAATGATTTGTATTATGACGGTTTTAGTGACCGTGAGAGTGTAAAGAAGTATTTGATAGTACCGGATTACCTGTTCTTCGGTGAAGAGGTTGGAAAAAACATTAACCTCTCAAAATGGTACGGTGATAAGAAAAAGAAGAAGGTTTCCGCTCGTGGTATCATCGATATTCTAAAGCGTTATAACTTTACTGTGGAAGAGAATACTCCATTTGACCAAGAAGTTTCACTCGACCCGGAACTGTTGGGCAAGGTATTTGAAAACCTTTTGGCTTCATACAATCCGGAAACACAAACCACCGCCCGCAAGCAGACCGGTTCGTTCTATACTCCCCGTGAGATTGTTCAGTATATGGTAAACGAGAGTTTGGTGGCTCATCTCAAACGGACTGTTGGTGAGGATTTGGAACCTCAGTTCCGCCAATTGATGCAATACACCGATGACACTGTTGAACTTTCCGACAAACAACGTACAAGTATCATGCACTCACTTTACGATTGCAAAATCCTTGACCCGGCATGTGGTTCGGGAGCTTTCCCTATAGGCATATTGCAACAAATGGTACATATTCTCAATCGTATTGACCCGGAAAACAGGCAATGGAAAGAGATGATGCTCAACAAGGCTATTGACGAAACATCAGAAGCCTATCGTAATTCATCCGATGAAGAGCGAAAAGAATTGGTTGCCGACATAGAGCGTAGCTTTAACGAAAATATCAATCGCCCTGACTATGCACGTAAGTTATACTTAATAGAGAACTGCATCTATTGCGTAGATATACAGCCTATAGCAATACAGATAAGCAAGTTGCGTTTCTTCATTTCTCTGGTTGTCGACCAAAAGACCAACAATAATCCTGCCGATAATTTTGGCATCCGTCCGTTGCCTAACTTGGAGGCAAAGTTTGTGGCAGCCAATACGCTTATTGGACTGAATAGCGAGTTTAGCATTACAGATACAGACAAGGTTCGTGAAATAAAAGCTGAATTAAAAACTGCAAATCACAAAATCTTTGGAGCAAAAACTGTAAAGACCAAACGTAAATACAAAGAGAAGATAAAAGAACTCCGCATATCTCTTGCAGAAGAACTAAAAGCATTAGGTTTTGTAAATGAAACCGAAGCACAACAGTTGGCATCATGGGATATGTTTAACCAAAACACATCTTCTCCTTTTTTTGATTCGGAATGGATGTTTGGAGTGAAAGATGGATTTGATGTGGTGATTGGGAATCCGCCATACGGTGTATCAATAAAAGGAGATTATCGTAAAAAAGTAGTGGAACATTTAGGGAATGTTCCTGACTATGAGATATATTATTATTTCATACAAATTGCAGAACTATTTATTGCTAAAAATGGAATATTATCATATATAATTCCAAATACGTATCTTTTTAATACATTCGCAATAAAATATCGTGAAAGCATTTTGAAAACGTGGACAATAATTGAGATTCTTGATTGTACTAAATTTCCAATATTTGAAAAAGCTGTAATTAGAAATACTATTAATATTTGGCAAAATAAAAAAGATGATAATAGCCTTATTGGATATCGAAACACAGCTAATATGTTTTCTTTTAATAAACTTATATCTCAACAAAGAGAATATATATCCAAAGATGATTTGATTGCAATGAACCAGAATTGGGGATTAGCATTTATGCTTTCTAATAATGTTATTGCAATTACAACTAAATTATCATCACTATCTAAACATATAATAGATTATTTCGACGTTACACAAGGATATATACCATATCGTAAATCCGATCTTATTGAAACTTATGGAAAAGAAAAAGGTTCTCAAATAGTAGAACAAAGACTTTGGCATTCACCTGTTCAATTAGATGAATCATATATTAAGGAGATTTACGGTAGAGATATAACTAAATTTGGATACCATTCGACTGGTGAGTATGTTAAATATGGTAAGCATGTTGCATGGTTATGTTAATTTGCGTTTCTTTGACAATGAAAGGGTCTTAGTACGTGAGATTACAAATCCAACCATTGTTGCATGTAAATTAAAAGAACGATTTGTTAATGACCCCCAATTGATATGTATTATTCCAAAGAAAGGTCTATCTTTAGATGTTATTTGGGCTATTCTGAATTCCAAACTGGCAACATTTTATCATTTCAATCATTCGCCCAAAGCAACAAAAGGTGCTTTTCCGAAAATTCTTGTTCAAGATATTAAAAAATTTCCATTGCCTAACATGTCAGATTTGCAAAAACAAACAATTAATAATATTGTAGAAAATATCCTTAATGTCAAAAAAGTTACGCCTTCTGCTGATACCTCAGCCTTAGAGCAACAAATTGACTTGTTAGTCTATCATCTTTATGGTCTTACCTACGATGAAGTCTTAATCGTAGATCCATACACGCAAATAACAAAAGAAGAGTATAATAAAGAATAATTATTATGAATGATAAATTAAGGACAATTTTTAATTATCCAACTGATACTCCACTGAAATTTTGGCTAAAATACTGGGATAGTTGCATAAAAGAATTATGTGATTTAGACAGCTATAGAACTCAATTAGATAATCCTCATTTTCTTCTTAATGATATTATTGCTGAAATAGAATATAACACATTTAAGAATAGTGAAAATAGGAAGTTGTTTAAGGATATGCTTAGCAAGAGCTCTAAATCAGATAAAGTATTCGCAAACTTATATCATACACAATGTGCTCTTGCTTTAAAAAACTGGGATAATTCCCCATTGTATGTCAATTCAATATGCAAGAATATTCTACAATCAATGGAGAATTATGATTATCTTAATGCCATATCTGAAAAGTTAGTACAAGTTATCAAGAAAGAGGATAGGTTATTAGATAACATCAAACAAGAAATCTGTTTATATACAAAATCATTAATAACTGAATTTTTATGTCTTGGCATAGACATTCATGACATAAATAGTTTTCTAGACGAAGATGGTATTCTCGTTACAGTGTCTGGACAAGTTATATTTGCAAAAGAAACTTATTATGATCTCAATCAAAATGATTTCTGTTCTGAAGAAGCATACCATGAAGCTATAAGTGAACGATTGAAAAAACGTAGCATTGAAGATTATATTAATAATATAATGAGGCATTTTCACAAGCAACCTCAAGACGGACATGTCATTTTGAGATTATCAGGTCTTAAGGGAAGTATTAATTCATACATACAAGGTATTCATATTTATTCTGTAAACAATGCTACTTATTTGAAAGAACCGCATTTTAGTAAAATTGAAGAACCTGACAAATCTTTTCAATTCGTAAATATTGCGATCCCAATTAAACATCGTTTTTTACACACATCAATAAATACTGCGAAATCTAAGGCTAACAGCATTATTGATTTCATATCACTTAATATTGGCATGGAGAAAGAACTTTCAATAAGTGAACAATTTGCTGTAATAGAAATTGACGGAAAAGAATGCGGCTCTATGGATTCTATTAAAGATGACATTGAACGAGCTCGTTTTTACAGAGATATAGAATCTTATAATATATCAAACATTGCTGACAGATTACCAGGTTATCTTCAAGAGTTTGATAATTCTAAAAATATAGATAGTAAAACATTTAAAAGAATTGCTAATGCATTACACTGGCATAAAAAAGCAATGTACTCAGAAAGACATGAAGACAAACTTCTTTATAATTGGATTGCGATAGAAAGCATTCTAAAAGTAAGTGAAGACCTAAAAAAGAACATAATAGTCCTAGAGAAAGAACGTAATATTCTGAATTTGGCAAAGATATTATGTTCATGCATTTTATCTCGCAATTTCTTTTATTCATATGCACGAGGGATATATATTCATTTAATACAATGTACACAAAATCATGATAATTACTATGACTTGTCCCCTACATTGATTGAGGATGCAAAACTCAATTTAAAAGAGGGACAACAAATTGAATTATCACATTTTCTAAATAACATTTCTTCCATAATAAAAGAAATGAACGATGAGGTTTATAAACTTGATTTAAAAAAACTTCAGACTTTCTATAATGACAAAAATGGTATTGCAGATTTTAAAAATGCTGTGTCTTCTGATATAACGCTTATTTACAGACTTAGAAACTTAATAGCTCACAACGCTGTTTTCTCTCAATATCAAACAAAATTATACGCACATAAAGCCCAATTTATATGTGGTAGTTTAATTCAAGCTGTCAGACATTATTGTAATAAATATGAGCTTGACATCGAAAGTTCATTATTACGTATATATACTGATTGCTCATTATTCGAGTCTAACATTGATAGTAAAATTAAATCAATAAAAGGATTATGCTAAGACATTGAATTTTATAAATCGATAAAACTTTCCAAAGAAAGCAATCAAAAAATCAACAAATAAAATGGCATTTGTATGTCAATTCAAATAATATTAAAACATTAGCCCATGAATAAAGAAATAATAAAGAATGCGGCTGACATATGCAATAATGTCGCCAACGCAATTAGAGTAAACCAAACAAGAGGAATACAGTGTAATTCAATATGTCCAGGAAGAGACACTCTAATAAATGTTGTAAACCAACTAATAGTAGAGATAAAAGATACTGAGCCCGAATGCTTCCAACGTTTAATTATTGAGTTGCAGAATATTAAAAATCCATATAGTCAATGTGTGCTGCCACATCAATTTGGTGCAATATGTGCAATAATAGACATATTAAAGAATAAATATATTGACGCAAAAGAAATAAAAGAAAAATATTTATCAGCCATTCTCATTTAGACGAAACTATCGTCAAGGGATTTGTGAAAGAGATATTGAAAGCTGGTTGTGGATTTAAGGACAATGATATATTTTGCACTTTAGATTCTTCCTCGATCAGGACTGGAGATGATTTTCGTGAAAAGATCGTAGAAAACATGAGAGATTGTGATTTTATTCTTCTTTTCATTTCAGATAATTATAACCAAAGCGAAGTTTGCAAAAATGAGATTGGAGCCGCTTGGGCTTTGGAAAACAAGAGGGTTTTACCCTTTACTCTTCCCAAAATTTCTTTTGAGCAAATGGGATTCCTAAATGTAGTTAAACAGGGAGCATCTATCACCGATGGAAATAAATTAGATGAATTGTATCAAGAATTATGTGAATTTTATGAGTTAGAATCTGATTGGCGTAATCTCAATAAAGCCAAAAGTGATTTTATGGATTTAGTAACAAAAAATGTAACATGTCACGACTAAGTAAATTATATGAAGCTATGGAAACTCTCCGCAAAGAAGGGCTTCCTGTTGATGAGGATCTTGAAAAGAAAGCTAATGAACTGGAAGAAGATATCATCAAGAAAGAGATTCTTCCTGTATTGAGCAAGACCATTGAACCCGCTTTACAACCAGTGAAGCGAGAACTTGTTTTGGTAGTGGATTATGTTCCGGGGCAACCTTTGAGTGTTCACCTTAGCCGTAAACGTAATTTCGCAGTCGAACTGACTGATGCCAAAGAAATGATACTAGCTCCGGAAGTAACACATCGTAAACAAACATCTCGTTCAAACGAGAATATAGAAAGAGGTCCAATCAAAGCCTTGTCTGTAACTTTTCCTGACGGAACTATTATTGCAGAAAAAAACGCCGTTGATACTTTTGTTAAAGTTGTCAAGAGAATTGGTGTCGCAGAAGTACGTAGAGTAGTAGAATTGCATAATCTGAAATTCTGCAAAGTACCCGTTCTATCTAATCGGAAAGATGCAAAATATGGTAAAAGCCAAAAAGATTTAGGTAACGGTTGGTTTCTGATTACTCACAGTAACAATCAAATGAAAGGAAAATTCATCAATAGAATTTCTAAAGAATTAGATTTAAATCTAATAGTAAACTTAGACGAATAAATTTTTGATTAATCAAACAATTTGAAATGATTAACTTCGACGAATACATCCAACAAGGCGAGCCGCAAAAGCGTGAAAAAGGCTATGCGTGGCAAACGGCAATAGGACTTCAGGCGGTAGATGGCTTGAAGCCCTCCGAATATCTTATTGAAACTGCTCGCAAGCATATTGAAGGTGATATAACTATTTGATGAAGTACAACAACTTATCAAGAGTTATTATGACTCAAAAGATATTCGTACTGAAAAGGACAACGAAACAGAAGAAGCAGATAAAGTTTCTGCCAATATAACCAAACTATTGAATGAGCGTTCATTTGCTTTCACTGTAGCCGGATTGACTGCTATTCATCGGCGGATATTTGATGGAGTATTCCAGTTTGCCGGACAAATCAGAGATTACAATATCACCAAAAAAGAATGGGTGCTTCGTGGCGATACCGTATTTTATGTATCTGCTCCCGACATTCGTAGAGCTATAGAGTATGATCTTGAACAAGAAAAGGCGTTTGATTATACAGGATTGGATATAAACCAAATAGTAAGTCATATTACTCAGTTCGTATCCGGGTTGTGGCAGATTCATCCGTTTGGAGAAGGCTATACCCGAACAACAGCAGTGTTCATTATCCAATATTTACGCTCAATGGGATTCTATGTTGAGAATGACCTTTTCGCCAATCATTCTTGGTATTTCCGTAATGCTTTGGTTAGAGCCAATTATCAAAACATACAAAAAGGGATCAAAAGAGATTCTGTATATTTGGAACGATTCTTTCATAACCTCTTGTTGGGAGAAAACAATGAGTTGAGAAATCGCTTCATGATAGTTGATGCACATGAAAACATTGTCACTACCCCGACAAGTACCCCGACAAGCTCAGATAATCCATTGCTGATAGATAATAAGAATATCATCCGCTTAATAAAGACTATTGCTAACAACAGATTATCTGTCAAAGAGATGATGGTAGCTGTAGGATTAAAGAACCGTGAAAATTTTATGGAATACTCACTTAATCCAGCCATTAAAGAGGGATTTGTTTCTATGCTCTACCCGGACAAGCCTCGCCATCCTCATCAGAAATATAAGCTGACGATTAAAGGATTGGCTATGTATAACTCTAACAATATGGTATAATAGCAAACAATTATATGTTCTGACATGATAATAAAATCAAGATTTGGAAATGTAAGGGATTGTTTAAATCGGAATACAAACATATAATCAATATTTCATCAATTATGTAGAAAGCAAAACTAAAGAAACACCTGTTATCACTTTCTAAAGAACAGATAACCGACATCGTTCTTGATCTATACGATGCGCGTAAAGAGGCAAGAGATTATTTGGAATTTTATTTTGCTCCCGATTGCAATGCTGAATTGGAAAAGTGTAAGAAAATAATCCGAAACGAGTTCTTCCCAACTCATGGATTTTCCGAAAAACCATCGTTTGCCCAATGCAGAAAAGTCATTTCCGATTTTCAAAAACTAAAAACGGAGCCGACCTTTGTTGCCGATTTAATGTTGTTCTATATCGAACAAGGATGCGAATACACACTTGAATTTGGTGACATGTGGAAACAGTTCTATACAACATTGGAGGGAATTTTCGACAAGGCTATGCGCTTTATCTTTCTCAACGGACTATTATCCGTTTATTACGAACGTATAGAAAAACTTATTGATAGCGTATCGGGGTTCGGTTGGGGATTTTATGATACGTTACAAGATATTTATTCGAAATATCGATAGCAAGCTCCAATCATTTAATAAATGATAAACTCTACTCACATTACGAATGTCAGGACTGTTTCTAAGTTTTAATTTATAAATTACAATATATATAACTTTCTTGGTCATAACCTTTTAGCTCATGATTAATGTGAGCATTCGTGGAATACACGTTAAAGTATGTACGCCTTTGCTGCGCAAAGGCGTACATACCTACAACTGTTTTTATATCATGACCAAAGAAGATTTTGATGCATTGCATTTGGACTTGCATCAGAGTGGTTTATCGAATTCTTATTCCTTCTTTGGGCAATGTTTTTGAATGTCTTGTGGTATCCAATAGTTCCTTACCAGTCATCATCTTCTTCATCTTCCTCATCATCAAAAGGTGTATGAAACCTGCTTAATTGCGTGCCATTTCCAACTTCATCATTGGGAGTTATCAAGTCGCTTGGCTCTGTTGCAGAAGAGCCGGACATGAAGTTTAACTCAGAATCCAGTACAATAATATGAATGGATGGTGCAATATATTTGTTTCTCATTTGTCGTTTCATATAAATTGTACTTCTATTTAATAACAAACTTCTTACCATTACGGATATATATGCCTTTATTGGTAGGACATGATATTTTATTACCTTGAATTGTGTAGTAGTATGTATCAGTGACATCGTTGGCTATCGGACGGGAGATAGCTGTGGTTTCTGTTTCTATATCGCTAAATAAGAATGATGATTTTGCCTGCAATGTATCAGATTTCGGTATTTTCAGATAAGCCTTGTGAGCATTATTTGTAAACGGTCTGCCTTCTTCTGTTCCCCAATAAAAGCCTACGGAATTTAAATCGTTTGACGAATTAAGGGAAAGCATATAATAAAGGTAGTTATCATTATTATCATCAGATATGATTTCGTTGTTGTCGGTCCCATTCAATACATTATCAGGGTCTGTAACACCTGTAGCAACAGTTTCAAGAAAATCGTAACTTCCTTGTCCGTGTAGTACAACTGCCGTTCCTTTGGGAATTATATCCATAGCCTTGTACGTCTTGCCTATCTGCAAACCTTCATTATTGCAATTGAATGTATATGCTTCTACTTCATCAGGAACAACAAGGTTCTTGTCACTATAATATAATGTGGAATATTTGGCTGCGCCTATTTGCAATTTTATTGGATTATCGACAGATATTTTACGGAATAATTGTATGTTAGCATTAGTAGAACTACTCATAGCTCTGAAAGATTGTGTTGAGTAATTTATAATGCGCTTTGTTGATTTATTTGAGATTCTAACAAATCTGTTATCTGTTTTTCCAATTTCGATACTCCACTTATATTTATTTGCTTTATTATATTCCGTGGAATACTCAATGTCTGTACTTGTTTCTGAATCTGAATACAAATATCCTTGTATTGTTTTGATATAAAATAGTTCTACATTTTCCATGTCTTTTATTATTTCAATTTCAAATGGAGAATCGTCTGTATTTACCTTTTCAAGGGAAAGCAAATTCATATTTTTTACGTTTATTTTAATACCTTTGCCAACGCTTACTTTATTAATTGGCTCAATCTTTCCCATTGATACATTGTCATCAATTCTAACAATAATAAAAATTCCACCTTCACCAATTTGTTCATCAGAAGTCACTTTCTCATATACCCCTTGAGCATATATAGACTTTAAGCAAAATATTTGTAGAAACAATACAATTAAAAATGTGATAGTTTTCATAACATTAGATTGTTTTCCTTTTATCAGGCAATATGTACTATTTATCTATGATATTAATCATTAACGTGAATTCAAAGAATGTGGTTTCTTGTTTTTACGCATTGTATTTGGACTCACATATTACTAATTAGAATAAAAAGCCATGCTCCGGATATCGAAAGACATGAACTACGATATCTGAAGCATGGCTTTTTTATATCTGAACACTTATGCCATGCTTGCCCAAGCATGACACCGGCGATTACTGATGCTGTTCACGAAGAAGGTCGTTAACGGTCTTTACAGGATTAAAAGTGGAAAGAGGCACTTCAACAAACACCGTATTCCAATTGCTCATGGCACCGTTCCACAGTCCGGGAAGTTCGAGGGCTTTCAATTCCTTGCCGTTTTTGCTTTTTGAACTTATAAAGCCTGTTGTCTTGTCTACAAAGTCGGGAAGGTTAAAGGCATTGCCCTTATAGTCTTTGACAGCGCAAACAAGGTCTACGGGATTGAAGTGTGTACCCTCTGTAAACATCTTCATATACTCTGTATTGCTCTTGTCTATCTGACTGCTTTCAAGTATTTGCAGACTTACAGTTCCGTCCTGATTGTAAGTAAGGAACGGACCACCACCCGGTTCACCAACATTCTTCACAACGCCACATACACGCATCGGACGGTTAAGCTTCTGTTTGAGATAGATAACAAGCTCTGCATCTTCCAGTTCCTTTATGTCGTGCTTGCGGCAACACAGGTCGCGCTGTACAAAACGTATAATGTTTTCCAGCTGTTCATGACTGTATGAGCCTGTTTCCAGCAGATTCAGATATTCAAATGCCTGCTTCTGCAGTGTTACAAGTACACCTGCTATAAGCTGCTTGTATGTTACGGTGTCTTCCTTAAGGCTGTCAGGCACTACATTGTCAATGTTCTTTATAAATACGACATCTGCATCTATATCGTTTAAGTTCTGTATCAGCGCTCCATGTCCGCCGGGACGGAATAGTAAAGAGCCGTCTTCGTTACGGAAAGGTGTGTTGTCAGGATTGGCAGCAACGGTATCCGTACTCGGCTTCTGTTCTGAGAAAGATACGTCGTAGCTGATGCCATACTTCTTTTCATATACAGATTTCTTCTCCGACACTTTCTTTTCAAACAGTTCCCTGTGCTCCGGACTTACGGTAAAGTGCATGTTTGCCATTCCCTTGCTGTCTGCATACAACGCTCCTTCTACCAGATGTTCCTCAATGGGAGTGCGTGCACCATCCTTATAACTGTGGAAAAGAAGCAGTCCCTTCGGCAACTGTCCATAGTTAAGTCCGTTGTTTCCAAGCATATTTGCCACAACAGCATTGTAGTTACCTTCTCCTATTAGGGCTTTAATGTCTTTTCCGTTATTGGAAATGCACTTATCGTTCAAGGCGTCGTAAAATGCAAACTTCTCAATATTGTCGAAATACTTTTTCTCAAAGTCCGTTTGCGGTTCGTTATATGGAGCATCAAGAAATGCGAACATGTCCTTGAACATGCGGCTTGCCGCACCACTTGCCGGCACAAACTTTACAATTTTGTGTCCGTCTGCTTTATATTGTTTCCAAGCATCTATGAAAGCGTTGCGCCCGTTGTCGTCGGGAGAGATGATACCCTGCCCTATTCCTGCTGCTGCCTCAAGTTTTAAAAACGGAAAACCGGTCTTGAATTCTTCCAATTGTGTGTTGATTTGCTCCTCTGTTATTCCCTTTTGAGCAATTTGGGATAAATCTTTTGGTGATAACATAAGTATTATAGTATAAAAAGGTTTGTTTAAATCTGTTACAAATATAGCTGTTTTTATTAAAACAAACATCTTTTAGTAAAAAAAATCATACCTTTGTTGCATAAAATCAATTAAATAACGGCTATATGGCAGGCAATTTGTTGTTTACAAAGGAAGAAAGAACCGAACTCATAAACTTATTGAAGACATTGCGTGGTGCAATAATACCAACTGTAACACACGAAGAGGAAAAGAAGATATATAACTGTCTGAAAGCCGCTGCCGACAATAAGGAAATCGTGCGCGACGTTTTCGGAATGAACCCCATACTGTCGAGTTTCAGAACTGCACTCATTGCACACGAAGAGATCGGGCTTAAGCACGACGGCATCATCGCCATCCTTCTTTACACCGGTGTCAGGGACAATATTTCCGCCATAGAGAGAATAAAAGAAGAGTTTGGCGAGAATGTGTCACGCATAATAAAGGGACTTGTAAAGATACAAGAGCTGTATAAGAAAAATCCTGTTATCGAGAGCGAGAATTTCAGGAACCTGCTGCTTTCCTTTGCAGAAGACATGCGCGTTATTCTTATAATGATTGCAGATCGTGTAAATCTTATGAGACAGATACGCGACACCGAGAACCTTGATGCAAAATTCAAGGTCAGCGAGGAAGCAAGTTATTTGTATGCACCCTTAGCACATAAGCTTGGACTATATAAACTTAAGAGCGAGCTTGAAGACCTTAGCCTTAAGTATCTGGAGCATGACGCTTATTATATGATAAAAAACAAGTTGAATGAAACAAAGAAAAGCCGCGACCAATACATACAGAAGTTCATTGCTCCGATTGAGAAAAAACTTACCGACGCAGGACTTAAGTTCCACATGAAGGGCAGGACGAAGAGTATACACAGTATATGGCAGAAGATGAAAAAACAGAAATGCAACTTTGAAGGCATTTTCGACCTCTTCGCCATACGTATAATACTGGATGCTCCGCTCGAACAGGAGAAGATGCAGTGTTGGCAAGTCTTTGCCTTGATAACCAACATGTATGTGCCCAATCATAAACGTATGCGCGACTGGCTTACTGTTCCGAAGTCCAATGGCTACGAGAGTCTGCACATTACCGTCAACGGTCCTGAAGGAAAATGGGTGGAAGTGCAGATCAGAACGGAGCGTATGGACGACGTGGCAGAACGCGGACTGGCGGCACACTGGCGTTATAAAGGGATTAAAGGTGATGCCGGACAGGATGACTGGCTTAACAGCATAAGGTTGGCTTTGGAGAGTAAGGACGACATGCAGGTCATGGACAGGTTTAAAATGGATCTTTATGAGGACGAGATATTTGTATTCACCCCTAAGGGAGATCTCATAAGATTTCCCAAAGGAGCAACTGTTCTCGACTTTGCCTATCACATTCACTCCAATGTAGGGAACTGTTGTGTAGGGGCAAAGATTAACGGTAAAATAGTAACCCTCAGATATGTCCTTAAGAGTGGCGACCAAATAGACATCATAACAGCAAACAACCAGACTCCAAAACAAGACTGGATAAACATAGTAAAGACAAGCCGTGCAAAAGCAAAGATAAGACAGGCATTGAAAGAGACACAGATAAAAGACGGTCTTTATGCAAAAGAGATGCTTGAGAGAAGAATGAAAAACCGTAAGATCGAACTCTCTGAAGCAACAATGTCTCATCTTATAAAAAAACTCGGCTTCAAAGAAACAAAAGATTTCTACAAACAGATTGCAGATGAGACACTGGACATGAATCATGTCATAGACACTTATCTGAAAATACAAAGCAATGACAGCGGTACGCAGGCACAGAATGTGCGCAGTGCAGAAAGTTTCAGTTACGAGGCTCCGATTTCAGACAAGGCTGGCGGACATGAGGATGTACTGATGATAGACCGTAACATGAAGGGATTGGAATATTCTTTGGCAAAATGTTGTCATCCCGTATATGGTGATGATATATTCGGTTTTGTCACCGTAAACGGTGGTATAAAGATACACAAGGTTTCTTGTCCCAATTCACACGAACTTCACAAGCGTTTCGGATATCGTATAGTCAAGGCACGCTGGAGCGGAAAGGGTGTTTCACAATATACTACGATATTGAAAGTTGTCGGTAACGACAACATAGGCATACTTAACAATATCACGAGCATCATATCAAAGGAGGAGAAGATCATGATACGCAGCATCAACGTCGACAGTTCGGACGGCTTGTTCAGCGGTAACATTGTGATAAGCGTGGAAGATATAAACCGACTTGAAAAGCTTATAAAGAAACTGAATACAATCAAGGGCGTAAAACAAATAAGGAGACTGTAAACAGTCTCCTTATTTGTCTTTATAACTATTACCGGCAGATGCACTTCATTTTATAATCTGATTTATAAGAAACTATGCCGTTCAATCCATTTCGGTTATTCCAGTATTGTGGTGGCACGCACACGACTCAGCGTCTCGGGGGTCATTTGCAGATAGCTTGCAATATATACCAACGGTGCACGTAATATCAGTTTGGGAGACATTTTGTACAGACGCAGATACCGGTCTTTTGCCGTTTCAAATCGCACCATGTCTGCATGTATCTGTGATTGTATGAGAGACTCTTCCAAAATCTTTCTGTAAAGAATTTGGATATTCACATTGTGAAGCGCCACTTGTTCAAGCTTAGCCTTCGGCAGGGCGTAGACAATTGCCGGCTCTATTGCTTTTATCTGCAACAGTGTTGGTTCCTCTTTGAACAGGCTTTCTATGCACATCACAATGCTTCCCTCAACAGCCATATGTTCCGTGATGTCCTTGTCTTTCTTGAAGTAGAACTGCCGCACAAGTCCTTTTTCAATATAATATATGTTGCGGCATACTTCCCCCTCACGAAGTATCATCTCTCCTTTGGCAAACCTCATCGGAACAAGAACGCTTTCCAGTATGTCAAGCTCTTCATGGGTCATCGTACTGAATCTGCGTGCAAGCTCACGGGCAATGTCACGTGTAGTGCTAACCGGTTCTTTCATTTCACTTTCCTCCTTTAATATTGTCTGTTTTAATCTAGTTTAAGTACTGCAAGGAAAGCTTTCTGTGGAACTTCAACATTTCCAATCTGTTTCATTCTTTTCTTTCCTTTCTTTTGCTTTTCCAAAAGCTTACGCTTACGGCTTACATCACCGCCATAACACTTTGCCGTGACATCTTTTCTTACACATTTCACTGTCTCACGAGCTACAATCTTAGCCCCTATAGCTGCCTGTATGGCTATATCAAACTGCTGACGCGGTATCAGTTCCTTCAGTTTTTCACACATCCTTCTGCCAAAAGCAACGGCATTGTCCTGATGCGTAAGTGTAGACAACGCATCCACAGGCTCACCGTTCAACAATATGTCGAGCTTTGCAAGTTTTGACGGCTGATAGCTGTCTATATGATAGTCGAACGATGCATATCCTTTGGAGATACTCTTAAGCTTGTCGTAAAAGTCTATTACGATTTCGCCAAGGGGTATCATGAAGTGCAGTTCAACACGGTTGCCGCTGATGTATTCCTGTTTTATCAGCTCGCCACGCTTGTCAAGACACAGTTTCATTATCGGACCTATAAAGTTCGAATCTGTGATAATCGACGCTTTTATATACGGCTCTTCGATGTGGTCTATCATCGTCGTATCCGGCAATCCCGACGGATTATGTACTTCTTTTACACCTCCCTGCTTGTCATATACCATATATGATACATTGGGAACGGTCGTTATTACATCCATATTGAACTCACGGTCAAGACGCTCCTGTACTATCTCCATGTGCAGAAGCCCCAGGAAACCACACCGGAAGCCAAATCCCAATGCAACAGACGACTCCGGTGAGAATGTAAGTGCGGCATCATTGAGCTGTAGTTTCTCCAACGAGGCTCTCAAATTCTCATAATCGGAAGGATCAATGGGATAAACACCGGCAAAGACCATGGGCTTTACCTCTTGAAATCCGGAAATAGCCCTTTCGCAAGGACGTGATATATGTGTGATTGTATCTCCAACTTTCACGTCTTTGCTGTCTTTTATTCCACTGATGATATATCCTACATCTCCGGTCCGCAGCTCATTCCGTGCAATCATATCCATTTTAAGAACTCCAACTTCATCGGCTGTATATTCCATACCCGTATTGAAGAACTTCACTTTGTCCCCTTTTCGTATTGTTCCATTTTCAATCTTGAAATAGGCAATGATGCCACGGAACGGATTGAAGACCGAATCGAAAATCAGAGCCTGTAACGGTGCATCAGGATTTCCTTGCGGATGCGGCACGCGTTCAACCACTGCACGCAGTATATCCTCTACACCTTCACCTGTCTTTCCCGAAGCCCGAAGTATGTCATTGCGGTTACAACCGATAAGTTCCACTATCTCATCTTCCACCTCATCCGGCATGGCAGAAGGCATATCTATCTTGTTTATCACAGGAATTATTTCCAGATCCTGCTCTATTGCCATATACAGGTTGCTGATGGTCTGTGCCTGTACTCCCTGTGTAGCATCCACTACCAGTATGGCACCTTCGCATGCAGCAATGCTTCTCGATACTTCGTATGAAAAATCCACATGCCCCGGAGTATCAATGAGGTTAAGTATATAGTGCTCACCGTCCAGTTCATATTCCATTTGTATGGCATGACTCTTTATTGTTATGCCACGTTCACGTTCGAGATCCATATCATCAAGCATCTGTCCCTCTACTATCTTTATCGTCTTTGTATATTCAAGAAGACGGTCTGCTATAGTAGATTTTCCATGATCTATATGGGCTATTATACAAAAGTTCCTTATATGGTTCATTAGAAATAAAGCTTTTGATTTGCAAATATACGAATAATATTCGATAAAACAAAATAGCGAAGGTCTGACTTTAGTCCGGTTCGTGATGGCAAAGCCGATTTTGTGAGTCACAATATACAAAAAATATGCCATTTTCTCATATTGTGCATTGGCTTTTTAATGGAACATTTCAAAAAAACGGGCTTTTTATTTTGTTTTATACATAGATTGATTAATTTTGCAGGACTGATTTTATGGTTATGAAAAATCTTTATATCATTGTTCTGTCACTCTTTGCACTATGCTCATGTCATGAAAGCATTGAGGAAAGAGCTGCAAGAGAGACATCAGAATTTACAAGAAAGAACTGTCCCGCACCTGTTTCCGAAGGTGTAATAAATGACAGTGTTGTATTTGAAAAGTCCACACAGACAGTGAGTTACTTCTATTCGTTAACTGGGAAGTTGGATACTACTGTAATTAACACATACCAAATGCACGGAGAACTGAAAAAGGCAGTACAGGATTCGCCCTCATTGAGGGCATACAAAGACGCCGGATTTAATTTTTCGTATATATATCATTCAACCAAAAACAAGGGAAAGGTTCTTGCAGAGATAACAATAAGACCGGAAGATTATAAAAAGAAGTGATATTGAGAAATATAAAAACTGATATATGGGAATAAATAAGGCATACTTTTCTGACCTTATATTCTCATATATCTATATTCTTAACACCGTATACACCACTTGGTCAGTCTGTTGTCTACAAACCTTTCTGCTCCAAAGCACGGCACAACTGGTCCGGGCAGCTTGTCCCTTTTGAACCGCACAATATGCCGTCAAGACGTTTTTTCACATCCTCCGGCTTCATTCCGCGTACCAAAGAACATATTCCTTTAAGATTTCCATTGCATCCACCGACGAAACTTACATCATGTATAATTCCGTTTTCATCGATGTCTATGTCTATCCTCTTGCTGCAAGTACCTACAGGTATATACGTTATGTGCTTCACTTTTTTTAATTGATAATTAATAATTTATAATTTATAATTGATGGTGGGATAATATTTATCAAGTAGTTAAACGTTGACAAATCGTTATAAACGACAATAATCAATAATTGATAATTTACAATTGATAATGGTAATCATGCCAAGATTTCGTACATCGACAGATCATAAATTATGAATTATCAATTATCAATTATAAATTATCAATTACCTCCTTGGGTTATTCCTCCGGCTTCATGTTTGTATATACGTTCTGCACGTCGTCGAACTCCTCAAGGCGCTCAACCATTTTGTCTATCACGGCACGAACCTCTGCATCAACATCCTTCAAGTCATTGGGAATATATGTAAATTCACCGCCTATATCCTCAAATCCCTGCTCTTCGAGAAAATGTTGTATCTGCGAATAACTCTTCGGATCGCCGTAAATGGTTATCGTTCCCTCTTCAGTGTCCTCGTCAAACTCATCCTCTACGTTAAGGTCGATAAGCTCCAGCACAAGGTCATCCATGTCGGTTCCGTCCTTTTTCTTAAATGTGAAAACACATTTATGGTCAAAAAGATAGGCCAATGAACCTGTTGTTCCAAGCGTACCGTTAAACTTGTTGAATACTGAACGGACATCTCCCACCGTACGTGTCGTGTTGTCGGTCAGCGTGTCTACAAACACTGCAATGCCATGAGATCCGTATCCTTCGTAGGTAACTTCCTTATAATCGCTCTGATCTTTGCCCATGGCGTTCTTTATTGCACGCTCGATGTTATCCTTCGGCATGTTTTCACGCTTACAAGTTGCTATGACAGAACGCAGCGCCGGATTGTTCTCGGGTTCCGGACCGCCGGCTTTTACAGCTATGGCAATCTGCTTGCCAAGGCGTGTAAACGTCTTTGCCATGTGTCCCCATCTCTTTAGTTTGGATGCTTTACGATACTCAAATGCTCTTCCCATTGAAGTAAAATTTTTTATTATTGTTTTATCATGTTAAATATCAGAAATCTCAGACTGTAATTCATGTAAACCGGACACCGTACCGTTATGCTCCTTACATTCGGCTCCTAAGGCACGGCATCCTCTGTAATACACGTTTTATCTAAGTTCTGCACCAAGCTTACCCTTGATATTATTGATAAGCTTATTCATTACTGTGTCTATTTGTTTGTCGTTAAGTGTCTTTCCCTCATCCTGAAGTATGAAGTTGACAGCATAACTCTTCTTCCCCTCGGGCAGGTTCTTGCCTTCATAGACATCAAACAGCTCGACACACTTCAAGAGCTTTTTCTCTGTCTGATATGCAATCTGTTCTATCTGTGCAAAATCCACGCTCTTGTCTATAAGCAAAGCCAAGTCACGGCTTACAGGAGGATATTTGCTTATTTCCTTATAGCCAACCTTGTTCTTCCTTACAGCCTTGGCAAGTGCAGTCCAGTTCAGGTCTGCGTAATACACGGAACCGTCTATTCCCGAAGCTTTTAGCAAGTTTTTGCTTATCACACCCATCTCAACAAGTAGCTTTCCGCCTCTGTTCTCTATGGCAATACCTTTCGAGAAGATGTTATTGTCGCTGTTGTGCATCAATACGGTGCCGCTGTTCAGTCCTATACGGCGCAGTATATTCTCCACGTATGCCTTGAGTTCATAGAACGAAGAGTCCTCATCGGGGTGTGCCCAGCTGCCTTTGACACGCTTTCCCGTAACCCACAATCCGAGGTGGCATTCCTCTTTATATGCGGACATGGGTGCGTCGGCATTATGTTTTTCCTTTGAAAAGTGGTATACATTTCCAAACTCGAAGAAACGAAGGTCTGGGTTCTTACGGTTGGCATTGTGTGCAATGCTCTCCAAACCGCCGAAGAGCAATGACTGACGCATGACATTAAGATCCGAACTCAGAGGGTTCATTATCCTTACACAGTTCTCCGCTGCATAACTGTCAAGCCCTTCGTAGTAGGCAGATTTGGTAAGAGAGTTGTTTAATATCTCGTTGAAGCCGCAGCCTACAAGCTGTTCACTTACAATCTCTTCCAACTTGTGTTTTTTGTCCTCATCTCCTTTTACGACAAGAGAACTTTTAAGCTGTGTCGGAATTTCAACATTGTTATATCCATACACACGGAGAATATCTTCAACAACGTCGCAAGGTCTCTGTACATCCACACGGTAGGGAGGGACACTGAGGCTCAATCCTGCCTCGCTTTCCGCATCTATCTTCATTTCCAGACTCTGTACTATGCTCTTTACTGTATCTGCAGGTATGTTCTTGCCTGTCAAGCGGTTTACATAGTCATACTCCAGCTCTACTTTAAAGTCGCATATCGGCTCCGGATATACATCCTTTATCTCCATGGATATCTTGCCGCCGGCAAGTTCCTTGCATAGAAGAGCAGCCTGTTTCAACGCATAAATAACTCCGTTAGGGTCTATTCCACGCTCAAAACGGAACGAAGCGTCTGTGCTCAGTCCGTGACGGCGTGCACTCTTGCGTATCCATGTGGGATGGAAATAGGCACTCTCCAATACCACGTTGCATGTGGTGTCGTATGTGCCGCTGCCCTTTCCGCCGAACACACCGGCAATACACATCGGTTCATCAGTGTTGCAAATGGCAAGATCTCGTTCGCTCAACTTATGTTCTTCACCGTCAAGCGTAACAAAAGGCGTACCTTCAGGCATTGTCTTCACGATGATATGATGCCCCTTGACCATGTCTGCATCGAAGCAGTGCAACGGCTGTCCGTATGCCATCATTACATAGTTTGTGATGTCCACTATGTTGTTTATCGGGCGCAATCCTATCACACGCAATTTGTTCTGCAACCATTCCGGACTCTCTTTCACGTCACATCCCGACACACTGACGCAGGCATAGCGACGGCAAGCCTCCGTGTTCTCTATCGTAACGTCTATGGGCATGTCCGTGTTGTCGGCGGCAAAAGCCTCGTCAGACGGGCGGTGCAGCGATGTCTTGTAGCCGTTCTGTAAAAGCCAGGCATACAAATCACGTGCGACACCCCAATGTGAGAGGGCGTCGGCACGGTTTGCCGTGATGTCTACTTCTATTAGCCAGTCGCTTTCAAGATTATAGTATTCGGCGGCAGGCTGACCTACCGGTGCGTCTTCCGGCAGAACAATTATACCTTCATGACTGTTGCCCACTCCTATTTCATCCTCCGCACAAATCATGCCGTAGCTTTCCACGCCGCGGAGTTTTGACTTCTTGATTACAAATTCCTTGTCGCCGTCATACAGCACACAGCCTATGTCTGCCACAATGACTTTCTGTCCGGCAGCCACATTGGGTGCTCCGCAGACAATCTGCGACGGGGTTTCACGTCCGAGATCCACCGTTGTAACATGCAGGTGATCCGAGTCGGGATGTACTTCGCACGTAAGCACTTTGCCTACATAAAGTCCCTTAAGTCCGCCCTTGATACTTTGGACTTCTTCAAGTGCATCGACTTCCAGTCCTTCCGAGGTGAGAGCATCGCACACTTCCTGCGGAGTAAGCTCAAAATCGACATACTCTTTTAACCATTTATAAGATATATTCATTGCAATGAACTTTTATACAATTTTTAATTCGGACGCAAAAGTACTAATTTTTGGTCATTTGAACAAACGTTTACTGTAAAAATATAAGGGCGCATACACCTTATTATATAGGATGAAAAACACCATATAGAGTGCACGTATCACCACCCTTCCGCCCCTGTTGAGTACGGTCTTTGACTAACACAAAAAGACATGATAATGAAAGATGTGACCTTTTGCCTTCAAAAAGCTATGCTTTAAGGGTGCTAAAGCTATGCTTTTCGAGTGCTAAAGCATAGCTTTTTGAAGGCAAAAGGTATTCGTTTGATTATCAACAAGTTACAAGAGCCTATTTTATACGCCCGATATACAGTGCCGCAGCCTCTGCACAACGCTCTCCGTCCACGCCTGCCGAGACTATTCCACCGGCATATCCGGCACCTTCGCCGCAAGGAAAAAGCCCGCCTATGCGCACATGTTGCAGGGTGTCATTGTCGCGAAGAATACGCACGGGCGATGATGTGCGTGTCTCCACGGCTATGAGTACGGCATCGTTTGTGAGAAATCCGTGGCTCATGGAGCCGAACTTCTTGAAACCTTGCTGCAGTCTTTTCGACACGGAGGGCGGAAGCCAGAAGTGCAGCGGACTGGAAATAAGTCCCGGTGCATACGAGCTTTTAGGCAGGTCGTAGCTCAGACGGCCGTTTACAAAGTCTGCCATACGCTGCGCCGGTGCAGTCTGTTTCATATTGCCCTGCTGCCAACAGTCGTTCTCAAGACGCTCCTGAAAGTCAAGCATCCGCAACACGTCATCTCCCGGAACGTCCTCGGGGCGCATCTCTACAACCATGCCGCTGTTGGACCACTGCGTGCCTCTGTTACTCGGACTCATTCCGTTGACGACTATCTGTCGCGGACCTGTGGCGGCAGGAATGACAAATCCGCCGGGACACATGCAGAACGAATACACTCCACGACCGTCCGCCTGTGTCACAAAACTGTATTCTGCCGCAGGCAACCAGCGCCCCCTGCCCTCCTTGTTGTGATACTGTATGCTGTCTATCAGCTTTGCCGGATGCTCAAGACGCACGCCTACGGCAATGCCCTTTGCCTCCATTTCAACATCCGAACCGTGCAGATAGCGGTAGACATCGCGCGCCGAGTGACCGGTGGCAAGTATCACCGGACCACGGAATACAATGTTTTCTCCGGTCTTTACATCCGATGCTTCCACGCCAACGACACTGTCTCCGTCGAACACAAGGGCTGTCATTTTAGTCATGAAATGCACCTCTCCGCCACATTTCAGTATGGTGTTGCGCATGTTTTCTATCACTCCGGGTAACTTGTCCGTTCCTATATGCGGGTGGGCATCGGACAAAATAGATACCGATGCCCCGTGCAGACAGAACACATTAAGTATCTTTTCTATGCTTCCGCGCTTTTTCGAACGTGTGTAGAGCTTGCCATCCGAATAGGCACCGGCGCCACCCTCGCCAAAACAATAGTTGCTCTCGGCGTCGACACGCTGTGTCTTCGTTATGGCGGAAAGGTCTCTCTTGCGCTCGTGCACATTCTTTCCACGTTCAAGGACAATGGGACGCAGACCAAGTTCGATGAGTTTGAGGGATGCAAAAAGCCCGCCAGGGCCGGCGCCGACGACAACCACGGACGGAGCAGCCGACACGTCGCCATATTTCACATGGGTGTATTCTTCATCCTGCGGCTCTTCGTTTACATACACTCTCACCTTAAGATTGATATATATGGTGCGCTGTCTGGCATCTATACTGCGCCTGAGCACACGGACATGCTTTATGGTACGGGCATCTATGCCTTTTTCTCTTGCTATAAACTCACGCATGGAAGCCTCGTTAGCTGCCTGCTGCGGAAGCATGCGCATCTGATATTCGTTGATCATTTTACTATTCTATTGTTTGCTCTTTTCAATTATATTCTATGTCCGGAAAATCAGTTAGGTCGGTAATGACAGTTCATTTCAGGTGCTTGTCAAAAAAGTCCAACACCGAATCCTGCACTTTCGGAGGGCACTCATGCGTCATGTCCCATATCTCGGTTGTCAGGTTCTCGTCCGCTCCCCGGCTTTTCCATACGTCGTGCATTATGTCAAACGCTTTCTTTACTCCCGGCACGGGGAAAAGCTTGTCCTTGTCTCCGTTGATGAAAAGCATAGGTTTCGGACATGCCATACTTGCAATGTGAGGATAGTCAAGATACTGTCTCAATCCCGGAATGCAGTTGGCAAACCCACCGTTCTCCTTGCGTCCGTACTTCCATGTCATCTGTACGTTTGTCGTTATCATCCAGCATACCGATGCTCCAGCCTTGATTTTGTCGGACAAGGCAGACAACATCCATGAGCGGTATGCCCCCATGGAACATCCGGCACATCCTATACGGTCGCCGTCAACGAAAGGAAGCGTGGCGAGAAAGTCGGTTCCGGCAATGTCGTCGTATGTCATAAAGGCACTGAGATTGCGTCCCAACATCATCATGTTGCCGGCGATGATGTCGTATTTCTTGCGGTCCACACCCTCGGCACGCCCTCGTTCTCCCCACAAGGGAGCGTCCGCAGAGAACACCACATAGCCGTGACGGGCAAGGAAGTCGCCCATATACCTGCCGCCGTAGACAACATCCTGCCACTTGTCGGCATCGGCTATCACTACGGAATCTTCGTCGAATGGCTTTATCATCTTCTCCTTTCCTATGAACAGATGCGCCCCGTGGTCGTGAAGAAGGTTAATGGCTGGGAACGGTCCTTTGCCGTCAGGCACGAGAATATATGCACGGACATTGTACCAGGCGGACAACGGGAATTCTACTTTCAATGCCTTGTATCCGTCGCGTTGTTCCTCTGCAATGACCTTATAGCTGTATGAAGAAGCGGCACGCGGCGGTGTCATCATACATTCAAAAACCTTTTTGCGGGCAGATGCGCGCCATTTGTCAAAGTCGGTCTCACTACTGTTGCCCCATGCCATGGGATATGTCAGTTCATCATGTATACTGTCCACATATACGGGAATATCCTTGTAATACTCGTAACGGGGGCGTTTTTGCGAGAAAACAGCTGTTGCAGATATGTACAGGCAGGCTGTAAGCAACAGATTTCGTAGTGTTCTATTCATAATAAAAACGGTGATTTTAATTACATTTTGCTGCAAAATTAGCAAATAATCGTATAACATTGTTTGTCGGAAGGATTTTTCTTGCTATTTTTGCACAATATAAATACAAGGACACACATCCCTGTTTGTTTCGGGGAGTCCGCAAATTTACGTACATAATGAAAGTTTTAAAGTTTGGCGGAACATCCGTAGGTTCCGTAAAAAGCATCAGATGCTTAAAGAAAATTGTAGAAAAAGAGGCTAAACACCAGCCTGTAGTGGTGGTTGTAAGTGCACTTGGAGGCATAACCGACAAACTTATCGAGACATCAAGGCTTGCACGCCGTGGAGACGGACGTTACAGAAGCGAGTTCGATGCAATGGTTATGCGTCACCACAGGATGATAGACACGATCATCACCGACCCAAAAAAGCGTGAAGACTTATTCAGAACCGTAGACTCGCTCTTCGAACAATTGAAGAGCATATACTTTGGTGTGTATCTTATTCGCGACCTGAGCGAGAAGACACAGGATGCCATATTGAGCTATGGAGAACGCCTCAGTTCAAGCATAGTGGCGGAACTGATAAAGAACGCTAAGCTGTTCGATGCAATGTCGTTCATAAAGACAACACGCAAGAACGGCAGTCACGTGCTTGACAGTGAGCTTACAGGGCGTCTTGTGCGTGAGGCTTTTGAGGAAATGCCACGCATATCGGTGGTTCCGGGATTTATCGGCAGAGACAATGTGACTGATGAAATAACCAATTTGGGGCGCGGTGGAAGCGATTATACGGCGGCTATAATTGCGGCAGCACTTGATGCGGAGGTATTGGAGATATGGACGGATGTCGACGGATTTATGACTGCGGACCCGCGTGTGATACCTTCGGCATACACTATAAACGAGCTTAGCTATATAGAGGCGATGGAGCTTTGCAACTTCGGAGCCAAGGTGATATATCCTCCTACCATATATCCCGTCTGTGTGAAGAATATCCCTATAAGGGTAAAGAACACGTTCAATTCTTATCACAGCGGAACCATAATAAAGAAAAGCGTTGAAAACGACAGCAAGCCCATTAAGGGTATATCGAGCATAAACGATACAACGCTGATAACAGTGACGGGACTTTCCATGGTGGGAGTTATCGGTGTGAACAGACGAATATTCACAGCACTGGCGGAAAACGGAATATCTGTTTTCATGGTGAGCCAGGCTTCGTCAGAGAACTCTACGTCTATCGGAGTGAAAGACTCTGATGCCGATGCGGCGGTGAACGTGCTGAACAATGAGTTCTGCAAGGAAATAGAAACGGGAGCCATGTTTCCCATGCATGCGGAAAGCGGTCTGGCGACAATTGCCATTGTGGGCGAGAACATGAAACACACACCGGGCATAGCCGGAAAACTGTTCGGAACGCTCGGAAGAAGCGGCATAAGCGTCATTGCATGTGCGCAAGGTGCATCGGAAACGAACATTTCGTTTGTGGTGGAAAAAGAGTTTCTGCGCAAATCGCTTAATGTGCTTCACGACTCATTCTTCCTTTCAGAGTATAATGTCCTTAACCTTTTTATCTGCGGAGTGGGTACTGTCGGCAGCAAACTGATAGAACAGATAAAGGCACAGCATGACGAACTGAAGCAGAACAGGCGTCTGAAACTGAACGTTGTGGGAATTGCAAGCAGTCATAATGCCATATTCAACCGCGACGGAATAGACCTTGACAACTACAGGAAACAACTGAAAGAGTCTGAAACAAGCAACCTTGCAATGCTGCGAAACGAAATTCTCGGCATGAACATATTCAACAGCGTATTTGTGGATTGCACTGCAAGCAAGGATGTTGCATCGCTGTACAAAGTCTTTATAGAAAATAACATTTCTGTAATTGCAGCCAACAAGATAGCGGCATCGTCGGATTATAACAGTTATATTTCACTGAAACAGACGGCACTTGCACGCGGCGTGAAATTCAGATTTGAGACAAACGTAGGTGCAGGTCTGCCTATCATCGGGACAATAAACGACCTTCGTAACTCAGGGGACAAAATATTGAAGATTGAAGCCGTACTGAGCGGTACGCTTAACTTCATATTCAACGAACTGTCGGATGATGTGCCGTTCTCCGAAACCGTAAGGCGTGCGAAGGAACAGGGATACAGCGAGCCGGATCCGAGGATAGATTTGAGCGGTACGGACGTTGTGCGGAAACTTGTGATACTTACACGCGAGGCGGGCTACAAGATAGAAAAGGAGGATGTGGAAAAGCGTCTTTTCGTTCCTGAAGAGTATTTCAACGGCAGTATTAACGACTTTTGGGAACGTCTGCCTTTGCTTGACAGCGATTTTGAAAGACGCCGCAAAGAGCTTGAAAATGAAGGTAAACGCTGGCGGTTTGTTGCAAGAATGGAAAACGGAAAGACTGATGTTTCGCTACAGGCAGTAGGCAAGGAGCATCCATTCTACAATCTTGAAGGCTCGAACAACATTGTAATGCTTACAACAGAACGATATAAAGAATATCCCATGCTTATACAGGGCTATGGAGCCGGTGCAAGTGTCACGGCGGCAGGAGTGTTTGCCAATATAATGTCTGTTGCGAATATTTAAAGGGAGAGGCACATGAAGCACATTATTATATTAGGAGACGGTATGGCAGATCACCATGTCGGACGGCTTGGTGGAAAGACTTTGCTGCAACATGTTGAAACTCCTTACATGGATACATTGGCACGTGAGGGAAGAACAGGGAAGCTTGTAACCATTCCGGACAACTTTCATCCCGGGTCGGAAGTGGCAAATACCGCTATCTTGGGATATGACCTTAACAAGGTTTATGAAGGGCGCGGACCTCTCGAGGCTGTTTCCATAGGGTATGAAATGCAAGAAGAGGACTTGGCATTGAGATGTAATATCATCACTCTTGCCGACGGTAAGATCATCAATCATCACGGTGGACATCTGAAAACGGAAGAAGGCGACATACTGATACATTATCTTGACAATCGTCTTGGAAATGAGAAGATACGTTTTATAACAGGAACACAATACAGGCATCTGCTGATAGTAAAAGGGGGAAGCAAGCATATAGAGTGTGCCCCACCCCATGATCATCCGGAAGAGCAATGGAAAGGTTTGCTGGTAAAACCGGAAAAGGGTTGGGAAGACCGTTGTGAGGAAGGGCGCATGAGCGCATCGGAAACGGCGGAACTGCTTAATGAACTTATATTTAAATCGCAAGAGCTGTTGGCACAGCATCCTTTTAATATTGAAAGAAAGGCTGAAGGAAAGGATATGGCAAACAGTATATGGCCCTGGGGTGGCGGATATCGTCCGCAAATGGAGCCTATAGCAGACAAATATACAAAGGTAAAGACTGGGTCGGTGATATCGGCAGTGGATCTGATACGTGGTATCGGGCACTATGCGGGATTAAAGATTATCAAGGTAGACGGGGCAACCGGACTTGCAAATACCAACTATGAAGGAAAGGCGGAAGCTGCGATTGAGGCTCTGAAGTCTGATGATTTCGTGTTTCTTCACATAGAGGCAAGTGATGAAGCCGGGCATGACGGTGACCTTGAACTTAAAATGCAGACAATAAGAAACCTTGACAGCAAGATTGTGGGTTCTATATATAATAAGGTGAAAACATGGGATGAGCCGGTGTGCATCGCCCTCCTGCCCGACCATCCCACACCCGTTGAAATACGTACGCACGTCAAGGAGCCGGTTCCGTTTGCAATATGGCATCCGAATATAGAGCCGGACGGTGTATGTATTTTTGATGAGGAGAGTTGCGAGAAGGGTTCATACGGAATGCTTTATATGGAACAATTCATGAACGAATTTATGAAGTTTTGAATGCTTCCGCTTATTTTTCAATTATAAAAAACAAATCAAATGAGATATTATAGCACAAACAACCGAGCTTCTTCCGTATCTTTGCATGAAGCTGTTGTAAAAGGGCTGGCATCGGACAGAGGACTGTTCATGCCGGAAAAGATAAAGACATTGCCGAAAGAGTTTTTTGACAACATCGACAAGATGTCATTTCATGAAATTGCATGTACCGTGGCTGACGCTTTCTTTGGTGAAGATGTGGAGGAAGAGGCTCTGAAAGACATTGTATGTGATACGCTTTCGTTCGACTGTCCGGTGATGAAAGTTACGGACAGCATATATTCTCTCGAGCTTTTTCATGGACCTACATTGGCTTTCAAAGATGTTGGGGCACGGTTTATGGCACGCCTTCTCGGTTATTTCATAGAAAGTGAACGTAAAGAGACGGTAAACGTTCTTGTTGCAACAAGCGGTGACACCGGCTCGGCCGTAGCAAACGGTTTCCTCGGTGTGGAGGGAATACATGTGTATGTGCTGTATCCGAAGGGAAAAGTAAGCAGAATACAGGAAAGTCAGTTTACTACTCTCGGACAGAACATAACGGCTGTCGAGATAGACGGTGTGTTTGATGATTGCCAGGCACTGGTTAAAAACGCATTTATGGATGAAGAATTGAACAGGCACATGAAACTTACGTCTGCCAACTCCATAAATGTCGCGCGTTTCCTTCCACAAGCGTTCTATTACTTCAATGCCTACGCACGCATGAAGGAAAGAAATGCGGCAGACAACATGGTGGTATGCGTTCCGAGCGGTAACTTCGGCAACATCACAGCGGCTTTGTTCGGACAGGAAATGGGCTTGCCGATAAAACGTTTCATTGCGGCAAACAATGCCAATGACATATTCTACAAGTACCTGCAGACAGGCAACTATGAACCAAAACCAAGTGTTCAGACCATTGCAAATGCCATGGATGTGGGCGATCCAAGTAATTTTGCGCGCATAATGGATTTGTACAGCAACGATTACGATACGATAAAAGGGCGCATCAACGGTGCTTCGTTCTCTGATGATGAAATAAAAGAGACAATGAAACAGTGCTTCGATGATAATAAATACATTCTCGATCCGCACGGAGCATGTGGATATCTGGCACTAAAGAATGAGTTGAAAGCCGGAGAAACAGGCGTCTTCTGCGAAACGGCACATCCTGCAAAGTTCAAAGAGACAGTGGAAGAAGCCATAAACAGTCATGTTGAAATACCGGAACGCCTTGCCGAGTTTATGAAAGGAACCAAACAAAGTGTGGGACTCTATAAGGAATTCAAATCATTCAAGGCATTTTTAATGTCACGGTAGCCAAAGTCAGAAGAAGCAATCATCCGCGTTGTAGGAACTTTACCTTTGCGTATAAAAGTAAAGGTAAAGTCCCTACAACGCGAATTATAGCTTATTTTGATACACCATCGGCATCCCCCATTTTAGTATAGCGATTCAAAAGCATACACTTCATTTTAGCTTCTGCCAACCTGTTTTCTCCCTTACGTGCGGACATAAATTACTATCGTTGCAACAAGTCACTGTGAACAATGCTTCTATTGTCGGTATTTTGTTTTTTCTTGCCTTATATTTATGTTTTCATTGAGACATTAATAATTGAAGTCATCTCATTGTCATTTTGAGCCATATTTATTTCCTAAGTAAAAACATATAGCCAATATGATGATAAGTCCTATTAAAAACACCGGACCGGAAACAGAAACCGCTATAAATAAACAAAATAAGAAGAAAATGATCAATGCTGCTATCATAATGTATTGAATTAGAGTTGAATTTGTTAATGAAGTGATTTAAACTAATTTCAGACTGTTAAAATATCCTTTTTGTACAATGCTGTCCGCATTATAAAAACATTCCGGAAACAGCCACTATCTTGTCTGTATCTGCTGATACCCCACAAGACGGTCGGTACGCTCACCTGTTCCTCTGAAATATACAAGCGCCTGATACTTGTTCTCCGTCTGATAGAAGTTGCCCTCCTCAGGCATTACACGCGCAACCCCGTCGCTTCCCACAAGAAGATACTGATAAGAATAATATCCCTGTTTCTGCATGACCACGGCTTTATAGCACTGTTCCGCGTCGTCATACTCCATTTTGTATTCCGGTATGAAACGGTTGTTTGTCCATACGCCGCTAATGTACACATCACCGTCATAACGTTTCGGACATTTCAGAATATAATGTACGAAAACATATTCGGACGTGCGGTTGTTCTCCACATTATCGCTGTTTCTTATATAAAAGGCTCCGTCTGCATCCTCATCATAAACATAATTGGGACGCGGCTCATCGGCGAACGGATACACGTGATAGTTCCTGCCGTCCCAGCGTATGAAGTCTATGCCCATTGTCGGATGCGACACGTCCAGTATCTCATATTTATGATACTCGTTGCCAGCCTCAAAGATAAGATCCCTGTTGTGCTGCCACCTCAGTCCCTTTGCCATTATATACTGCGGCTGTGTGTTTATCCGGGCATTATCCCACCTGAAGTTCTGCATCACCACTGTCTTTATCTGCGTGGCGGGATTTGTAACATTTATACCGTGATAGTCAGCCTGCATAGACACCTGCTGATGAGACTTGTTAACATCCACATCCGTGTTCGACGATACACTCATGCTTACGCCCACCAACGGTTCCACCACCATAAAACATGCAGAAAACATCGGGCGGTTTGCATCGTTCTCATTGTATACGGTCAGCCTGTAATTGCCGCTCATCTTCAGACGACATCTTTCATTGGGAATCTGCAGCGAATAATGCGTGTACAACACATTGGTATTTACGGACTCTTCACTGTCGTCTATAGTATTTCCTTCATAAAAGCCCGATATATAATCGGCGGGAAACAGGGCATCAGAGACAGACCAGTCTGCCTCGCAGTGCTCTATGGCGTAGGTATATCTGTGATACGTATGTGTAAGGTCATCAAAACTGATGTTTATCACGTCCTTAGGATTATTACTGCCAAGCCTCACCACCGGCAGTGACAGCCGGTCGACGCCCGCCACGACTTGAAGCGACGCTATACGACTGTCATAAATCTCATTACGCTGTGCATATCCGCTCACAGCATATATATATATTAATAAGGTGAAAAGCTTTCTCATATATACATAACGCAGGAAGGATTGATAAATTGTAAAAACATGCGGGGCAAAAGATTGGCATGGGAGCTGTTGAAACAAGAATTGATATCAGATAAAGTGAGACAAAGATATTTTCTGTTTTTATTTTGGCTATATAAAAATAAATACTTAATTTTGTGTCTATAAAATCCAGTTAGCCTTGAAATAGGGCATGTGGGTTTATAACAATGTCCAATATTACAGGCATTGTTTACAAGGAACTTTAAGTTCCAATACATCGATGGTTCTGATGACAACGCAAACATCTCGTGAAGATGTATCCGGCAGCATCAGAGGAATGGCGTTACGAACGTCTTATCTTCAGGTTTCGGAAATCTGGTAAATTAACGAATACTGCTTGAAGAAGATGCAATCGGACGTCTGCGTGGGTGATTTTCACTGATCACGAATATTATCAATAGCATATCCGGATTTTTGTCTGGAATGAAGATTGTGGTATGTCGTTGTTCCATGTATTAATCTCCCGGCGTGGGCTAACTGGTTGCTTATCTCTGCAGTATAGGTTTACCAGAGCCTCGGAACCGGGATAAGCAGGAGTACAGAATACCCGCGCCGTTTCTTTTTTTATAAATCCTATATAAAAAACAAAAAGTCAAATCTCGGGTGTTCTATAGACTGTAAATACAGTAATGCTGACCCATTATAAAATATATAACGTATGCATTAAAACCTTTAGCAATATATTAAACTTGTTAAAGAAACGTCAGTCGTGGACAAGATATCATTTTATAAATGACAAGACAAAAGATTTCATTCTATTACGTAACGACAATAAGACTATATTAGAAGCGTCAAAAATAAACAAGACACAACCCGCATATTGGTTTCATGCCTCATCTTTAGGAGAATATGCCGTAATACGTCCATTGATACAGGACATTAAGAAAACACGGAATTGCAAGATAGTGGTAACCTTCTTCTCCACAACAGGATATAAATACATGAAACACAATCGGCAAGACAAGGATTTTATAGACAAAATATTACTTTTACCTATTGATACAGAGAGAAATGCCAGTAATTTTATAAAAGCCTTTCACCCTAAGGCTGCTATATTTGCCGTGTCTGAAATATGGGTTAACTACATAAACAAACTGTCACAGACAAAGACACCTACATTTCTCATTTCTGCCTTAATACAAGATAGTTCCATCTATTTAAAGCCGTATGGAAAAATGCACCGACATACATTGAAATTATTCACAAATGTCTTTGTTACAGACAACAAATCTTTAAACAATCTTACAAGGATAGGCATAAACAATGGAATAAAAGCCGGAAATATTTTATTTAACAATGCAATATCGATAGCAGAAACGCCTTACGAAAATGCGATAATCGAACGATTTTGCCAAGAGACAGAAGGGGTATTCATTGCAGGAAGCATAAGTGACAAAAAAGATCTGAACATAATGTCATATCTTGCCAACCGCAACAAAGATACAAAGTTCATCTTTGTTCCACATGAAATAAGTGAAGAAGGATTGAACGAAATAAGATTTCATCTTGACGGATACTCTATATTATACTCTGAATGTACAACTGAAACAGACTTCACAAGATATCAAACACTTATAATTGACTTTATCGGCTCACTTGCAAAGATATACAGATATTGTAAATGGGCTTACGTTGGTGGTGGGTTCACTAAATACCTGCATAGCGTCGTTGAGCCAGCTGCCTATGGTATTCCTGTTGCCTATGGTCCATGCACGCAAAGACAACCTACAGCCAAACTACTAAAAGAACAAGGAATAGGCATGATTATAAGAAACAAACATGAGCTAAACAAATGGTTCAGGCATCTCAAGGCAAACAGCAGCATATATGAAGAACTGAAACAGGAAACTAAAAAATACACATACGAGAACAGAGTACCAATTAACCAGATTATAAGCATAATAGATACACATGATAAATAGAATATCATACATACTGACATACGCCATGCTATATATAGTAGCATTAATACCTTTAAACATTCTATATATCATCAGCAGTGGTGCACACTTCTTCGTGTGCCATATACTGCGCTATCGTAAAACAACCATTCGTAAAAATCTTACCTATGCTTTTCCTGACAAAACAAAAAAAGAAATAAGAAAAATAGAAAAGAAATTCTATTTGCATATATGCGACCTGTTCGTGGAAACAGTAAAATTGTTGCACATAAGCAATAAAGAAATGAGGAAAAGAGTAAATATATATGGATGTGATATTGTAGAAGACCTTGCAAAACAAGATATACCGATATTCGTATATCTGTCACATTACGGTAATTGGGAATGGGCACAAGAAGTAAAAAAATGTTATATCCGTCCTAAAATAACAGCAGAGATATACCACCATATTGCCAATCCTGTAATAAACCGCATTATGCTGAAGATACGAAGCCGGTGGAACGGCATGCTTTTCTCGCAAAATGAAGCAGTAAGGAATATATTAACGCTGAGAAAGACAGGAAAGTCTTTCCTTATCGGGTTTATTTCAGATCAACGTCCTCACCATGCAGAAGACAACCAATGGATAACATTTCTAAACCAACCAACAGACATGGTCTGTGGGGCAGAAATATTAGGAAAACGATGTAACGCTGCTTTCCTCTATCTTGACATAAATAAAGTGAAAAGAGGACACTATCATATGACTTTTATGCATCTACAGCCTTCGGATGAATGTCGAACACCATATCCTTACACTGAAACATACATGCATAAATTGGAACAGACCGTAAAAGAATGTCCGGAATACTGGTTGTGGTCACATAAACGGTGGGCACATGCAGACAGTATACAAAGAATTATAAAACAATAATAAATATATAAACAACATGAAAGTAATTTGTGTAATACCTGCCCGCGCAGAATCGTCACGTTTTTTTGAAAAGCCATTGTCTTTTATATGCGGAAAACCAATGTTGCAATGGGTGTATGAACATTGTAAGGCATGTACAGAGTTTGAAGAAGTATATGTGGCGACCGATTCTGATAAAATAAAGAAACTTGCAGAAACGTTCGGCGCAAAGGTTGTAATGACAGCCACAAGTCATGAAACCGCCACAGAACGTTTATACGAGGTACATACCAAAGTGGATGCAGACCTTTATGTTATGGTGAACGGTGACGAACCTTTACTAAACCATGATGCCATTATTCAATGTATACCCGATGCCATAGATACTAATAATATATATGTATCTAATCTTATGACAGACTTTGACGATCCTGTAGAGGTTGTAGATGCTACAAATCTAAAAATAGTAACAGCAGAAGACAACCGATGTCTTTTCATATCCCGCAGTCCCATACCATATCCCAAAGGAAACATGGACTACGTGTATCATAAGTTTGTGGGTGTCGGTGCTTTTACAAGAAAAGCCCTTCAGTTTTATCATAATACCCAACGCGGTCCTATCGAAAAGATTGAAGAAAACGACTCCTTCCGTTTCATCGAGAATAATATTCCTATATACTATTACAATTGCCATTGCAAATCATTATCTGTTGATACGCGCAAAGACATCGAGGGAGTGGAAAAATACATGAGAAAAAACGGATTTGTATAACTTGTTTATGAAAATAGGATTTGAAGCAAAGAAAGTCTTTACAAACTCCACAGGTATAGGAAACTATAGCAGACGTTGTATCAACGCCTTGGACATGTATGAAAAGAATATTGAAAGCGTACTTTTTGTTCCCGGACAAGTCAAGTCCGGAATATATCATGATATAAACAAAAACATCAAAATTGTCACACCGGATAAATGGATTAGCCGCAACAGTCTTTTGCGCGAAATCTGGCGATGTTTCTTTTCATGGCATTCAGTACGCTGTGAAAATATAGACATATATCATGGATTAAGCAATGAATTACCTTTTCTTATCAATCATTCAAAATGCAAGACAATTGTCACCATACACGATCTAATATTCATACGTCATCCCGAAACTTACAGCTGGCTATCACGCATGATACTAAATGTAAAAACATATTATGCCTGCAACATATCCGACCATATTATAGCTGTAAGTGATACAACAAAACGGGACATAATAAACTTTTACGGTATCGATGAAAAGAAGATATCCGTTGTATATCAAAGTATATCAGATGTTTTCAGAAAATCTATACAGGAAAGCGAAATCACACGATGCCGTAAGAAGTTTAATTTGCCTGAAAAATACATATTATGCGTCGGAACAATACAAACACGCAAAAACCAAAAAACAATAGTAAAGGCACTGACATTTATTCCGAAGAAAATACACGTCGTATTGGTTGGTAAGCGCACTGAATATCAGAATGAAATTGTCAGCATGGCAAAATCATACCGCATAAGCAACAGACTACATATTATCAATGATTTACCCAACGAATATCTTCCTGCTATATATAGGGCTGCCATTGTTTTTGTGTTGCCGTCAATATTCGAAGGATTTGGCATTCCCGTTACAGAAGCATTAGCATCCGGAACTCCTGTCATAGCAGCCAAGGGTTCATGTCTCGAAGAAGCAGGCGGTCCAAATTCAATATATATTGAACCAAACGATGCTAAAGGTATGGCTGATGCAATACATCAGATATGCAATGACAAAATAAAACGTGATACAATGGTAAGAAAAGGCAAGCAATATTCAATGCGTTTTACAGACAAAACATTAGCTGGTGAATTATGCCGTGTTTACAATAATATAATAAATCATAAACATCAATAACAATAATAATAAAGTCATCATGACTAATATTCATAAAAAAGAGAAGCCTTTATTCTCCATACTTATTCCAAGTTGGAATAATCTGGAATTCCTAAAACTATGCCTTAAAAGCATTGAACGGAATTCATCTTATACACATGAAATACTGATACATGTGAATGACGGCAACGATGGAACACTGGAATGGGTTCGATATAAAGGATATAAGCATACTCATTCAAAAGAGAACATAGGAGTATGCTGGGCTTTAAACGGACTGCGTTCCTTGGTAACCACTGAATATATTGTATATATGAACGATGATATGTATGTTTTGCCAGAATGGGACAACATACTGCTAAAGACGATACAAAATATCGGACATAAATATTTTTATGTCTCAGCATCAATGATTCAACCGAAAGCACACCAGAATCGCAAAATAAGTGTGGGTGTTGCAGATTATGGTCTTACACCAGAAACATTCAGAGAAGAGGACTTGTTGAAACATTATAACGAGGTTTGCATTCCAAACTGGAAAGGCAGTACATCGCCTCCATGTATCGTACATCGTGATATATGGGACATTGTGGGAGGATATAGTGTGGAATTCTCACCTGGAATGGGGTCCGATCCGGACTTTTCCGCAAAATTATGGTTAGCAGGAATACGTGAGTTCAAAGGAATAGGAGCAAGCATGGTTTACCATTTCATGAGCCGCTCTGTAGGCAGAGTAAACAAGAATTGGGGATCACTGCAATTTCTGCGCAAATACGGAATTACCATACGCACCTTTCAAGATGACATTTTGAATATTGATGAGCCAGAAGAATCATCAAAAAGCAAAAGAAACAGGTTGTATATAGACCGATTACGTAGTCGTATCAAATTGTTATACACATATTTCCGTAATGACAAAACAACAAAACTATGGGAACAACTTTAAATTTTAATATTCCCAAGACCATACATTTATGCTGGTTCAGCGATGAGGAATATCCTGAAAAAATACAATTATGTATAAATAGCTGGCAACATATATTGCCCGATTTCCATATACGTCACTGGACAAGAAAAGACGCAATGTCCATAGAATGTCCTTTTGTAGATGAAGCCTTGTCACTAAACAAATGGGCTTTTGCCGCAGATGTGATACGCCTGTACGCCTTATATGAGGAAGGTGGAGTATATCTTGACTCTGACATTCTTATCAAACGACGTTTTGACGAGTTCATCAAAACACCGACAGTATTGTTTCAAGAATACCACGATAATGATGTCAAAAGAAATCCTAAAGGTATGATATCACTAAACGGAACAAACAATATGCCGGGAAAAACAGTTTCAGGAATTGGCATACAGGCAGCTTTTATTATATCTGCTCCACATCAGCCTTTAATAAAAGAATTACTGGACATATACAAACAAAGACATTTCAAGCTGTCAGACGGAAGATTACAACAAGAGCCAATAGCACCTTCTTTGTATGCAATGGCTTTAGAAAAACACGGCTACCGCTACTTGGACAAGAAACAAAATGTGTTAGGAGCAGATATATATCCATCCTGTTTTGTTGCCGGACACAAAAGTGAAGACACAAGAAATGCCTTCGCCATACACCTCGTTGCACACAGTTGGAAAAAGCGTAACTGGTTTTGGCGTATGTTGCATAAATAGACCTCTAAAGATTATTTTCATGAAGAATATTATAATAAATCCACAATATACACATCTTGAACGCTTCATAACAACACTACCCGATATATTTGAAAGACAAGGTGATACAATACAAAACGGGCGTAACCTTATTAAGGTCATAGATGCACCGGACAATACAAGAATAAATATCAAACGCTATCACAAACCGCATGGAATAAATGCCATTGTATATTCTGCAGGCTTACGAAAACCAAAAGGTCTGAGAGCTTACCTGCATGCAAAAATAATCAGAAATCGTGGATTTGAAACTCCTACTGAAATAGCCTATATAGAGGAACGTTCTTTAACCGGTATCATTGGATATACATATTTCGTCAGTCTACAAAGCAAATACCGTCATAAGATGTATGAATGGGGAAACGCGACCAAGGGTACATACGAAGACTTTGCACGTGCCTTCGGTTTATATACGGCACAACTTCATAATGCAAAGATATTGCACCATGACTATACACCGGGCAATATATTATGGGATAAAGACAATAACGGAGAATATCACTTTGCACTTGTCGACACCAACCAAATGAAATTCGGAGATGTAAGATTTTCATGCGGATGTAATAACATCTGCAAATTTTGGGGACCACGACGCTTTATGGAAATTATTGCAGAAGAATATGCACGAGGAAGGAAATTTCCCATAGACAAATGTATTCACAAAGTGATGAACGCACGTACAAAGTTTTGGAAGCGATATAAAAAGAAAAAGTCTGAGAAAATAACATTCAACTTGGATTTTTAAGTATTATACACTTTAAAAGGAAGTCATGAAAAACAAAAATAAAACAATACTCATAATACGCATATCTGCCCTTGGCGACGTAGCAATGACAATACCGGCAATATACAGCCTGGCATTGAACAATCCCGAGATACACATAAAAGTACTGACACGTCCTTTCTTTTCGAAGATTTTCATTAATCGCCCGAAAAATATTTCTTTCATTTTACTCCAAGAAAAGCATAAAGGACTGACCGGAATAACAAGACTTATCAGAGAGCTTCATAAAGAAGATATATCTTATGTGGCAGATTTCCATAATATCCTACTGTCATGGATTATAGATATATCATTCATTCTTAGAGGTATAAAAGTTGCCATTGTCAACAAAAAAAGATTTGAACGATTGTTAATTATAAATAATAAAAACATTAAATCAAGTTCATTTATACAGCGATATGCTGAAACATTATTTAAACTTGATTTAAATGTATTGCCTATAATAGACCGCATTCCAACAAATGGGAACAATCCGAAGCCCCAATGTCTATATTACAAGAATAACGAAAAATGGATAGGCATTGCACCTATGGCAAGATATAAAAACAAAATATATCCTTTAGATTATATGAAAAAAGTAATCCATGAATTGTCTTGTATAAAAGAATTCAAAATATTCTTATTCGGTTCAAAAGAAGACATATTATTACTTACATCATTAAAAAGCAACAAGACAATATGTATAGCCGGAACAATGACTATAGAAGAGGAATTGTCGCTTATGTCACAACTTGACATAATGATATCTATGGATTCTGCCAATATGCATCTTGCATCGCTTGTCGGTACCAAAGTAATATCCATATGGGGAAGCACAACACCCGCATGTGGCTTCTTAGGGTGGCAACAGTCATCTGATAATGCAATATACTCTAATCTTAAATGCCAGCCATGCAGCATTGCCGGAAATGACAATTGCCGTTTTAAAGACTATAGGTGTCTGAATATAAATCCATTAATAATAACAAACTTAATAACACGACTGTTATCAAAAACCTAACACTTATCTGTCTTTTCAAATTCCATTATCTCTTACCACCCACCGATAAAGATTACATCCGACAAAATTACCTATGACCTCAGACACATAAACAACAAGAAGAGACAGGCTGAAAAGCATATCTGACGGAACAAGCATAAAATAAAAAGCATCTGCTATGCTATGAGTAAAGCCACAGAGAATGAAGACCGGAACTCCCAGCAACAAGGGCAACATTTTTCCACTACGCGCAAAATGTACTGCCGTGGTCATGATGAAACCGCATCCTATCGCAAGCAGGAAACAAGGAACGGCACCCTTTTCAAGGCGTGATGATGTAATAGCCATGGCAGGTTCAAGACAATCGGGTTGTGCATAACGTATTACAGATGCAGAAACAAGGCATCCTAAAATATTACCAAGCAGCACAGTAGCAAGCATGCCCCAGTCGCCATGACGGCGTATAAATCCGGCAGTACCTGTATACAGTTTCAGTCCGTAATAGACCACGGTTATAAGACCAAATGCAAACAACACGGCACCGGCAACACCTCCGGTGCGCAGATTGACAACACAACCGATAGATATGCAGATACCTGCCAGAATGGATTTTGGGAAACAATCTTTAAACATCAACTTAATATTTGTATGTTAACTGAAAATCAATGATAAACTGACAATAAAAAAATAAAGGCGCTGCAAGATCTTCAAGCTGCAACGCCTTTTATTCATATTTTCTACGAGTTCATTGTTATAAGAAACTCCTCATTACTGCGTGTCTTCATCATCCTGTCGTGAATGGTATTCATCGCCTCAACAGGATTCATGTCTGCAATATACTTGCGGAGTATCCACATGCGATCGAGAGTTGTCTTATCCTGCAACAGGTCATCGCGACGAGTACTTGAAGCAACAAGATTAACTGCCGGGAATATTCGCTTGTTACTAAGGCTGCGGTCAAGCTGAAGCTCCATGTTACCCGTACCCTTGAACTCCTCAAAGATAACCTCGTCCATCTTACTGCCGGTATCAATCAATGCCGTTGCCACGATTGTCAGCGAGCCTCCGCCTTCAATGTTTCGTGCCGCACCGAAGAAACGTTTTGGCTTTTGCAGCGCATTGGCATCCACACCACCGGTAAGCACCTTGCCGCTTGCAGGCGATACGGTGTTATAGGCACGTGCCAGACGTGTTATGGAATCAAGGAAAATAACTACGTCATGTCCGCACTCTACCATACGCTTGGCTTTTTCAAGTACAATTCCGGCAATCTTCACATGGCGCTCTGCAGGCTCGTCAAACGTTGACGCTATAACCTCGGCATTAACAGTGCGTGCCATATCCGTGACTTCCTCAGGACGTTCGTCTATAAGAAGCATCATGAGATAAGCCTCCGGGTGGTTTGCCGCAATGGCATTTGCTATATCTTTCATCAGCAACGTCTTACCTGTCTTCGGCTGAGCAACAATGAGTGCACGCTGTCCCTTACCTATCGGTGAAAACAAATCGACAACCCTTGTACACATATTCGTTGTAGCAGGATCTCCGCACAGCATGAATTTCTCATCGGGGAACAAAGGTATAAGATGTTCAAAAGGTATGCGGTCACGGACTTCCGAAGGATTGCGACCGTTTATCTTATTAATGCTTGTAAGAGGGAAATATTTCTCTCCGTCATGAGGAGGACGTACCTGGCAACTCACCACGTCGCCGGTCTTCAATCCGTAATGCTTTATCTGTGCAACAGAAACATATACATCGTCCGGAGAAGAAAGATAGTTGTAATCGCTTGAACGTAAAAAGCCGTAACCGTCCGGCATTACCTCGAGTACTCCGTTTGCAGTAATGATGTCTGAGAAATCATACAGAGACGTGTCATTGGCAGGCACGGGCTGTCTGAAAGACATGTTCTGCGGAACGACCGGAGCTGTAGGATTGTCGAATATATCATAGTTGGGCAATGCGGAATGGTCTTCTATCGGAAGGTCTACCACCGGAATAAAATCTGTTCCATCACACGGGTCACCTTCCCACACACTGTCTATTGCAACCTCTCTGCTCTCTTCCTGATTTTCATTGTGTGCATTTACTTTTGCCTGCAGCTGTTCAAGCAAGTCTTTATGTTCATCATTCACATTGCCTGTATTGTTTGCAAACTCGGCTTCGGGTATAACATCTTCAGAAGAAAGTGTATTTTCATTGACGTCAGATGTAGTTACAGGCATTTCCTCAAGCTGCTTCTGCGCCGCTTCTTCTGCCGCTTTCTGAGCAGCAGCCAGCCTTTCGAGAGCAGCCAATTCTGCCTTGGACTTGCGTCCGCGATGCTTTGGGAATACGGGTATGTCTTCCGGTTGCTTCACCTCTTCGGCAATTACATTCTTTTCCTCTACTACATTATCCGCACTTTCTTCTTCCATATCCTTGAACAGTTGTACCGTATCGGCAGAGACTTTGTTCTTTTTAAGGTCAAAGTTCTCTCCATCCTTTCCATTAACAGAATATACACGGTCCGTATCTTTCTTTACAATTCTTGTACGACGACGCTTTGCTGAAAGCGGATTTTTGTTGCTTTCAACTTCAGCCTGCTTGTCTAAGATTGAGTAAATAATGTCTTCCTGATTATCTTTTGAACTGACTTTAATACCAAGTTCAACCGCAATATCTTCCAATGCGGCAATATCTTTTGATAGTAATTCGTCTTTGCTATACATATAGTGTATGAAATTGTTTTTGATTAGAACTATGTTTCGGATGAAACATATATAAATTGGGTTTCTTAAAAATCGTGTGCAAAGATAAGGAAATCTATTTATATATGCGGCTATCAGACCTGAAAACCGCATATACTTTAACTTCTTTTTACATTTTCAATTCAGATAGTTCGAGCCAGCGCATTGTTTTCTCGTCGAGTTCGTCCTTAAGCACCGGAAGGCGTTTGCTCTTTTCTGTAAGTTCTTCAACCGACAGAGTTCCACTGCATAAGTCTTCTTCAAGTTTTCTCTGCTCTTCTTCAAGCATCATTATATCTTTCTCAAGCTGCACAAACTCGTATTTCTCCTTAAACGTCATACGTTGTCTGGATGTATTGCCGCTTTTCTCCTTCTTCTTTTCATCCTTTACCTTTGGCGCGGTAGTAACCGAAGATTCCATACTGCTCCACTCTCTGTATTGCGTATAGTTGCCGGGAAAGTCCTTTATTTCTCCCCCACCCTTGAATACAAGAAGATGATCAACTACCTTGTCCATGAAATAGCGGTCGTGACTTACTATTATCACACAACCCGGAAAGTCGGAAAGATACTCTTCAAGTATCTGTAACGTCTGTATATCCAAATCGTTTGTCGGCTCATCAAGTACAAGGAAGTTGGGGTCTTTCATCAAAACCGTACAAAGATACAGTTTTCTCTTTTCGCCACCGCTGAGTTTATACACATAATTATGCTGCTGCTCGGGTGTAAACAGGAAATACTGCAAGAACTGAGATGCCGACAAGTGTTTCCCTTTACCTATATTAATATACTCGGCTATATCGGTTATCACATCTATCACTTTCTGCTGCTCGTCAAACTTCAGTCCTTCTTGTGAGAAATAGCCAAAACGTACGGTATCGCCTATATCAAACTTTCCGCTGTCAGGATGTTCCAATCCGAGCAACAGTTTTATGAACGTGGACTTGCCGGTACCGTTATTGCCAACGATGCCCATTTTCTCATAACGCGCAAAATTGTAATAAAAGTCCTTTAGAATAACATTGTCCGGTGTCCATGCCTTTGTAACATACTGGCACTCGAATATCTTACTTCCTATATATACATTATTGGACTTCAGCCTTACCTGCCTCTCTTCGATACGGCGCTTCGCAACCTTTTCCAATTCATAAAAGGCATCTTCCCTATAACGTGCCTTATGACCTCGTGCCTGAGGCATGCGCCTCATCCAGTCGAGTTCTTTCCTATATAGGTTGTTTGCACGCTGTATCTCGGCACGCGTGTTATTGATGCGTTCCTGACGCTTTTCCAAATAATAAGCATAATTGCCGCGATAGGTATATATGGACTTATCATCAAGTTCCAATATGACACTGCATATCCTGTCAAGAAAGAAACGATCGTGCGTAACCATTAACAATGTCTTGTTACCACGGTTAAGATATCCTTCCAACCACTCTATCATGTCAAGGTCAAGGTGGTTTGTAGGCTCATCGAGTATAAGCAAGTCCGGTTCTGTCAGCAACACATTAGCCAAAGCCACACGCTTAAGCTGTCCTCCGCTTAGTTCACCTATTGTCTGGTTCAGATCACGTATCTTCAACCGTGTCAATATCTGCTTGGCACGCAACAGTGCTTCGTCCGAGCCTTTATGGTTAAAGCAGGCATCAAGAACGGTGTCGTTTTCGTTAAACACAGGCGACTGTTCCAAGAATCCGACTTTAAGGTCGCGGCGGTATATAATATTGCCGGAGTCATATGCTTCCTTTCCTGTTAAAATAGAAAGAAGTGTTGACTTGCCTGTACCGTTCTTTGCAATAAGCCCCACCTTCTGCCCTTCGGCAATGCTGAACGAGATATTGTCAAACAACACCTGTGCACCGAAAGACTTTGTCAAGCATTGGACGTCTAAGTATGGAATCTGACCGGACATTATATATAATGTTTTATAGTTTCTTGTTTATCTGCTCTATATAATCAAGTATCTCGTCGCGCCCTATACACTTTTCGCTGCTCGTAACAAAATAAGGCGGAAGTTCTTCCCACGTCTCTTTCAACTTCTCAAGGTATGAATTTACATTGGAACTTATCTTTGAAGCTGTAAGTTTGTCTGCCTTTGTAAACACTATTGAAAAAGGTATGTTGCTTTGTCCGAGCCAGTCGATAAATTCAACGTCTATCTTCTGAGGCTCATGGCGTATGTCTATAAGCACGAAAACATTTATCAGCTGTTCCCTTTGAAGTATATACGACATTATCATCTGCTGAAGTTTCTGCTGTACAGACTTTGAGCGACGGGCATATCCATAACCGGGAAGGTCTACAAGATACCACTCCTTATTTATTATAAAATGATTTATAAGCAATGTTTTGCCAGGAGTAGCGGATGTCTTTGCCAACCCCTTATGATTGCAAAGCATATTTATAAGACTTGATTTACCAACATTGCTTCTTCCGATAAAAGCATATTCTGGTTTATTATCATCAGGACATTTGCTGACAACGGGGCTGCTGACAACAAATTCAGAATTCTTTATTTCCATAAAATAATACCGTATTTTTGCTACAAAAGTAGCGAATTTATCTGAAAAACATGTACCTTTGCCGAACAAAAAGAGCCTTATGAACCTTCAATATCCGTCCCGATTATTAGAAAAAGCCGTAAACGAATTCTCAAAGTTGCCCGGCATAGGCAGCAAAACATCGCTCAGGCTGATGCTTCATCTGCTGCGTCAGGACATGAACAGCGTGGAACAGCTCTCGCAGGCAATATACAATCTGAGGCACGACATAAAATATTGCAACACATGTCACAACATAAGCGATACGGACATCTGCCCTATCTGCTCCGACATACGCCGCGACAGAACCGTAATATGCGTCGTTGAGAACATACAGGATATCATGGCGATAGAAAACACGCGGCAATACAACGGGCTTTATCATGTGCTTGGCGGCATTATATCGCCCATGGACGGAATAGGACCAAGCGACATAGAGATTGAATCACTGACCGAAAGGGTCGGAAACGACAGCGAAATAAAAGAAATAATATTGGCTCTAAGCCCTACGATGGAAGGTGACACCACCGGCTTCTATATTTCAAGAAAACTGTCACAGTTTAATGTCCGGCTAAGCGTCATAGCAAGGGGAATATCTATAGGCAACGAACTTGAATATACAGACGAGGTTACACTCGGACGATCTATAATAAACAGAACTCCTTTTGAGCATAAGCAATAGCACACAGCATTTAAGAAATATGGACAATAATATCATAAGTACAAGAAAAATCCTCTTCACTGAATTTCTTTTTTTTATATCCGCTTCAATCATAATGATTGTATTATACGAAAGTGATATCATACTGAGCGGTGCGTTGTCGGTCAATAAAAGTTCCGAGTTTGTGATCCTGACAACAATGGAGTTGCTTACACTACTCCTAATCCCACTGTCACTCAAGCTCCTGAAGATTAAGTTCGTGAAGAAAAGCATTGCAAACCGCCCGCAAACCAACCTTCTAAAATGGAGTATGCTGCGACTTTTTCTCATAGGCTTACCAATGACCGTAAACGTATTATTATATTATTCATATATGAATGTGGCGTTCGGATATATGGCGATAATCGGACTTTTAAGCATGTTCTTCATATATCCGAGTAAGGAAAGATTTACCAACGAAAGTACGGAGGGGAAATGAAACTCACGGTAATAATTGTCAGCTACAACGTAAAGCATTATATCGAACAGTGTCTTGACAGTCTCTATCGCGCTCTTCAAGGCATTGAAGCTGAAATATATGTTGTGGACAACTATTCCAAAGACAATTCTGTGGAATATCTGCAACAACGGTTTACCGACGTAAAGTTCATTGCATGCAACCACAATCTGGGATTTGCACGTGCCAACAACCTTGCCATAAACCGCACGGAAAGCGACTACATACTGTTGTTAAATCCGGATACAATTGTTGGAGAAAACGTTATAAAAGACTCACTGGCATTTATGGACAGCCATGATGAGGCCGGCGGACTTGGAGTACAGATGCTCAAATGCAACGGAGAAAAAGCATTGGAAAGCAGAAGAGGGCTTCCCACACCTCTCACCGCATTCTACAAGATGTGCGGACTGTGTGCAAAATATCCCAAAAACAAAAAGTTCGGAAAGTATTACATGGGCTATTTGCCGTGGGACGAGCAGGGACAAATAGAAGTGATAAGCGGAGCTTATTGTTTCTTAAGACGTGAAGCCGTCAAACAGGCGGGAGCACTCGACGAAGATTTCTTCATGTATGGAGAAGACATCGATTTGTCATACAGAATATTGAAAAAAGGATATACCAACTGGTATCTGCCGATAAAGATACTACATTATAAAGGTGAGAGCACCCAAAAGTCATCTTTCAGATATGTACATGTCTTCTATGATGCCATGCTCATTTTCTTTAAGAAACACTATGGAAATGTAGCCTCATGGATAAGCGTTCCGATAAAGCTGGCTATCTATTTCAAGGCGGCATGCGCATTGCTGGGAATGATATTCGGTCGCATACACAAAGTTCTCGGATTTTCACACAATGACAACAAGGATATCGAATATTTATTCCTGGTATCAGAAAAATCAAAGGAACTGTGTTGCAATCTGGCACACAAAAAGGGATTGAATTTCAAGATCAAGGAATGCGACGAGATGTCAAATCCCAAAGGACATCTTACATTAATGCACAAAATAAACAAAAAGGTATGCACATACGTTGTATATGATGTAAACGCTTTCAGATATGAGACAATTCTGAATATATTCTCCCAATGTCCCCAACAGAACATACTGATGGGAACATTCAACGCAAACAGCCGCACGATAATAACCAATCAGGAAATATTAAAATGAGCAGCAATGACATATTGCCCGACATCAGACTTCGGGCTATAGAACCTGAAGATCTCGACCTTCTGTATAAAATAGAAAACGACGAGATGCTGTGGGATGTGGGAGTAAACAATATATACTATTCACGCTACATTCTCCATGAATACATTGCAAATGCAAAAGGCGACATATATACAGACAGACAAGCAAGACTGATCATTGAAAACGACAGTCATGACGTTGTAGGCATTGTTGATATTGTAGATTTCGACCCACGACACCTGCGGGCAGAAATAGGTATTGTGATACAAAACAGATACAGGCACATGGGATATGCCAAAGCCGCAATACAGCACATCATCAAATATACAAAGAATATATTACACCTTCATCAGCTCTATGCTTACATAAATTCCGACAATACCAACTCTATCAAGATGTTCAATAATGCCGGATTTACACAATCTGCCGAACTCAAAGACTGGTTATACGACGGTTCAAAGCACCATAATGCGGTCATAATGCAATATTTTATCAAAAAAAACAAGATATAGTTTGTACAATACAAAAAATATTCATACCTTTGCAACCGCAAATGAGGCACAAGAGTTAAGAAGGTGTGTTAGTTCAGCTGGTTAGAATGCCTGCCTGTCACGCAGGAGGTCACGGGTTCGAGTCCCGTACATACCGCAGAAAAGCCTCAAAGGTGCGTTAGTTCAGCTGGTTAGAATGCCTGCCTGTCACGCAGGAGGTCACGGGTTCGAGTCCCGTACGCACCGCGGAAATTTGTGAAAGTCCTGAAGTTTTATACTTTAGGACTTTTCCTTTTTCTATAGCAATTGTGATAAACAACAGCCAGAAAGAACGTGCAAGATAATGATAAAGTAAATAATAGCATCTACAGATTAATATATACGTTTAATTTTGAACATCTACTTAATGATAAAATTACGCATAATGGGAATTATCACTATGTTGTGCAGCCTGCTTGGGTGTACCGCACAGACAAAAGGTTTTGAAAGTATCGGGGCTGAAAAGTTTGAACAGATAATCGCCGATACGGCAAAAGTTATAAGACTTGATGTACGTACAGCAGAAGAATATGCCGAAGGACACATCGACGGAGCTATGAATATCGATGTCCTAAAGGACGACTTTAAGGACAATGCTATTACAAGACTGCCTAAAGACAAGACAATAGCCGTATATTGCCGCAGTGGGAAACGCAGCAAGAAAGCCGCCGGCATTCTTGCAAAGCAGGGGTTCAACGTCATTGAACTTGACTGCGGATACATTGGATGGACAAAGGCAGACAAGCCCGTGACAAGATAACGCAGGCTTTTCTTAAAAATATTTACAACATGCAGATATTACTTGCCAATGCAAAAATAATGTTTGACAAGTCTGCAACAATGCCGAAGACTGTCCCTATATTTCAGAAAACGGCAGAGTTGCTGGCACACGAAATGTCATTGATGGACATTGATTATGCCGCACAACAGCTTGGATGTAACAGAAAGCTGGCAGCAAAGAACATTTTGCGCTATCACAACTTTCTCTCGGCGTGCCGCATGCCGGCAATAATGGCATACAACGGACAGGCATACAAACACCTGAAAGCAGAGACTTTAAATAAAGACTCTTTGGATTTTGCCAGGAATCACCTTTGGATAACGTGTTTTCTATACGGCATTCTGCGCCCTTTGGACGGCATCGTGCCGTACAGAATGGAACATAACGTAAGGCTCGACATTACAGGCAATAAGCCCATATACCAATATTGGAAAGACAAACTGACAGACATACTCATAGACAGCGTGAAGACAGACGACAACACACTGCTGCATCTATCAACGGCAGAATACGAACATCTTTTCGACTGGCAACGCGTATGCCGCGAAGTAAATGTCATCCAGCCGATGTTCTACATACGAAAGGGCAACGAATTAAAGGTGCAGGCTGTATGGTCCAAAACCTGCCGTGGAGCAATGACGCGCTTCATACTTGAAAATAAAATCACAGATGCCGACAGTCTGTATGCTTTCTCATACAAAGGATTTGAGTACGATCCGCATATTGGCGAGCCCGCTTTTCCGCATTTCATACGAAATGATGAAATGTAGCACACACTATATCGTCAAATAAAAAGTGCAACGCTTTCAACGTTGCACTTTATTTTTTGTTGCGTCGGGGCGACAGGATTCGAACCTGCGACCACCTGGTCCCAAACCAGGCGCGCTACCGGACTGCGCTACACCCCGCTGCAAACCCATTTTCGATTTGCGAGTGCAAAGGTAACATGTTTTTTTTACACCTGCAAATTTTAAATATACTATTTTATTATGCCTTGCTCTACAAAGACTTTCTTCAAAGCCTGCACTCCACGCTCAACCTGCTCCTCAGTATGTGTTGCCATAAGCGCAAACCTCACCAGTGTGTCCTGAGGCGCACACGCAGGAGGTATCACCGGATTAATGAACACGCCTGCATCGAAAGCCATCTTTGTCACGACAAATGTCTTGTCTACATCACGTACATAAAGAGGGATTATCGGGCTTTCCGTCTCACCTATTTCAAAACCTTCCTCACGGAAACGCGTCAAGGCATAATTTGTCACACGCCACAGTTTCTCCATTCTCTCAGGTTCACGGCGTATGATATGCAGCGCCTCCATGGCTGCGGCAGTGGCTGCCGGTGTATTTGAAGCACTGAATATATATGTACGGCACGTATGTCGCAGATAGTTTATCGTATCCTTGTCGCCGGCTATAAAGCCTCCGATACTTGCGAGACTCTTTGAAAATGTTCCCATAATAAGGTCTACATCATCCGTAACTCCGAAATGATCGCAAACGCCACGTCCCTCTTTTCCGAAGACTCCCAGTCCGTGAGCCTCGTCAACCAATATGGAAGCGTTGTATTTCTTTTTAAGACGCACGATTTCAGGCAGATTTGCGAGATCGCCTTCCATTGAGAACACACCGTCTACAACAATAAGCTTTATTGCCTCCGGACGGCATTTCTTAAGCTGCTCCTCCAGATCAGCCATATCATTATGCTTATATTTCAAGCATGTTGCAAATGAAAGACGGCGTCCGTCCACGATACTTGCATGGTCGCGGTCATCGCAAATGATATAGTCTGCACGACCACAGACAACGGATATGACGCCGGAGTTTACAGTAAAACCTGTTGAAAAGCACAGTGCATCGTCCTTATGCTCAAACTCGGCAAGTTCCTTTTCCAACTTGACATGTATGTCGAGCGTTCCATTAAGGAAGCGGCTTCCGGCACATCCCGTACCATATTGGTCTATGGCTTTCTTTGCTGCCGCCTCCACACGCGGATCTCCTGTCAATCCAGTATATGCATTAGAGCCGAACATAAGAACCTTACGTCCGTCCATCAGAACCTCTGTTCCCTGTTTTCCGGTTATCTCACGGAAATAACAATACACGCCAGCATCCATGAATTTCTGTGGCTCACGGTATTTCTTGTATCTTTCTTGTAATAGTCCCATTATATATAATTGATATATATTATAACCTTTATAAATGTTATGAGTTGCAAAAATACGAAAAATGTATAAAACTATGTATATTTTTTATAGAAAAGTGTATCCTGTACAAAATTATTACCCTTGTCATGTGGTTTTATTAGCCATATTTAGTACTTTTGCACGTAATCATTTTATGAAGAAGAACATCCTTTTTATAATGAATCCAATCTCGGGAACGGCAAGAAAAGCCGGCATTCCCGGATTGATAGAAGAGCGTCTGGATAAAGAGAAATTCGATTATTCGGTCGTCAATACGATGTATGCCGGTCATGCAACGGAAATAGCAAAGGAAGCAAAAGAAAAAGGTACGGACATTGTAGTGGCTGTCGGGGGCGATGGAACAGTGAACGAGGTTGCACGGTCTATTGTCCAGTCGGGCACCGCGCTTGGCATAATACCATGCGGTTCGGGCAACGGACTGGCACGCCACCTTATGCTGCCTATGGATATAGGAAAAGCAATAAACTTGATTAACCGTTGCGAAATACACAGTCTCGACTACGGAATAATTAACGACAATCCGTTTTTCTGTACATGCGGAATGGGATTCGATGCTTTTATAAGCATGAAGTTTTCCGAAGCCGGCAAGCGGGGTCCCGTTACATATATAGAAAACGTTCTTCGCGAGGGGCTTAAATACCGTCCTGAGACATACGAAGTGCACGACGAGAACGGCACACACATACACAAGGCATTCCTTATATCGTGCGCCAATGCCTCACAATATGGGAACAATGCCTATATTGCACCGCAAGCGTCCATGAGCGACGGACTTCTTGATGTGATAATCATGGAACCGTTCGACGTACTCGATGCTCCGCAGATAAGCATCGACATATTCAACAAAACGCTTGACAAGAACTCGAAAATAAAGACATTCCGGACAAAGAAGCTGCACATACGGCGCGACAGACCGGGACTTATACATTACGACGGCGACCCGACTATGACAGGTGAAGATGTCGACATATCGCTTATCGGAAAAGGTATTAAAGTGATTGTAAATCCGTGTGCCGACAAGACAAAAAGACAACCCAACATGATGCAGAATGCTTTCAGCGACCTTTTCAACGACCTGCATTCCATACGCATGAACCTTACGAAACAGAGCAGGCACATACAGGCACTTAACCAGTATCTGCTCAACAAGATAAAATAGGTTTCACAATAACGGCACAGAGAGATTTGTCAAGCCAAAGTATGCCACTTTGGCTTGCAAAGTGCGTAACATCACGCTGCAAAGTGCGTAGGTTTACAGGGCAAAATGCGTAGGTTTACGATGTTAAGTGGCGCACTTTATAAGGCAAGAGGGCGGTTTGTAATACAAATCATCTACCTGATTTCAATTCAACTCGTAGGGCTGTACCCCGGTGCAGCCGCCCAATAACATGCCTACAAACGGAATTTCGGCTGCACCATGGTACAGCCCTACTCTCAACAGGCGTCTGCATCACCAAATTTTTATTGGCTTTCCCTATTATGAATTATAAATTATCAATTGTAAATTATAAATTGAATTCTCCTTTCTTTTTGCTTTTTCACAACCCCTAAATACTGCGATGTTCCGGAAAAAGAAAGCATCTAAAGCTAAAAAACGCCAAAAATCGTGTGCAGACATAACATATTTGATATCAATATATTACATCCAAAAGAAAGAAAGTGTGCATCGTTTGGAATTATAAAGTTGCCTGATTACTATGCGAAAGTTGCCTAATTACGTTCCAAAAGCAGCCCTTTTACCCTGCTAAATGCGGCATTTATGACCCTAAAAGCACGCATTTTACTCTCTTTTGCACGTGATATTGGGGAGAAAAGCACGTCTGTTTGTCACAAGAAGCATGTCTTTTCATCATCCGCGATTGCTCTTAACAACTTTTAATACGTAGAACACAACATTCTGACGACAGTTTTGAAATGACAAAATGACAGGCAAATGCGATTTTTAATTGACAAGTAATAATTTATAAACTACAATGTATCACTAGTGTCCCATTAAAATTGGGACGTTGTTAAAAATCAAATAAACTTGGTCCATCAGGTCCAAATCGTTCTTTGTCATTTTGAAATTTAGTTTTGTCAAAGAGGTCTCGAAGAGGCGTTTTATC
>NZ_JABKKJ010000008.1 GCF_013166515.1 Xylanibacter caecicola | reverse complement strand
GACAACTATATCAAGAAAGTGGGAAAGAAATTGAACCTCAGACCGAGAAAGAAACTAAATTTCTCAACCCCGAAAGAAGAATTCTTCAAACAAATCATTAATTTTGCACTTGCCAGTTGAAACTACCCATATATATAATGTATAATATTTTTGTTAAAAGCCGACATCCTGCATGTATAATTAAAAATAAATATATTATCTTTGTCCGGAGATAGTGTAAGCCCCGACATGTAGGGCTTGACAGACATTACGGAGGCGTCAACTGCCTCATTAAAAATCTAATACTTATGTACACGACGATTGACTTTCAGACCTTGGCGGAACAGCTTAAAACCGCCGGAACACGGAGACGGGTTGCCGTGGCAAGACCGGGCGACGAACACACAAAAGAAGTGATAATGCGCAGTCTGCAAGAGGGACTGGCTGATTTTCTACTCGTTGCCGACGAACAAAGCCGTGAAGCGGCAGACGGGATAATGAACATCAGCCCCCGACACGTAACTGTTTTTTACGAGAAAGACGATGTGGCAACAGCGCGCAAAGCAGTGTCGCTGGTAAAAAGCGGCGATGCAGACGTGTTGATGAAAGGCACGCTGAACACAGATGTGCTGTTGCGCGCCGTACTGGACAAGGAAAACGGAATAATGGAAAAGGGAAGCGTGCTGAGCCATATCACAGCGGCGGAAATTCCAGCATATAAGAAACTGCTTCTTTTTTCAGACGCGGCGGTGATACCGCGACCAACGACGGAACAGTTTGAGGCGATAATACGATATACCACAGATGTGTTCCGGAAAATCAGCAACGGCATACCCAACGTGGCACTGATACACTGCACGGAGAAAACAAGCGAAAAGTTTACTCACACCATAAGCTATGCCGAGATAATGAAGCGTGCCGGTGAGAACGCCTACGGCAACATTTCTGTGGGCGGTCCTATGGATGTAAAAACCGCATGTGACGCCGAAAGCGGAAAAATAAAGGGCATCTCATCACCCGTGGCGGGGAATGCCGACATACTGATATTCCCAAACATCGAGGCCGGAAACGTATTCTACAAAACGATAACCGTGTTCGGCAACGCACTGACGGCAGGCATGTTATGCGGCACCACGGCACCGGTAGTGGTGGCATCGAGAGCAGATTCGTCAGAATCAAAGTTCAGCAGCCTCATTCTGGCATGTGCCACAGCGGACAAGAAATAACATTATAGATCATAATACATGAAAAGAATATTCGTCATAAACCCGGGGTCGACATCCACAAAGACTGCTGTCTTTGAGGACGACAAGGCGGTATGGATGTCGGGAGGTCATCATCCTGCGTCGGAAACTGCCGCCTTTCACAACATCAACGAGCAATACGAATACCGCAAGGAGTTTATACTCAACGGTCTGAAGAAGTCGGGTATACCGTTAAAATTCGATGCAGTGATAGGTCGGGGCGGACTTACAAAGCCTCTGCAAGGCGGCGTATATACGGTAAACGAGAAAATGGTTTACGATCTGCAACACGCCAAAGATCAGCATGCATGCAACCTCGGAGCAATCATAGCATACGAGATTGCACACGAATGTGGTTGCCCGGCGTTCATGGCAGACCCTGGAGTGGTGGACGAGTTGCAGCCTTTGGCGCGCATAACCGGTCTGTCTTTCATGAAGAAAAGAACTATTTTCCACGCGCTGAACAGCAAGGCGGTGTCGCGTAAATACGCCAAGTCTATCGGCAGGAAATACGAGGACATAAACGTTATAGTGGTTCATCTCGGCGGCGGAATATCCGTGGGAGCACACTGCAAGGGAAAAGTCATAGACGTGAACAACGCCCTCAACGGTGACGGACCATTCTCGCCGGAACGTTCCGGAACGCTACCGATGAACCAGCTTGTCGACCTCTGTTTCAGCGGAAAGTACAGCCAGAAACAGATTATGAAGATGATAACGGGTCAGGGCGGCATCGTTGCGCATCTCGGAACCAACGACATGATAACCGTGTCGCGCGAGGCAGAGGAGGGGAACGAACCTTACCGCACTGTGCTTGATGCCATGCTATACAGTGTGGCGAAACAGGTGGGTGCTATGTACGTGGCATTAGACGGGCAGGTAGACGCCATTATATACACCGGAGGAATATCTCACAGCAAGTACTGCATCGACACGCTGACACGCCGCACATCGTATATGGCTCCTGTGGTTGTCATGCCGGGCGAGGGCGAAATGGAGTCTTTGGCGTTCAATGCGCTCGGAGCATTGAACGGCGAACTGGAGATAAAGGAGTATGTATGACCGCTGAGGGCAATGCGAAAGAAGATAAGGGTAATTTGTCTTTTATCTTCCTATATCTTCTCTTATCTTCATTTATCTCCTTTTGAACACCTTCACACTCTCCGATAAACAAAAAGCCGGCACAACGCCGGCTTTTTATTATCTGTCAAAAATCATTCTTTTACAATCAGCACCGTGGCATACGCGCTTATCCCCTCTTCCCTTCCGGTAAATCCGAGACGCTCTGTTGTGGTCGCCTTTATGGATATGTTGTCCTCATCGGTATCCATCACATCAGCCAGACAAGCCTTCATTGCAGGCACGTGGGGATTTATCTTGGGGCGCTCCGCACATATCGTGGCATCCATATTGCCCAATTTATAACCTTTAGACGCTATCAACTGCATTGTCTTGCGCAACAAAATCTTACTGTCAACATTAAGCGTCTCTGGCGAAGTGTCGGGAAAATGCCAGCCTATATCACGCATATTGGCAGCTCCGAGCAGGGCGTCACAGACGGCATGGATAAGAACATCGGCATCGCTATGCCCAAGAAGCCCGAGCATATGGTCTATCTTTATTCCGCCAAGCCAAAGTTCCCGACCCTCAACGAGCTTATGCACATCGAAGCCAAAGCCAACACGTATGTTCATTTCAATTATGTTTTTTGATTAAATAAAATATAAGTCCCATAAGACCTATAAGCCTTATAGAACCTATAACGTAAGCCCCATAGAACCTATAATATCACAGTCAAGCCCTTTGTCTACCGCCTGCGGAACAGATCCTTGATACCATCCATGTCGAAACCGAGGGTGAAACGCATTGTCTGGTCGAGCGGATTGCTCTTTGCCGTAGCAATGACATAACCGCAGTCGAGCGTGAACGCGCTCATGCGGAAGCCCGCTCCAACGGTAAAGTACTTACGGTTTCCCTTGTTCTCCGACTCATGATGATATCCGGCACGCACCGAGAACTTGTCGTTATAGACATATTCGGCACCCACACTCCAGTTCACTTCCTGCAGCTCTTCCTTGAAACCGCCGGGTGCATCGCCAAAACTCTTGAAGATACCGGCTATACTCGAAACGTCATAATACTCTTTCTGGACACGCCGTTTATAATCTTCCTCAAGCTCACCTTCTTCCTGAAGCGGGTAGGTAGGCACAAGCAACTTGTTTGCATCGGCAGCGATGGTAAAGCGACTGTACTCGTCCACAGGTATCATCAGCGATGCGCCGAGACGCATGTTGGTAGGGATGAACTCGCTGTCATTGCTTCCTCCAAACGTGATCTTGCTACCTATATTGCTTATATTAAGACCTATACCCAACTGACACTCGCGCTCGCCGATGTTGATATAGTCGTTATAGTAACATGCTATGTCGGCAGCAAAGGCACTACCGGGTGACGTGTCGTCGGAAAAATTGTAAGTAAGATCGGAGTAAATCCACCTCACCGCCGCTGCAAGAGAGAACTTCTCGCTGAGCATAAGCGAGTATGCCACGTCGACAGACATTTCATACGGGTTGATTGTCATTGCGTTTTCAGACTCGTCGGTGAAGACCTCTCCGAGCGAGAAATAACGCAAAGAGGCAGACACGGCGCTGTAGTCGCCTATGCGGTAGTAGCCCGAAAGATATGCCACCGACATGTCGCTGACCAACTGACGAAGCCACGGAGTGTAGTTCAGGGACACTCCTGCGCGACTTATACAGAACGGATATTTTGCCGGATTCCAGTATTGCGAGTTGACATCAGGATCTGTGGCAACACCCACGTCACCCATACCGGCGGCACGTGCATCGGGAGCAATCATCTGAGAGGTCACCGATGTATTTACCGGATTGAATATATCTGTTTTATCCTGCGCACCGGCAGTTGTCGCAAACAATACGAGGACAACAGCCGTGAAAAGTCTCATGAAATTCTTCATCTAATATAATACCTTTTAATAACTTATTTTAATACATAACTGATTATGCGCCGATTTATTGCCCGAGGGACATTATTCTATGACAATCAGCTTGTGAGCTTTCGATGCCTTGCTGCTGCCGTCACAGCTTATCTGCACCCTGTAGAGATAAACACCGGTATGAAGACGACCGCCGTCGTCCTTTACAAGATTCCAATCCACGGTATACGCCCCTATCGGCGACACCCCGTTCTCCTTATGTCTCCACAACGGACGACCGCTGATATCGAACACCTCTATCTCCACATCCATATTACTGCCGTAGCGATCATGGTTTACGATGAACGTTGTCGATGTTCGGGCGGGATTGTCCGTACAACCTATGCTGAACAGTCCGGGCGTCAGTCCGCTAACCACATTGAACGTAAGTTCTGCCGTGGAAGAGTTGTTCATGATGTCCCATGCGCGGAAACGCAGTTTATGACGCCCAGGCGTTAGCTCGGGAATGCTGTAGAATGTCGTTCCGGAAGTATAGCTTCCGAAGTCATACGTAAAGTTTTCATTCAGTATGTATGTCTTCGACATGTCGCCGTCTATCGTCAGCTGCAGGTCATGCCCCACCCCGTTGCCTGTGGTGTTTATGCCGTCCTTGTCTCTTATCTGCGCCACGAAATAAGGCGTTGTGTTCACGTTGCCGCCGTTTGAAAACGACGGAGAGTTAAGGTAACAGTATATGGACGGACCTATCGAGTCTGTCTTGGCGTTCTCCGTGCCTCCCACCGTGAAGCTGTCGCAATATCCGTTTGCAGACAAAGTGTTGTCGTTGTTCACAGCAAACAGATTTATAAGCCCGCTCCGATCTGAATAGTTGATATCCATTGGGACGGAGAACGAGAAGTCAAAAAGTCCGGCACGCACGCTGTCACGACCGTTGAAGAGCGACTTCGTCCTGTCGGAATACACTAATTTTGTCGATGCTCCGTCTGTCGTAGTATCGTTCAGGCGGCACTCTATCTGCTCTTCCGAGTCTCTTACGTTAGCCGTCAGCGTTCCGTTAAAATCCGTACACACATCTCCTCCACGCTCTATGTGACCGCTCACGGTCACCTGTCCGCCTGCACTAAGCAGAATCTCAGCATCGGCATCATCGACCGAAACGCCGTTGATTCGGTCCACAACAACTCTCAGTTCAGGAATGTTGAGCACAAGCGCCGGGTCTCCCAGCAACGAATATTGCAATTTGTTCACCGTGTGATCCCTCTCCGACTCTATCCCGGCAGTGATAAGAGAGTTCTTGGCAATGCGCTGCGCATCGCCTATCGAGACATACTTTCCGTCGACCTTGGTGAACAATGCGCGAAGGAAAGCCTTGTTTATACGTTCGTTTCTGTCTGTATATACGGTGCGCGTGGTACCGAAGAAAGCCATAGTACCGCCATGGGCATTGAGCAAAGCCGTCTCACCAATGTTCTGCACGGTACCGTCGAACGGCATAATGTCGCACGAAGCGGTTATCCACAACGGATAGTTTGTATTGTTGAAGTTGGCAAAGTCGTTGACAGTGAGCACCCTCTCATGCGATATCTGGTCAGGACGACCATGCCCGCAATAGTCCATTACAAGCGCTCCGGCAGCCTGCTGCGCCTTTACCAGTTCCATGACATCGGGATAAGAATTGCCCGTTGAAGACGAGACGCGCGCATAAGAGTCCCACATAACACGCTTAACATGCAGTCCGGGATTGAGCTCTTCCACCACACGGGCGGCATTGTCGGCACCCTTCATGTGTATATTCTCGTTTCCGTCATCGCCCATAAACATCACCACATTCTGCCATGCGCCGGCATTCTTGTTCTCCATGTATGCTATGGTCTTGTCGACAAGTATCTTTGCATCGTGCTCGTTGCTTACGGGGAAACGCCCCACACCAATGTCATGCTTGTCCGAACTCATCAAATCCGTACCCTCTCCGTCGTCAAGAAGACAGAAGAAGCCGTCGTCTACATAACAGTCTACGTAGCTGAACGAGTTCTCGCTCTCAAAACAAAGCAGGTAATCATCGGGATTGACACCGCGCATTGCCGCCGTTTTCATCCTGTTGTCCCATACGCAGTCGCCGAAGAGCAGCAGATAACGAGGCATGTCCGCTTCTGTGGTTGCCCTGTCATAAAGCATCTTCATATAACGGCGATAGGCGTTGGCATCAGGTGTTCCGCTCGAAAACTCGTTGTAAATCTCATCGGCAGGCACCATGCGTACCCTCAAACCGTCGTGCTTCTCGTGATAGTCCTTAAGGCGTTTTGCCTGCTCGTTCAACTTGCCCGAAGCCGGAACTATTATCACCATGTCATACGCCCCGTCGCCATGGAGGTCCTGATTGGTGATGTTATAGACATACTCCGGTGTGGGAAAAGACTCGCGCGCGATGTCCGGAAGCGGTCGGGGAGTTTCATGATACACGGAAATATAGTCAAGTCTCACCGGTCCCCCCATAATCGTTTTTATCGTCACCGTATCCTTTGCCGGCATCCGTTCAATGCTGTATGTGGCTTTGGAGATGCCGCCTTCATCGTATTTCGACAACCCGCTTATTCGCTGTGTGCCGAGAAGTCTGTCGCCCAGCCACACTTCCGCCGTTGTCACAGAACTTCCCTTACCTGCCGTCAACGCCACGGATATTGTGCCTCGGGTGGTCTCTTCGCCGTCCGTCGGCACCACTATAACGTAAGCGGCAGAGTCTCCAAACTGTATGGGAGCATCCTCAAAAAGATTGCGCCCGCCCTGAAACCATGCGAAGTTGTCAACTTCACGCAGTGTATGGTAGTCGTTGTTCGAAGGATAGAACGAGTCCACAAAGGCGGCGCTGTCAACACTCAGCGGCTCGTCATCGCCCTGTGTTATAAGATAATATCCGTAATCGGAGTACGGATTGCGCGTACGCTCCGCCGCCGTCCTGCTCTTCCACGTCACGGGACCCTGCGCATGGAAAAGCCGGCGACCGTTGAGCGTGCATGTAGGCACCTCCTTAAGGTCGTCGTATTTTATGATATCCTCTTCCAATATCTTCTCGTTCTGCAACGCTCCGCCATAACCGTAGATCTTCACCTTTGAAAGATTGGAGAACCCGGCGCGGCGTATCACGGCATCGGTAAGCTGATATACGCCAGTCTCGGGCACGCGTATCTTTGCCCACCGTCCCGTTGCCAGCACGGAGTGTGCGGCATAGCGCTCTGACGGCACTGCGGCACGGGCACGCCGTTGCGACTTCTTTACGGACTTAGCCTTGACGTCGAGCATGAAACTCACCAGCTTACGGTATTTTCCTTTGCGGTATACCAGCGGAACAAACGATATTTCGAGCCGTCCTTTCTTACGCTCCACCACAACATGCTGCGTCACCTCGGGCATGTCTTTCAGCGGTTTGCCGGATATTCTCATATACCGCTCTATGTCTTCGCGGCTCATGTCTATAAACTCGGCATATTCTATATTGACCGTATATACGGAGTCGGCATATTCCGCACCGAGGGGCACGGAGTGTGTAAAGACAGGCAACATGCTGTCTATCTTCACCTCATTTGCAGTAAGATTAAAGAACTTCTGACCCGTTGCAAATACCGAACAGGACACCAGAAGCATGATACACAATATATATTTTCGCATTATCTAACGTTAAAATCCAACACTTTCCTATCTTCGAGATAGCCTTCAAGATGGTCGCCTATATTCACCGGACCCACGCCCACGGGAGTTCCGGTATACAGAAGGTCGCCTGTCTTCAATGTGAAAAAGCGGCTTACGTAGGCTATTATCTCGTCCACCTTGAAAAGCATATCGCTCGTACAGCCCTCCTGAACGGCGGTTCCGTTGACATCGAGATGAAAATGTATCGCCTGAATGTCGCGGAACTTCTCCGTCTCAACCCAGCTGCCAATCACAGCCGAGCCGTCAAAGCCCTTACACAGTTCCCACGGCTTGCCCTCGGCACGGAGCTTGTTCTGCAAGTCGCGCGCCGTGAAGTCTATGCCCACGGTCACGGCATCGTAATACCGGTGGGCAAACCTCTGCGGAATACTCTTACCCAAACGGCAGATGCGCACCACGAGTTCGGTCTCGTAGTCCACACGCCCCATGTCGTCCGGAAGGAAAAACGGCTTGCCGTCCTTAAGCAATGCAGAGTCGGCTTTGGTAAAGATAACAGGTTCCTCCGGTTTATATAACGTTCCGTCCAGCTCTTTATTGTGCCGGATGTAGTTCATTCCTATCGCAAAAATCTTCATAAACAGATGTTAAAAATTAAACGTATATCTATATTAGAACGCCACGACAAATACGCGAGTTCGGGGATAACAGACATCCGAACATATCCTCCTCATGGTAAGGACATATTCTTGTATTTGTCCGCACGCCTCATAGAGGCATTCAGATAAGAAGTTAATGTCTTCAATACAAATGCCTTGTGCTTTGTCACTTTTATCTGTGTGAACGTTATAAAGAACGCCTCAATGAGGCGTGCGGACAAATACAAGAATATGTCCCTACATGAGGAGGACACGACTGAAGCTATTGTTTCTTATCCCGAACTCACGTACAAATATACGTATTATATCTGACAACACAAAATAAAGCAAGCCTTTGATTTGCAGGTAACGACCCGTTAAAAATCAGGATGATACCTCTTAGCTTCCAAAAGGTGCCCTTTAAGGCTCCAATATGCCATCTTTCAGGCTCTAAAAGGGCACCTTTTGGAAGCTAAGAGGTATCATCTTGATTATCAAGATGTTACAAACAGTATAAAAAGAGCCATAAAAATGCCTGCCGAAACGGTCGCGTCATAGTGTCTGCCACACCTTTTACGTTGCCGTAAGCACACTGTATAAGACCCGGATAAATGCCATGCAAACAGCTTTATACGGGTTTCAATGTCATTTTTTTCTATCAGAACATACAGAAAAAGGTAACGAGAAACGGCACCATCATCTCGAGCATAACGCCGTTTATTATCGCTACGGGCATTATCTCTTTGCCGCCATACTTTATGATGGACGGCAAAAGGACGTCCATGGAGGTAACTCCGGCAGAGGCAACAAGCCCGTACGGATCGAAATAGCGTCTGAGCAACGGGGCAAGACACAGTGTGGCAAATTCTCTGAAGATGTTGACAAGCAGGGCGAGGGTGCCCAACTTGGATGCCATACGGACACCCACCTCAGGCGTCTTAAGCCCGGTTATAATCATTGACGACAACGAGTAGTAACCCATGCCGCTGCCGAGTGCCATGCCGTCTGCCCATGAAAGCCACCCGATGAAGAGGCATGCAAGTCCGGCAAAACATACGGAACTTACGGCAACTCCCAACGGCAGGAGAAAGGATCTGTAGTCTACTTCCTTGAAAATAACGGACAGACGACCGGAAGAACCTATCTCGAAACCCACCAAAGCCACAAGGGCATAGAGGAGATAGGTGGATGTGTCTGCCGACAGCAGTCCTTTGGGCACGACACCGCTCCATGTCAATAAAATGCCAAAGACAAATACCGCCACGACAATAAGGCTCCACTTCATCGCTGCCTCCTTTCTTTTTTCCTACCGGGAAGTCGGGAGATAAGCAACGAAACCAGCAGACTGCCCAATATAGTTGCAGACGATATGAACACTGCCGACAGTCCCAAGCCCGGCAGTTCGGAAAGTACATGGCGGTCTTCGCCTATGGACAGACCGAAAGTAAAGAGCAATAAAAGGACTATAAGGGATATGACCCTGTCGACAGACAAGGTGTATCGGCATCTCGAGGATAGTAAACCCAACGCCATTCCGCCGAGTAACAAAGAGAGTATTATTATCATTTTTATCTTAAATGCTTATCTTTGGCAAAGGTAACGCAAGCCGAACGCAATCAAGCCCGCTTGAAATTGCTGAGGCGAAGCTTATCTTATGCAAAGGTAGTAATAATAAACCATTCGTACATAATGTACAAAATGTTTATTTTGAAAATGCGTGTCGGGTCTGCGGTTTCCGCAAATATCTTTTAGTCTTATGTTTGAATGTCAACAAATACAAACGAGGTGTGCCGGCAATCTACAATCAAACGAATGTAGAAACATGGCACACCTCTTGCATAAACCCGGCAATTAACAGCCGGAGACCTCTATTTCATATAGCCCTATGTAGACGAACAGAGATATCGAACCGTCTGTTCCTTATTATTTTTTCATGACTTTGACAATCCTTCCGTCGTTCATCTTGATGATGTTCAGACCGCGCTGCACACTCTGCACACGACGACCGTCTGCCGTGAATATCGCCTCGGGATAAGAATTTAGTGTCCCGGAGATGTTGTCATTAATGGCTGTACTAATACCGACTTTTGCCTTTTTGCTCAATCCGCCATTCTCGTTGACAGCCTGAACGTAATATTGGGCATCGGCGTCGGCACCGTTATACTTAGTGTCTGTCGTGAACTCGACAACGTCCTTGCCCTTTGTTATAACGTAGCAGATGGCGTAAGGCACGGCGTCCCATGTGATGGAAGTACCTGCAATCTCTGCATTGGGAGCATCGCAAGCCTCGCACATCAGGTCGGGCTGCCAGTTGTCATCACCTCCGCAGACGTTCTTCAGCGTGTATTGTGCCGCCTCTTCGGCTGTCAGCTTGTTCTTGACGTCAAACACCTCAACCTTTTCGGTCTTGTCAGCGTCAGCCCAATAGTAGTAATAACTTTCGCGCTGGCTCAGGTCAACGGGGTTGCCGTCCTTGTCAACAGTGTTATACTCAGCCCAGATTGCAGGCAGTCCGCCCATGGTATTGTACCAACCCTTTGCCGGAATGTTGACAAATGTCTGCGTGTTGATGAACACTGTCTTCGGAGTTCCGTGCCAGGGTCTGCCGAGCCACACGTCTTTCACATCGACACCCTTGCGTGCACGGATGATATTATTCTGGAACACATATCCCCATTTGGTATCTGCGGTGTGCGACGGAGCGACTATATAGCCTCCCGACGGGCGGTTTATCTCGATGGTGTCGCCGTCCAGATACACATCGCCGCCGTTGTAGATAAAGTCTACGGCACCCTCTATGACAGAGTTCTTGATGTAATGACGGTTCTTCTGATTTGAAGAAGTAATCCATGTATCCTGATAAGACAGCAAGGCAACGTTGTTCATTGCGATGCGGTCGCCCATGGTATTGAGGGCAAGAGCCTGCGGTCCGTCCTGTTTCTCGTGACCGTAGATGTTCTCCATCGTAAGGTTCTCAAAGAAGATGTTGCTTGCCTTGACAACCACGGTTGCACCTACACTTACATGCAATGCACCCGGTCCGCCGCAGAGTTTATCGTCCTTGATGACGGTAAGGTCGCGGTCCTGACCGATAAAGTGCAGGTTGGTCTTAGCCTCGGGAATGTCCACATGTTCCTTATACTGACCGTTCTTGATGAATATAAGCCATGGTTTTGCACGTCCGGCAGGGGCAGCGTCTACGGCAGCCTGTACGGTGGTGTGGTCGCCCGAACCGTCGGCAGCCACGACAGCGTCATACACACGAGCCTCCGGCTGTACACGTTCCATGGTCGTGAAATCTATCTGTGCAGCAGCAACAGGTTTGCCGCTACGGCTCAGGAGCACGCCTTCGGGCATTGAGAATGTGTATTGTGTTGCATATTTCAGACCGCTGTACTTGAAGACAGCCGTCTTTCCGCTGACGATGGGAGCAATCTGCTCACCGTCAAGTGTAGCCACGCCGCTGCCTGCCTTAACCTTGTTGTCGAAAGTAAGGATTATGCTGCCGCTGGCAGATACGCCTGTTCCGTTCTGTGCAGGATTGCTTGACACGAGTGTAGCCTCTTCGTCGGCAGCACCTATGGCATCGGCAAGCACAAATATCTCGGCAACGGCAGTACCGTCGTTAGCACTTTCCACACCTGTCATCGGTGAGTTGTAGTCAGGCATGAAGCGGATGAACACGCGGTCCTTGTCGGCTGCATCCTCCGGCAGGTCGAACTCCTGCGAGTCCCATCCACGGTTGGGCAGGTTGTATGTGCCGAATGTATTGAATGTCTTGCCGCCGTCGATACTGTACTGCGCAAAGATTATGCTGTGTGCATTATAGTCATCGCCCACCGATGCAGATAGCTTAAGGTTACGGAAGTTCTTTGAAGAGAAACTGATTTCAAAGTACCAGTTGCCTGTCAACGGGCGCCATACGCGTGCGCCGTACTTGCCGTTCATCATACCTGCCGACACGCCGTTTGCCAGCCAGCTTGTGGTTGTGCCGTCTGCCTGACGCAACGACAGCAGACCTGCATTCTCGGTGTCGTACTTGTAGTCTGCGGCACGCTCACTCTTCGGATTGTCCTCGTATAAGTCCCAACCTACAATGAAGTCGGTTGCAGAGAATGTTGCTGTCAGCGATTTCTCGCCGTCCATCTTCACGTCACGCACCATGTTGGTGGTGTTGTCTTCCCAACCGGTGAAAGTAAGTATGCGGTTGTTCTGCGCCGTGAGCTTCACATCCGTACCCTCTTCATAGTAGTGCACGCCGTCAACCACGTTGCCCGCCGGAACGAACTGCACGAGATTAGGATTGGCGCCGCCTTCCAGTTTCAGATTCAGGGCATATACATTTGTCTTGCTGTATGTAGCCGTCAACGAGGTGTTCTGCATAATCTCGAAGCTGTAAGGATTATCCGTAGACACTATGTTACCGTCGGCATCTGTCCATCCGGCAAAGTGATAGCCGAAATTCTCCGTCGCGCTGACTGTCAACAAGGTACCTTCGTCAAACTCAGAGCCTGCGGGATTGCATGACACTGTACCTGCACCTTCGGTTCCCAGTGCCACGCTCATGGTGTATACAGGAACCGGTTCGAGTATACCGGTAACATCGCCGGTAACAACTACATTGCCGAAACCGTATTCCTTTGCACTGGCAAGATTGTAAACCTTTATCTTCAACACAAGGTCTGTGCCCTCGGTAGAGATAGCGGAGAGGTCATAGTTGTATGTTTCAAACAGACCGTTGTTGCCCGAAGGTGGATTAACACCGCTTGCAAGCACCGTTTCTGTTCCGTCCGCAACAGCCACTACGTCTATCTTTCCGCCGCTGGTTCCCCATCGGCTTGCTTCGAATGAGAATGATTTAGGTGCAAACTTAAGTCCTTTCTTGCACTTTATATTGAATGACAAAACGTCATCATTATTAACGGCAGCATTGTTGTTAGACGGGAAATAAAGCGTCTGCATGGATGTGCCGGCATTGCGCGATTTAGATATGTTCATCTTGCCATGGTCGAACTCAGCCACGCTGAACAGTCCGGGAGTCTTCACCACCGCTGCAGTGACATCGTCCGTACCCTTGCCAAGGGACCATGAAAGAGTGAAATCTTTCTCGTCCACGGGTTTTGTCTCTTCCATTTTCTCACCGTTCACCCGTACGTAATCGAGGTTCCAGTTGGACACGAAGCCATTGCCGGCTACAAGTCGCAGGATGACCTTGTCCTTATTGTTGGCCGACAACTGTACAGTGTTGTCTTTGTAGAGCCACCAGTTAGGCATTGTTGTATATGCTCCGGCATCAAACCATGTCTGTCCACCATCGACAGAAACAACGGCTTCCAGTGATGCTTCGGCATTACCGCCATAGGCACATGCAAAGTCTACAGTGATGTTGCGGTAGCCTTTCGTAGGAAACTGCACCTCGTAATAGACATTGTGCTTCGAGCCGTCGGTATAGTCAGTAATGGCATTCCCTGTTGCATTCTCAATACGCAGCACCTTGTTGTTGTAACCGGTAGTGAGCTGCCAGTAGCGGTTCTCGGACCAGGCTGTCAGCACATAGTCCTTGTTGTCGCCGACACATTCATCCGGCGAGATAGATGGTGCACCGCCCTGAGCAAACCATGTAACAGCGATATCAGCGCTGCTTTCCATGTTCCACTCAGCCAGTTTCTCTGTCTGGGCAGATGCAGCAATCGGCATGATGGCAAGCAACGCAGACAGCAGTCTGATGAAAAAATACTTGTTTTGCATAAAAAATAATTGTTAGTAGTGTTATTAATACATTATCTTCTTCACTGTTCCATCGCTCATACGGACAATATTCAGACCGCGACGAACTGCCGGCAGCCTGCATCCGTCGACAGTAAAGACAGCCGTAGGTTTCTCATTGACGGTATTTACATTGTGTATGCCGGTGGAAGCGGCGTCAACAGCCACGCCGTGAATTGTAAGGTCGCTGAGACAGATGGTCTTTCCTGTGGCAGCACCGTCGTACCACGGATAAACGCGGACAAGCAGTTCTTGTCCTTCCTTTACGGTGAGCACCGGTTTTGACTCGATGTACTGCGGTTTGTTTGCAGGCATTTTCTTCATTTCAAAGATAGCGGTGCGGGTTTCAAAGTTATCCACCGAGTAGTAAACATGGCAGCACATACCGTTGCCTCCACAACCAGAGGCAAACAACGAGATAAGGTCTATCTTAAGTTCCATGCCTTCTGTCGGTTTTACACCCCACTGTATGTAACGATCCGGGTTGTCGTCTATTTCACCGTCGGGCCATGCGTCGCCTGTCAGCAGGTTGCGTTGCATCTTGCGCGACGCATCATAACCGGTCCATTCGGGCCATACGGTATTGGCATTAGGATTGGCGTAACGCTGTACGTACATGGCGGTGAACGTCTGCGGGACAACCACTGCCGGACCGTCGAGTGTATATTCGTCGTTCTTCTCCAGACGCCAATAGACATTCACGTCGGCACCGCCTTCGAGAACAATAGCTGTAGCGGAGACCGGTATCTCTATTGTCTTTGAACCTTGCTTTACGGTAATGGTGCCTTCAAACGTACCGTCCTTTGACAGCACCACCTGTGCATAGAAAGTCTTGATAAGGGTTGCCGAAGTGTAATCGACGGCAAGCGATGTGTTCCAGTCGGTCTTGTTCAGTGAGAGCTGTATGCCGTCGGTGGCGCTGACGGTGACTTTTCCTTCTTCGGGAGACAGTCCGAAACCGTTGATAGTGAACTCTTTCTGCAATGTCTGTCCCTTATATGCTTCGCCGAAATCGCCCGTTGCGGGAGACACGCTAAGATCGGTGGGCAATACGATGTTGTCCACCATAATGCCCTGATTCTTCATCAGACGGGCACACTCGCGAGCCACGAGCAGAGCCCCGGTTGTGTTGAAATGGGTTGCACCTTCTCCGTCAAACAGTGCAGCCTGACATTTAGCTTCGGTGCCATAACTTTCATACAGCGTTTTTGTGGCATTCGTCATGTCGATGAACGCTACTCCCTTTTCCTTTGCCAATTGCTCGGAATGATAGGCATAGTCCATTGTATGGTCGTCGGCAGCCAGTTTAGGACCCTGTTGCGGACCGTTTTCGGTCAAAATCTTATAATTGTCGCCCAAGTCGTGACGCCCGTTACGCCTAATGGTAGAGCCTTCAAAGTAGCTGCGGCATACGGGTGAACAGATAACAGGTGTAGCACCTAACGCGATAACCTCGTCTACAATCTTGCCTATCCACTGCTTGTAGGTGGTAGAAGGCACAGTTCCACGCAAGTCTACAGCTGCGGCTGCAGTTGCATCGCCTATGCTCTCGTAGTATGCTTTCAACGCATATCCGTCCATACCCGAGTTCTTCTCGTCGTTATGTCCGAAAGTAATGATGACGTAATCGCCTGCTTCCACATTCTTCTTTGCCGTCTGCCACAACTCATGGTAGCCGCCGTAAGAGTCGCGTCCGCCCTTGGCATAATTGACAGACGTCCATCCGTTGGTGAGGAATTGTCCGAAATACATACCCCATCCGCGTGTGACAGTAGCGGATTCATTGTAAGGAGCCATGGTAGAGTCGCCCAAAGTGTGCACTTTCTTGGCGCTTACTGCAACCGAGCAGAACACCAATACCATGGCAATAAAAGCATAAATTTTTGTTTTCATTTCAATGTTGCCCTTTAAATTAGTAATAGTTTGACGGGTGCAAAATTATTACCGCAACATGAAATAAAAGGGGAAAGTTTTGTCATTTAAGGGCAAAATCGCGCCAAAACAGGGGATTTGGAAAGTTTTAGGGAGAAAAGAATAAAGAAGACGTGTGTTAATTTATAATTAACAATTTATAATTTATAATGAGTGTGATGACTGCTCCGGGATAATTGATAATGGACGGATGTCTGCTCCGAGTAGGGATGTTCCATGGAACATCCGAAACCGCATGGCGTTATCATATATGTCAACCGGCTCTCCCTTATTATAAATTATCTACGTGCCTCATTCCTTAGGCTGCACCATGGCACAGCCCTACCCGGCACAAGCATGCTGTAATCCCCTCTCATTATAAATTATGAATTATAAATTATAAATTAATTTCTCAGTTCCCTCGGTGTCTTGCCTGTCGAGCCCTTTACACACTTTGCAAAATATTTGGGATCCGAGAAACCGCAGGCGTATGCTATCTCCGAAACGGGCATACCGGTTTCCTTGAGCATCTTGACCGCTCTGTTCATTCTTGCCTCCTTTAGGAAATCGGCAGGCGTAACACCGAGCAAATGGCGCATCTTACGGTTAAGTCCGGAACGGCTCACGGCTGTAGCAGCTGCCATGTCGTTTATTCCGATGTCACTGTCGGAGATGTTCTTTTCCACAAAATCGGCAATTTTCTTCATGAAAACCTCGTCTTCCGCAGACAAGCGAGGAGCTATGACGATAGGTTCGGGATGCTGTTCGGACAGCGACGGTTTGTCGTAAGAGGTTTCATTCTTCTGTTCGAGCAACAACAAATATGCCTCGAGCGTCTCTTTTCGGCGCTTTTCCAGGTTGCGGACATACATTATTATATATGTAAGAGCCACGATGCAACCGGCAATGACGAGGATGACAAGCAATTGCCCGTACCACGCCTCGAAAAATGTAGGCTCGACAACGATTGTAACAGTACGCACATTGTCCGTCCACTGCCCGAGAGCATTGGTGGAACGTATTTTCAATACATGCGTACCGGCATCAATGTCGCGGAACTCTATGCTGTTTGTCGCCGTGGGATAGCTCCACGTACTGTCGGCATCGAGCTTCGTGGCATAGCGTATATAGCGATTGCCTATATAGTCAAGGGCGGAGAAGCTCAAGGTGAAATCTCGGTGAGAGGGTGATATTATTATAGTGTCCTTATAATCAACGGTATAGTCTGCGGGCATGTCTGCCATGCGGAGCGATGTCAGGACAATACGCGGAACATAGCTCACGGCAGAAAGTTCTTTGACAGGAAAAACAAGGGCACCGGTCTGCAAGGACACCAACAAACGCCCGTCATCAAGCATCAACGGTTCTGCATCGGAGAACTGGAGACTTTCACCCCAAAACGACCTGCCGTAATTTTCTATCCGCGAGGTCTCAACATCAAGGACCGAAAGCATGTTGTTGCACTGTATAAGAAGCTTATTGTCCGAAAGCACGATACATGCCATAGTAACATCAGACCCCATGCCGTTTTCCATGCCGTAATGTCTGAAAGAAAATCTGTCGGCATGAAGATTTTCCGTAAGTATCCGGTTTAGCCCTCCACTCTCCGTAGTGACGAAGAGTCTGCCCTTACGGTCTCTCACAACATTCATCGTAGCGTTGTCCGAAAGACTTTCTCTCCGATTAGCTTCCCTTACGTGCATGCGCCAACGTATCTTGTCTAAAGGCTTATAAATATTATCTGCGACAAGAAGTCCGGTTGTGGTTGTAGCCAGCATGGTGCCGTCTTCAAGAACAAGCAACCTCCTGACACGCAACCCTTTTGTTCCCTCAATATGTTTTATTCTGTAACCGGTGGATTTCCGTGAATTGGAGTTTTCGACACTGACAACATTTATTCCGCCGACATGTGTGGCAACCCAAATCCTGCCTTTACTGTCTTTCTTCATGTCGTATACATCGCCGGAACTCAGTCCCGTCACACTCTCTATGCTTTCGTCATGCAGCCGGAACAAACCAAAAGGCTTGCATCCTATCCATATATTGCCTTTATCGTCCTCGCACATACAATATACAGGGAAGAACTCTGTAAGTCCGGAATGCAGTTTACCGTCCTTTCCCATATATCCGATGAGTGACATATCCGGACGAAAAGCCGCCAGTCTGCCGTCTTTGGTACCAATCCACAACCTGCCGTTACGGTCGCGATACATCACACGGGTAACGGACGGACTGACACCGTTCACACGGTTCCACGTCTGCATACGAGGCACACTACGAAAGAAACCGTCCTGAGTAATTTTCCAATGTATTCCCCTGCTGTCTGTAAAATCATCAATACGGCTTCCATTTATCTTGAAAACATCACGCGCCTTTCCGTTCGGTTTTCCCGTAACAGGTCGGAACGTCGACGTCCTTACATCAAAAAGGAAGACGTCATCGTCAACGCGGCAATAGATATTACCCACAGCTTTCTCCGGCGTAATATCGTAGTCGAGGACTATATTACGGAAACGGTCGCTGTTCATATCGTTCCCGTCTCCCGGCTTTGCCTTAAAGGCAACAAAGTCATAACCGTCAAAACGGTACAGCCCATTCCATGACGAAAGCCACAAAAAGCCTTTCTTGTCCTGAAGTATCTGGGTGATATGCTGATGCGAGATGTCGGATATCTCATCGAGATTGTCCGTCACATAGTCTTCTTCCGTCATTCCATATACTACGGAAGAAAACAGCGACATAAGTATAATCAGCATCAGTGGCATAAACATAACGGTTGTCTTTGTTATCACGGCAATTGCCGCTATTATCAATCTTTTAAGCCATCGGTGCAAATTTAATCATTTTTTGATTAATAACAATAGCTATCATGATATGTTACACATAAGCTTTGGCAGATATCAAATAAGTTTACAATGACATCATTTCATCTTAATCCGGCACTTATTTATCATGTATGTGCGAAGTAAATACGTGCCGAGCCTGCGGTTTCACAATTATTTTGTAATTTTGTAGTTGGATATCAACAACTTACAAGACGGGTTGTGATATCTACTGATTTTTATTACGACGTTCTTATACAGAACGCATATAAATCATTTATATATTAACATAAAACGAAAAAGAAATCATGAAGAAAATTTTCATTGTTGCTGCCATGTTCGCAGCAATGACATTCACAGGATGCGGAAACGGTCAGAAACAAAACACTGACGACGCAGACTCGACAAAAGTGGAGGCTACAACAAACGAAGAAGCCGGCAGTGAGATAAAAACGGCAATAGAAAACATGACTGCGCAACTTGATGCCAAGGATGCAAAAAAATTCAACTCGACATTGGCTGAAGTACAGGAGGAGATACAAAAGCTTATCAAGACAAATCCGGAAGCTGCAAAAGCGTGTCTGCAACAGTTGCAGGAATATCTGAAGAAAAACTCCGAACAGATAAAGAGCATCGCAGGAGACAAGGCTGCTGCGGCAGCTGCTGCAATATCAAATGTTCCGGCTGCACAGATTATAGAGACATTGAAGTCGCAGGCAGGCACAGCAGCTGAAACGGGCAACAACGCAATATCAAAGGCGGCAGAAGCCGTAGAAGCAGCAAAGAACACACCCGAAGAAGCGAAAAAAGCAGTAAACGAGGCAATGGAAAAGGGCAAGGCAGAGGCTGAAGCCAAAGCTGCAAAACGTACTGAAGAGGGTAAGAAAAAAGCCAATGAGGCAATAGACAAAGGTGTGAACGACATCAAGAACAAGCTCGGATTGTAAGAATGGGATTAGGATAAAAGGAGATAAGGGGAGATAGGAGGAGATATGTGGCTTGCGACACAGAAGATAAAGGACAATTGCCTTGAAACATTCGACTTCCATCCTCCGTGTAGGGCTGTACCATGGTGCAGCCGATGTGATAATGAATAATAATTCGATGTGATTACGAATGAAACAATCCATGCGGTTTCGGATGTTCCATGGAACATCACTACAGGTCTCATCAACAAGACATTCGTCTTTTATCTCCCTTTATCTTCCCTTATCTCCTCCTATCTCCTTTAAATTATAAATTAACACCCGTCTCCTTTTAAACAAACATAATAATGAAAGTATCAACAATACTTCTAAAGACTTGGTTTGACGAATTTAACCGTGAATATTTCCGTTCATCGCTACCCGTGCCAAAGTTTGTCATAGGAAATGCGCGGACACAGCTCGGTGCAATGGCATACAAGTGGAAAAGTGTAATGGGACGGAAGGAGTATTACGGCTATACCATACGTATAAGCAACTACTATGATGCCGACGAGAAACAGTTCAAGAACGTGCTGCTGCACGAAATGATACATTATTATATAGTAATAAAAGGGATAAAGGATACATCTTCACACGGTATCGTATTCCGTCGCATCATGAACGAGATGAACGCCCGCGGCTGGAATATAACCGTGAGAACGGACACTCGCAACTGGAACATTGCCGGCAAAAGCAGCACAAAGGGTGAAACATTTCTTGTTCTGGCGGCAGTCACACACGCCGGAAAGCATCTGCTGTCAGTGGTTAACCCTGCCTATGCGCGCCGTATAGAGAGAATAATGAAACTGTCACAGGAAGTGAAGTGGCATGCCTTCTACACATCATGTGACAGTTTTTTTCATCGTTTCCCAAAGTACGAAGTCCCCGCGGACGGATTGTATCCCCGACTGTCTTTATGAAAAAGACTGACGCCATGAACAGGACTGACTTTAAAGGATAACAGAACTATTATTCAATAGTAACAAGTTCTATTGGCTGCTCAGTAACTTTATCCAATGGAGCCGCCCTGTATTTCACCTCATCAAAACGTATATTGTTGAGTTCTATACAACGTATCATACTATTATACATTGTACGATAATATATTTTACGGTTACGTATATCCGTAACCGCTGTCCATTGTGTGGCACTCGGAATGTCGGGCATATTCTGTCCGTCCACAAACTGGGCACCGACAGGAATGTCGAAATTATTCAATATCTGGAAACACTGGCGTACAGCCTGCCCCGCCGTAACCATACGCGGAGCCGTTGTCTGAAAGAACGCAGCCCTTATGAAGCGCGAAGGAGGGGTGAAATCGCCCGGAAGTCCTAACATGCCGCTGCCTCCGCCTATCGACGATAGTGTTATATTTCCGAACTCACGATCGCCTGCCTTTCCCGGAAATAAGTTTATATAGTTGTTTAAATTTGTGAGATGCCACTCAAATCCGGGCGAGTTTGTAAGTACACCAAGACGGTTTTCATAAAACATAGGCTTCTTGTCCACAATCTCCAATACCACCTGGCGTCCCGATGCATCGGCTATTCTCCAATGTACGGTCGAAGCATTGGGATATATAGATACCACATGCACCCTGCCAATGGCTCTCTTGACATCATCCACTGTCCTGCATTCGCCCAAAAGCCACGACACAAGTTGCAAGTCGCTGATACAGGATTTACTATATTCCGGCACATAATCCTCATACTTTCCATAACCCGGAAAATAGAAAAGACCAACTGAAAGTCCTTCTTCATTGAGTCCTTCGGAAACAAACTCTTCAGTCTCCACAGACATACCCACATATCCGTAACGCGCAGTAAAATCCATACCGTCTTTCTTTCCGCCCGGCACATACGATTTCTGTCTGTAACCTCTCGGCACTATTACATAGCTGCTGCCCAGATTGCTGCCTGCCCATTCTATAGTTCTCGCCAATATGGTCTCACCCGCCTGTGTCTTAAGTGTTATCCCCGTACACGCACCGGCTTTCTCTGCATGAGCCGTCATAAACAGCGTCATCACAAAAACAATTAACTTTGATCTCATAACAGTTGATTTTTTATTAGTCACGACATGCATCCATGATGCTTCACGTCTTCAAAGTTAGAATATCCCGACATAATCATCAAAGATATTCTCATTGTTTATGATACGTTAGACTGTATTTGGTTACATCATGTTCATAAAGGCAACAGTATGTTAAAATACCCCGACATACATTAGTCTCATCACCTGACATACAAAACGAAACAAGCCGCACACCTGCAACAGTGTACGGCTTGATTTATTTCTGACAAAGTATGTCTCTGCTTAAAGCTGTGCCAATTCCACCACCTTGTCTACGGCAGCAGACAGACCTTCAACGTTCTTTCCGCCCGCTGTGGCAAAATGGGGTTGTCCGCCACCGCCTCCTTGTATCAGTCTGGCTGCCTCACGTATAATCTTTCCGGCGTTCACACCGTGGTCGGCAACAAGGTCTTCGCTGACGATAACACTAAGCGTAGGCTTGTTGTCATAGTGGCTTCCCACCACACAGAGCATATGTTCAGGCTCGGCAGCACGGATTTTGAATACCAGATCCTTGGCTGACTCAGCTTTCATGGGCAATACCGCAGTAACAATCTTCACTCCGTTGACAACCTTCATCTGAGCCAACAGCTTGTCCTTTGCACGCTCCACCACTTCGGCATCGAACTTCTCTATGCTCTTCCGCATGGCATCGTGCTCCTCTATATATTTCTGTATGGTGGATTTCAGGTCTTTGGCATTGTTAAATAGTTCCTTTATCGCCTTGATGCCGTCTTCCAAATCATACATCATCTGCTCGCACTCTTTGCCGGTCTTTGCCTCTATACGGCGTATTCCGGCAGCGACACTGCTCTCCGACACAATCTTTATCATACCTATACGTCCTGTTGACAAGGCATGGATACCGCCGCAGAACTCTATACTCGGACCGAACTGCACCACGCGGACCTTATCTCCGTACTTCTCTCCGAACAAGGCAACGGCTCCAAGTTTCTTCGCATCCTCAAGAGGGATGTCGCGATGTTCGTCAAGACGGATGTCCTCACGTATCATCTCGTTAACCATGCGCTCTACAGTACGTATCTCTTCATCGGTAACCTTTTGGAAGTGAGAGAAGTCGAAACGCAGTGTATCCGGAGACACAAACGAACCTTTCTGCTCTACATGCTCGCCGAGAACCTGCTTCAAGGCATAGTCAAGCAAGTGTGTAGCCGTATGGTTGGCGGCACAAGCATCGCGCTTCTCAGTGTCTACACATGCCATGAACTGTGCCGTAGGATCCTTTGGCAGAGATTTTACGATGTGTACAGACTGACCGTTTTCGCGCTTTGTATCGACAATCTGAACTGTCTCGTTCTCGCTTACCAGCACACCGGTATCTCCCACCTGTCCGCCCATTTCGCCATAGAACGGTGTATAATCGAGAACAAGTTCATAATATGTGAGTTTCTTCTGCGTCACCTTACGGTATCTCAGTATGCGGCACTCATATTCCGTATAGTCGTATCCTACAAACTTCTGCTCGCCCTGAGCCAGTTCCGTCCAGTCGCTGCTTTCCACAGCTGCCGCATTGCGTGCACGGGCTTTCTGCTTCTGCATCTCCTCGTCAAACTGCTTCTCATCCACGGTCAGCCCGTTTTCGCGGCATATCAGCTGGGTAAGGTCAAGCGGGAACCCGTATGTATCGAAAAGACGGAACGCCCTTACACCGTCAAGTTCGGTCTTTCCCGCTTCCTTCACACTGTCCATTGCCTCGGTAAGCATGTTGATACCGTTTGACAAAGTACGGAGGAACGACTCTTCCTCTTCCTTTATAACCTTTGTGATAAGTTCACGCTGTGCAGGCAGTTCGGGATAAGCATCTCCCATTTCATGTATCAGCGTGGGCACAAGCTTGAACATGAAGGCACCCTTCTGTCCGAGGAACGTATATGCGTAGCGCACGGCACGGCGAAGGATGCGTCGAATGACATATCCCGCTTTGGCATTGCCGGGCAACTGCCCGTCGGCAATAGAAAAAGCAACGGCACGCAGGTGGTCGGCAACAACGCGCATTGCCACATCCGTTTCTTCGTCTTTACCGTATTCTTTCTCCGAGAGACGTGCTATCTCTTTTATTATCGGCTGGAATATATCCGTATCGTAGTTAGAGGTCTTTCCCTGCATTGCGCGCACAAGACGCTCAAAGCCCATACCGGTGTCTATCACATGCTTGGGCAATCCTTCGAGCGAACCGTCTGCCTTACGGTTATACTGCATGAAGACAAGGTTCCATATCTCTATCACCTGCGGGTCGTCCTTGTTCACGAGCTGTGCGCCGGGCACCTTTGCCTTCTCCTCCGGAGTACGCGAGTCGAGATGTATCTCCGAACACGGACCGCACGGACCCGTCTCGCCCATTTCCCAGAAGTTGTCGTGCTTGTTTCCGTTGATGATATGGTCGGCAGGAAGATGTTTCATCCAGAAAGCAGCCGCCTCATCATCACGCGGCAGCCCTTCTTCCGGCGAGCCCTCGAACACAGTGGCATACAGATTGGCGGGATCTAAATGGAGTACGTCAACAAGATATTCCCACGCATAGTTTATGGCATCCTCCTTAAAGTAATCGCCAAAGCTCCAGTTACCGAGCATTTCGAACATAGTGTGATGATACGTATCGTGTCCCACTTCCTCCAGGTCGTTGTGCTTTCCGCTCACACGCAGACACTTCTGCGAGTCGGTGGCACGTGTGGATTTTGGTTCGCGTGTTCCCAATATAATGTCCTTAAACTGGTTCATACCTGCATTGGTGAACATCAGCGTGGGGTCGTCCTTTATAACCATAGGAGCCGACGGCACGATGAGATGCCCTTTAGACTCAAAATATTTTTTGAAAGATTCTCGGATTTCGTTAGCTGTCATAACTTTGTATGCTTTTTTTATTTATTAATCAAAAATATTGAAGATATATACCGACATATATATCAGGCAGCAAAATTATAAAAAATCCCATAAAATGCCAAATTATTGTTTGGAATGTTAGAATAACATCATATTACAGTATATCAGATGTATGCAGAACTGATAAGAACATTTGTTTGAGACGAAGAATAAAAAATGTCTGCAAAAGTTTGCTTATGTCACAATAAGTATGTACTTTTGCATCCGCTAAACCGATTAAAGGTGGCTACGGGGTGTAGCTCAGCCCGGTTAGAGTACGCGTCTGGGGGGCGTGTGGTCGCTGGTTCGAATCCAGTCACCCCGACAGAAAAGGAGTTAGGCATAATGCCCGGCTCCTTTTTTCTTTGGCGTTATTTAATGTAAATTCGATGAATTATCACTCATTTAGTGATGTTTTGGATATACACACCGAGTAGGGATGCTCCATGGAGCATCCGAAACCGCATGGCTTATATCATTCATAATCACAGCGAATTATCACTCATCATCACAACGAATTATTATTCATAATCACATCGGCTGCACCATGGTACAGCCCTACCCGGCGTAGACATTCCGTTCATTATAAATTATAAATTGTCAATTATAAATTAATACAAAGGAGGGGGCAGGGGTGGTTTGTATTATTCTCAAACTCGCGTATTTTATGTATTCGTGCGGAAAAATGTATAGTGCCGGGCAATTATCGTGCAAAAAAAATGTAGCTTTCCGGATGATATTCGTGCGGAAAAATGTAAAACGGATAGAATACATGTCTGTATTTTTTATTTTATCCCGAATCTCTTCCTGTGGCAGGCACTTGTACGCTTACGACATTTTACACACTATTATCGTCTGTCGGCATGAAACAGTGTTATTGTAAACAGCAGATAAACAGATGTTTACGTCTTACACATCTTATATCGGCTGCACCGTTCTATACAAATATCCGTCCTCTTTCCTGTGACAGTTGTGACAGATGTGTACACTTGTTTTATAAAATACGCGAGAATTAAAAAATAGTTATCCTTTAAAGGAAGGGTATTTTTTTATTATACAGAAATGTTATAAAACAAGTGTATACATCTGTCACAAGTGTCACACAAGGTTATGAGGTGATTATGAGGTTATGAGGTTGTAAGGTGGGAGGTCATAAGGTGATAATACCCATGACGCATGAAGCCCCGTGACCTTGCCATAATATCCATTGTCACCTCACGACCTCATAACCTCATAACCTTAAATTCTGCCAATTCCTGCCAATTCCCGCCAACGAGGTTTCATGCTTTTGTATCTTTGCACTGTCAACAAAATAAAAAGCAAATGAACAGCAAAGAAAAATTATCTATAGCCGAAAGTGCGCCACTTAAGGCTGCAAAGTACGCCATTTCACAGCGTAAACCTACGCACTTTGCAACGCAAAGTTACGCACATCACAAGCCAAAGTGGCATACTTTACGTGGGTTTGGAATAAATAAAGAGAGAGCACAAACCTGCATGAGGTTTGCACTCTCTCATTTAATATTGCTTGCCCCATCACCCTACCGGACTGAAAATGCCGGTCGTGGCGTGATAACGTAACCAAAATTATTCGGCACGCAGTGTGAAACGCTTGAAAGCAACAACTGTAAGTTCCTTGTCGGCAGCCTGCAGATACTGTGAAACAGTCTGCTTGCTGTCCTGAATGAACTCCTGATTGAGCAGGCAAGACTCCTTGAAGAACTTAGCCATACGTCCCTTTGCAATGTTCTGTATCATCTGCTCAGGAAGATTTGCAGCTTTCTGCTCTGCTGTTGCAGCCTTCAACTGGCGTATTTCCTCAGCCTGTGCCTCCGTGATGTTACCTTTCATCACACCCTCGTTAAGATGCTCTTCGTTCTCTGCTATATAGAGATTGAAGCCAGCCTTCTTAAGAGCAGCCTCTACAGCCTTCTGTACCTGCTCTTCTTTTGTCTTCTGGATGGCAACTTTCAATTCGTTGTCCTTCACCTCCTGAGGAACAGAAGCCTCATCAAGAGCAACAGGATTCATAGCTGCAACCTGCATGGCGATAGCATGTGCCTGCTCTTCTGCCGGTTTGTTGGTCTGAACCATTGTACAGAGAGTGTTGTTGTTCATGTGGTTGTACACAGAAACGTTCTCTCCCTCAAGGTATGAATAGCCGTCGAGTTCAACTTTCTCACCGGTGATACCGGAACGGTTTATCACCTCTGCCTCAACTGTTGCACCGTTTATTGTAAGAGCCTTAACCTCGTCAATAGTCTTAGCCTTAGCAGCTACGGCTGCATCAAGGATAGCTTGTGTCAGAGCAATGAACTCTTTGCCGTTTGCTACGAAATCGGTTTCACACTTCAAGGCGATGATTGCAGAGAAGCCGTCTGCGCTCTTTACAAGTACACAACCATTCGAAGTTTCGCGGTCTGAACGCTTTGCAGCGATAGCCTTACCTTTCTCGCGGATAATCTCCACAGCCTTGTCGAAATCGCCGTCAGTCTCGGTCAGAGCCTTCTTGCAGTCTGCAAGACCGGCACCTGTCATCTTACGGATTTTCTGTATATCTGCTATTGAAATAGCCATAATCTTTACTTTATTAAATTGTAAGCATTAAAAATAATTACTCTGCTGCAGGAGCTTCTGTCTCTGCCTCAACTGTAGCTTCCTCTTTAGGAGCGGCATCCTTACGTGCCTTGCGTGTACGCTTGGGTTTGTCTTCCACTGCATCAGCCTCAGCCTGTTCCTTTGCAGCTTTCTCGTCTGCCTTTTCAACCTTACGCTCTTCCAGACCTTCAGCGATAGCAGCGCAGCAAGCATCCAGGATTACCTCAACGCTGTCCTTTGCATCATCGTTGGCAGGAATCATAAAATCTACATTGTTGGGATCGGAGTTTGTATCAACGATAGCAAAAACAGGTATACCCAGACGATTAGCCTCTTTAACGGCAATAGCTTCTTTCATTACGTCTACAACAAAAAGTGCGGACGGAAGACGTGTAAGGTCGGCAATAGAACCGAGGTTCTTCTCCAGCTTTGCACGCTGACGGCTGATCTGAAGAATTTCACGCTTTGAAAGATTTGAATATGTACCGTCGTTCATCAGCTTGTCGATGTTCGCCATCTTCTTTACAGCCTTGCGGATTGTAGGGAAGTTTGTAAGCATACCACCCGGCCAACGCTCGATTACATAAGGCATGTTTACGGCAGCTGCCTTGTCTGCAACAATGTCTTTTGTCTGTTTCTTAGTAGCAACGAACAGGATTTTCTTTCCTGACTTGGCAATCTGCTTCAAAGCATCTGCAGCCTCGTCTATCTTAGCCACAGTCTTATGAAGGTCTATAATGTGAATGCCGTTACGCTCCATAAATATATAAGGAGCCATGGCGGGATTCCACTTACGCTTGAGGTGACCGAAATGACATCCGGCCTGCAACAGCATATCAAAATTAGTTCTTGACATTTTCTTTCGTTTTTTAATTGTTTTGTTTACTTTCTTTTTAGTTTTGTTAGAACCAATCCGAAGGTAATCTGAATGGAAACTCAAAGAGAGTCCCTCGGATTTAGATGCTAAACGTGTCCAGTTACGACCGGCTTCAGGCACAACGGCACACGCAATGCCATTCTCCGCAAGCCATGCCGATATTAACGCTTACTGAACTGGAAGCGACGACGAGCCTTCGGCTGACCCGGCTTCTTACGCTCAACAGCACGTGAGTCGCGTGTAAGGAAACCTTTAACCTTCAGAGCTTTCTTGTCTTCGGCATTGATCTTAACCAAAGCACGTGCAATGGCAAGACGCAGAGCCTGGCTCTGACCTGTAAAGCCACCACCGTCAAGGTTTGCCTTGATGTCGTATTTGCCCTCTACCTCAAGAGTCTGCAGAGGCTGCTTAACAACATACTGAAGTATTGCAGAAGGGAAATACTCAGTGAGATCCTTCTTGTTTATGGTAATTTTGCCTGTACCTTCGCTTACGTAAACACGTGCAATTGCACTCTTACGGCGACCTATCGCATTTATTACTTCCATTATCGTCTAATTATTTATACTGGTTAATATCAATTGCTTTTGGCTTCTGTGCCTGCTTGTCATGCTCCGTACCGTTGAAGATATAGAGGTTTTTCAAGAGGCTGCGTCCCAACGGACCTTTCGGAAGCATACCTTTCACTGCATGACGGAGTATTCTGTCTGCGCCGTCTTCCCTTGTACGAAGCTGCGCAGGAGTGTTAAAGCGCTGTCCGCCGGGATAACCAGTATAGCGTGTATATACCTTGTCAGTTTCTTTCTTTCCGGTAAATACCACTTTCTTGGCATTGATGATGATAACGTTGTCTCCACAATCCACGTGAGGTGTGAAATTGGGTTTGTACTTTCCACGGAGAAGTTTAGCCACTTTAGAGCAAAGACGACCAACGACCTGGTCTGTAGCATCGATAACTACCCACTCTTTATTGACAGTCTCCTTGTTTGCGGAAATAGTCTTGTAACTTAAAGTGTTCATTTCTTTAATTTAATTTTACTACTAAAAAACGTTTTTCTAATTATTTTATCCGTCAAAACCATACTGACTGCAACAGGTTTTCCCATCACAATCATTACAGTCTTATCGTTAGACAGCGATTCACTAACCGTAGTGCCCGGCCAAAAGCACGACTATTAACACTCTGTCTGCGAGGCTCTAAGTACACCTCAATAAATAATCGGACTGCAAAGTTATATCTTTTTCTTATATTTTAATATGTATTATTTAGGACTTACTGATTTATTTACGATTATTTAACGATTGATTAAAAAGGAGACGTGTGTTAATTTATAATTCATAATGCGAGGAGAGGGGGGATGACCATATGCTTGCGCCGGGTAGGGATGTTCCCTGGAACATCCGAAACCGCATGGCACATAAATCCACCTCTCCTCGCATTATCAATTATAAATTATATACGCGCCTTGTTGCTTCGGCTGCACCATGGTACAGCCCTACACAGTGCAAGCATATGGTCATCCCCCTCCATTATAAATTATAAATTGTCAATTATAAATTAATATAATTCACTATCTTTGTAGAAGATAAGCTGCGCCTCAGCAATTTCAAACAAGTTTGATTGCGTTCGGCTTGCATTATCTTTGCATTAACAGATATAATAAAAGACATGGCAGACAACAACAAATATAAGAACGATGAGCTTGCAATGCTGCATAAGACACTGCACGAAATACTGGCAGAAGTAATAAGAATATGCAACAAGCACGACATTCCTTACTTTATGATAGGCGGTTCCGCCATAGGAGCGTTCTTTTACAACGACATCATACCCTTTGACGATGATATAGACATTGGTATGACACGCGAAAATTATGAAAGATTTCTAAACATCGCACCAAAAGAACTATCCCCGGGATATTTCCTACAATGGGTAGGAACAGACCGGCACACACCTTATTATTTTGCAAAAGTAAGGAAAGACAACACATTGTTTATAGAAGACAGCGTGAAAAACATCAAGATGCACCACGGAATATTCGTGGACATATTCCCGATAGACAAGGTTCCTGACAATCCCACATTGCAGCACATACAAAGAAAAGTCGCAAACTTCTTCAACGAATGCCTCGTGGCAAAAGAAGTGTGGCTTTGGAAATATTGCGGAAAATGCGAGATAGACATTCCGAACGAACACGGCTTCATAAACTGCCTGCTCAACAGAATCGTGATATCCATACTGCCCAAACGCACTATATACAATATCCTGCGCCATATACAGGATGCATTCAACAATGGAGACAGCCATACCTATTATAATATAGTGATGACAAAGGTCGACCATATTGCCGTCAAGGATATAGAAAACCTAAAGACTGTAAGATTCGGAGACGCGGAAGCGTATGTCCCCGACAACGTAGAAACATATCTCCGCCGCCACTATCCCAATCTGCGAAAGGAAATTCCAGAAGAGGAACAAGTGACACACCGCCCTATGAGACTAAAGTTTTAATTTATAATTCATAATGAATAATTTATAATGAGAGAGATGTGTGTATGCCTGCGCCGAAGTAGGGCTGTACCATGGTGCAGCCGAAGCAATAGGGACGTATGTAATATAACAGGAAATATGAATTTGACGAATTCACATTAATATAATAGGGAATATGAAAATCAAAAAGGTGAAACGAGAAACATTCTCATTCCACCTTTTAATTAATACAGTATTACAAATTGTGCTTATTCGTCATCGCTCCAACGTTGATCACCATACTTGCCGTACATATCGCGATAAGCTATGTTGACTTTGAAATTACCGTTTGCAGCATCAATCCAGAAATCTTTAGAACTTGCAGGTAGCTCGTTACCTAATTCATAACCCGAGTTCCACAATTGGTCACTTGTATAGAATGTGTTTTCTACCGTCTGCTGCCCCTTCATACTACAACCCTTTATAGTCTTGGCTCCGTCAGAACCATTGAACGGACCGATTAGAGTGTTGCTGACATTCGGAGTGATGCCCAGTTTGTTGACATCTATCAGAGACTTACCGGCTTGTACGCAATTATATATCGTACAATGGTCAATGTTTACATTAATGCCTTCCTGAGCAACATTTATAAGCGCACCTGCAGCAACTCCGGAAATTGTCGTATTTGACAAATTCAACGAACCGATTGTCATGTTCTTCTGGTCTTTACTGTTGAAGAAACCATATGAACCGATGTTACTTATCTCACAGTTATTAACCGTAATCTCGCCGACATGTCCTCCTGTTATGTTCTGGAAACGTATTACGCCGCGTGTATTCATTATGGTACATTTCTCAACCTGAAGTTTTCCTATATTGTTACCACCGCTGATATTGAGAACATAATTATCACTCGGACCATTGTTTACAAGATTAATATTATAGAAGCGCACAATATCTTTGTCGCCATCTATTCCGGCACCACGTATATGGAATGTAGGTTTGCCTTCTCCTGCCGCACCCCAGAAATATATACTCTTGATGTTGGCAGGTATCTTCGGTGTCTTGTAGTTTCCGTCCTCGCCTACAGGCATGTAATAGTCAAGTCCCTGCGGCATGAGGATAACCAGCTTGTCGTTTGCAGAATTTTCAAGGATGGCATTGAGGTCATCACCTTCAGCAAGATTAATGATATCGTGTCCCTCCGGGAAATCCTCGGTTGTCTTAAACGACATGTTGCCACGTACATTATCGCCGTTCCACAGTTTTATTCTGTATGTGCTGTTGTCTTTCAGACCTGTAACATTTACCACACCGTTTTCAAAATCTATGGCAGAGTCATCAACTCGAGTAGAGTCTTCATCCTTATATACATACGCTGCGTCGATAGTCTTTTCAGCATTGTAATATACCACAGCCGAGTGTGAGCTCGGGATGATATTGGTTATTATCTGCTCGCTCTTTGTCTTGAAAGAATACTTTGTAAGATACTTCCATTTGCTCACTTTGTCGTTTTCGCCAAGTGTACGCATACGGAGGAAGTATTTTGTAGAACCTTCAAGGTTATATATTGTGTCAGGAGAAGATGTCAGCTCGACAATCAGGCTGTTGCCATTGGCATTCAGTTCTATCTCGTCATACAATGAGTCTCTGCTCACCTCTACCTGATAACCTTTGGCACCCGGTATTTTGCCAAATACCACGGCAACTTTATCATCAAGCGGATCTACTGTCAGTGATGTAGGGTGGAACATGCGGTCGAAGTTGCTGTCCACATCCCAATCGTTGTCATCGCAGCACGATGTAAATGCTGCTGCACCCAGAAACAACAGTGAACCAAGCGCAATTGAATATTTAGATTTGAAATTCATACTTTTTCTTTTTATCGTTTAATAACCATAAGAGTTTGCAATTTTCCCCTGAGCATCGGCTATCGTACTTGTCGATATAGGCATCAGATAACGGTTCTTAACCGTTGAGTTCAATCCGGCGCTTATATAGTCAAGTGCAACAATCGGGTTCTTTCCCGGATTTGTATCGGTTGAAGGCGTACCCCACCATGCCACCTTTGAGTAGCCATTCTTTTGATAGTTTGCCTTAATATCCTCATCCGGTTCTTCATACCAGCATACAGACGACATGTCGATTTTCTCTTCATTTCCCTCTTTGATTACCTTATAATACAATTCTTTGGGATAAACATTCTCCATCTGATATCTGAATGTTTCCTTGAACTCGTCGATCTTCTTGCTCAACAGGTTCCAGCGCTCAAGCTCGAACTTACGCACGCCTTCGCCGGCAAACTCCCAGGCGTTCTCCTGTACAACAGCCTCAAAGAATGCGTTTTTGTCTGCAGGAAGTGCATCTACGTATGCCTTTGCATCTGCTTTATCTGCCTCGGCAAATGCACGTGTGTGTACCATTTCCAATGCCTGACGTGCAGTAAGTCCTGCTCCGCCTGTTGCATCATCAGGATTACCGTTAAGTTCGTTGAGAACCTCTGCATACATTAGCAGCACCTGCGGATAGCGCATTTTTATGGTATTTATACCGGTAGGCACCTTCTCTGTGCTTCCCAATGCAGCCTGACGCCACTCTTCGTTCATCTTGCGGATGTCCCACTTTGCCACATATATGCCGAAAGGTACGTTTTTCTGCATGTTTTCCTTCAATACTCCGTTCTCTTCTTTCAACTCATACGTAGCACAAGTCAGGTCACGACGAAGGTCTTTTCTGTCAAACGACCAGAAGAAAGGAGCAGTAAGTTTCACCTTACCTGATGAGTTACCTTTAGGTCCATACTTTGAAGATGCTCCGCTGATACGCACACCCACGGTATAACCAAACTCACCGCTCTTGTTCAGTCCCATCGGAACTTCAAATATATTTTCATTATATTTGCTGTCAAGCTCTCTCTGATTTACAAGATACCACTGGTCTGCGATGCTCGGATTAAGCTGATGAACACCACTTGATATTACAGCGTTAAGATGCGACAGCGCAAGTTGATAATACTTCTGACGTTCTGCTGCACCGGGGCGCTGTGTAGGATATGTGGGGTCGCTGTTTTCTGCAGCTGTCTCATATCCGTCCTTTGCATGCTCGCGTATTGCCCATCCGGCACGTTGCAGCGCCATGTGTGCAAGCAGCGCGTGTGCATATCCCTTTGTAACATGTTCTGTTGTATAGCTGTTTTCGCCAGCCCACGGCAACAGTTCCACAGCTTCTTCGAGCGTACCGATAAGAGCATCCATTATCTCGTCGCGGTCGGTCTTCTCAAGATACACATTGCTAAGGTCTGTCTTTGTCTCAGCCAGTTTCAATGGCACGTCGCCATAGTTGCGTATAAGGTCGAAGTAAAGCATTGCTCTAAGCGTCAGCGCTTCACCCTTATATCTTTGCACCTGACGGCTTTCTGCAGAAGTGCCCTCTATCAGCGAGCTTCCGTTAAGTCCGTCGATAACGTTGTTGCAGTATTCTATTGCAGTATATAAATTGTCCCATGCCGTCTGTGCTTTGTTCCATCCGCCGGCAACAGCATTATAATTCATATAACTTCTCTCACTGCCCTGTGCCGTATAGCTTGCAGCATCTCCTGCATCGACAAGCTCGATGTCGGTGTTCAGCGATGTTGTAAATGCCATCACCTGCGCATACGTTCCGTCCTCGGTGAGCGCACCGTATGCCTTGTTCAGAACCAAGCTCGAATAATACGGCGAGTTCCATACATTAGAAGGGGTATGTTCCGAATCAGAACTCTGGTCGAGAAAATCGTTGCAAGATGTTGCAGATACAGCCAGACCGCACAACAATAATGTCTTTATTATATTTGTTTTCATAATGATATTTCTTTATGATATGATTAGAATGAAACGTTCACGCCGAATACATACAGACGGCTCTTTGGATATGTGGCAATATCGATACCCGGACACATCGGGTTCTTCTTGCTCTGTGTGTCTGCCTCGGGGTCTGATCCTGAATATCCGGTGATGGTCAGCAGGTTGTAACCTGTGAAGTAGAAACGGACATTGCTGAGAAACAGCTTGTTGACAACAGACTTCGGAAGAGTATAACCCAGAGTCACGTTCTGCACGCGCAGGAATGAAGCGCTTTCAACATAGTCACTGATAAGAGACATCTTGTTTACAACAACCGGGTTATAAATAGAGGCATTGCTGTTTATTTCGTTAAGACGTGCAATGGCAGCTTCAGGACTTCCGTATGCAGCCACAACATCGGCATTCGACGGGTTATAGAGGTTAAGTCCTGTTTCGATATCAAAACCTGTATATCTGTTTGTGAAGTCACCGTTGATGTTATAACCCTTACGAGACTGTCCGTAGAAACTTGAAATCATCTTCGCACCGTTTATGCGCTTGTTACCCAAAGAAAAGTTGCAGAATACAGACGCGTCAAAGCCATGGAATGTGGCGTTGAGACCGAAACCTCCCTGCCATGGTGCTATGGTATTGCCAAGACGCTGCTTCAAAGCCTTTCCGTTTTCATCAACTTCAATCTTCAGTGCACCCGGCTTCAGCTGTCCGCCAATAACCTTTGTACCTTCGTCCAGCACACCTTCGCGCAGTGTCCATGCCTTGCCGTTCCATATCAAATCACCGTCAGGGTTTGTATTTGCATCGTATGCGGTATAGAAGCCCTTTGTCTTGTATCCCCATACTTCGCCGATACGTCCGCCTTCTACAATACGGAAATTCTCGTTGTCATCGAATGTTGAACCTGCCCACTTGAAGTTCTGGAATTCGGTGTCGGTATTCAGTTTGTCAATCTTGTTGCGGTTGTATGAAATGTTACCGGTGAAATTAAGGGTAAAGTTCTTCTTCTCCACGATAGACGCGTTTACAGTAAGCTCGACACCCTTGTTTGAAGTCTGTCCGAAATTCTGATACTGATACTGATAACCTGATATCGTAGGTATCTGTGTCTGCATCAACAGGTCTTTGGTTGTGTTCCAATAGAAATCCAACGTACCGTTGATACGTCCGCCCAAGAAGCCGTAGTCGATACCGAAGTTACGTGTGATTGTTGTTTCCCACTTCAAGTCGGGGTTTGCCAATGTGTTATGATAAAGCATAACGGCAACTAGCTCGTTAAAGTAAGGAGCCTTTGCTTTAGCATCGGTAAGGTCGTATGTTGTTTCCACCAAACCGCTCTTGATACGGTTGTTACCGGCAGTACCGAAGCTCAAACGTGCTTTAAGGTTAGACAGCCAGTTGATATCTTTCATGAATCCCTCTTCGCTGATGCGCCATGCGATAGCTGCTGATGGGAAGTAGCCCCAACGGTTGCCCTTTGCGAACTTTGAACTTCCGTCAGCACGCAATGTTGCAGTAAAGAGATATTTGTCTGCGTATGTATAGTTGATACGTCCGAAAAACGATACCATATTGTCTTTACGTCCGAAGTTGCTGTAGTTGTTCAAAGCCAAACCTGCACCCTGATTTGCCAACACTTCCGGGAGAGTCATTGATGTGGGGAAGTTTACTGAGTAAGTTCTGTAAACATCTGTCTGCGAACTTGACCATTCCTGACCGACAAGTACATTCAGACGGTCGTCTTTTGTAAATATGTTCTTGTTATCGTATGTAATGGTGTTAGCATTACGCCAGTTACGCGATTCGTCGCGGTCTATCTCAGACTGCGGTCTTCCTGAATATCCAAGCGGAGAGTTCTTTGATGCTACGCAGCCGTAAGCGTTTGAAGACTTGGCGTTATACCATGAATATCCGAACTCGCTGCGCAATGTGAGATGCTTGAAAGGCTTCCAGTTGATTCCGGCATTGTAGTTCTGACGGAAACGGCGCTGCTGCTTGTAAGTGTCCAACATACGGTCGTAAGGGCTGCCCTCGGAAGAAGATGTCTTGTCTTCATCCTCTTCCACATCTTCCGTCAGCGGATCAACCGGGCGGAATGTTATAGTCTTGTTTACCAAAGAGTTTGACACGTTGTTGTCTGTAATGTCCGCACCCGAGCTAAGACCGTTTACAACCTGATAGCTCATACGTGCATTGAAGTCGAGTGACAACCACTTGTTGATTTGCGTGTTAAGTTTTGCATTGATGTTGTCTTTCGTAAAGTCAGAAGCCAACATGATGCTCTTGTCATCAGTACGCGAGTAGCTTACATTGAACTTTGTCTCCTTTGTACCACCGCTTACAGACAAGTTGTATATCTGCTGAATACCTGTGCGACCGAAAAGCTTGTCCTGCCAGTCGTTGCCTTTTACAGATTTCCATATTTCAAGGTCGTCATAATCTCCATATCCTGTGTTGCCCATTTCATACTGATAAAGGGCAAAGTTATAAGGATCGAGCACTTCTATCTCGTTAGAAATCTTGCGTACACCCAACGAAGCGTTGAAGTTGACATTCACCTTACCTTCCTTACCTCCCTTTGTAGTAATGATGATAACACCGTTTGCACCACGCGCACCATAGATTGCCGTAGACGAAGCATCTTTAAGCACGTCGATTGTCTCAATGTCGCTCGGAGCGATGTCGCTGATGCTTGATACAGGAAAACCGTCAACGATGAACAGCGGAGAGTTGTCCTGTGATATAGAACCGCCACCACGTACACGAATGGTAACCTCTGCATCGGGAGAACCTTCAGTAGACATAACGTTCACACCTGCCAGTTTACCCTGCATGGCTTCTGCCGCTGTAGAAACCGGAATGTTAGCAAGTTCTTTTGCCGATACCGAAGCCACCGACCCGGTAAGGTCTTTCTTCCTTACGGTACCATAACCGATTACAACGACGTCGTTAAGGCCTGTGGCCTCGTCTTCCATCGTCACGTTCACACTTGTCTTTCCTGCAACGTTTACAGTCTTCGTCTTCATACCGATGTATGAGATCTGAAGCTGCTTGCCCGAGGTAAGACCGATGGAGAAGTTTCCGTCGAGGTCTGTAGCCACGATGTTCTTCGTTCCCTTCTCCTGGACCGTGGCGCCTATTACAGGCTCGCCACTGCTGTCCTTCACGTTTCCCTTAACAGTCTGCGCCGACAGGCTCATGCCCATCAGGGCGAAGAGGCATACGAGCGCAACTCGTAAAGTTTTTAAATTACCAGACATAAATGTTATTAATTTAATTGATTAGTAACACTTTTATGCCATGCTGTCGGGTATTGGTTATATAAAAAATGCGGATGGCACAAGAGTGCCATCCGCATTGAGTTTTAGAATAATTATTCCTTAAGGATTCCAGCGTTTGTCGCCATATCCGCCCTTAACGATATCTTCGTTACCATAAGTGAAATCGCCTGCGGCAGCGTTCTTATACTGCGGATCGATTGATGCAGGAGATGCAGTGTCTGTAAACAGATTTGTCTTACCTGCATCCGAACCGTCAAGAACCTGCAACTTTGCACAATTATGATAATTGTTGTTTCTGAAAGTAGGAACAGCAGTCTTGCTTTGGTTACTCCATGTAGCCGCTGTATTAGAAACGATGTTGTTCGTCCAGTTTATAGATGATCCGACATAGCGGACATACAGCAGTCGTTTACCGCTTGTATTTGAAGCGGCATCAATCGTACATTGGTTCACATTTACAACAGGACTTCCGCCAAGCGCGCCCGATGCATCGTCTATACGGATAAAGTCACGTGCCGCACAACTTGCATATATTGTGCTGTTTGTAAGATTGAACACGTCCATGCGACCCTTGCGGCAGTCGAACATGTCACCGCCCTCGCATATTATATCATGTATCAGACAGTTGTTGAAAGTAACCTCGGGGATTGCAGCTGCGACATTAACATATATCACGCCCTTCGTATAATTCTTTATCTCCGCATTATTTACAGAGACCTTTCCTATCGATGTACCCTTTACGTTGATAAACTGGTCGCCACTTGTGCCTGTTCCGTCGAAATTAACCTGATTGATTGTCAGTGTAGCTCCGTCCTGCAACTCTATGCGTCCGTTTATCGTAGGAACATTTGTGGGATAGATACCCTTTATCGTTATGTTCTTAGAAACTTTCAGCGAACCGGCTGTTGCGTTCTCGCCTCCGTCCACGGTATAAGTGCCTCCATAAAGAGCAAACACTTGTCCGTCTGTTGCATTCTCTATTACGGACTGGATATTGTCATCCGGAGAAACAGTCGTAGCGCCGTCAAGGTCTATAATGGTGGTAATGCTCTTGCTTCCACGCTCCTTGTTGCCGTTATACAGCTTTATTGTATACTTTGTCTCGGGCGACAGTCCCTCGATTTTGGCGCGTCCTGCCTCAATTTCCTCGGCTGTAAGGTCTTTTGACGCAACCTCGGCTTCGCTCTCGTCAAGGGCAACAAGACGTGTAACCTCCTCGCCCGCAGGCCATGACATCGTTACGCTTCTGTCTGCAATATCTGTCTCTTTTGGAGTAATGAGTATCTGCTGCGCGGCTGTGCGGAATGAAACCGTGCTCCATTTTGAGTTACGGCTCTCATCTTCACCGTCTACAGCCATAACCCTTACAGAATAGTCTGTGTCATAAATCAGTCCTGTCACGCTGCAACTGTTCTCCGTTGTCTCATACGTCTGTGCGGGTGTGCCTTCAAACGCCATGCTGTTGTCATCGGCAAAAACCTCCACCACATATTTCGAAGCACCCTCGGATGCCATCCATTGCAGGTTGGCACTGTTCTGCGTAACGTTCTTTGCATCAAGGTCAACAGGTGAGAACACACGTCCGTAGACAATGTTTGCAATCTCATCCATCGGGTCGCTGCACGATGTCAGGGCAAGAGTGCCAAGCCCCAACATACATGCGAATATTATTTTCTTGTTCATAGTTACTTTTTTGTTTGTTGATTAATTAGTCTGAAAGCTGACCGTAGTTTCCGTCATTGTTTATCAGTCCGTTACTGCTGTTTACGAATGTCTGCCAGATAGGCCACAGACAGTTGAGGCTCGGGGTGTTAACATAAATACCGTTGATATAGTCCTCTTTAAGTTTCAGACCGTCCTTGCCCTCAAACCAGTCTTTCGATGCAAAGCCGGCATCTTTCAGTTCGGTGCTTATAGCTTCTGTGTCATCGCCGTGGTTCAGACCGTAGATAATGATAGACTCTCCGTTGGGATTGGGCGAGTCACCCATATACATATTATATTGGTTTATCAGTGCTGCATCGCCCTCACTGTATATCTTTGTATAAACCTTTACAGGCAGGTCTGCATACTCACCCTGACGGTTTGCCAGACGTGTCAGTTTCTCCTTACACTCAGCCATCTTCTCATCGATGATGCCCCAGCGCACGAGGTCTGCCTTACGCAGTGCCTCACCTGCAAATTCCAGTGCACGCTGATCAACTATTCCGTTATGGAAGGCTTCTTTGCTTGCAGTGTACTTTGCCTTCAGTTCGGCAACCTTGGCTGCGGGCAACGCACGGCTGAGCACCGGTTCCATATACTGCCATGCAGCATCCGGACCGTCAAGCTGGTTTACTGCCTCTGCTGCCATGAGATAAACATCGGCAAGACGCATATACTGCCAGTTGATACCGTCGTCGTTCGTTGAAGTTACGATGCGCTTCATCCACTCATAGCGCAGTTTTCCGAAGCACCACTTATCTATAGAGCTGAGTTCCTGATACGACTTGCCGGCAACAAGCTCCTTGCTCCACTTGTAAGGTACACATGTTATGTCGCGGCGTACATCGTTCACGTCATAGTCGTAGAACAGGTAAGGCATCGGTGAGTTTGTACCGCCCTGTGCCTGCTGTGTATACTGGTCTTTTGCCTGGTGGTATACACCCCATGTATAGAGCACACGTCCGCGGCTGTCAGAGAACGGTATCTCCCAAAGGCTTTCGCCGCCTGCCGTAACATTGTCCTGCGAAAGTTTCTTGAAGTTGTCGGCAAATTCTCCGAGAGTATTGCGGCGGCTGTTGATGATGTCTATACACTCTTCCTTTACAATCTGATACATTTTGCTGGTCTCCAGCTCAGGGTCATTGCTCTTACGGAAGCCGTCGCCGCGCAGTCCGTATCCGCCTGCATAGAGGGCGATACGTGCACGCAGACCTTTTACAAAGCTCTTGCTCACGCGTTCTGTGGAAGATGTGATAGAGTTTTCGTTGGGCCAGTAACAATAGTCCTCTGCCTCTTTCAGGTCGGCAAGGAGCTGCTTGTAAATCACGTCGCGGTTTGTACGCGGCTTATACATGTTCTCGCTGTTGTTCGGTTTAAAACGTGCCGGAACGTCGCCCCATGCCTTTGTAAGATCGGTGTATATCACTGCACGCAACGTGAGTGCCTCACCGAGAAGCTGTGCCATATTGGGGTTGGATGCCGTGTTGCCATACTGGCGCAGACCCTTTATGGCAAGGTTTGCACGCTCTATTCCCTCATAGAACTTGGCGTATGCATTGTTGTCGGTATTCATCTGACCGTTGTTTGGCAGTGTTGAATAGTTCCACAGGCTTTGCTTGTCGTCTGTCTTTGAGGCAAGCGAAGGCGTGGACCGTCCGCCTGTTTCCACGTCGCTGTTAAGTCCGTAATACGGCAGGAAGCGTCCGCGGTAAGAGTTTGTCTCGCCAAACGACTGGTGAATTGACATTACTTCTGCCTCTGCGAGCGAGTATACGGAGAACACCGACGACTCGTCCAGTGACGAGATAGACGGAGAGTCCATGTCGCAGGCTGTTGTCACTCCTACAAGTGCAACCGATAATATCGATAATTTTATATATTTGTTCATGATAAATATTTCCTTTTTATTAGAAGTTCAAGTTAAGTCCGAAAACATACTGGCGGCTGCGGGGATATCCCGAGTAGTCCACACATGGCGTAAGGGCATTCTTCCTGATACAGTCTGACTCAGGGTCAAAGCCGCTATAACCTGTTATCGTGAATACATTGTAGCATGTGGCATAGAAACGCAGGCTGCCTATGCGCATCTTGTTTGTCACGCTCTTCGGCAGTGTATATCCGAGTGTGAGCGTGTTGAGGCGCAGGAACGACGCATCTTCTACAGCCCAGTCTGTCAGCACCATTTTGCTCATGTACGGGCTCCACATCGTTGTGTTCTTGTTAAGCTCGGCAAGAGCGACAGGGTCATTGCAGAGCGTTCCGTCCGGATTGAGGTTTGTCCAGCGGTTGCCGTCTGCCATGATGTCTATCATGTTGCGATACTGATATTTTGACGTTGATGTATACTCTATCTTGTTGGCATTGTAAACCTGGTTGCCTACGCTGAAGTTGAAGTTTGCGCTCAGGTCAAATCCGTAAGCATGTGCGTTTATGCCGAAACCTCCGGTGAAGTCAGGATTTACATTACCTATTATAACGTTGTCCTCATCGCCGATGACACCGTTTCTGTTACCTTCAGCATCAGGCTGGTCCACAAGTTTCAGGGATCCGGGGCGTACGGCACCGATTATTGCCGAAGCATCGGCAACGCCTTCTTTCAGCTTCCATGTGTTTGTGGCTGCGTCATAACCTTCGAAATCGCTTACTTCATAGCGTCCGGCATTCTGATAACCGCGGATTTCTCCTACCTGACCGCCAACGGCAATCCAGTAGTCCTGACCGATTTCTGTTGAAGCCCATGCCGTGTTCATACCGAAGTCTTTCATTGCACCGAGGTCTTTAATCTTGCTCTTGTTGAAGCCGATGTTTCCGTTTATGTCTATGCCCCAGTTCTTCTTGTCTATCGCATGCCATGTGAAAGACAGTTCAAGACCCTTGTTCTCCGTCTCACCCATGTTTCTGTACTGCGTGTCATATCCTGTTCCGCCAACAGGGAATTCGATAAGAAGGTCTTTTGTCGTATTGAGATAAGCCTCAAGGCTACCGCTGAACTTGCCGCCAAACAAAGTGAAGTCGAGACCTACGTTGCGTGTTACGGTCGTTTCCCACTTAAGATCCGGATTAGCCATTGTCTTGGACGGTGCCCAATAGGAAGTAAAACCGTTTATCCATGCCGTAGTCTTTGACAGATATTCCTGTGCCAGCTGACCGGTCGGGATGTTGTTGTTACCTGCCGTACCGTAGCTGAAGCGCAGTTTTAAGTCATCGAGCCAGCTCTTTGTGCTCTTCATGAAGTTTTCAGAACTGATACGCCATGCCAAAGCCATTGAGGGGAAATAACCCCAACGGTTGTCATCGCTGAACTTAGAGGAGGCATCGGCACGGAATGTTGCAGTGAACAGATACTTGCTGTCGAAGTCGTAGTTTACACGTCCGAAGAAAGAGAGCAGCTTGTCGTCAGCCTTATAGAATTTGTCTATGGAGTATGCCTTGCCCTGTGCCGAGAGTTTCCAAGCCGTCTCAGCATCGAAGTCCACGGGGAAACCGTGTGCCTCGTCGGCATCGTCGTTCTGCTTTGTTATCACATACTCATGACCGAGCATTGCATTCAGGTGATGCTTGCTTGTCTTGCCGAAGATAGCCTTGAAGTCATAGCTTGCCGTGTTAGTGTTGCGGAAGCGGTGACGCGATGTAGTTGTCATCCTTATTGCCGGCTTGTTCTGGTTGTCACCCTGCGGCACATTCTTCACATAGTATGTCGTTGTACCCCAGTAGCGCAGGTCTTCCTGATTATAGTCGTCATAACCGAATTCGGTCTTCAGTTTCAAATTCTTATATACTTCCCAACCGAATGAACCTGCAATGTTCAACGTCTTGCGCTCCTTCTTGCGGTCGTTGTCGCTCTGCACCGTAACAGGATTGTAAAGGTTACCAAGATCGTCGTCGTCAGAACCAGCCTCGGCATTAAGGTTTTTGAGAGGTATGGGCGTATATATAACGGCATATTTCAGACGCTTGTCAGAATCGTACACACCTGTGGCATCGTTTGCACCGCCGCCGCGTATGTCCGTCTCCGAATAGCGTGCCTGAAAATCGAGGGTTGTACGCTTTGAAGGCTTGGTATTCAGTTTCAGGCTGAAGTTGTCGCGCTTGAAGTTAGAACCCAGCTGTATTGCCTTGTCGTTCATGTGGGCATAGCTGAAAGCGTATTTGATAGTTTCCGAACCGCCCGTGATGTTCAGGTTCTGGTTGAATGTATGTCCTGTTCTTCCATAGACAATGTCCTGCCAGTCGTTAGCAGCGATATTGTTATACAAATCCATGTCATTGTAGTTTCCGAAGAAGTCGGTGTATGACTCCATCTTCGTCAGGTCTCCGTTGTTCTTCAGCAAAGCAAGTTCATACTGCCACTTTGCATAGTCGTACGGAGTAAGCACATCCATGGTCTTTGCTATCTTCTTTACACTATAATATGCATTATAGCTAACATTGACCTTACCGCTCTTGCCGCTCTTTGTGGTAACAAGGATAACGCCGTTTGCACCGCGGCTACCATAAATTGCAGTAGAAGAAGCGTCTTTCAATACGGTAATATCCTCAATGTCTGAAGCAGGGATGTCGCTGATTGTCTCAACGGGGAATCCGTCAACGATATAAAGCGGGTCATTACTCTGTGTGATAGAACCGCCGCCACGCACGCGTATCTTAACTTCTGCGTCGGGAGAACCTTCGGTCGTGGTTACCTGCACACCCGCCATCTTACCGGTAAGAGCCTCGGAAGCCGAAGCAACGGGCACGGCAACAAGGGCTTTGTTGTCAACTGTGGCGACAGAACCGGTGATGTCTTTTTTCTTCACCGAGCCGTAACCGATTACCACAACGTCGTTAAGACCGGTAGCCTCGTCTTCCAACGTTACGTTTATACTTGTCTTTCCGGCAACGTTAACAGACTTTGTCTTCATACCGATGTACGAAATCTGAAGCTGCTTGCCCGAGGTAAGACTGATGGAGAAGTTTCCGTCGAGGTCTGTTGCCACGGCATTCTTTGTTCCTTTCTCCTGGACGGTGGCACCTATCACCGGCTCGCCACTGCTGTCCTTTACATTTCCTTTAACCGTCTGCGCCGACAGGCTCCCTACTATGAATGTAAAGAGAACTGCTAACGCAATCCGAAAAGTTTTTAAATTACCAGACATAAATGTTACTAAATTAAATTAAACAAAATATTATTTTTTTGATTTGTCTTCATATTATCTTTTAAAGCCTATTACAAACGAACCATGACTTTTATTCAGATTATAGTATCTTTATGTACAGATTTTACTGTTTTACACGCTTTTAATCAACTTAAAATCCACACTAAATTCATGATTTGTCATTTATCTATCAGCTTAGTAGTTAATTAACATATAGTAGTTTGTGCTGCAAAAATAGTATAAATAAATATAACAACAAAATAAAAATGTCTATTTTTACTATATTTTGGTACATTTTTACTGTAACAAGAGCCTTTATTAAGCGAGTTCGGGATAAGTGCATCCTAATATGTCTTCCCACGGGTATGGACTTTTTTCACTTCGTTCAACAACACATCTTGTAAATGTCCACACGCATCGAAGAGGCGTTCGTATCAGAAGTTAAAGTTTTCAATACAAATACCTTGTTGCTTCGTTCTTTTTATCCGTGTAGATGAAATAAAGAACTTTCCTATGTGGCAAGAAAAAATATCTAAAGTTATTGTTTGTTATCCCAACCTCGCATATTAATATTACGTGAGTTCGACGAATTCACGTTAATTTATAAATTGTCAATTATTCATTATTTTGCGCTTTTTCCTTTCTTTTTGATTTCCCATAACCCCGAAATACTGCGATGTTCAGAAAAAAGAAGCTTGTTGGTGCTAAATAACGCAAAAATTCGTGTGCAGACATAATGCATTTGATATCAATTGGTTACGTGTAAAAGTGAGAAAATGTGCATCATTCGGGATAAGAAAGTTGCCTGATTACTATGCGAAAGTTGCCTAATTACGTTCCAAAAGCAGCCATTTTACCATGCAAAAAGCGGCATTTCAGACCCTAAAGGCACGTGCTTTATTCTCTTTTGGACGTGCTTTTAGCAAAAAACGCACGTTCGTTTATCACAAGACGCACGCCTTTTCATCAATTACGACCGCTCTTAACAACTTTTAAAACGTAGAACGAGACTTTCAGATGACGGTTTTGAAATGACAAAATGACACGAAAATCTAATTTAGAGTGAATTCGATGAATTCAAAATAACACTATAAAAATACAACAATTTTCGCTAATCACAAAACTATCAGACAATTAAAATTCATCGAATTTACGTTAATTACAGAAAACGGTCTGTTTTCTCATGTTTTTAAGCATGATTACCGAATTGTTTAAATTGGTGATAAAAGCACTTTTGATTTGGCAAAAGCAAGGCGACATTTTCATCCCTTACAGAATTTTATTGGAAAGGAGAGAAAATATCAAAGGATTAAATGTTAAAGATATGCACGTCGTTTGTTAAAATAAGTTTGACAAACGATAGAAAAACAGTATTAATTTAATTGCTAAAACAGCGAATTTTAACAGAAATCTTCAAGAAGGCAAACATGTGTTTTTACTTAGAATGTAAATAAGACACATTATTATATATATAACCAATCTGATAGATAAGTGATATTTATGTTTGATATGTACAGAGAAAATAAATCGATATACGAATGCCGTTCGTATCGAAAGAAAAGAACGACAGGCGAATATATGATTTACAATTTCCCTTTGAAATATTGGCAATATAGTTTTTGCAGAAAAAATATTTATGTTATTTTTGCATTATACAATGAAAAACATAAAAAAGCGGTAAACTTTTGAGATAAATATTATATAAGTTTAATTAAAAAACAAACAATACAACCATAGAGCAATGAAACATAAAGAGTTAAGTAGCAATGTTTTGATAAAATATCATATATTATAATCAATTCGTGCAACTGCTAAAACATATTAAAATTATATATTTGCATTTTAGAAATTTATCTTTAATCAATTAAATTAATAACATTTATGTCTGGTAATTTAAAAACTTTACGAGTTGCGCTCGTGTGCCTCTTCGCCCTGATGGGCATGAGCCTGTCGGCGCAGACTGTTAAGGGAAACGTGAAGGACAGCAGTGGCGAGCCTGTAATAGGCGCCACGGTCCAGGAGAAGGGAACGAAGAACATCGTGGCTACAGACCTCGACGGAAACTTCTCCATCGGTCTTACCTCGGGCAAGCAGCTTCAGATCTCATACATCGGTATGAAGACGAAGACTGTAAACGTTGCAGGGAAGACAAGTGTGAACGTGACGATGGAAGACGAGGCCACTGGTCTTAACGACGTCGTTGTAATCGGTTACGGTTCAGTACGTAAAAAGGACTTGACCGGTTCTGTTGCAACCGTCAAGGGAGGTGAGCTGAACAAAGTGCCTACACCTAACATTGCAGAAGCCCTTACAGGTAAGCTGTCCGGTGTGAACGTGACGACAACCGACGGTTCTCCCGATGCTGAGATTCTTATCCGTGTGCGTGGTGGCGGTTCTATTACCGGTGACAACTCACCGCTTTATGTCATCGACGGCTTCCCTGCAGACAACCTGAACGATATTTCGTCTAACGATATCGAGGACATCACGGTACTTAAGGATGCGTCTTCTACGGCTATCTATGGTGCACGCGGTGCAAACGGCGTTATCCTCGTTACAACAAAAAATGCCAAGGCTGGCAAGACACGCGTATCGTACAACGCATTCCTCCAGACAAAGAGGGTATCAACGCGTCTCGATGCGATGAACACATACGACTATGTAATGAGTAACTACGAGTATGCACTGCTTAGAGGTGAAAGCGCTGTAAACAGTTTTGAAAAGAACTTCGGCGTGTATGACGATCTTGACCTTTACAAGAAGGTTGCAGCCATAGACTGGCAGGACGATATGTTCGGTGCAAACGTACTGACGCAGCAGCACAACGTAAGCCTTAACGGTGGTAATGAGAAAACAAACTTCGCACTCAGCGGAACGTATGACTACAACGGTGGTCTTATGCCGCAGAATGATTTCAGCCGTTATTCATTCCTCCTTAAGTTAAACCATCAGATCAACAAGAATCTTAAGTTTACATTTAATGCCCGTGTGAGCGACCAGGAAGTCAACGGTTCTGGTACTCAGGGCGGGAACTACAAGATACGTACGTCTCAGGCTATCACCTCCGTAGCGACAAAGGGTCTGCAGGATTTTATCACGCCTGACTTCAGCTCTATGTCTGATGAGGAATATCAGGAATATCTCAACAGCCAGATGACGTTGTCGGAACAGGCAGCACGTTACTGGAGAAAGCGCGAACAGCGCAGGTTCCAGTTTAATGCCGGTCTTGACTGGACCATCATAAAGGGATTGAAACTGCACGTTGAAGGCGGTTACGGCTATGGCTTTAACGAGACAAAGAACTGGTGGGGTGCAACAACGACAAATGCATCTTATGTAGGCGGACAGCCTCTTGCCGAATGGACAAAACAGAACACACGCAGCATGCGCGAGGCGGTGACTCTTACATACGACTTCCGTCTGAACAAAGTTCATCACTTCAATACGATGATTGCTCAGGAAATGCAGAGCAACCAGTCTGACGACAGCTATATGTACGGCACACGTTACAGCAAGGACTGGACAGCTGACCAAGTATTTGCGAACTTCGGTCTCGGTTCAGGCGTAACGACAATCAAGTCTACAATAGACCCTGACAATAACCTGGCATCTTTCTTCGGACGTATCAATTACGACTTCAAAGACAGATATCTCTTCACATTCACAGCAAGACGCGATGGAAGTTCTAAATTCTCAAAAGGCAATCAATGGGGTTTCTTCCCGGCTGCAGCTGCATCATGGCGTATCATTGAAGAACCTTGGATGCAGGATGTAAAGAAAGTGCTTTCCAATTTGAAGTTGCGTGTATCTTACGGTGAGGCAGGTAACAACCGCATTGCAAGCAGTTTGTATAAAGTTGTATATTCTGCAAACAGCGGAAGCAAGTTCTACGGTGTAGGAGAGGTAATGAACAACCACCTTACAACAGGTAAGGCTCTTGCCAATCCTAACCTTACGTGGGAGACAACAATCACACGTAACATAGGTCTTGACTTCGGACTTTTTAACGAAAAGATAAACGGTAGCATAGAGTATTACTGGAACTCCACCAAGGATCTGCTTATCGAACACAACATCACAGCTCCAGGTTATGAAACAGTATACGAAAACTCAGCCAAGACATCAAACAAGGGTATTGACGTTACATTGAACGTTAACTTCATAAATAAGTCTGACTTTACACTTGACGGATATTTCAACATCAACTTCAACAAATCAAAGGTAGACGGACTTGCAAACGGACTTACCGAAATGCCGTTCAAGAGTGGCTGGGCTGGAACAGACAACAAAAACCAGGAAGACTACATTGTACGTATAGGTGATCCTATCGGTCTTGTTTACGGTTGGCAGACAGACGGTTACTACACAACTGACGATTTTGAATCTTACGATCCGGCAACAAACAAATATACTTTGAAAGAAGATGTACCTACAACATCATTACTTGGTGGAGCAATAGGCATTCGCCCCGGAACACTGAAACTTCGCGACAGAGACAATAACGGAGTTGTAGATGACAAGGACCGCACCGTAATAGGTGACACCAATCCTAAATGTACAGGTGGTTTCGGTTTGTCTGCATCTTACAAAGGCTTTGACCTTGCTGCCAACTTTACATTCTCTGTCGGAAATGACATCTACAATGCCAATAAGATTGCTTCATCTCAGAGATACCGCAGCGGTACATATCCTAACATGCTTGACTTCATGCGCCAGTCAAACAGCTACTCTTACATGAATCCTGAAACGGGTGAACTTCTTTCTACACTCGAAGATCTCGCATACTGGAATGAAGGCGGAAACGGAATGGGTGCAAAACAGTATTGGTCACCGTTCTCAATGGGTGATGCTGTTGTACTGCCTACAGATTGGGCACTCGAAGACGCATCCTTCCTGCGTCTGCAAAGCGTAACTCTCGGATATACACTTCCGCAGGTTCTTACACGCAAGGTCGGCGTACAGCGTTGCCGTTTCTACGTAACTGCATCCAACCTGTTCTGTATAACAAGCTATACAGGATACGACCCAGAAGTAAGCTCTTATGCAAGAAACAGCTCTTATTCAGGACTGACACCGGGTATAGACTACTCTTCTTATCCCAAGAGCCGTGCATTTACATTCGGTTTAAACCTTACATTATAATAACTTAAAGACTTTAGATAGAAATGAAATATTTAAGATATATATCATTGGCTTTTGCCGGCATGCTGGGATTGTCGTCATGCAGCGATTTTCTCGATGTGGAATCACCGTCGCAGCAGGATCCGGACTTTGTGTTCAGCAACACAAATGATGCGACACAGGTACTGAACGGTGCGTATGCTTTGTTTGGAGAAGACCCGTTCACATCGCGTATGTCATGCGTATGGATGCAGAATACCGATGTGGAAGCATACGGTCCGTCTGCAGGACGTCCCAACACAGCTCACCGTTCGGACATTTGGGCACTGCAGGCATCTGAAGATGCATCATTCGCAGATATCTACAAAGCATGGAACAACAACCTGCTTGCCGTAGACCGTGCCAATCAGGTGATAGAAGGAGCAAATGCAAGCGCATTGGCAGAAGACTCGGAAATGAAACAGATAAAGGGTGAGGCTGTATGCCTTAAGGCCACACGCTATCTCATGCTGTGTAATTTCTGGGGCGATGTGCCTTATTTCGATGTAACGGCAAAGTTCGGTGAAGAACTTGACAAACCACGTACCGACAAGTTTATAATATACAGTAAGATGCTGCAGGAACTTGTTGACGTTGAAAACAGCATGAAATTCTCTGACGTAAACACCGGCGGTATTGAACGTATGAACCGCGACTATGCTTTAGGACTCATTGCAAAAATCGCACTGTTCCGTGCAGGATATGCCAAGACCGTAGACGGTCAGATGAAACGTGCCGACGAATATCTTGACGTGACAAGCAACGAGGAACTGGCTGTTACTTACACCGATTTGAGTGGAAACACTGTTACAGCACGTACATATAAGGATTACTATCAAATGGCTAAGAACTATGCACAGAAACTCGTAAATATGAAGCCACGCCAATTGCGCGCTGATTATGCTTCTATCTTCATGGATGAGAACGAATACAGAGTTGTAAATAACGATGAAATTCTATACGAAGTGGCATTTACGGAATCGCGAGGCGGCGATGTGGGCTGGTGTATCGGTGTTACGAATACCAACAGCAAGAAAGGCAACGGAACCACTACCAATCAGGTTGGATTCACACCTACATACTATATGTCATTTTCAGAGAATGATGTACGCCGTGATGTGACATGTGCGTGGTGGAGTCATGACAACGACACAATTGCAATGGCTTCAAACGTAAACTCACTGAACGTCGGTAAGTGGGACCGTGCTCTTGCAACAAAGGAACTCGGCGCAGAGTCTTCAAAGGGAACAGGTATTAACTGGCCGCTGATGCGCTACTCTGACGTTCTGCTGATGCTTGCCGAGGCAGAAAACGAACTTAACGGACCTACAGCACTTGCCAAGGAAATGCTTACAAAAGTACGTGCACGTGCCTTTGCAAACAGTCCAGAATACAGCAAGGACGTTACCGAGTATGTAGAGAATGTATCAACTGACCAGGCAAAGTTCTTCAATGCCATCGTAGATGAACGTGCATGGGAGTTCGGCGGAGAATGCCTGCGTCGTTTCGACCTTATACGCTGGAATTTGTACGGACAAAAGCTCAACGAATGCGTGAAAGCAATGCACGACTGGGGTATTGCATCTACATCAGACTTCTGGGATGTAATGGAAGACGGAACAATATCAATGAAACCCGAGGCTGAAAATATAATAGCACAGAATCCCGATGTTCAGAAGTATATGAACTGGGCTGATGTGGTTTATTATAAGATTGAAAACTCCGGCACGGCAAATGAAAAGGCTGCAATAAAGAGACTGAACCCCAAATACAGAATTACAGAGGAAGAGGCTCTTGAAAATGGTTACAAGCTGAACAAGAAATGGGGTAGCAACCTTGTTTCAAACGTAACAACATTCGAGTATAACGGTGTTATATACACCAAGTGTGAAAAAACAACCAACAATGCAGAAGGAACAGCTAAATATGTACTCAGCGGAGGTAATGCGGAACCCAAAACAACAACTGTAGAAGTGGCGGTTACAGAGCTTCCCGGAATTACACGTATACGCACATACCGTGAGAGCGAGGCAGTTATGAGAATGTTCCGCGGATATACCGGCGGTGGTACAGGACAAGGCACTGGTGCGGTTCCTTATCTTCTCCCTATCGGAACAACAACGCTGACCTCAAGTTCTGTTCTCAACAATGACGGTTACGGTTTCTCTTCAACATATACGGGAGATGATGTTCCGGTTGTTTTCGGTACGATATCTAATCCAGAATATAAATAATAAAAAGTGACAAGCTTTATGAAAAGTATATTTAATAAATTGTTTTTTATTGCGGTAATGTCCGTAGGGTTATCCTTGACGGCATGCAGCGATGACGACGACGCGACACTCGACAGACTGTTCCGTCCGATATTGAAAGACGTGGTGACAGGCCTTGATGCAGAAAACAAACCTTACATGACACTGGAATGGGACAAATATGCATCGGCAAACCAGTATATAGCAAGAGTGGAAAGCACAGATGGTACGGATGTGAAAGAAATCACGACGGAAGAGAATACTTGCACATTCAACGACCTTGCATACGACCAAGACTATAATGTGTATATATATTCAATGAACACCGAAAATGGGTTACAGTCGAAAGAGTATACAACGGTTGCCACCACCCCTGACCTCCCCACACTGCTTTCCAACGTTTCCACAAGCAACATCATAGACACCCAAGTGCGTGTCAAATGGAGTGAGGGCGCAGAATATGACTCGCTTGCAGTTGTCAATGAGATTACAAACGAACTGGCTGCATATCATCTGGTAACACCGGAAGACCTGACAGCACAGAATGTTATCATACGTAATCTCGAGCCGAGCACCGCATATCGTGTGGAAGCTTATCTGAATGATGTATACCAAGGAAAGAAGCGCTTTACGACAGCTGCTTCTGAGAACTACGAAGGAACCGTTATAGACCTCCGCTCAATGACAGAAGAGGAAAGTTACAAATGGTTCTCTATGAGCAGTACTTCTGAATATGAAAATGCTATAGATTCACTTGTCAAGACTTATCCTGACCAAGATATAACAATCGTGTTCCAAGGCGGAGTAAAATATCGAGTACCTACGGTTAATATTCCATCTACAACAGGTAAAATAAAGTTTGTAACGGGTCTTACACTCTCAGGAAATGCCGAGTTCTGTGTAACAGGCAGCATGGCAGTGGCATCTAACGCAAACGTAAACGAGCTGGCATTCAATAAGATATCTTTTATTGACGATGAGAGCAAGCCCAAAACAAGCAGCAACTACGGCGGAACATACCTGTTCAACTTTAATCAGGCGAATGCGACATGCGGAAAGATCAATATCAAGGACAGTGAAATAAAGTATAAGCGCGGTGTATGCCGTATACAGACAACGGCTTCTATCGATGAATTCTGCATAGACAATTGTATTGTTGACTCTATCGGAGGATACGGTATAACCAATGCGGACAATGGCAATGCGCTGATTAATAACATTGTTGTAAAGAACTCTACTCTGTCAAATTGCGCGCTTGTGTTCGTGGCAACCAAGGGTCCTGATTTCAAATCAGTGACAGTTGAGAACTGTACCTTTGTATATAGCGTGGCAAAAAGCCGCTACCTGTTCAACTTCAAGGGTAAGTCCGTGTCAGACGGAATAAAACTGAAGAACTGTCTGTTCGGAGTTCCAGGAGAAACTCCCGAAAAGTTGTCTGATGCTTTCGCAGGTTGGGTTTGCAACACCGCACCGGAAGTGAGCGGATTGTATTTCACGAATGATGTACAGTGGAAGATGACGGCTGCCGAGCCTCCAGTTCCGGAAGCACAGTTTGACGGTACTACGTTGTCTACTGACACCAAGGGCACATTTGCCAATCCGGGAACAGGTGACTTCAGAATAATAAACATCGCAGAACTTAAGGATTCACATCCCGGTGATCCACGTTGGTATTAATATTACAAACTATAGCAACAAAGGGCAGGCAGCATGACAGCCTGCCCTTTTTATTACCCGATAAATATGCGACACCTTATTATATACACGATAGCCTTTAGTCTTTTTGCTACAGGATGCAACAATAACAGAAGGCAGGAAACTAAAACCGACAATACAAGAAAAAATAGTATCCAGATAAATAACACCGAAGGAAATGACAACGTTAACAAATCATTAAAACTTATATGCAACATTTCCTGGAACATACCGGAAGACGGTTTCAGTAAAATTACAACTGATATTGTCAACGCAGGGATAAAAAGTGACGGATTTGTATATGTTGATGGGATGAAACTGAAACAAGACGGAATAACGGGCATGTTCGATATTGAAAATCGTCTTAATGGCATACATATTGATTTCTCGGAATTTGTCATCGGTGAGGCTCCAGACTATTCTCAAATAGAAAAACGGAAGATACATGACACGATGAAAAAGAATAACGAGAAAATATCATCCCTGATTTCTGCGATAACAGAAATAGCCGGACAATATCAGGTATGCGGCTTTGATGAAGATGATACAGACTTATATTTTGAGAACGGAACAAATATGCTTGCTGAATGGATAACAGATACCGGTCGTATAACATTGCTATATTCCAACAAAAGTGACGGAACGGGCTGCAGAATGCGCTTAATGCTTGAGAGACATAAAAAAATAAGAAACATATTATCTCCGCCAAATACATAAGGATGCTGATGCACAAAAACAGTATATTTTATCCAAAATACATATACAAATGTATAAAATGGTATGGAAAGATGAACAGAACAAGACCGCATTTTGTGTATAAACGATAAAATCCGTATATTTGCATGAATTATATGTTACTAAGAATAACATTTAATCGCATGCTTATTTCTTTGGAATTTACTAACAAACTATAAACAAAATACATAAAATGAAGAATAAACTTATTACAGCAGTCATACTGTTTATGGGCATGATTACGCCATACATGGTCATGGCACAGACACCGGCATTCCCCGGTGCTGAAGGATTCGGCATGTACACAACAGGAGGACGCGGCGGAGCGGTCTACCATGTAACAACGCTTGAAGACAACAGCAACCCGGGTTCATTCCGATATGCATGCACAAGAAGCGACAAGCGTACAATCGTATTCGATGTGTCCGGAACAATTCAACTTAAGTCTGAATTGAAAATGAACCGAGGCAATGTAACAATTGCCGGTCAGACAGCACCCGGTGACGGCATCTGCATCGCCGGCTATCCTTTTACAATCGCCGCCGATAATGTCATAATACGTTTTGTCCGCTTCCGTTTGGGCAATACCAACGTTGCAAATCACGAAGGCGACGGTCTCGGAGGAATGGACAGAAAGAACATCATAGTAGACCACTGTTCCGTAAGCTGGAGCATAGATGAGTGCCTGTCTGTTTATGGAAGCAAAGATATAACCGTACAATGGTGCATCGTATCACAAAGTCTTAAAAACGCCGGACATTCCAAAGGAGCACATGGCTACGGCGGAAACTGGGGAGGAAGTGGTGCAAGCTATCATCATAATCTGATGGCTCACCACGAATCACGCGTACCGCGCCTTGGTCCGCGTCCCGGCACACAGACAGACGAACGCATGGACTTACGTAACAATGTATTCTACAACTGGGCAGGAAATGGATGCTACGGCGGTGAGGGTATGAATGTAAATATCGTAAACAACTACTACAAACCGGGACCCGCAACAAGAAAAAGAAACTCAAGCATACAGCAGCGTCTTGCCGCTCCCGGCATAAGAACTGTTGATTATTGCCTTGACAAGAAAACTACCGTATCAAGATATAATTCCGCTGCCGGCACATCGTTTACAGACAAACATGTTTCCGGTTCACACAGCAACGGCAAGAACTATATCGCTTTCAACGGAACGAAGTATGAGATAGACATGACCACCAACACCATAAATGTAAACGGCAAGACAGTTACAGTGACATGGAACGAGTGGAAACCAATGCTTCACACATGGGGCAAGTTCTATGTTGAGGGCAATTACAACCCCGCTTTTCCTGCAATGAATGCCGACAACTTCAAATACGGCGTGTCAAACCAGATTGACAAAACCGGTAACGACGGTACATATCCCGGTGACAATGAGGTAAAGATAACAACTCCTGTCGAATACACCAACGTCACCACACACTCCGCAGAAGATGCTTACGAGCGTGTTCTTACTTATGCCGGCGCATCACTGCACCGCGACTGGATTGATGACCTTATGGTAAGCGACACGCGCAACAACGTGGCAACATACACAGGAAGCGGGAACTATCCCGGTATAATAAACAGCCAGGATGACAACAAACCGGCAAATGCCGACGCAAACTGGAGTGCATGGCCTACACTTAACAGCGAGACAGCACCCGTCGATACCGACCGCGACGGCATTCCTGACGCATGGGAGGAAGCAAACGGACTGAATAAGAATGATGCCAACGACGGAAAAATTATAGGCGAAGACGGTTATACCAACCTTGAAAGGTATATGAACAGCCTCGTGTCACACATCATGGAAGGCGGCAACGAGGGCGGAACGCTCCTTAACGGTCAGCAGATATTCGGTGATCCGACAGGCATCAACGACATAACCGTTACCAAAAAGGACGACAACAGGATATACAACCTTCAGGGCATCGAAGTACAGAACCCTACAAAACGCGGCATTTACATACGCAACGGCAAAAAGTTCGTCATAAACAGATGACGGCATTGAATAATCCCATGCCGGACATATACGCCTGTAATGGCAACCGGACGAGGATTTAAAGACATAACCGTAAGAAGTGGAATATTTATAACAGAAGGCACGAAAGGAACGAAATGCACAGAAGCATCAGCCTATTGCCTGTAATAAATATTCCACTTTTTTCATTTTATAAAGACATATACAATAAATTCTAACGACATGGGAAATATCAGAAAAACATTATTGGCTATATTGCTGACTGCCACCAGTGTTACGTCAAGCGCACAAATATACCCCTATCAGGACCATCGTCTTAGCGCGAAAGAACGTGCCGAGGACCTTTGCAGCCGCCTTACGCTGCAAGAAAAGTCACTCATCATGCTCGACCGCTCGCCGGAAATCCCGCGATTGGGCATACCTCAGTTTGCATGGTGGAGCGAAGCGCTGCACGGCGTGGGGCGCAACGGATACTGCACGCTCTTTCCTTCATGTATAGGAATGGCGGCATCGTTTGACGACGCACTGCTCGAGCGCATCTATACAGCCATAAGCGACGAGGCGAGAGCCAAGAATACGGCACAGCGCAAGCACGGGAAAGTAGGTAAATACCAAGGACTCTCGTTCTGGACACCTACCGTAAACATCTTCCGCGACCCACGCTGGGGACGGGGACAGGAGAGCTATGGCGAAGACCCGTACATGAACGCGCGCATGGGTTCGGCTGTGGTAAGAGGACTGCAAGGACCTGCCGGACACAAATACATGAAACTGTATGCCTGCGCCAAGCACTTTGCCGTGCACAGCGGACCGGAGAAGACGCGTCACTACTTCGACATAAACAATCTCTCGCAGCGCGACCTGTGGGAAACATACCTGCCGGCTTTCAAAGTGCTTGTACAACAAGCCGGAGTAAAAGAAGTGATGTGCGCATACCAGCGTTTCGAAGGCGAGCCGTGCTGCGGCAGCAACCGTCTGTTGCAACAGATACTGCGCGACGAGTGGAATTTCCGAGGATTAGTGGTGAGCGACTGCGGCGCGATAAGCGACTTCTGGCGCAAAGGACGCCACGAAGTGTCCGAAAGCCCGGCGGCGGCAGCAGCCAAGGGTGTCGTTTCGGGCACGGACGTAGAGTGCGGAAGCGAGTACAAGAACCTGCCACAAGCTGTAAAAGAAGGCAAGATAAGCGAGGAACAGATAGACGTGAGCGTCAAACGCCTGTTAGAGGCACGCTTCGAACTGGGCGACTTCGACCCCGACTCGCTCGTGGAATGGACTTCCATACCGGAGAGCGTGGTGGCTTGTCCCGAGCACAAAGCACTGGCATTGGACATGGCACGCGAGCAGATGGTGCTGTTACAGAACCGCGACAACACGCTGCCACTGAAAAAAGACGCATCAAGGATAATGGTGATGGGACCTAATGCCGCCGACTCCACCATGTTGTGGGGCATATACTTCGGTCAGCCCACGCACACGGTGACGGTGCTCGAAGGCATACGCGACAAGATTGGAAAAGCCGTGCCATATGCCAAGGCATGCGACATAACCTCGATAAACGACACGGAAAGCCTTTTCGGACTTCTAAGAGACGAAAACGGCAAGCCCGGAATGTCGGCAATGTTCTGGAATAACATACACATGGACGGCAAACCGGCATACACCGCGACATATACCGCACCGTTGGCATTCGACAGCGGCGGCAATACGGTGTTTGCCCCGGGCGTCGAACTGTCGGACTTCACGGCTCAATTCAAAGGCACATTCACTGCCGTACGCGATGAAACGATACGCCTGGACTTTGCCCACAACAACGGCATGCGCTTCATCGTCAACGGCGACACACTGTCAAACCGCAAGCGTAACGACTATGTACGCTACTACAAGAACGAACTGAATGTAAAGGCGGGAGAGTCCTACAACATACAGATAGACTACACACAGTTCGACGAAAACGGGTCGATGAGTTTCGACATCATCCGCAACCGTCCCACAACAGCCGCCGACGTTGTCGCCAAGGCAAAAGATGCGGATGTTGTGATATTCGTAGGCGGCATCTCGCCCAACCTCGAGCGTGAAGAGGCAAAAGTAAACCTGCCGGGCTTTGACAACGGCGACCGCACAAGCATAGAACTGCCGCAGGCACAGCGCGACATACTGAAGGCTCTTCACGAGGCAGGCAAGAAGGTGGTGCTCGTCAACTGCAGTGGCAGTGCCGTGGCGCTTGCACCCGAGACGGAAACATGCGATGCCATACTCCAGGCATGGTATGCAGGCGAACAGGGAGGGCATGCCGTTGCCGACGTGCTCTTCGGCGACTACAACCCGAGCGGCAAGTTGCCCGTGACATTCTATCGCAACGACTCGCAGCTGCCGGCGTTCGACGACTACAGCATGGAGGGAAGAACCTATCGCTACATGAAAGACAGCCCGTTATATCCGTTCGGCTACGGACTGAGCTACACTTCGTTCACCACCGGCAAGCCTGAATATGACGCCGCACACGGAAAGATAACGGTAACGGTGAAGAATACGGGAAAACGAGACGGAACGGAAATCATACAAGTATATATGCGCAACACCGCCGATGCCGAGGGTCCCGTCAAAACGCTCCGAGGCTTCGCACGTGTATCGCTGAAAGCCGGCGAGAGCCGCACGGTCACTATAGACTTCCACCGCGAGAGCTTCGAGGGCTGGGACGCGAAGACCAACACCATGCGCGTAGTACCGGGATTATACGATATAATGGTGGGAACATCGAGCCGCGATGCCGACCTGAAGAAAATAACAGTGGAGGTAAAAGAGTTGGTTTAAAGACATCATCGTCGCCGACACATCATCTCCCGTGTTCCAAGAGGTGCCCTTTCGCCGTCTGAAATGCCATGTTTCAGGGGCTGAAAGGGCACCTCTTGCATGCTAAAAGATTACCGTCGGACTTATATCCAATATGTAAAGACATTGCATAACATCCTTAAACAGGTGCGATAGATTTATATCTCATATGCGATAGATTTGTATCTCATATGCGATAGATTTGTATCTCATATGCGATGGATTTGTATCTCATATGCGATGGATTTGTATCTCATATGCGATAGAAAGCAGTACGGCATGTTTTAAAATGTATCGATACAGCGGAGAGGATGTATCACACTGTCCATCACTCCAAATAAATCCTCTCATACTCCCTCCGCATGCGCTCTATCCCGAAGTTGTCAAGGACAAAGCGTTGTGCCTCCTGCCCAAAGGCATGTGCATCGGCGGACGGTATCACGCTGTCGAAAAGCCTGTCGTATGCGGCGATGTCGTTGTTCTCCACCTTCAGCCGCCATGTATCGGGCAGCGTGTCCTTAAGTCCGGCACAGTTATTGATAATCACAGGCAATGCAGCCATGGACGCCTCTATAGACATTATGCTCAGCCCCTCAAACACGGAAGGCATGAGCATATAGTCGAACGATGACAAATAAGACGAAAGTCCGTAGACGGGAGGCACCACCGTAACGTTGTCCAATCCCGAAAGACGCTTCATAACGACATCGCGCATGGAGCCGTCGCCGGCAACATGGAAATGGTATCTCGTGTCGTCGCGCCGCCCGGCGATAATCTCGACAAGCGTGTCTATACCCTTCTGAGGCTCGAAACGCCCGGCAAAAAGTATGTTTTTCTTTCCCGGCACGATGCCCTCATACGGCTTTTGAGGCACCTGCCCCACCCCGTTGTATATCATAGGCGGACGCTCTCCGTACTCACGCCGGTAGTTGTCAAGCACCGACTGCGATATGGCAACATTGGCACGACGGCTTATGAAAAAGCGTTCAACACGCCTGCCCGTATTCTTAAGCCCCGTCCACAGACATGTGTTGTGTATCGTCCGCACCAACCTGCACCGCCGCAGCAACCGTGGGAAGAGCCGGGATGTTGCAAACACCGCCAGATCGGGCATTTCGGTATGACTATGGACGGCAACCGGACGGTATCTAAGATAAAGGAAGATGAAACGCAGCGGAAACGTTACTGCCGCCAAACGCTCGAAAATATAGTGGAAACGGATGTCGGGCACCACGGCACGATGATAGCGTATGCCCGCAGCCTTAAGCTCGTTGATAAAGGCGGATGTAAACTCCGAGCGTGTACGGATTAGCTCTACGATGTGATACTCTATGTCCGGATTGCCGGACTTGGCGATGTTCACCGCCACCCTTTCTGCTCCGCCCATGTCGAAATGGGATATTATGTGGAATACGCGCTTCATATAATACGGTGGAAAAGCATGTTACCTGTCATTGCAAAAATAGCACTATTTGTTTGAAGTTCAAAAGAAAAGCATTACTTTTGTGCGGTATACTCACATATAAGAATGGACAATCTGAAAGAAAAAACGGCACAAGGACTGTTCTGGAGCGCCATAAACAGCGGTGTGACACAGGTTCTGAACCTTGTCATCGGAATATTCCTTGCCCGTCTGCTGTCGCCCGAAGACTACGGGATAGTGGGCGTACTTACAATCTTTACCGTCATCGCGGGCAACCTGCAGAGCAGCGGTTTCACACAGGGTCTGATTAACCTCAAACACCCTGAACCCAACGACTACAACTCGGTGTTCTGGTTCAACATCCTCGCAAGCCTCACGATATATGCCGTTCTCTTTTTCTGCGCCCCGCTTATAGCCATGTTTTTCCACCGTCCCGAGCTGACGGAACTGTCGCGCTTCGTATTCCTCGGTTTCGTAATCTCCGCTTTCGGCATTGCCCAAAACGCATATATGACCAAGAAGATGATGAACCGCCGGCTTGCCACGGTGTCGCTCGCCGCCCTCGCGGTGTCGGGCACAGCAGGTATAGCCATAGCCTTCAGCGGATACAGATACTGGAGCCTGGCATGGCAGCAGATTATATATATCAGCGTGCTCAACGCAGGACGGTATTTCTATTCGGACTGGCGTCCGTCACTGCACATCGACTTCACACCGGTAAAGAAGATGTTCGGCTTCAGCGTGAAGATACTCGCCACCAACATCATAAACACCATTGGCAACAACATACTGACGCTTGTATTCGGACGATTGTTCCCTATGAAAGCCGTGGGAAACTTCACACAGGCATACAAATGGGACACCATGGCAAACTCGGTTGTCAGCGGCGCACTGAGCCAGGTGTCGCAGACAGTTCTTGTCTCCGCCGCCGACAGTGGCGACAGAGAGAGGCGCGTATTCCGCAAGATGATGCGTTTCACGGCGTTCCTGTCCTTTCCCGTAATGTTCGGGCTTGCCCTCGTGGCAGAAGAGTTCATCGTTCTGACCATATCCGACAAGTGGCTCGACAGCGTCGTCCTGCTCCGCATACTCTGCATCAGCGGTGCTTTCATGCCCTTCTACACACTGTATCAGAACCTTGCCATAAGCAGCGGAAGATCCGATATATACATGTGGCTGAACATAGTACAGATAGTATTGCAGATAGGCGTGATACTCCTGTTCCACCCATACGGCATGACCGCCATGGTGGTGGTATACACCGCATTCTTCATAATGTGGCTTGCCGTATGGCAGGCATACGCCCGCAAGTTCATAAAATTGGGCTTTACGGACACCCTGCGCGACATCATGCCTTTCATGATAGCGGCGGCGGCGACAATGGGTGCCACCTTCTTTATTACAAAAAATATAGGGAGCTACGCCGTTGTGCTCCCCTTAAGGATTTTCATTGCCGTCGCGCTCTATGCCGGAACAATGAAACTCACCAAGTGTGAGATGTTTGACGAGTGTCTGGCTTTTCTTTCCCGTAAACGTAAATGAACTTTACAAACACGGTGCGCCACATTCTGTACGTCTTATCCGCCAGCTTTAAAGGACACCGGCTGCGGATGAGATGATAACAAATCCATGCCATCACACCGTAAGGTTCATAATTGAAGACTTCTTCCATAAGCTTGTAGCCACGCCCGCTGCTCCTCAGATAGCGCCAAAGATTCATCACACCTATCTCTACCGCGGTGCGATAATGCCCCGTGTAATCATCGTAGTTCAATATCATATCATAAGTGGTATGCACCGCATTGACATACGAACTATAGTTCTTGTCGGACATTGCGTGTGTATAGGATGACGTATTGTCCGCGCGGTAGCAGTAGACCACCTCGTCCGTCCATGCCCTGTCCGACTTGTAAAGCAGCCCCGGCACCACGGAATAGTCCTCGCCATAGTCTATGCCCTCTATATGTTCCACACCGCACCGTTTGTAGCGTTCACGTCTGTAAAGACGCCCCCATATACGGTTGGAAAAGATGTTCTGGCACAGCAACATGCACACATACCTGTCTGTCCTGCCGTGATACGGCATGCACGTCTCAACAGTCTTTCCGTCGGCAACGCGTTCATACGCGCCATCCACCACATCGGCACCGGTCTCTTCCATTCTGCGGCACAGCGCCTCCACCGCCCCAAGGGGCATATAGTCGTCACTGTCTACATGCATGACACAGTCGCCCGTAGAAGCCGCAAGCGCCGTGGCACGGGCTGCACCAAGTCCCCTATTGACCTCATGACGTATTATCTTAACACTGTCGCGACGCTCGGGAAAGCGTTCAAGAACGCTCTTTATCACGCCGATGCTGTTGTCCGGGGTGCAGTCGTCCACAAAAACATACTCCAAATCATTGTATGTCTGACCGAAAAGCGACTCGGCACAGCGGGCAACATACTTCTCTACGCCATATACAGGAACCAATAACGAGACTTTCATAGCTTATAATTTAAATGTAAGGTCGATTATTTTTTATATGTGGATGTGGTAAAAGGAGATAAGGGAAGATAGGAGAAGATATGTGGCTTGTGCCACGGAAGATAAAGGACAATAGCATCATGAAGCGACAAGACATACGTCTTTTATCTTCATTTATCTTCTTCTATCTCCTCTTATCTTCTTCTGATATATCTTCAACCCTTTTCCTTATATAGAACCGGTGGCTCTCAAATGGTGAGATACCACGTAAGCATATAGCCGTTATACACCCACAGCCAACCGGCGAGGAACACCAGCAACGAGCGCAAAGCCCACAGTTCCTTGCCCTCGGAGCACTTCACAAGATACGCCATTGCCACCGGTATTACAAACAACCAGTGTGCTCCCATGATGTAAACCTCGTTTATTCCGAAGCCCAGTCCCATGTGCAGGAACAGGTCGAACGCAAATCCGGCGAGACACATCCACAGGAAACGGGAACGTCTGCCATACCATATTCCGCTGATGAACAGCATGAATATCACAGCCTCCACGGCATAGTTGAAACGCGTGTTGTACTTCACAATGGCAGGGCGGTTGCGCAGCGTGTCGCCAAGCAAGAACTTCTGGTGCAACTGTATGGACTCGCCGAAGAGGTTTTCCACAGCCGTCGCCCACCTCGATGTGGTGGCGTCGGTCCAGTTCATGAACTCTCCTCTGGCAATAGGCTTGCCCGTATTGCGGTTCCACGGCTTCTTGCGGTCTGCCTTATAGCGCGCCTGTATACGGCGGTTCATCTCCTTGTCGAACGCCGCCCGCAGCTGCACGCTGTCCTTTATACCGGCAGTATCGGCAAAAGCCTCGAACATTTTCTGCTTTTTCTCCGCCTGAGCCTTATCTCTTGCGGCGTTGCGCGCCATTTCCTTGGGCCACACAAAGGTTCGGTATTCCCAGCGGGCAAAGCCCCATATCAGTGCCGACGGCAGGAGCACGCCGAGCAGGAGATACTTTATGCGGAAGAACTTCTTGCCGTTAACGAACAGCGCATCTATGACAATCTTTATTCCGTTGCTGAGTGTTATGCCGGCAGTCACAAAAAACAGCACCACAGTCTGCCATGTTTTAAGCACCGTTCCCTGCTGCATCTTGACGCCCGATACGTAAAGTGCGAAGACAAGCAGGAAGAGGGAAATGCCGAAATGGTCGGGAGCTATGATGGAAAGCATTATATATGCGAACGAAAACAGCATGAACGAGAGTATCACGGCATCTGCCTTCTTTATACGGACAATGTCACGGAAAATGCGGAACATGAATATGAACGTGTAATAGGCACACACCAGCAGCGGCAATACCACGATGAACTGTGCGGCATTGAAGCCCGTCGTATCCATGATAAGCTTGTTGAGCCGGGACAGAGGCCATACCATGAACGAGAGAAACGGATGCCGGTACACATTATAGTTAGGTTCCCAGTAGGTCAGCATGGAATAGGTTATAGGGTCGAAGCCGGACAGCATGAAGTTGTTCACAAATATGTTCCAATGTCCCTTGCCTGTCTGTGAGAACAAATTGAAATACTTGCTGACGAGCAGCCAGTGCATGCCGATAAACACAACCAACGCTATGAGAGACGGAACAATCTCCTCTCGTCTGATTTTGAACAGTCTTAATATCTTTTTCATAAAATCTATCTGTTATCTTTCTTTCTGAATGGTCTGTAATATCCCTCGTTGGCAAAATCGAGCATGGCACGGTCGCCGCCGCTGTCGCCATATGCCACGAGGTTATATGTACGGCGGTCGGGGAGCAGGCGTAATATACGGCGCACCTTCTCTTCGCCGTGGCAGTTATTTGTACTGAAACGTCCTGTAAGCACACCGTCCTTCACCTCGATGCCAGTGCCCAGAACGGTAACTCCGGGCATGTCGTTGAAGAACGGGGCTACCCACTTGTCCAAACTTGCCGTTACGACGAGTACCCGCGTGTTCCACTCTGCCTGCAACCTGCCTACCATGGCAATGCCGCTGCTACGCAGCAGACGTCTGTTAGCAGAGGCAAAACGCCGGCACATATCATCGAATGCCTCTTCCGTCATACCCTTAAAGCAATATGAGAACACTGCCTCCTTGGCTTTACCGTTGTCGTACAGACCCAGCTTCATCGCCACCAGCAGATGCACATGTCTGAGAAGAGCGAGCCAAAGTTCTTTTTCGCCTTTGGCAAAACGTATCAGTTCGATAAACGTGTCCTTGCTTGTCAGCGTCCCGTCGAAGTCGAACGCATGCACCGTCTGCCGCTTCACGGAAGTGCCGGAGGCGGAGGAAACGACATCGGGGGAAACGTTATCATTGGTAATATGAGGTATCATAGCATATAAATTATGACAAAGAATGACATTGCCCACAACAGCACAACTGTCTGCATGAACCTGTCATGCAGCATGACTTTCGTTGGTTCGCCGCTCTTCTCGTCTACAACGGTTATCTGTATATATCTCAACAGACCCAATATCACGAACACCGTGGTGAGATAAAGATACGGGGTATGTATCCGTTCGCCTACATCGGGCGACACGGTGTACATGATATAGCACACGAGAGTGACCGTGGCGGTGATTGTCACAGTCTGGTTGATAAATGTGAGATTGTATCTTACGGTGTTCTTCCGTGGCGGCTCGCCTGTCTCGTTCATCCTTATGACATCGTCACGCCGCTTGGCAAACGAGAGGAAAAGGGTGAGCAGAAATGTCATGAGCACTATCCACTTGCTAAGAACCACATCGGTAGCAAAACCACCGGCGAGAAGCCGCAGCACGAACCCTGTGGCAATGATACACACATCGACAATGGCAAACTGCTTAAGCCGGATGCAATAAGCAATGTTAAGCAACACGTAAAACAATATCACACCACCAACAGCCCATCGTTCCGGACCAAGGAGCATCACCAATATTGCCGAGACAACAAGCAGCATGCCCATGAGCCGTGCCGCCGCGGAAACGGTAACGGCACCGGAGGCTATCGGACGGGAACACTTTACCGGGTGGCGGCGGTCAGCCTCCACGTCTATGATATCGTTGAGACAGTAGACCGACGATGCGGCAAGACTGAAAGCAAAAAATGTAATAACGCTCGCCAGAATGTCGTGCACGTCTGTAATGCTACCGGCAAAGAACGCCGGAACAAACACAAAGACGTTTTTCAGCCACTGTTTGGGGCGCATTATCTTTATTATATCTTTATTCATATTCTTCCAACTCCGTAATTTGACACATACTCATGTTATATCACACTATTTTCTTCACGTTCTTGTCATTACCCGTATGCTCCAACCGCGTAGCCAACAAACCTACAGCTTTATGAAGCAACCATGCCAACGGCACCGAGACGGCAATCATCGTCACTGCCGTGAGGCAATATCCCAGATTCCACTCTCTTACGTATTTAAGCACGAACTGGGCGTGTATAAGGTATATCTCGAGGCTTACTCCGCCGACAAACGCCATTGCACGGTTGAACCACGACGGCGTATGACGCAGCACGCGGACAAGCAACAACATGGCGGTAACGGCAAGAGGTATATATACCATGCACTCGAGAAAAAGCGGGAAGCGTCCGCGCCACGACTCTTCAAACTCAACACACATGGCAAGACTCATGATGAAGATTAACACTATCAGCCACAATGAGGAGCGTTCAGCCTTTTGTCCCGTGCGTACAAGTTCTCCGCAATTTATGCCGAGCAGGAAAATCGGTATGCGACTGAAGAATATCTCCACATGACCGACAGCTCCGTGAACAGGCGGATAGTAGCAAACCATGACGGCGAGAACCATAAATGCCACCGGCAACCATCGCCACGACGGTGCACGGCGAATGGCTTCCATATAGGCAGGGGTGAACGTATACATCATCATTATGGACGGGATGAACCAGAACGTGAGGTCGTCGATGCGCCAGAAGCTCCAGTTCACTGCTATATTTGCCACCAGATGAAACAGATTGGGACTGTATCCGCCACCGTCGGTATTTATATAATTAGGTATATAAAACAGGCATGCCATGATGAGCCATGCCGGATATATGCGGATGTAACGTTTGCGGAAAAAGCGCACAACGGAGCGGTTGCCCGTCCACGAGTACCAAAGTCCTATACCGCTGAGGAACAGAAACATGTCCACACCGACGTTGCCACACCGCACCAGACCGTACATCGGATTGCTCTTGGGCAGCCACACATGGAAAAGCATGACGAAAATCATCGCCAGTCCCATAAGTTCGCTGCGATAGCGGCTGAGATCCGAGAAGCAGGTTTGTCTTATATTCATTTGTCTTTGGTTTTTATTAGGGTCTTTAAAATCCTTAAGGACCTTAAGGTCTTTAAGAACCTTATTTATTCTTAGGCACCGGTATGAAGCGCAGCAGGCGGGCGAAAAGCCATGCACACACCACCGAAAGCACCACATACAAAATGATACCGGTATACACCTGACCGCGATACGACATCTTTATTATTATCTCACGCAATATAGGATGTACCACAAAAAGCGCCGACGATATGCCACCGACCCAGATACATGGTCTCAACACCGATGCAGGCAGCAGTTTAATCGTTGCCACCGCACCCGTGACAACAAACAACGGCACCCACAACCATGTGTGAAAGAGGAAACTGCCGGCAAAAACGGCAGCTGCCGAAACAACAGCAACAACGGCATTTCCCCATACAGGCAGACTTCTGCCGTGGCGCGCATAGATAATACCCATGCCGAATGGGAGCATTCCGCCGACAAAGTTATAACGTATACGGTTGAGTATTTCGCCGCCGCTGTCTACTGCAGGAGTAAACACTGCCTGTGCCGCCCAGCAAACAATGATAAGCGCTATAACACAAAATGTACTGCGACGGTAAATCAATAGGCGATAGACTGCATACAACTGTAGCATCAGACCGAAGAACCAGTAAGGACCGGGTTTTATTATATGGTCGGGATCGGGAAGCATGTTTATATACATAAGCAGTTGTGCCACTACCCTGCCGAAGGTATATCCGTGATAGCCGTGCGGATGAAGCCAACTCACAACGGCAAATCCTATATATCCGAGGAACATCAGTCGCAGCAGCTTTAAATAGTGCACGCCGACGAAGGGAAGCGTACGCACGGGAAAAGAAGTACTCTGTTCGTACTTGCGCACCAGCCCAAAACCGCTTATGAACAGGAATACGGGCACGCCATAATGCCCGAAGAACGAGAGAATGTGTACAAAAAGATTATGATCGAGAGCCATAATCCTGTCCCACAGCATCATCGGCTTTGCTGCTGTAAAGGTGTATTCGTTTTCCTTTACGGCAAAGCCGAGAAAGTGACAGTAGTTGTGCAATATGATACCGAGTATGGCAATGCCTCTCAGTGCCTTGGAGCCATCGAGGCTCAACAAATCCTTTTTCATCTCTTCTTATTGTTTTCCGTTGCTTCGGATGCGGTACCCCTAACATCCAGTTTGTCGTAATCAACTTGATTTTTCAGTATTCTCGGACGGTTTTCGTTATATTCCGTGCTTAGTATATTCAGGTCGTCGCGGTATTCGGGGCAGTGTATTCCTCCAAGCCACAGCAACAGGTGCGACAGTGCGTCCGTCATATACCGCTTGTCGCGCGCCGCTTTTATACGCGAAAATACATCAGGATGGGTCTTACGATACTTCTTCGAGCACCATATCCAGAAAGGTATGTCGAACTCCTCGCGTGCCAGCCGCGCGGTAATGTCGGTGGAGTGCATACGACCGTAGAAGTGTATGTCGTCGCCATAACACTCCTCTCCGTGGTCGGGAACGTACAATACAATGGCATCTTCCTTCTCGAATTTTCTTATTATTGCATCAACCACGGAATCGTTGTACAACACGGCATTGTCGTAACTTGCCAGAATGTGACGCTCGCGGTCGTTCAGCTTCGGGCGGTCGTAGTCGTTCACGCCCCACTTTGTCCTGTCCTTGGGATAGCGAGTCTGATAATCCACGTGCTGTCCCTTCAGGTGAAAGATTATGAGATTATGCTCCTTGCCCTCAGGACGCAGCTTGTCGTAATCGTTGAGCAGTCCGCCATCGTAACGGAAAAGCCGGGTATTGCGCGTATCGAACTGTGCCTTGCTTAGTTCAGGGTTGTTCAGGAAGAAGCCGCCGCTGAAGTCATAAACAGCCTCTTTTGCCTGCGGAAGGAACTGATTGGTGACAAACGTGACATGATAACCCGCCTTTCTGAACAATTCCGGGAAAAGAGGATAGTCGCACCACTCGCCCTTGTCACCCACTGTATATAATGAAAAAAGATGCTTGAACACAAAACTAGTGAGGTTCCACGGTGTAACAACATCGCTGAAAGGCACGAGATCGCCGCGCCGCGCCCTCGCTTTCTGTCTCGGGGTGGTAGGTTTGTCATATCCGTAAAGCTGGGCATGGTGGCGGTTGTAGCTCTCGCCGATTATCAATACGATATTGTCACTGCGATAGGAACAGCTGTCCACACGCACAGAGTCTATAGCTCCGATAAGTTTATCCACCTGTTGAGCCGTGAGACTGTTGGCATATACGCTGAACACGAGCCTGTACAGGGGAAGATACAGTACAGCCTTGTCCTTGCGTGTAAGCTCGTGTTCCACGCTACCGATGTTCTTGCACGACATGAGGCGTACCATGGCTTTCTTGTTCTCCATACATTCCGATGCCGTATATACAAGCAGTGCCAGAGTCACAGTTCCCATGACAGGAACGACGGCACGTGCCGCTCTTCCGACAACAATCATCCACGGGTGACGGCGCATAAGCCTTCGGCGGCGATAAAGGAAACGCGACGCCACGTAGGTACAGGCAATATGTATCAATCCGACAAGCACAACCCAGCCCACCTTGCTGAAGATAACATCAAAACCAAGGTATGAAGAGAGGAACTCGGTTGCCTCATCGGTGTTGGTCTCACCTACGAGAAGAAGCATGGTGGGCGTTATGGTGGAGCCGAACTCCACATAGCAGTAGACATCGACGAGGGCTATACCGTATGCAATGAAATAGAACAAGCGTCGCACCCACTGCCGCACAACAGCAGGCAGCACGGTGAGAAACAGGCATAATATATAAAGGTCGAGAAAAAGCTCTTCCCAAGCAAGGCTGTAGGCGTGGTACCCTTTCTTATCGGGTACGACAGTATATGTACACACCAGACCGAGAATGTACATGAAAATGAAAAAGAATGCATTACATTTTATGGGGGTAAAGAGGGTACCGAGCACCCGTCCCGCATGGCGTAATATCTTCATAAAACTGCAATTTGCTGCAAATGTACATCTTTTTCCTTTAACAGCGATGTTTTGGGCATTGTTTTATTTATTGCGAAAGGATAATTGCGCGACGGGCAGATAATGCAACCGTCTGCGCAACATCCGTCATCTCACCTTATAACATCTCATGAGCATTGCATAGAGCAGTGTGCCGCTCAGCAGTCCGGCAATGGAGTCGATAGCATAATGAGCCTGTATGTATACCGTGGCAAAGCACATAAGAGCATAAAACGGCAGAAGAATAAAGAACAGCCGACGGTTGCGAGTATGCCACGCAAGGAGAACCAACACGGTGGTAATACCGACATGACTGCTGGGGAACGCCGCCGTGGGTCGCTCGCCGGCTTCTTTGGCACTCTCGACAAGCCCGTAGAAAAAGCCGTCGGCTTTTCCGGGACTTGGAAGACAGTCGGTATGGGTGTTGAAATAGTCGCCCACTGCCGGGAAAACGCCATTGGCTATATTCTCAATGCCCACGGCTTTATAATAGAACGTAGGTCCGGTGACGGGAACAAGGACAAATATCACATAGTAGATGAAGAACGACGTTAGTATCACAAATGCCGCACGCTCAAACTCTTTGGGGCGCCGGAAAAAGTAGAACAGCGTGACGAGGACTATCATCGGATAGTAAGAGGCATAGCCCATGTCCATCATCTCGCTGAAAAAATGCCACGGCACATACTGCGAGAACAGCAGGGCGGGCTGACATCCGAACACCGACTGTTCAAGAGATGCGAAGACATGGTCGAGGTTAGGGAACATACGGTTTATTTCGTAAGTGTCGGGATACCACCAACCGAGCAGCGCCAACTGCACAACAATGCGTACAAAGCGCGTGAAACGGCACGGAAGCATACGGTAGACGCCCCATAACGCGAGGGTAATGGCTGCCACGCGCACGCGTCCCCATATCATATCGTCGGGATTGGTCGCCTTTGTATAGGTGAGGATTATAAGCAGAAGGGTGAAGACGAGATATGCCAGCATCACCCACTCGAAGGCGAAAAGCCCCTTGCGAGGTTTCTTTTCTATTGAAAAAAGATTTATCAAGAACTTTATCATGGTTTCTGTTTTTTATCTGATAATCGTTGTTGTTTATCTTATTTGATATGGCGGCAAGAAGAAATGCCTTTACAACCAGCCGTGCTCCTTATACCAACTCACGGTAAGGGGCACACCGCGCCCGAGGTCGTAATGCGGCACATAACCCAAATCGTTTATGGTGTCGGAAATGTCGCAGCGCCAATTACGCTGCTTCATTATATGAAACTTGTCGTTGTTCAATGCAGAAGCCTTGCCCGTGAGCCTGCCGACATGCTCACCCACAAACGTCACGACACGCAGAAAACATATCGGGGCCTTTATCCGCAGGAGCAAGCCAACGCCCAATTCACGGTGCAGCAGGTCGCTGAACGTGCGCGACGAATAGACATTGCCGTCGCTGAGAAAGTATCTCCCACCGTTTCTGCCTCTCTCAAGAGCAAGAAACACAGCCTGCACAACATCGAGGACATAGACAAATGTAAGGTGTTGAGGCCTGTAGCCAACGGCAAAGTCGACATGACTGCGTATGCTCTTTGCCATCATGAAATAGTCGCGCTCGCGCGGACCGTACACTCCCGTGGGGCACAATATCACGTATGGGAATGTATTTCCTTTTCCGTCGTCTCCAAGAATAGTGTTGAGACAGCGCTCGCTCTCCATCTTACTGCGTCCATAGGCAGTGTCGGGACATTGCGGATCCGACGGTTTTATTTCACGAAGCGGCTCGTCCTCATGCACCGGACCATAGCTGCTCAGACTGCTTATATACACAAAACGCCTGATATTGCCGCCAAGATGCAGCAGGGCTTTCACCAGATTGATAGTGCCAAGAGTGTTGACACGGTAGAAGTCGGCACTGTCCACACATTTAGTAACGCCGGCGGCATGGACCACATAGTCGAACGACAGTCCGGCAAGGCTGCGTTCTATGTCGGCAGAACTGCCGAGATTAAGTTCTATGAAGTTTATCCGCGTATCGGTTAGAAACCGGCGTGAACTGGATTTACGCACTGCCACCCATACCTCCATGCCACGGCGCAAAGCCTCTTCGACAATAAAGCCTCCAATAAAGCCGGTGGCTCCGGTTATCAATATCCTACTGCTCATCTACTATTTATATACCTTATTAATATATATACGCCCGAAACAGGCACGGGCAAACACGTGCAAAGATAAGAAGAAAAGTCCGAATTAACCGTTTTTTTCATTACAACAGCACATTTGTACGATTTATTTCGTATCTTCGCACATGTGCTTTAATCATTAAAATTCTGTATTATGGCAAAAAACAAAGGCAGCCATACACGTGTAGGCAAGAAACAATTGTCGGAAATGTTGCAGCAGTTTTTCATGCATCATCCCGAAGAAACATATAGTTTAAAACAGATTTTCAAGACTCTCAGACTGGATACTCATCCGGCAAAGATGCTCGCTGTGGATATTATGGAAGACATGGCATGGGATGACTATCTGAGCAAAGTGAGCGAAAACTCGTTCCGTCTTAATACAAAAGGACAGGTGCTGACGGGACGCTTCTTGCGGAAACCCAACGGCAAGAACAGCGTTATACCCGACGAGAACGGCAAACCTGTGTTCGTGGCAGAGCGCAACTCGATGTTCGCGTTCAACGGCGACCGTGTACAGGTAGCCATGATGGCAAGGCGAAGGAACCATATCAAAGAAGCTATGGTGACAAAGATTATCGAGCGGGCACACGACTCGTTTGTGGGCAAACTGATTGTGGAGAGAGATTTCGCGCTGCTTGTTCCGGACAGCCGTACATTCATGCAGGACATAATCATACAAAAGAAGAAGCTGAAAGGCGGAAAAACCGGAGAAAAGGCTGTGGTAAAAATAGTGCAATGGCCGTCGGCAGAGAACAAAAGCATCATTGGAGAGGTGGTGGACGTGCTCGGAAAAATGGGTGACAACGATGTGGAGATGCATGCCATACTGGCTCAGTACGGGCTGCCATACAAATATCCCAAGAACGTGGAAGAGGCGGCCAACAAGATAAGTGGTGAAATAACGGAGCAGGACTATAAGGAAAGGGAGGATTTCCGCAGCGTGACTACATTCACGATAGACCCCAAAGACGCCAAGGATTTTGACGACGCACTGTCCATTAAGCCACTCGGCAAGGGACTGTGGGAGGTAGGCGTGCACATCGCCGACGTGTCGCACTATGTCACCGAAGGCTCCGTCATCGACAAGGAAGCGGTGAAACGCGCCACAAGCGTGTATCTCGTAGATCGCACAATACCCATGTTACCAGAACGTCTGTGTAACTTCATCTGCTCGCTACGCCCCGATGAAGAGAAACTGGCATACAGCGTTGTCTTCGACATGGACAACGAGGGGCAGGTGAAACGCTGGCGATTGGTACACACGGTGATAAAGAGCGACAGGCGCTTTGCATACGAAGAGGTACAGGATATTCTTGAACGGAACGGAGTAAAGGATGGAACAGGAGAGCCTGCACCCGATGCAGGAAAAGACGGATACACGGGCGAATATGCTTTGGAACTGATAACGCTGGATCGTCTGGCAAAGAAACTACGCAAGGCAAGGTTCAAAAACGGCGCCGTGAAGTTCGACCGTGAAGAGATGCGGTTTGAAACCGATGAGAAAGGAAAGCCCATACGATGTTATTTCAAGAAAGCAAAAGATGCCAACAAGTTGATTGAAGAGTTCATGTTGCTTGCCAACAGAACCGTTGCGGAGAGCATCGGAAAGGTGAAAAAGGGCGAGAAGGCAAAGACACTGCCATATCGTATACACGACATGCCGGATCCCACGAAGCTGGAAACGTTGCGCGAATTTATCGTAAGGTTCGGCTATAAGCTGAAGACCGGAGGTACCAAAGGCGAGGTTTCACGCAGTCTTAACCGACTGATGGACGACTGTAACGGAAGCAACGAGCAGAAACTGATAGAAAGTGTGGCACTACGGGCGATGATGAAAGCCAAATACAGTGTGCACAACATCGGGCACTACGGGTTGGCTTTCGACTACTATACACATTTCACCAGTCCTATACGCCGCTATCCCGACACACTCGTGCATCGTCTGCTGACACGCTATCAGGCAGGAGGACGCAGCGCCAACAAGGAGCGTTACGAAGAACTCTGCAAACACTCGAGCGACATGGAGCAGATAGCACAGAACGCGGAGCGCGACTCTATAAAGTATAAAATGGTGGAGTTCATGGCAGACAAGATCGGAAACGAATACGATGCGCACATCAGCGGTATAACGTCATACGGAATATATTGCGAAATCGACGAGAACCACTGTGAGGGAATGGTGTCAATACACGACCTTAACGATGACTATTACGACTTTGACGAACGCAACTACTGTCTTGTGGGACGGCGTCGCAGACACCGCTACCAGCTTGGAGACAGTGTCCGCATAAAGGTGGCAAAGGCGAACATAGATAAGAAACAGCTTGATTTCGTACTGTCATCAGATATCTGACAGATTACACCACACATTATCCAATGATACGATATACAAGGAAAGAAGAGCTGTGGAACTCATGGTCACATGCCGGAGGGATATTTCTCGGTGTGGCAACAGCCGTGGTGTTCACCCTAATATGTCATGGCGCAGACAACCCATGGGCATCGCTCGGCGTGGTTCTTTATCTTGCCGGCATGCTTTGCTCATACATCGCATCAACGATATATCATGCCCTGCCGCGACGAAGCAAGTGGAAAGAAAGACTAAGGAAATGGGATCACGCCGCAATATACTGGCACATAGCAGGCAGCTACTCGCCACTTACGCTCATTGCACTACGAAACGAGGGATACTGGGGTTGGGGACTGTTCGTCTTTATATGGACATGTGCGCTGGCAGGAACGGCAATAAGTTTCGCCAAACTCAAAGAGCACAGCAACATCGAGACGCTCTGCTTTGTAGGAATGGGACTTACCGTTCTTGTTGCTTTCAAACCTCTTATAGACAATGTCAGTGCCACAGCTGTGGCATGGATAATAGCCGAGGGAATATGCTATATCACCGGCGCCGCCTTTTACAGTCTTAATAAAAAGCGGTTCATGCACAGCGTTTTCCATTTTTTCGTACTCGCCGGTTCCGTATGTCACATCATTGCCGTGTGGGATGTGCTTATGGATTATCTGCAATAATGTCTGAGGCAGTTATTCCACGTAGTCGAGTTTTACCACAATGACGCGTATCTCCTGGTCTTCAAGGTCGGTCTTGACCTTTGCAATATGCCAGTCGGAGGGAAAGAAAATAAAGAATTTATCCTTTGACGAGTCATAGAAACGCACCTTATCTACATCATAGTCATAATGTATGACATCAGGCTTGTACTCACAGTTGGGCTTGCTCGTCTCATGTTCTATTATACCGAAACGCTCCGTACCCTTAACTACATACTGAAAGTCTATATGATGAAAATGGCTCTCGCTGCGGCGTTTTGTCAGTTCGCTGTTGCGGCTGTCCTCAACACTTGCCACGAGCGTTGTTCCTTCTATGGGATACTTACCTTTAGGCATGCCCGTAAGGTCGGCTGTTGCCAGCCAGCGGAACATGGCATCCCACTGCTCTCGGTTTTTGGAATACTGTGTATAAAACTCCGTAAGGTTCACGCTCGCATCAGGCGATGCCGCCTTGAAACCGTTTCGCCACTCTCCTTTCCTTGCCCACTTTGCCGATTTCCTGACAAGCGACTTATCATTACAGACCTTTGTATAAGTGCCCTGCGCATATATCAGCACAGAGAACATCAGCGATACCAATAAGAATACTGTCTTTTTCATGAATTTCTTAGTAGTAAAAAAGTAAAGGAGTTAAGACAAATGCAATAAATATATTTTCTTAACTCCTTTACTCCTAAAATGTCATCTGTTCAATCTCCACACACAACCGTCTTTGGTATCCTTAACCTCAAAGCCGGCATCCTTAAGCGCATCGCGTATCTGGTCGCACGTAGCCCAGTCTTTATTTGCACGCGCCTTGGCACGCAGGTCAAGAATCATGTCCATCACCTTGCCGTAAGCCTCTTCGCGCTCGTCGCTTCCGCCGCCCTTTTCCTCACGCAGTCCGAGAATGTCGAATGCAAAGAGGTGCATTGTGTCCGACAGTTCTTTCAGGTCTGCCTCGTTTATTGCAGCCTTGTGGTCAAGAAGAATGTTCACCAAGCGGCACGCTTCGAACAGATGACTTATAACAACAGGTGTCTGCATGTCGTCGTTCATCGCGTCATAGCACTTGCCACGCAACTCGGCAACGGTCTTTGCCGTGTCGGCATCGCTTTCTGCCGACGGCACTATCCGCCCGATACCGCTTATTCCGGTCATCAGTCTGTCCAGTCCTTTCTCGCTTGCGGCAAGAGCCTCGTTCGAGAAGTCTACCGTTCCGCGGTAATGTGCCGACAGGATGAAGAAGCGTATGGTCATCGGAGTGTACGCCTTTTCAAGCGAAGGATGCGCGCCGGTGAAGAACTGTTCCAGCGTAATGAAGTTGCCGAGCGACTTGCCCATCTTCTGTCCGTTGATTGTTATCATGTTGTTGTGCATCCAATAGCGCACCATTTGGTCGCCCTGACTTGCCACTGCCTGCGCTATCTCACATTCGTGATGCGGGAAAACCAGATCCATTCCACCGCCATGTATATCGAAATGATTGCCGAGATACTTACGTCCCATTGCCGTGCACTCGCAGTGCCAACCCGGGAAACCTTCGCTCCACGGACTGAGCCAGCGCATGATATGCTCGGGCTGTGCCTTCTTCCATATAGCGAAGTCCACCTGATTGCGCTTCTCTCCCACTCCGTCCAACTCACGACTGGCATTTATCACATCGTCGAGATTGCGTCCGGAAAGTATTCCATAGCGGTGAACCTTGTTATATTTCTCTATGTCAAAATATACCGAACCGTTACTCTCGTATGCAAATCCGTTGTCGATGATTTCCTGTACAAGTTGTTCCTGCTCTATGATATGCCCCGTGGCATGCGGCTCTATGCTCGGTGGAAGTACATTAAGAGCCTCCATTGCCTGATGATATCGGTTGGTATAGTGTTGCGCTATCTCCATCGGCTCAAGCTGTTCAAGCCTTGCCTTCTTTGCAATCTTGTCATCGCCCTCGTCGGCATCGTGCTCAAGATGCCCCACATCGGTGATGTTACGCACATAGCGAACCTTATATCCAAGATGTTTCAAATAGCGGAAAAGTATGTCAAACGTTATCGCCGGACGGGCATGACCCAAATGTGGGTCGCCATATACCGTAGGACCGCACACATACATGCCGACGTTGGGAGCATGAAGCGGCTCAAAAAGTTCCTTACGGCGGCTCAGCGTATTATAGATAAATAGTTTCTGTTCCATTGCCATATATAATAATGTATATAATTATAGTCTGCAAAATTACATTAATTCATCGGAAAAACAAAAACTTTAACTGCTCATTTATCAACGGTAGTTTCAACCGACAAGTTGTTTGCCTGTATGCCTGACACTCCTAACAGACAGGACTACGTGCCTGCACCACCACAAAAGAGAAGCAAAACGTCACGAAACCGTCTGCATTTTCCATATCTACGGTCATGAAGATTTCCTATGATTATGACTCTATCTCGCTGATAATTCATAACTTTGCATAGATCAAACATCAAACGCTTTCTGTTATGAAGAAACTGCTTTATACTTTTATTGTCCTTATCTGCTCCTGTTCTTTTGGATTTGCACAGACTTATGACGAGAAAATCGGCAATGCCATGAATAAAGGAGATTGGTTTGCTCTTGATTCAATCTACCAATCAGCGCCAAAAGACTCCATTCACAAATTTCTTGAAGTATATTCCCGTTGTCTCATTGGCAACCGCTTCAATCGTCCCGACGTATCCATTCCGGCTTTTACAGAATTATTCAACACGCAGTCAGAATATCTCGACCTCGGCAATATACTAAATTCATCGCTAATGTTTGCAATGGATTTAAGCCGTATCGGAGATAATGAGAAAGCGGCAACCATCGTTTCTTCCGTATTGGACGCGACAAGACAACATCTGGATTCGACAGCAATTTCCGGAATGCAGAAGCATATAAACCAATATAAAGCCTTATCCGCATACAAGCCCTATGCCATAACTTTCGGAAACAGTCCCCAAGCAACCGTACCATTTCGGTTTGTACCTGTCGATCCGACAAAGCATAATTCTTTGTTGATACATCTTGATGATTGCGCCATAAACGGCATTCCTGCCGATATAACCTTTGACACCGGTGCCGGCATTAATGTTATTTCCGATTCTTTGGCGCAAAAATTAGGACTGATTTCATTGGATGCCACCGGAAACGTCGGCGATTTGACAGGAGTGCAGACGGGTCGTCATGTCATTGCAAAAGAATTGAAACTCGGTTCTATAACCATCACGGATGTGCCGTTTACAGTCATTTCCATGACAACAAATACTGAAGAAGCCGACAAATATATAAATTGCTTTGATATCGTTGTAGGTAGTGAATTGATGCTACAATTAAAAGATTTGACCATTGACTTTGTCAATCATCAAATTACAATCCCTGCAACCGCGCCGACCAGGAGCAACGCCACGTCAAACATGTGCTTCTCATCGAGCATGAATCTATTGGCACGCGGAAAAATACATAACAATCCCATGCTTATGTGTATTGACTCAGGAGATGCTTCATTCGGGTCTTTAGATAAAACATTTTTTGAAAAGAACAAGGAATATATCATCGCACACTCTCAACCGGATTCTATAAGAATGGCTGGAGTCGGAGGCGTTCATATCTCGAAGTGTTACCGCGTACCTGATTTAAAGGCTCAATTAGGAAACCGAACCGTCATTATTCCTCAGATTGATGTGCGCTGCGAAGACAATCCGTCGGGAATGGAGCATGAATGTAATTTTGGTTTGAAATCGCTTATGCTATTCGGCAAAGTGCGTTTCAACATGGTTGACTTTACTCTGACGGCCTGCCCATAAACAGCCGTCGGCAAATTCTGTTTGTATCCGCACCTTTTCTCCCCCTCATATTTGTTCAATATGAGTGTTAATAAAATATCGCGGTGTCAACAGATTTATTCTGGATGGCGGATTGTATACCCATTACAACCACTTGTCACCCTCCGTGGCAACTCTTTTTTCTGATAATCATATATAAAAAAGGGTGTGTCAAAATAAGCATCATCCGTGTTATAATTTTTTTCACTTAGTTCAACAACACGTCCTTGTAAATGTCCGGGATACAAGTTGTTGGTTTAAAAGATGTCAGTAACAGACATTTACCGGAAAATGCCTACATGGCAACAAATCATCGCAGCTTGACGCCCGACAAACTGCGTCTTACACATTTATAGCAAAACGCCGCTCCCGCTTACTATTTGATTTTTCATAACCCCAAAATACGGCGATTTTCTGGAACAAAAACACCGACGGGGCTGAATATCGTCAAAAATCGTGTGCAAGGATAGCACCTTTTGTATCAAAGTGTTACGCATAAAAAAAACAAAAGTGTGCACAGAAGGAAAAGGGAAAGTTGCCTGATTTCTATACGAAAGTAGGCATATTACGGTCCGAAACAGGCATCTTTGGAGCCCAAAGCAGGCATATTCGGAGCCTAAAGGTACATGTTTTGTACCTCAAAGTACGCCATTTCGTCACAAAAAGGCAACATTTCGGGGACTTAAAGGTTCTTTTAGCCCGTTCAATTCTAATAGAACGAGACTTTAGAGTGACTTTTTTCTATTGACATTTTGTCACGTAAAAACATAATATCGCCGACAGATTGCAAACAGGAGGGTGTGTCAAAATTCAATTTTTGTCCCAACTCTATACGGATGATTCTTTATTATGACACACCCTCTTTTCCCCTTTTATAGTATTGGTAATGAGCCTTAAAGTCATTACCGGCACTTTTATATTGCAAAATACATAAAAATTCTATTGACATGTTATACCAATGCAGAATCCTGCATCAGGCATTTTACATCAATACTCGTCCCAAAGCGACCCGTTGTCACCTTTGTTCTCCTCATCATCCCAAATGTTGAAATTGTCTTGCTTCGAATTAAGTTCACCTTCATAAGGTTCTTTATTTATCGTTATGTTGCCGCTGTCACTTCCACTCAGTATGGACAGTCCGCAAACCCCTATAACCTCGCAAGAAGGAGATATATACTTTTTCTTAATCATGATATAAATACTCCATTATTTGACAACTACTTTCCTTTTGTCTACGATATAAACACCTGCTTTCAACCCATTAACAGAGTTTCCCACATAAGTACCCTGTATGGTATAAACCCTGCTGTTATCTGTATCATACTTAATACCGTCCATACCGGTTGTACCCTGCATGTCATCTCCTATCACACGTATCTTCACTGCCTTAGCCACTCCTTGCGTATAATAGTCGTAACTGCCGTCAGCTTTGTTCTGCACTGTCATATAGAACCTGCATGAAGGCAATGTCTGTGTTTCATTGGCAACCGGACGGAATGCCTGCTCTTCTGCATTCAGATAATATCCATACTTGTCAAGCAGTGTTGTTTTCCCGTAAACACCGACAAAGTTGAAATTCTGCTTTATTGTAGAACAGTTTACATCCGGCACCATTGTCTGCGCCAGCAATGTGTTTTTAACAGACAAAGTCTGTTCGCCGGCAACCTTCGCCCTGACAAGGCAAGGCACGTTGGGCTCTATAACATCCCCTTCCGACAATTTTATATATTCTATTGTAGGTGCATTATCCACAAGCTCGGTATCCCATATCTCCGCAAAGTCGAAATCTGCGAGTATTTCAGCATCAAGAGTCATTCGGAACGGTACAAACATTGCCTGCCATTTGTCCGAGAAGTTTCTGGTGTAGGCTATACCGACGTTATTCACATCAGCCTTTACATCAATGCCATTTATATCACCGTCTGCAATGCTTACATTGGCTCCTTCGCCCAATTTTACATTTAATGTTTCACCGCTTTTCTTCTGCATAACCACATTAAACGTTCCTTCCGGAATTTCTTTGTCAAAGGTTCCGCCCGTTACGGCAAGAGTTGAGTTGTTGCCTATATTAACATCACCCTTAACCGTTCCTCCGGAAACATTTATACTGGCATTTTCTCCTGTTGCAACCACATCCGCCAATGTTCCATCTGAAATAGTAACACTCGAGTTTTTACCATGTGCTATCGTCTTTCCGGTGATTTCACCTCCGTCGATACGCACGTCCGAACCAAATCCGTTGCTTATAACGTTGCCGTTAAATGTTCCGCTCGTTAGGGTTGCAACAGCAGAATAAGAAGCATTTTCTTCCCTATCTACCTGAACGGCAGCCGTATTACCTGCAAACGTTCCGTCACCTTTTATCGTAAGCGAGCCACCACTATTATATACATACACTGCATACTCCGCACTGTACGAGCCACCGTCTATGGTAACATTTCCGCCATAAGACGAAGCTATGCACGAAGCATAAAACCCATTTGTCGATGTATTTTTCATCGTGCAATTAGTGAATGTCGCATTAGACTGTACTACTTCAAAAATCGGACCTACGGTTGTATTAACATTCACGCCCGTAAATTCAATAGTACTGCCTGAACCTGCTTGAAAGACTCCTACCTCCGTTTTAGTACTTCTGCAAATATAATTTCCACCGGTAACTGATATGTTAACTTTTAGTCCATACCCGTTAATAATGCTCCAAGTATTGCTTTCTGTTAGAGTTGCATTTACATTATTGAATTCTAAAGACTGACCATGAGTACGGAATGCAAAAAGGCTACCGTCATTTGTCCCCCCTTCAAAAGACAAATTCTTTGCAATTAACCTTGTATTTGCACCGGCAATGTTATTTACATCACGAAAATCCACAAAACCATAAGATTCAGTATTTGCTACCGGTGTTATTATTTTTCCGCCATTACCATCTATGGTAAATGTAATATCCGAAAGTCTGAACAAGCGGCTTTTCGTAACATTATTAGTCACCGTCTTTCCATTCACATCAAGGGTGATGGATTTTGTCACAGGTACCATTTCCCTCACTTCCACATCACTCATCAGTATAACGGTCTGACCGTCTGCTGCCGCTACCATAGCCTCACCCAATGTGGCATACTCCACATCACCAATCTTTGCCACATTGTCGGCAAAAGAATTCACGACAGTACTTGCACCTACAATAAGGCACATCACAATGCGTTTAAAATAAAACTTTTTCATTTTTTCAGATTACATCCGTCACCCCCGAACGAATCATTAAATATTATATATAGATGATGACTTTAAAAACAAAAAGGCGGGGAGTCCTACCGTTACCCGTCCCGCTATCTGAGGCCTTCGCATTGCCCATCACTGCCTGAACGAGCAACACAGAAGTCCCACACCGTGCTATAAACAGTACACTCCAATCCCGTACAATGCCGCAACACACTCCTTAAAAAGTATTATAGGAGTGGCTACGACAAGGTATGGAGTGACTATTAGTCACATCCCGCGAACATCTACCGTTGCTTTGATTTTGGCAGTGATTGAAATTTGCGAAGTTTCAGATAGCCAAAGACAAAGCGCATGTAAACGCCTTTCTTGTATATTAAAGAACTCCCACCACCTTCCCCCAATCCTAAAAGGACGGTTCGCGGTGTGGAAATCGCGGCAAAGTTACAAAGTTTTCCGAATTCTACAAACAAATTATCCATAAAGTGCACAGAATCAACAGCAACTGCTTATATTTAATCTTTGCCTTTTCAATATCCGGCACAACATAATATGTTTTTAGCACCTAATAGCCGACACATAATCCTGTATTATACCAACTTTAATTTTTGCACTTAGCGTTTTAATCCATGATACGTTAAAATATATTTCATCTGTTAATACAACAAACTTTATTCTCAACAATATTTCCATTCGTTTTAGAATAAGATACCTCCTTACTTCGCAACGGATATTGTTTTACAATATAATTAATATTCCGTTACAAGACAATTAATACTGTTTTACATCAAAAGAATACAACACAACGCACTAATATACGATATTTACGCACAACAAACAGTAAATGCCTTCCATAAAGTCATACATGGCGCCAACCGGTTTAAACATACCTGTATTCTCGATTTCTCAACCCAAAGACAAATATTTTTTAAGAATACGGCGAAACAACGATACCAGATGTTAAAATCAAGAGCACTTAATGTTAACGTATATTTAATAAATGTGTGATTTACAACATATTTCCGTAAACGTTTACGTTATATTTATCATTACCTTTTACTTGAATGATAACAAAAAACAACTAAATTCGCGACATCAAATATAAATACTAATCTAAAACAATTTATGAACAAATCCATTGCTTTAATCATCGGTATGGCTGCCATGTGCTTGTCTGCCGGTGCCGACAACACTCAGACGGTGGTTGTTGACGGAACTACCGTCAACAAGAATGTCACACGCCTGACATTCAGCGGCGATGATGTTGTCATGACTTTTGCGGACAATACATCGCAGACAACAGACATGTCGCTTGTATCAATCAGCTTCTCTTATTCTCCGTCAACAGCCATCAGCGGACCTGAAACAGACAAGGTTGACGCAGTGAAGAGAGTTTACAACCTTAACGGACAGTACATGGGCAACAGCACTGAAGGTCTGCGAAAGGGACTGTATATCGTGAACGGCAAGAAAATGGTAATCAGATAAAACTACGGTCATGAAGAAACATACACATTTTATATATAGCCTCATTGCAGGCTTGATAATGCTCTTTGCCACAGAAGCAGGAGCACAGACAAGTTGGACATTCGGCACCGTAAGCGATACTGACAAAGCCAATATAACAGCCGATGCCACCAACTGGTATGAAGACGCGGCACAGACACGCTACAACATGTTTACGGCAATCGACGGTCCGCTAACAGCAAACAACGTGGAACTGGAATATGCCAAAGGACTTAAATTCAAAGCAGCAGCCGGTTCTTCAAACACAAACGGTAAAATACGCCTCAACTACGGCAAAAGCCGTCTGGAACTTAACGGTAAGGGTATTGTCATTACAATTCCCGGACTGAAAGCAGGCAACGTGGTTACTGTATCATGCGAGACAGCCAAGGCTGCAGAGGCACGCGGACTGGCACAGACCAACCTCAACGTGAAAAGCGGCTTCACTCCTGCAACGGGTGCACAGACATGCGAAGGAACAGTTGTGGCTGACGGAGATGTAACTCTTACTACAGAAGTAGGAGGTGTTAATGTATACAGCATTTCCGTATCCGCTACACAAGGAGGAGGTGATGAGCCTGGTAGTGACCCGACTACATACCATTCGGTTCCGATGAACGTAAACATGAATCAGGCTCTGCTGACGGCAACAGGTAATGATGTCAAATACTACAACACAAAAGAACTCAACGACATCACCATAGATGATGTTGCCGGAACTATAACCGTAAGACCGGCTTCGGGTGAATGGGAAGACGTATTTACAAAAAATGTAAGCAACATATCTTTCGCAAAAGCCATAGACCAAGGAACAAGCGGTGACATTGAAAACAATGGCATAGAAATAACCGAAGCAAAGGGATGGCACGAGGCATTGTTCGTTGAATGGAAACCGTTCACGGGTGCAGACTCTTATAATGTATATGTAAAGGGCGGGCAATATCCGGACTTCACAAAAATAGACGACCAACTGGTACGTGGTTACGGCTCATATCTGCGCGCCGATGCTCTTGGATTGAAAGCAGGTGACAACTATATTGTAAAAGTTGCTCCGGTTGTCGGAGGAAACGAGGACGCTACAAAGGCAAGCACTGCTTCAGGATTGAAAGTGATAAACTTCAACCGTGACGGATATGCACACAGTAATATCACATCGGGCGTGGGTGCGTATAATAACGACGGTACGCTGAAGGCAAATGCACGTGTGATTTATGTTACAGCCGGTAACGCCAAGACAATAAAGATGGATATGGATGCCGGCGGCAAGACGGAAACACGCACCGGAATACAGGATATTCTACAGGCATACGAGAAGGGAACAGAGACACGACCTTTAGCTGTACGCATAATAGGACTTCTGAAAATCGGAGATATGCCTACACTGGGAAGTTCGGCAGAAGGTCTTCAGATAAAAGGAAAAAGTCAGGAAATGAATCTTACCATCGAAGGTGTGGGACGTGACGCGACTATACATGGTTTCGGAATGCTGATAAGAAACAGCAAGAGTGTGGAGATACGTAACCTGGCTATCATGCGCTGCCTGGACGACGGTCTGAGCTTTGACACAAACAATCACAATGTATGGGCGCATAATCTTGATATATTCTATGGAGCCAACAAAGGCGGCGACCAGAAAAAAGGCGACGGTTCACTTGACATAAAGGGCACCATGCACGCTACGATATCAAACAACCACTTCTGGGATACAGGCAAGACACACCTTAACTCAAACGGAGACGAAGTTGATTTCGTTACATACCGCCACAATTGGTATGACCACTCGGACTCACGCCATCCGCGTGTGCGCAAGTCACAGCACATACACGTCTACAACAACTATTTTGACGGCGTTTCAAAATACGGTTCGGGTGCAACAATGGGGTCATCGCTTTTTGTAGAGGCAAACAACTACCGTAACTGTAAGTACCCGGTGCTTATGTCACTGCAAGGCAGCGACCTCTATGGAGGCAGCAATACACTTGGCAGCAAGGGAACATTCTCTGGCGAGGAAGGAGGCGTAATAAAGGTATACAACAATATCATGCAGGGTACATACACATTTATACCTTACGGTGCAACAAAATACATACAAAAGGGCAAGGAAGTTGCAGCTGTAATGGACACCAAGCAGCACTTCGACGCATACATGGCAACAAGCCGTGACGAGAAAGTTCCATCAAGTGTAAGCGCACTTGGAGGCGGAGCTACATACAGTAACTTTGACACGGCTTCGGACATGTACCAGTACACAGTTGACGACCCGGCAAATGTTCCGGCACAGGTACAGGGTTTCTTCGGTGCAGGACGTATGCAGCACGGTGATGTTACTTTCACTTTCAACAACAGCACGGAAGATACAAACTATGATATCAATGCCCAGCTCGATGCACTTATCGACAACTACAAGAGTTCGCTGGTAAAAGTATATGGCAACCTTGGTGAAGTTACAGGCGGTGGAACTACCGGTGGTGGTACAGGCGGTGGAACAGGTAGCGAGGATCCAGACCCGACACCCTCTGAAACAGTTATTGCCGGTGCCACTGTTACATTCAACGGTTTCACATCAGGAAGCAACATCAACGGTTTCACTATCACAGGCAACCTGAAGAGTGGTATATCACCAAAAACATACAACGGGGTGACATATACAACCGCTCTCAAGATGGAAAGTGCGACAAACATCTCTTTCACAACAACGGAAGAGCTTACCATAACAGTTATCACAGACGGTACTTCAGGAAAGAGAATAAAGTTTGACGGTACTAACTATACGGTAGACGCAAACGGTATAGTATCTCAGAAACTTGCAGCCGGAAGCCATACAATAACAAAAGGTGACTCCATAAACGTATATGCAATCATTGCTGAGTAACACAGGGTAAGGTATAATAAGGAAAAAGAAACAGGATAATTTTTAAAACCAAAAGCCCGCTTATTTGAAACCGTGCACAACGGTATGCAAATAAGCGGGCTTGTTCTGTTTATTACAAACAACACAACACACTCATTGCCACACATCCGGAAAGGTCTTTCATAATAAGGAGATAGAGGAAGATAGGAGAAGATATGTAGCTTGCGCCACGGAAGATAAAGGACAATAGCCTTGAAACAATCAACAAGACATACGTCTTTTATCTCCTCTTATCTTCTCCTATCTTTCTTTATCTCCTTATTCCCAACATATAACAAACGTTAAAAGCACAGGCTTAAACAAAGAAAATACCGGAAAAACTTGCAAACAATCATACTTTATCATACATTTGCGGTGTACTATTATTCTATTACACTATAAATTACATAAAATAAACTTATAAAACACAAGAAAATGATAGACATCAGAAACATCGGTTACAGCTATCCCGGTAGCAGGAAGGAGGTTTTCACCAACTTCAGCCTCAACATAAAGGGCAACTCCATATACGGACTTCTTGGGAAGAACGGAACGGGAAAGTCGACACTTCTTTACCTCATAAGCGGTATGTTGCGCCTAAAATACGGCAAGATTGAAATCGACGGCGAAGACGCAGGCAGGAGAAACCCCGACATTCTGCGCGAATTGTTCTTCGTTCCGGAAGAATTTGATCTTCCGTCGATGACACTCGACGCATACGTCCGCCTGAACAGTCCATTCTATCCGCACTTCGACCGCAAGGTGCTCAACCGCTGTCTGCTCGACTTCGAACTTCCTCTCAACCTTAATCTGAAAGAACTTTCCATGGGACAGAAGAAAAAAGTGTACATGAGCTTTGCTTTGGCAGCAAACACCCGCATGCTTCTGATGGACGAACCTACCAACGGAATGGACATACCGTCTAAGAGTCAGTTCCGCAAAGTGGTGGCAAGCAACATGAGTGAGAACCGCACCGTGATAATATCAACTCATCAGGTGCACGATGTGGAGCAGCTTCTCGACCATATAATAATGCTCGACCGCTCACGCATTCTGCTCAACGCCTCGGTACAGGATATATGTGAAAGATATTCTTTCGAGTGCAGAATGCCGGGCGAGAATAGCGACGATGTGATATATGCGGAACCTTCCCTGCAGGGCAACAACGTCATTGCGCGCCGCAACAGCGAAAAGGAAGACACGATGATAAACCTCGAACTGCTGTTTAATGCCGCAACAAAGAACCTGCTGAAATAAAAGGCATTATAAAGAAAGAACATAACAACAACCGTAAAAACAACATATTATGGCAAAAACATTCGACATAAACCGTTTCATGCAATTGAGCAAATGGTCCGTATACACATATAAAAAAGAATACATCACAACCGTGACGATGGCCACCGTAATATTCTTCATAATACTTTTCATGAGGTTTAATCTTATGGGACTCAACGATGTGATAATGGACGGAATGGAAACATTCAGCCATACCGCCGTAGGTCTGCTCATGTTTATATTCTCAATCTCAGGCTGCTACCTGCTGAACAACATGAAGACAAAGCAGCAAAGACTGATGTTCAAACTGCTCCCGGCATCCGACGCCGAGAAGTTTCTGGCAAGATATCTCTACGTTACAGTATTCTGGATTGTCGGTTGTATCGTGGCATACTGCATTGCCGATGTCCTGCGTCTGTCGCTCTCTCTAATAACAGGGCACGGTATGCAGACCACGACCATCCCCTATTTCTTCACCGCACTGACAAATACCGTGACATTCAACAACGTCAACGACACCGCCGATGCCATATTTTCCGTCGAAATGCTGATGTTCACACATTCGCTGTATCTTCTCGGAGGCACGCTGTTCCGCCGCCGCCAGTTCGTACTCACGTCGATGACGATGATACTCGGCACAATATTACTGGCATGGGTGGCATCGTGGTTTGTCGGTTCATACAGCTTCAACATAAGTACAGAGTCGCTGAAAGGCTTCGTATATTTCATAATGTGCCTGCTGCCCGTGCTCACTGCAGCCGCATACTGGCTGTCGTACAGAATATTCAAGCGCATGCAGGTTGTAAACAATAAATGGATTAACCTATGATTTTCGACAACAGCAAGGCAATATATGTGCAGATAGCCGACAGGCTGTGCGACGAGATACTGGCGGGAAAGTATCCCGAAGACTGCCGAATACCGAGTGTACGCGAATATGCAGTGCTATTGGAAGTGAACATAAACACTGCCGTGAAGTCATACGACCTGCTCGCAACAGAGGGAATAATATACAACAGGCGCGGACTTGGATACTTCGTCACACCGGGTGCAAGAGAGACAATCCTCGAAACACGCAAGAAAGACTTCATGGAACATCAGCTTCCCGAACTGTTCCGCAATATGCGACTGCTCGGAATAAACATCGACGAGGTAAGCGAGAAGTTCAGACGGGAGCAGGAAATGACGAAAGAAAATCCTACGGAGTAAACGACAGCATCATGATAACTCTAAGAAACATACACAAGACATACGACAACGGACAGCCATTGCACGTTCTCAAAGGCATAAGTCTCGACATAGGCAAAGGCGAATTCGTTTCTATTATGGGAGCATCCGGCTCGGGCAAGTCCACACTCCTTAACATATTGGGCATTCTCGACAACTACGATACAGGCGAATACATGCTGAACGGGACACTGATAAAAGATCTTTCGGAAACCCGCGCCGCCGAATACCGCAACCGCATGATAGGCTTTATCTTCCAGTCGTTCAATCTCATCGGCTTCAAGACCGCCGCGGAAAACGTCGAATTGCCGCTTTTCTATCAGGGCGTGGCACGCAAAAGACGCAAAAGACTCGCCATGGAGTATCTTGAAAGATTGGGGTTGGAACGCTGGGCGAACCACTATCCCAACGAGATGTCGGGAGGACAGAAGCAGCGTGTGGCAATAGCGAGGGCGCTGATAACGCATCCTCAGATAATACTTGCCGACGAACCGACCGGCGCGCTCGACTCAAAGACAAGCGTAGAGGTAATGCAACTACTCAAAGACCTCAACCGCAACGAAGGCATCACCATTGTCGTCGTGACGCATGAGAGCGGCGTGGCAAACGAGACAAACAAGATAATACACATCAAAGACGGGCTTATCGAAAGCATCGAGGAGAACCTTGACCACCACGCAAGTCCGTTCGGCACCGGCGGAGTATTTAAATAACAAGGATATGCGTGACATACTGAAAGAAATATGGGCAACGACACGGAAGAACAAGCTGCGCACCGCGCTTACGGGATTTGCCGTGGCATGGGGCATCTTCATGATTATTTTTCTGCTCGGGGCCGGCAACGGACTTATAAACGCCCAAAAACTGTCGAGCGAAAGATTTCTCGACAACTCCATGATAATAGGCTCCGGACAGACATCGAAGGCTTACGACGGACTGAAAGAGGGACGTAATATTAGTCTGAACACGACAGACATGGAAATAACGTCGCGCTCGTTCAACAAGCATATAGACAACGTCGGCGCGCAGGCGGACAAGGAAGGGCAGACCGTAAGCCTCGAAAACAATTACTTCAGCGGCAGTCTTGCCGGTGTTTATCCCAACGACATACAGATAAACAAGAAGGAACTGCTGCACGGAAGGTTTATCAACGACACTGACATACGCCAACAGCGAAAGTCACTTGTCATCTCCGACGAGAACGCCCGCGAGCTTATGCCGCACAACACAACCGCTCTTGTGGGACGATACGTAGCCGTCAACAACATTGCATTCCGCGTAGTGGGTATCTACAAGCAGGACAAGAGTTCCATGTGGTCGTATTCTTACATGCCGTTCACCACCTTCAGCACCATATACAACAAGGGCAACAAGGTCGAAAACATTGTGTTCTCATTCCACGGGTTGAATACCGAGAAAGAGAACGAAGACTTCGAGACGCAGTACCGTGCACGCATAAATAACAATCACCGTGCCGCGCCCGACGACGAAAGCGCCATCTGGATATGGAACAGGTTCACCAGCAACATGCAGATGAACAAGGGCATAAGCATCATACAGACTGCGTTGTGGATAATAGGACTTTTTACACTACTCAGCGGCATAGTGGGAGTAAGCAACATCATGCTTATCACCGTGAAAGAGCGCACCCGAGAGTTCGGCATACGCAAGGCCATCGGTGCCCGCCCGTTGTCGATACTCAGGCTGATCATCGCCGAGAGCATCATCATCACCACAATATTCGGATTTACAGGCATGGTCCTGGGCATAGCGTCAAACATGTATATGGACGCCACGATAGGACATACGAAGGTCAACAGCGGACTGTTCGAGGCTACGATGTTCTATAATCCCACCGTGGGACTTGACATCTGCATAGAGGCAATGGCGGTGATCGTTCTTGCCGGAACACTCGCCGGACTGATACCGGCACGCAAGGCGGCACGTATAAGACCGATAGAGGCTTTGAGAGCAGAATGACAATAACAGCAAAAAAGCGTATGACAAGATTTGACATAGACAGGTTTCACGAAATACTCGACACACTTTCACGTAACAAAAGCAGGACGTTCCTCACCGGTTTCGGCGTGTTCTGGGGCGTGTTCATGCTCGTAGCGCTTGTCGGCGGCGGCAACGGACTTAAAGAACTGCTGCAAACCAACTTCGAAGGCTTTGCCACCAACTCCGCCTTTATCTTCCCACAACCCACCACCAAGCCCTATTCCGGTTTTCGCAAGGGGCGCACATGGAGCATGGTATACAAAGATGTGGAACGCCTCAAGAGCCATATACCAGAGCTACAAACCGTAACACCGGTGCTGTCTCACTGGGGCGGAAGCGCCATACACGACGACAAGAAGACAGGATGCACCGTCAAAGGTCTGCTGCCCGACTACATCAAGGTAGAAACACCAAAGATGTTCTACGGTCGTTACCTCAACGACATGGACATACAGCAGGGGCGCAAGGTGTGCGTATTGGGCAAGAAAGTGTACAAGGAGCTTTTTCCCGGCGGAGGCAACCCGTGCGGAAGCAAGATCTGTATCGACAACATATACTATAATATAGTGGGTGTGGACTATGCGTCGGGCAACATCAACCTCAACGGACGCTCCGAAACATCGGTGCTCATTCCGCTCACGCTGATGCAGCAGGCATATAATCTCGGCGACAGCGTACACATAATATGTGTCACCGCCAAGCCGGGAATAACGATGAGCAGCATCACCGAAAAGATGAGAACCGTGGTGGCGGAAGCGCACAGGATAGACCCTACGGACGAGAAAGGCATCACCGTGTTCAACACGGAGGTCATGTTCGGACTTGTGGACAATCTCTTCAGCGGCGTAAACTTTCTTGTGTGGCTCGTAGGACTGGGCACTCTGCTCGCCGGAGCTGTCGGAGTAAGCAACATTATGATGGTTACCGTGCGCGAAAGGACAACGGAAATAGGCATAAGGCGCGCCATCGGCGCAACGCCGCTGAACATTCTGTCGCAGATTATATCGGAAAGTGTCATCCTTACAGCCGTCGCCGGCATGAGCGGAATACTCTTTGCCGTGCTCATTCTCGAAATACTTGAGTTGGGAAGCACTTCCGACGGCATCACCGCAGCACACTTCCAGATAGACATATCCACCGCTGCCGGTGCCGTGGCAATGCTCTGCATGCTCGGTATCGTTGCCGGACTGGCGCCCGCCATGCGTGCCATGGGCATAAAACCGGTGGATGCAATGAGAGACGAATGAGGGCTATAATCATTATAGATACTATAAAATCTATAGAGCCTATAGTTTCTATAGATTCTATAGCCCCAACAGACAACAAACAATAACAAAACAAATACATGACAATGAAAAAGTATTTTAAGTTTATAATCGCGGGAATGGCGGTTCTGGTCTTCATCGGAACATTCGTATTCCTTTATCAGAAGTCGCGTCCAAAGCCCATAGTCTATGAAGAGTTCACGCCGGCACTGACGGACATAAGCAAGACAACGGTAATCACAGGCAAAATCGAGCCGCGAGACGAGGTCAACGTTAAGCCGCAGATAAGCGGCATCATCACGGAGATAATGAAACAGGCGGGCGACGTGGTGCAGGCAGGTGAGGTGATAGCCCGCGTCAAGGTAATTCCCGACATGGGGCAACTAAGCTCCGCCGAGAGCCGTGTGCGCCTTGCCGAAATCAACCTCAGACAGGCGCAAGTGGATTTCGAGAGAGAAAAGAAACTGTACGACAAGCAGCTTGTAAGCGCTGACGAATACGACAAGATACGTCAGGAGCTCAGCCGTGCAAGGGAAGAGAAGGCGGCGGCAACCGACGCTCTCGAGGTTGTACGCGACGGTGTGTCGAAGAGCAATGCCAGCGCAAGCAGCACGCTGATACGCTCCACCATAAGCGGAATAATCCTCGACATCCCCGTAAAGGTGGGAAACTCGGTGATACTTGCCAACACTTTCAACGACGGAACGACCATCGCGAGTGTCGCCGACATGGGTAATCTGATCTTCAAAGGCAACATCGACGAGACCGAAGTGGGCAGTCTGCATGCCGGAATGCCTATGAAAATAACCATAGGGGCACTGCACAACCTCCACTTCGACGCCTCTTTGGAGTACATATCGCCCAAAGCGGTGGAGAACAACGGCGCCAACCAGTTCGAGATAAAGGCATCCGTGACCGTGCCCGACGGCAACCGCATACGCTCCGGCTACAGTGCCAACGCCGAAATAGAGCTTGCAGGAGTGAAAAAAGTGCTTGCCGTGCCCGAGAGTGCAATAGAGTTCAGCGGCAGCGACGCCTTTGTCTATGTGATAAAGAACAAAGACGGTGACAAGACATACGAACGGAGGAAAGTCACAACCGGACTGAGCGACGGCATAAACATCGAGATAAAGAGCGGCATAACGACACGCGACAAAGTGAGAGGACCGCAGATCATTAAAGACGAAACGGAGGGAAAATGATAAAAAACATATTGATAGCAGCCGCAACAGTCATATCCGTTGCGGCACAGGCACAGACACCGCACCGCTGGACACTGCGCGAGTGTATGGCACATGCACTCGAAAACAACATAGAGATAAAGCGCATGGACATCGAGACACAAAAGCGCGAGACCGAACTGAGCACGGCAAGAAACAGTCGTCTGCCCGACCTCAACGCCTCGGCAGGGCAGAATTTCTCGTTCGGACGTGGTCTCACTGCCCAGAACACTTATTCGGACAACAACACGAGCAACACCTCCTTCACCCTTGCCACGAGCGTTCCGCTGTTCACCGGCTTCAACATTCCGAACACAATAGAGCTTAACAGGCTGAACCTTAAGGCTGCCCTTGCCGACCTTGAGAAAGCGCGCAACGACATACGCATGCAGGTTGCCGCCGCATACGTACAGGCGTTGTATGCCATGGAACTGCTCGACGTGGCACAACGACAGACCGCAATCGACTCTATGCAGTCGTCAAGACTGCGCGAGATGTATTCCAACGGAAAGGTGAGCGGCGTGGACGTGGCACAGCAGGACGCCACACTGGCGGCAAGCCGTCTCACGGCAACACAGGCAAACAACGACGTCAGACTGTCGCTGCTTACGCTGTCGCAGCTTCTTGAACTGCCGTCACCCGAAGGTTTCAGTATTGCCCGTCCCGACTCTGCCGGCATGTCACGCGCCCAGTCGGCGCCACTGCCGCTTCCCGACGAGATATTCAGCGAGGCAATGCTCATAAAACCGGAAATACAGGCAGGACAACTCCGGGTGAAGGGCATGGAAAAGAGCATACTCATAGCACGCAGCGCGCTCTACCCCAAGCTGTCTCTCACCGCGGGAATAGGCACAAACTACTATACTGCAAGCGGCTTCGACACCGACGGATTTGGCAGTCAGATGAGAAACAACTTCAGTCAGAACATAGGTCTCAACCTGTCCATCCCGCTCTTTAACAGGTTCAGCACGCGCAACAGCATACGCACCGCACGCCTCAACAGGCAGGAGCAGCAGCTCGTGCTCGACAACACAAAGAAAGCGCTGTACAAGGAGATACAGCAGGCATACTACAACGCCGTGGCGGCAGAAACGGGATATCGCAGCAGCAGCGAGGCTCTTACAAGCAGCGAAGCGGCATTCAGGTTGATGTCGGCAAAATACGAATACGGAAAGGCTAACATAACAGAATTCAACGAAGCGAAGAACAATTACATGAAGGCGGAAAGCGACCTGTCGCGAGCCAGATATGAATATATGTACCAAAAAGCCCTCCTCGGTTTCTACAAAGGCGATGAACTGGATTTCTAAAGCGCCATTGTCTGAAATGACCGGAATATGTTAAATCGGTAGGCAGAATGTCAATTAATTGTCTGAAAACTTGTCAATTATCCTTTATTAGTGTATATTTGTTGACAAACAGATTGGCATTGAGACACTTGGCATGCACATTCATTATCCTTACCGGCTTTTTCGGGTGCCGCAACAACACTGAAACGGCAATCATTCCCGACAACTGCCGGCTGTCGGCGGGCGATGTGGTGTTCCGCAAAGGAGAAGGAATGACTAGTCGTGCGGTGGTCTTTGCAGACAAGGGAGGTGTGTACTCTCATGTCGGGATAGTAGCCGACTCGGCAGGAATACCCATGATTATACATGCCGTTCCCGGCGAACCCGATTTCGACGGCGATCCCGACAGGGTGAAGATGGACACTCCCCGGAAGTTCTTTTCTTCCGTAAACGCCTCTGCCGGAGAAGTGTGCAGGTTCAGAGGCAGCCCCGAAGTGGCACGGCGGGCAGCCATGTACGCAATACAGGTATATAGGCGCGGAACACTGTTCGACCACGACTACGACGACACCGACACCACAAAGATGTACTGCTGCGAGCTTGTGGAGGCGGCATACACACATGCCGGCATGCCGCTGACCGACGGACGGAAACACTGTCTGAGCTTTCCGGGCATGGGAACATACCGCTGCATGCTGCCGTCGGACATACTTAACTCACCCAAACTGTCCCGTTACATGGTGTTTACAGACGGTAAGAAGCAATGAAACAGAAAGAAACGAGAGTATTAAATAAATCATTACAAACAAAAAAACGAAAACCATGAAAAATCTGACAGTATTTATCACAATGTTCATCGCTGCATTCATAATGTGCGGCTGCAGTGACAATTCACCTCAAGGCGTGGCAGAAAAAGGTCTAAGCTGCATGCAAAAAGAAGACTGGGAAGGGTATGTCAAGCTTATGTATTTTGAGAAGAAAGAGGGCAAGGACATCGAACGGGAGAAAGAACAGGTTGCCGCACTGCTCAAGGCAAAAGGCGGAGAAACTCTCGACAAGAAAAGCGGAATAAAATCGTATGGCATCATCTCCGAAGAAATATCCGAAGACGGAGCCACCGCAACCGTAAAGGCAAGCATCAAATATGGCAACGGCGATGAAGACAAAGACCACAAGATAAAACTGATAAAAGACGACAGGGGAGACTGGAAAATATCTTCCGGAAAGTAGACATACAACCGAAAAAAATGCAATACGCCACCTTTTGCACTCCAAAAGGTGGCGTATTGCGTTCTAAAAGGGCACCTTTCTGGCTCTAAAATGCCACCTTTTAGAAATCAAGAGATATCATCTTGGTACTCAACGTGTTACAGACGCAGTTTTTATCTGTTATAAACAGGGGCGTAAACTCTTAATTCTTACCCCTTAACTCTTAATTACCCCGCTCCTAATTCTTAATTTTCAACCCTTAATTCTTAATTTATAAAGTCCCTCGCGATATATCATTTCAGCCGTCTGAGGAGGTACAAGATGTGATATATCCTCCCCTCTTTCTATCATATCGCGCACCTGCGTGCTGCTGATGTCTATCAGTTCGGTGTCGAGAACACTCACGTTCTCCGGCAGAGACGACGTGTCTATACTGCTGCCCGGACGCGGATATATCACGATGCGATAGTTTCTGAGGATGTCGTCATGACGATACCAACGGTCAAAATGCTGCCAGTTGTCGCCACCGATGAGCAACACAAACTCGCGGCATGCATATTCACTGCCCATTGCCTGCAATGTGTTCCACGTATATGAGGGGCGCGACAGTCGGAACTCATAGTCGCACGCCGTCAGCCCGGGCATGTCTTCAAGCGCCGCACACACCATACGCAGGCGTGTATCGTCGTCGAGAAGACTGTTGTGGCGCTTCAACGGATTTTGCGGAGACACCATGAACCACACCTCGTCAAGCCCTGCCGCATCAAGAAAGCGGCGCGCGAGGCTTATGTGACCGTTGTGTATGGGGTTGAAAGAGCCGCCGTATATGCCTGTGATTGTTTTTTTCATTGTTGTGATTTTTAAATTCTCGGAGTTCTCCGAGAGCTCAGAGCCCTCCGAGATCTCCGAGTCCTCGGATAGCCTTTGGCGCTCTTAAAAGCGCCAAAGGCTATCTCCCGATAAACTCCCTTACCACGGCAAGAGCCTCGTCTACAGCCTTGTCCAGATTGCTGTTTACCACCACGCGGTCAAAACGTCCGGCAAACGTCAATTCATATTCCGCCCGGGCAATACGGTCTTCAATCACTTCGGGGGCGTCGGTGCCGCGCCCCACAAGGCGGTTACGCAGTTCATCCACCGACGGAGGCTGTATGAAGACGCTCAACGCCCTGTCGCCATAATGGTTCTTAATGTTACATCCACCCTTGACATCCACGTCAAGGACAACATTTTCACCGTTTTCAAGCTGGCGATCCACCTGCTCTTTCAGTGTTCCGTAATAGCGGTCGGCATACACCTCTTCGTATTCAAGAAACTCATTGTTGTCGATACGCCTGCGAAACTCTTCCGGCGTGAGGAAGAAATACTCCACTCCGTGGCGCTCCGCACCGCGCGGCGGACGACTGGTACAGCTCACCGAGAATGCCATGTGCAGATCCTCGTGCTGCATCAGGCGACCGATAATCGTGCTCTTTCCGCTTCCGCTTGGAGCCGAAAATATTATAACCTTTCCCTTTTTCATAATCTTATGGTATAAAAAAGAGTGTGCCATGCGCTCGTTCCATGCTTTCTGCACGACTGTCCGCAGTGACACACCCTGTTATATCTTATGTTTAAAGAACATTCAGCACCTGTTCCTTTATCTGTTCCAGCTCGTCTTTCATCTTCACCACAATGTTCTGCATCTCTGCCTGATTGCTCTTGCTGCCCGTGGTATTTATCTCACGCCCCATTTCCTGTGCTATGAAACCGAGTTTCTTGCCCACTCCGGCACCCTCTGCCATGGTCTCGCGGAAGTATTTAAGATGATTGGCAAGACGCTGTTTCTCTTCGTTTATGTCGAGTTTTTCTATATAATAAATCAGTTCCTGCTCCAGACGGTTCTTGTCGTACTCTGCTTCGGGTATCTTTTTCAATCCCTCCACAAGGCGCATGCGTATCTTCTCCACGCGCGATGTCTCGTAAGGTTCGATGGCGGCAAGCAGCGATGCGATGTTGTCCAGTTTCTCCTCAAACTTCTTCTGCAGCGCCTCTCCTTCCTGACGACGGAAGTCCACAAGGTTTTCAAGGGCGCTCTGCACAGCTTTTGAGGCAACTTTCCACTCCTCGTCGCACAGTTCCTCCACATCCGTCTTAAGCAGTACGTCGGGCATGCGCATCAGTGTGGAGAACCAGTCTTGCGGCTCAGGTATCCCGGTGGCGGCAGAAATATCCTTTATCTGCCTGTAGTAGTTCTCCACAAGAACCTTGTTCACCGGCGTGGCGTCGGCATGTGCCTCTCTCTCTACCCAAATGGAGAAGTCCACCTTGCCCCTTATCAGGGCACCGGCAACCATCTGCCTTATTTCCATTTCCTTCTCCCTGTAAAGCGGAGCGATACGTGCGGACAGGTCGAGAGCCTTGCTGTTGAGCGATTTCACCTCAACGTTGATCTTCTTGTCTCCGTAGGTTACGACAGATTTACCGTAGCCCGTCATTGATTGTATCATACCTCTTATTGTAGTTAAATTTATGCAAAAGTACACAATTCTTAGGAAAAAAGAGTATTTTTGCACTTTATTTACACTAAGACACATAGCTATGTCGTGCATCTTAAATATCGAGACGAGCACCAACGTGTGCTCCGTCGCCGTGAGCAAAGACGGAGAGTGCATATTTAACAGAGAAGACCACGGCGGTTCCAACCATGCCGTGCAGCTTGGAGTGTATGTGGACGAAGCGGTGAAGTTTGCCGACGGCAACGGAATAAGCCTCGATGCCGTTGCCGTGAGCTGCGGACCGGGTTCTTATACGGGTCTGCGCATCGGCGTATCAATGGCAAAAGGCATCTGCTACGGTCGCAATCTGCATCTGATAGCGGTGCCCACGCTTAAGTTACTTACCGTGCCGGTGCTGCTCGGTCATGAGCTGGAAGACAATGCTTTGATATGCCCTATGCTCGACGCACGCCGTATGGAAGTTTATGCAGGCATATACGACCGCGCGCTCAACAAAGTTCGCAACGTAGGGGCGGACATTGTCGATGCCGATACGTACAAGGATTATCTTGACAGACATCCGGTATACTTCTTCGGAAACGGAGCGGGAAAGTGCATGGGAACCATAACACACCCTGCCGCACATTTCATCGAAGGAATAGAACCGCTTGCAAAGAACATGTTTCCGCTCGCCGAAAAGAGAATGGCGGAAAAGAGGTACGAGGACGTGGCATACTTCGTACCGTTCTATCTTAAGGACTTTGTAGCCAAGACACCCAAAAAGCTGTTATAATATAATATATGTATAGGAGGGCGGTTTAGCCGCCGGCGGCAAGGACTTCCGTGTCCGTACATGTACAAAAGGAAAGAATATGAATATTGAAGGATTGGACTATAACACCCGTAGAGAGCAGCTCATACTGCCCGAATACGGGCGCGAGATACAGAAAATGGTGGATCATGCCCTGACTATAAAGGACAGGACGGAACGCCGCCGGTGCGCCGAGACAATCGTAAAAATCATGGAACGCATGTTTCCGCAGAACCGAGAGAATATAGACTACAAGCGGAAGCTGTGGGATCACCTTGCCATCATGAGCCGTTTTGCACTGGATATAGACTATCCGTGCGATATAAGCGATGCTGCCAAAATAACGGCAAAGCCGCAACCCATGGAATATCCCATGAAGAAAATACCCGTAAAACACTATGGAAGCATGATTTTCGACATCTTCGAAAAACTTAAGTCCATGCCACCGGGTGCCGGCAGAGACGAACTTACACGCATAACGGCGAACCAGATGAAGCGAAACCTTATGCAGTGGGGACATGGCTCTAACAACGACAAGAAAATTGCCGATGACCTTGCATACTACACCGACGGGGCTATACAACTGGATCTGAACAGTTTTAAGTTCCAGCCTTTTTCCGAAAGGACATTGAATGACAAGAGAAGAAAGAAGAAATAACCTTTAACCATATCCTGAAATGGAATCTTTTATCATAGAAGGCGGGCACCTGCTGAGCGGGACAATCATTCCGCAAGGAGCCAAGAACGAGGCCTTGGAGGTTATTTGCGCATCGCTGCTCACGGCAGACGAGGTGAGAATAGGTAACATTCCGGACATTCTCGACGTGAAAAACCTTATCCGCCTCCTCATGGATATAGGAGTGGAAGTAAGACAGACAAGCCGCAACGAGTATGTGTTTCGCGCGGCAGAACTGAACCTCGACTATCTCGAAAGCCCGGAGTTTGTGCAAAAGTGCTCATCACTTCGCGGCAGTGTACTGATGATAGGACCGCTATTGGCGCGATACGGCAAAGCGACAGTTGCCAAACCGGGAGGCGACAAGATAGGGCGCAGGCGTCTCGACACGCATTTCATGGGTTTCAAGAACCTCGGCGCAAGTTTCAAACACGATGAGGAACGTGGCACTTTCAATATTCACGCAGACAGACTTGACGGCTGTTACATGCTGCTCGACGAAGCATCGGTGACAGGAACGGCAAACATAATAATGGCATCGGTGCTTGCAAATGGCACCACAACCATATACAACGCGGCATGCGAACCATATATACAGCAATTATGCCACATGCTCAACAGAATGGGGGCAAACATCAGCGGCATAGCATCCAATCTTCTTACTATTGTGGGAGTGAAATGTCTGCACGGCACAAGCCACACCATACAGCCCGACATGATTGAGGTAGGCTCGTTTATAGGCATGGCGGCAATGGTAGGCGACGGCATAAGGATAAAGAATGTGTTGCCGAAGAACCTCGGAATAATACCCGACGCATTCCGACAGTTGGGCGTTGACGTCATAACCGACGGCGAAGATCTGTTCATTCCGCGGCTCGAACACTATGAGGTAAAGTCGTTTATAGACAATTCCATGATGACTTTGGCTGACGCCCCGTGGCCCGGACTTACGCCTGATCTGCTGTCCGTGCTGCTGGTTGTAGCCACCCAGGCACGCGGAAGCGTACTTTTCCACCAGAAGATGTTCGAGAGCCGTCTGTTCTTTGTGGACAAACTGATAGACATGGGGGCAAACATCATACTGTGCGACCCGCACCGCGCGGTGGTGATAGGTCACGACCACAACATACGTCTGCGTGCAGGCAGGATGACAAGTCCCGACATCCGCGCCGGAATAGCACTGCTCATAGCGGCGCTCAGCGCCAACGGCACAAGCCGCATAGACAACATTGCGCAGATAGACCGTGGCTATGAGGACATTGAAAAACGTCTCAACAGTCTTGGAGCAAAGATAGAGCGTACAAACAGTTGACGCCCGGCGGCATGACGGAAGACATAAACAAAAGCATGGAATACCGACGATGATACGACAGGAAGATGTTTACAAGATAGGCGAAACAGGCAAACCGCACGGCGTGAAGGGCGAATTGAGCTTCATGTTCGACGATGATGTATTTGACAGAGTGGACGCTCCTTATCTTGTATTGGCAATCGACGGCATACTGGTACCTTTCTTCATGGAAGAGTACAGGTTCAAGGGCAGAAGCACGGCACTGGTGAAATTCTGCGACATAGACACCAAGGAACAAGCCGCCGCACTGACGGGCTGCTCCGTATTTTTCCCGAAAAGCCTTTCGAACAGGGACGAAAACGAGATTACATGGGATGAAATAAAAGGTTTCATGCTCATCGACAACAACATATACAACAAGGAAATAGGTACCATAACGTCTGTCGATGACTCGACGGCAAACGTTTTGTTTGAAGTAAAAACACCTCTGGGCGACAACATACTGATACCCGCCGCAGAGGAGTTCATACAGAACATGGACACCGAAAAGAAAATAATAACGGTCAGCCTGCCTGAAGGGCTGCTCGACTTAGACGACTGACAGCGACTTATATGAAAAAGCAAATAGCCATACTCGGCTCTACCGGGTCGATAGGAACACAGGCATTAGAGGTAATAGAGGAACATTCTGATTTATACGAGGTATATTGTCTCACTGCAAACAACCGCGTCAAGGAACTTGCAATGCAGGCACGTAAGTTTCGTCCTGCCGCCGTGGTGATTGCCAACGAAAGCCATTATGAAGAGCTGAAAGACATGCTTGACGACATGCCGGACGTGAAAGTATACGCCGGAATGCGAGCTATCGACGAGATAGTGGAGGCGGAACCGATAGACATGGTGCTCACCGCAATGGTCGGCTTTGCAGGTCTCAGCCCCACGATACATGCAATCAAGGCACATAAAAAGATTTGCCTGGCAAACAAGGAGACGCTTGTCGTTGCCGGAGAACTTATATGCAGACTTGCTGCAGAATATCGCTCACCGATCATTCCGGTAGACAGCGAACACTCGGCGATATTCCAAAGCATCGCAGGCGAAGGCGACAACGCCATTGAAAAGATACTCCTCACGGCTTCGGGAGGACCGTTCCGCAACTTCACCAAAGACAGGCTTGCCACCGTGACGCAAGCCGACGCCCTGCAACATCCCACTTGGGACATGGGGACAAAAATCACCATAGACAGCGCAACGATGATGAACAAGGGCTTTGAGGTTATCGAAGCCAAGTGGCTCTTCGGCGTCGAGCCTGACAAGATACAGGTTCTCGTACATCCGCAGTCGATTATACACAGCGCCGTGCAGTTCTGCGACGGAGCCGTAAAGGCACAGTTGGGAGTCCCCGACATGCGTTTGCCGATACAATACGCATTTTCCTACCCCGACAGAATTCATCTCCGAGGCGACCGTCTTGACCTTTTCAAACACCCATTAGAGTTCTTCGAGCCGGACATGGACAAATTCCGGTGCCTTGCACTTGCTTTCGAGGCTATCAGGAAGGGCGGAAACATGCCCTGCATTGTAAACGCCGCGAACGAGATTGTCAACAAAGGATTTCTCGACGGGCGGTGTGGCTTCCTGCAAATGAGCGACATCATAGAAGCGACAATGCAACACGTGACATTTGACAGCAAGCCAGACTACGACACATATGTGGCAACCGACAGCGAGGCACGCCGGGTTGCGGCAGAGTTGATGGGATGAAAATAGAAACGGAACATATAAAACAAGAATAAGAAACACATGGAAATATTTTTAATCAAGTTACTGCAAGTGGCGCTTGCACTCTCCATTCTGGTTTTCGTACATGAGGGGGGACACTTCCTCTTCTCAAAGCTCTTCGGCGTAAGGGTGGAGAAATTCTTCATATTCTTCGACCCCTGGTTTCATCTTTTCCAGTTCAAACCGAAGAACAGTGACACCACCTACGGCATGGGATGGATACCATTAGGAGGCTATTGCAAGATTTCAGGGATGATAGACGAGTCGTTCGACACCGAACAAATGAAGCAACCGGTGCAGTCATGGGAGTTCCGGAGCAAGCCGGCGTGGCAAAGACTTCTTATTATGGCAGGCGGTGTGCTGTTCAACTTCATCCTCGCACTGTTTATCTATTCAATGGTTCTGTTCACATGGGGACAGTCGTACATCCCTCTCAAGGACATGAAAATGGGTATGGTGTTCAATGAAACGGCACAACAGGCAGGCTTCAGGAACGGCGACATACTCCTATCGGCAGACGGAAAGCCGATGAAACGCTTCGACATAGACATGTACCGCATGATGTCCAACGCCAAGACGGTAGACGTGATGCGCGACGGCAAAAAGAAAACAATAGTCATGCCCGAAGAAATAAGCCTGCTTACAATGGTCAAGGAAACGCCTGCCTTTGCACGACCCTACATCCCGTCAAAGATAGACAGCGTAATGCCGGACACGCCGGCAGCACAGGTCGGAATGTCGAAAGGAGACCACATCGTGGCAATAAACGGCACGGAGATTAGCAGCTGGAACGAGTTTGACATGCAAATAGGCATATTGAAAGACAGACTCGCCGCCGCCAAACCTACGACAAAGGACAGCATGAAGGTTAGAATGGCGACATTCGCCTTCAGACACGGCGGCACGGGACACATAGACACAGTAAAGGTTACGCTTACACCGGAGCTTACACTCGATGTGGGAAAAGCCTCGCTTGCCGATTTCTACAAGCCGGTGACCATAGAATACGGTTTTCTTGAAAGCGTTCCGGCAGGCGCCAAGTATGGTATTGGCGTGCTCCGCGGATATGTGGACGACTTGAAATATGTGTTCACTGCCGACGGTGCGAAGTCATTGGGAGGCTTCGGTGCGATAGGCAACCTGTTTCCTCCGACTTGGGACTGGATGCTGTTCTGGCAGATGACGGCGTTCATAAGCATCATGCTTGCCTTCATGAACATCCTGCCGATACCCGCCCTTGACGGCGGACACATACTGTTCCTGTTCTATGAGATAATCACCGGACGCAAGCCGAGCGAGAACTTCCTGCTCCGTGCAGAGTATATAGGATTTGCAATCCTCATACTTCTCCTCGTGGTGGCAAACCTCAACGATGTTCTGAGGTGGCTCGGATATATGTAAGGTTTCAGGTTTTTAGGTGGCAGGTATC
>NZ_JABKKJ010000007.1 GCF_013166515.1 Xylanibacter caecicola | reverse complement strand
TTTGTTATAGGCGGCAAAGGTATCAAATGAAATCGTCGTGAAATCGTCGCGCTCGAAAAATCTCTGTAACTAACTAAATTTCAAACATTTCAAAGAACTATTTTGGATTTTAATGGGACAGCAATGACAGATAATAATAAAATGAAAACATTTTTAAGAAAAGCACAGTTGATCTTTGTGCTGACAGCATTGCCGTCTGCTATTTGGGCTTATGATGCTTGTATTGGCGGGATATATTATAACTTAAATGAAACGAATAGGATCGCAAGTGTTACGTATAAAGATTACAATTACGACTCTTATAGCGGAAATGTAACAATTCCTGAAGAAATAGAATATAATTCGGTAAAATATAGTGTGACAAGCATTGGAAATTCTGCGTTCAGCAAATGCACGAGACTTACAAGCATCACCATTCCCAACTCCGTGACAAGCATTGGAGAGAGTGCGTTCTATGTATGTCTTTATATCTACAATAGTAGAAATTACATAAGGCTTATAGCCCCGATGCAGACCGCTGCTTATGTCACTATATCTACAATAGTAGAAATTACATAAGGCTTATAGCCATGAACCAACTTGCCGACATGGTCGCTGAATCTACAATAGTAGAAATTACATAAGGCTTATAGCCTTGACCAGATGCGTCAGTCTGATTTTGCTAATCTACAATAGTAGAAATTACATAAGGCTTATAGCCACTATTATTCTTAGAGCTAACTGCATCCATCTACAATAGTAGAAATTACATAAGGCTTATAGCCCGGTGAAAGTGTCAAATCTACCGCTTTATCTACAATAGTAGAAATTACATAAGGTTTATAGCCGGACGGGACCGTACTCGCATACACAATAATCTACAATAGTAGAAATTACATAAGGCTTATAGCCTGGTTATGGCAAAGGATTTGGATATAAAATCTACAATAGTAGAAATTACATAAGGCTTATAGCCATATATCTAAACAACTCCGTACATATCAAATCTACAATAGTAGAAATTACATAAGGCTTATAGCCAGATAATGCTCAGATGTAAGAAAGTAGTCATCTACAATAGTAGAAATTACATAAGGCTTATAGCCGTAGTGCTCTTGTAAACGATAGCTACTCCATCTACAATAGTAGAAATTACATAAGGCTTATAGCCCGCGCCTGCGATAAAGGAATACAGGGGCAATCTACAATAGTAGAAATTACATAAGGCTTATAGCCGCAATACGAGAGTCAAGGGTACGTTTAAATCTACAATAGTAGAAATTACATAAGGCTTATAGCCACTTAGCACGTGAAATACGGTCATTAAGCATCTACAATAGTAGAAATTACATAAGGCTTATAGCCTTATTCAACAAAAGGAGGTTTATATGTCATCTACAATAGTAGAAATTACATAAGGCTTATAGCCCAATAGTACGTTTAAGAAATTCGGTATCATCTACAATAGTAGAAATTACATAAGGCTTATAGCCTTGTCAATTTACCGAACCGCAACACACATCTACAATAGTAGAAATTACATAAGGCTTATAGCCAGCAATCTGATCATCAAGAGTGCGTTTGAATCTACAATAGTAGAAATTACATAAGGCTTATAGCCCAGCAATGTCGGCAAACACATCTCCAAATCTACAATAGTAGAAATTACATAAGGCTTATAGCCCAGATTGCTGATGTTAAGGCTCGTTCTATCTACAATAGTAGAAATTACATAAGGCTTATAGCCAAAATCTACATACAAAGGTAAGTACATTATCTACAATAGTAGAAATTACATAAGGCTTATAGCCTGCATCTTTTTATAAATCAACATAATAACATCTACAATAGTAGAAATTACATAAGGCTTATAGCCAGTCTTCACTTTGAGCAGCAGCTTGAAAATCTACAATAGTAGAAATTACATAAGGCTTATAGCCACAATGCACAACAACAAGCGCTGTTCGTAATCTACAATAGTAGAAATTACATAAGGCTTATAGCCTTTACTTTTGCAAAAGTACAATTATTTTATTAATTATCAAATAGTTAAATATAAAAAAGAAAAGAATAATTAAGGTGGGTATTGTCTATTATGTTATGTATTTGTTCTAATTCTTTGATAATCAAGGTGTAAGAGAATCTATGCCTTATATGTAGAGACCATGGTTTGCATTTATGTCACATTTTTGATTTAGAAATATACAATATCTTTATCACGATGAATCGCATTACCATACTTCTTCAGTTTTACACTTGACACATCAAAAATGATTACACTATCAATATGATTGATTTTGTACAAATTATAACACTCTGATAATCAATAGCGATATATAGGTAAATAATTCATGCGTAACAAATTGGCAACAAACAAATGGAGAAATATTGTTCTTATGGTAGAACATAGGAATTAACAACATGGAAGTTCATTACCATTATGAATAGAGAGACGACAAGTCTCTACTTCCCTAAATCTTTGATTTAGGCATGGCATTTTGTTTCTTTCTACGAAACAACAACCCGGGAGTTGTGTAATTTCGAATATTTGTGCTACCTTTGCAACTGAATAAAGCAATACAATCGTTTCAATGAATACAGTGACATGCAAGATACCTTGCGGAGTTTTGGAAGCCGAACCGCAAGACGTCAAGGTCGGGCAAGATAAAAGGGATTGGGCGCAATACTTACAGGCTATTGCCGTCCTTATGTCAAGGCGGATGTCTGAACTCGGCATGACGCAACGGATGCTTGCCGAGAAAATGAACTGCACCCAGCAATATATATCCAAGATGCTGAAAGGGCAAAAGAACATGTCACTGGAAACCATTTGTAAAATAGAAAACGCATTGGGTATCGAGATTATCAAAGGGCTGAATAAAAATGAGTAATAAGTAAAAGGAATATGTCTATACAGAGTGAAGCGGCGTTGGAAGCCGGACTAATCGCTACACTTCAGCAGATGGATTATGAATATGTCCAAATTGCTGAGGAGGAAAATCTTCAAGCCAATTTCAAAAGGCAGTTGGAGGTGCATAACCGTAAACGGTTAGCAGAACATGGCCGTACTGAATTTACAGATGAGGAGTTTGAAAAGATACTCATTCACCTCGAGGGCGGCACGCGGTTTGAAAAGGCGAAAAAACTCCGCGACCTTTATCCGCTTGACACGGCAGATGGAAAGCGTATTTGGGTGGAATTTCTGAATAGGCAACAGTGGTGTCAGAATGAATTTCAGGTTTCCAATCAAATCACGGTAGAGGGTCGTAAGAAGTGCCGTTACGATGTGACCATTCTTATAAACGGTCTGCCATTGGTGCAGATTGAACTGAAGCGCCGGGGTGTAGAACTCAAACAGGCGTATAATCAGATACAGCGTTACCATAAGACATCATTCCACGGATTGTTTGATTATATCCAGTTATTCGTTATCTCCAATGGTGTCAATACGCGCTACTTTGCCAACAACCCTAACAGTGGCTATAAATTCACTTTCAACTGGACGGATGCTGCCAATATTCCGTTTAACGAACTGGATAAGTTTGCCGCATTTTTCTTGGAGAAATGCACTCTTGGTAAAATCATCGGTAAATACATAGTGCTTCATGAGGGTGACAAATGCTTGATGGTACTTCGCCCATACCAGTTCTATGCAGTGGAGAAGATTTTGGATAAAGTAAAGAATTCCAATGATAACGGCTATATATGGCATACCACAGGAGCCGGAAAGACCTTGACTTCATTCAAGGCCGCCCAACTTGTTTCCGAACTGGACGATGTAGATAAAGTGATGTTTGTGGTTGACCGTCATGACCTTGACACTCAAACTCAATCAGAATATGAGGCATTTGAGCCGAATGCCGTGGATGGTACGGATAACACAGACGAACTTGTAAAACGGTTGCACAGCAATTCAAAGATAATAATCACGACCATACAGAAACTTAATGCCGCCGTTAGCAAGACGTGGTATAGCAGCAAGATAGAAGCCATACGTCATTCCCGCGTCGTGATTATATTTGACGAATGTCACAGAAGCCATTTCGGTGACAGTCATAAGCGGATAATGAAGTTCTTTGATAATGCGCAAGTGTTCGGTTTCACAGGAACGCCTATCTTTACCGAAAATGCAGTGGACGGACATACTACAAAAGAGGTCTTTGGAGATTGTCTCCACAAATATCTCATTAAGGATGCCATTGCTGATGAAAACGTGCTGGGCTTCCTTGTGGAATACTATCATGGAAATGAGGATGTGGAAAAAGGCAATGCCAACCGCATGGAAGAAATTGCAAAATTCATTCTCAACAACTTCAATAAATCCACATTTGACGGTGAGTTTGATGCACTGTTTGCGGTGCAGTCCGTACCAATGCTCATACGTTATTATAAGATATTCAAGTCCTTGAAGCCGAATATCCGTATAGGAGCAGTGTTTACATACGGAGCAAATAACAGCCAAGATGACGAACAGACAGGTATGGGTACAGGGCAGTTTGTCAGCGAAAGCGTGGGTGAAGCTGATGAACTGCAAGCCATCATAGATGATTATAATAAGATGTACGGCACCGCCTATTCTACCGAAAATTTCCGTGCATATTACGATGACATCAACCTGCGCATGAAAAAGAAGAAAGCGGACATGAAGTCGCTTGACCTCTGCTTGGTTGTGGGTATGTTCCTTACAGGCTTCGACAGTAAGAAACTCAACACACTCTATGTGGATAAGAACATGGAGTATCATGGCCTTTTGCAAGCATTCAGTCGCACAAACCGTGTGCTGAATGAGAAAAAGCGTTTTGGCAAAATAGTTTGCTTCCGCGACTTAAAAAGCAATGTTGACACGTCTATTAGGCTGTTCAGTAATTCTAACAATCCCGAAGATATTGTTCGTCCTCCATTTGAGGAAGTGAAAAAGGAATACCAACAGTTGACTACTGATTTCTTGCAGAAATATCCAGCACCAAACAGCATTGACCTGTTGCAGAGCGAGAAAGACAAAAAAGATTTCGTGTTGGCTTTTCGTGACATTATCCGTAAACATGCAGAAATCCAGATATATGAGGACTACACAGATGATGCGGATGACCTCGGCATGACCGAACAGCAATTCAATGACTATAAAAGCAAGTATCTTGACATTACAGTGGGATTTATAGAACCTCCTGTAGCTTCTTCAATGGTTGCAGAAGACCCTGTTCCATACGGTGATAGTCAGGGATTGGAAGATATTGACTTCTGCCTTGAACTCCTGCACAGCGACATTATCAATGTAGCCTATATCCTTGAACTCATAGCCAATCTTAATCCATACAGCAATGATTATGCGGAGCGGCGTAAGAATATTATTGACACTATGATAAAGGATGCAGAAATGCGTAGTAAGGCGAAACTCATTGACGGCTTCATCCAAAAGAATGTAGATGAGGACAAGGATAACTTTATGGCTGAACGCAAAAAAGCGGATGGTACAAGTGAACTGGAAGAACGTCTGAACAGCTATATCTCAACAGAGCGAGAAAAGGCTGTAAAATCATTGGCACAAGATGAAGGTCTTTCCTCTGACGTGCTTAACCATTACTTGAAAGAGTATGATTACCTTCAGAAAGAGCAACCTGAAATTATACAAAAGGCTCTCAAGGAAAAGCATCTTGGTTTGATTAAGACCCGAAAAGCGATGACAAGAATACTGGATAGGTTGCGAGGTATCATCCGTACTTTTAGCTGGGACTAAATATAATAGTGATATGAGTTCAATAAAGATAATAAATTCTATAAAACTTGACTCTAAAGGTGTCCGTGTAAAAGACGCTAATGGGAAATATATTCTTCTACATAAAAGGCAAGGAGATATGGATGGAGCGTGTGCTGTTTACTCTTTAGCAATGGCTATGCTCTGCATTGGAGTTATTACAAATGAGGATTTGCAGGTATATGCCAATCCTGACAGACGAACCTGCAAAGGGAAATTTTTAAGTCATTTCTTAGAAGAGCAAGGATTAGTTAGAAGGGGGTATTCTTTTATTTCCATGGCAAGGGAGATAAGAGAATCAAGTTTTAACCTCGATGCAATTAGGAAAAATCCCAAAGAAGATGATGACATAATCAACGCAATAGCGGATTTCATAGATAAAGAAAGTCCTGTTATAATATCAACCGACTTCAAAGAAGGTGCTCATGCTCTGCTTGCTGTTGGATATGAAATCACTGACGATTCCGATAAAATAACCAAAATTTTATGTTTGGATCCTGGAGAGGAAGCCCCAAAATACAGTTGTTGGAATTGTATTATTGATGTTTCTCATAAAAATGAAAAGTCGGAATATCCATATGTTTGTATCACGAGAACGCAAGCATATAGAGTTACTTTAGGTGATATTTTAATGATAAAGAAAGCGGAATAAGAATATGGAAAATATAGCTGGAGCTGGATATGTGTACATTTTAACCAATCCAAGTTTTCGTGAGGATTGGGTAAAAATCGGAAAAAGTGCTCGACCTGTAGATATACGGTCTAAAGAGCTTGACAATACGGCTGTGCCTTTGCCTTTCGAGATATTCGCCACAATGAAAACGGTAAAATATAACGAGGTTGAAAAACTTGTGCATCATATTATTGACAATCTGACGAATTACCGTATTCGACAGAATAGGGAGTTCTTTAATGTCGCCCCACAAAAGGCACTTGAAATTTTCAAAGAAATAGCACAAACCATAGACGATGCCGTAATAATAGAATACGAGAATAACGAACCTGTGTACAGTGATTCTATATCCCAATCTGTTCAAAATGAGTTGCAAAAAAAATGTACTAACAAAGGGAAAGACTATACCAAATACTCACTTAATGGAGTCGGCTCTTATGGAAAAGGCAGATTGGCTTTAGAGATAATTCGTGTTTATGTCAAATTCAATCCTGTTAATTATAATGAGTTGGTCAATCTATTGCCAAAACATTTAATTAAAACAGTTGAAGAAGTAAATAAATGGAAAAGTCAAACTTCTGACACGCATAAAAGATGGTTTGAAAAAGATATTCTTATTTCTAATGATGGGGTGACGTTTGTTGTTTCATCACAGCATGGCAAAGACAATATAAGTAGGATTTTTGAACTTGCCAATAAATTTGGTTATGAAATTAAAGAAATAAAATAGTTATGAGCGAAGAATTACAACAGAAACTCCGTGACCAACTTTGGGAAGTAGCTAACAAGTTGCGCGGTAATATGTCAGCCAGTGATTTCATGTATTTCACTTTGGGCTTTATTTTCTACAAGTACCTGTCGGAGAAAATTGAGGTTTACATGAACAATGCCTTGATTGACGATGATGTTACCTTTAAGGAATTGTGGGAAATGAATGATGCCGATGCTGCTGAACTACAAGAAGAAGCCAAGAAACAATGCTTGGAAGACATTGGATATTTCATAGAGCCAGAGTTCTTGTTTTCGTCAGTAATAGAGGCAATCAAACGAAAAGAAAACATCCTTCCAAAATTGGAACGTTCCTTGAAACGTATTGAGGATAGCACACTGGGGCATGACAGTGAGGAAGATTTCGGAGGATTGTTCTCCGATATAGATTTGGCTTCGCCTAAATTGGGAAAGACCGCCGATGACAAGAATACCCTCGTCAGCAATGTCCTTCTTGCGTTGGATGACATAGATTTTGGTGTTGAAGCATCACAAGAAATAGACATCTTGGGCGATGCCTACGAATACATGATTTCTCAGTTTGCTGCCGGTGCAGGAAAGAAAGCCGGAGAGTTCTATACTCCGCAGGAAGTCAGCCGTATTTTGGCAGAGATTGTATCTATCGGACACCAACGTTTGCGCAATGTCTATGACCCAACTTGCGGTAGTGGTTCTTTGTTGCTCCGTGCTGCAAGTATCGGTAAGGCTGTGGATATTTACGGACAGGAAAAGAATCCTACAACCTATAATCTCGCACGCATGAATATGTTGCTTCACGGTATCAGATTCAGCAACTTCAAAATTGAGAATGGCGATACGCTTGAATGGGATGCTTTTGGTGAAACACAATTTGATGCTGTTGTCGCAAATCCTCCGTTCTCTGCCGAATGGAGTGCTACCGACAAGTTCAACAATGATGATCGTTTCAGCAAGGCAGGACGGCTTGCACCGAAGAAGACTGCCGACTACGCTTTCATTCTGCACATGATTTACCACTTGAATGAGGGTGGCACGATGGCTTGTGTGGCTCCTCATGGTGTGTTGTTCCGTGGTAATGCGGAAGGTGTCATCCGTCGTTTCCTCATAGAGAAGAAAAACTATATTGATGCTATTATCGGTTTGCCAGCCAACATATTCTATGGCACGAGCATTCCGACTTGCATTCTCGTTTTCAAAAAATGCCGTAAAGAGGATGACAACATCCTGTTCATCGATGCCAGCAAGGAGTTTGAGAAGGTGAAGACGCAGAACAAGCTCCGTCCGCAGCACATCCAAAAGATAGTGGAAACCTATCGTGACCGTAAGGAAATAGAAAAGTATAGTCATCTTGCAACCTTAAAGGAGGTGGAAGAGAACGACTATAACTTGAATATTCCCCGTTATGTAGATACCTTTGAAGAGGAAGAACCTATCGACATCAAGGCGGTAATGGCTGAAATCAAGGAACTGGAAGCCAAGCGTGCTGAGTTGGATAAGGAGATTGAGGTATATCTGAAAGAATTGGGAATAGTGGAATAAAATTATAATTGGCTCATGGAATATCTGGACTTCAAAAAATTGATTGATGCACTTGTAGCTCGTCCCAAAGAAACAGAATGGATAGAGTTTAAACACAACTTCCATTCTAAAGAAGAAATAGGTGAACGTATTTCTGCGTTAGCTAATAGTGCCTATTTATGCAATATGCCTTTCGGATATATCGTATATGGGGTAGATGACAATAGTCATGATATAATTGGAACAGACCTATACGGCAAGCAAAAGATGGTAGGCAATGAAGAACTGGAGTCTTGGCTATCAACAAGGCTTAATCCCCGTATTGATTTTGAGGTAATTGACGATTTTGATTACGAGGACTGCGGTCATGTTTGTATTTTCAAAATTCCGGCTACAGTAAACCGACCTGTGAGTTTCCTGCATGAAGCGTATGTCAGAGTTGGTTCTATTACCAGAAAGCTCAAGGATTTTCCTGCCAAAGAAGCCAAAATATGGAAGGGAGGACAAAAAGCATTGGAGAAAATCTTACTCAAAAAAGGACTGTCCTCCCAAGAAGTCCTTACTCTTTTGAGTGCTGAGACCTATTTTGATATGATGCACATCCCTCTGCCACAAGATACCAAAGGCATTATGGAACGTTTTGTTTCAGAAAGCCTTATACAACAGGACGAGGTCGGCTACAGTATTACAGAACTCGGAGCGTTGCTGTTTGCAAAATCCCTTGGAGATTTTGATGGACTGAAACGTAAGGTTGTCAGGGTTATAGTGTATAAGGGTAAGAGCAAATTGGAAACGATACGTGAGCAAGTCTTTGATAAAGGTTATGCAATAGGCTTTGAGAGCATGGTTTCATGGATAAACAGCCAACTTCCAGCAAATGAGGAAATCGGACAGGCTCTTCGGAAAGATGCAAGAATGTACCCAGAAATAGCTATAAGAGAGTTGGTTGCCAACATGCTTATCCACCAAGATTTTGCAGAGCAGGGATTTCCGATGGTAGAGATTTATTCCGACCGCATAGAAATATCTAATCCCGGACAACCTCTTATCAGTGTAGAGCGTTTTATTGACGAATACCAGTCACGCAACGATTCCCTTGCAGACATCATGAGGAGAATGGGTATCTGTGAGGAAAAAGGTAGCGGTATGGATAAAACGATTTTCAGCATCGAACTATTTCAATTGCCGCCACTTCGTTTTCAAGTGCAGGAAAGCAGAACTACAGCAACGGTGTTCTCATACCGCAAGTTTGCAGACATAGATAAGAACGAAAGGGTTAGGGCTTGTTATCAACACGCTTGTTTGAGGTATGTCTCTAATGACAAAATGAATAACCAGTCGCTTCGTGCCCGTTTGGGAATCGAAGACAAGAACTATCCTATGGCCTCACGTATTATCAAAGATGCGCTGGAAGCGAGGGTGATTAAAGAGGAAAATCCTGATGGTGGCTCAAGGCATAACTATATACCTTATTGGGCATAATTCATGTAACTGGCATGTAACTGAGAGGGGTAAAGATTGGCGGTAGCAATTATAAAACGCTGAATATCAAGGAATGTTTTGTGTAACCGGCATGTAACTGAGAATTTATAAAAGACAGCAATGATAAATCTGAGAATATTAAGTTGGTCGAATACGGTAATTTCTGCAACAGTCTGTTGCAGTTTTGGAACGAACACAAATAACCCGTAGCAAGCAGCGACCAGTTTACGTAATCAGATTCATAAAAAATAAAGAATGACTATGGCAGAAAATAAAGATAAAAAAGTCCTTAATGTTCCCCATTTGAGATTTCCGGAGTTCAGTGGGGAGTGGGAAGAGCATACGCTTTCTCAATATTTGGAGTTTAAGAATGGTCTTAATCCAGACGCTAAACGTATTGGAAGTGGACTGCCATTCATTTCGGTGATGGATATTCTTTCAGAAGGAGTTATCAATTATGACAATATTCGTGGCAAGGTCAATGCTACTGAAAAAGAAATAGAATGTTTTGGAGTGAAAGACGGAGATGTGCTATTCCAACGTAGCTCAGAAACATTGGAGGATGTAGGACGAGCTAATGTGTACATGGATAATCGTACCGCCATTTATGGAGGCTTTGTTATTCGTGGTCGTAAAATTGGCAATTATGCTCCTTTGTTCTTTAAGTATTTGCTTGCTACGCCATTAGCGCGCAAAAGAACTTGCAAGATGGGGGCAGGAGCACAACATTTCAATATTGGACAGGAAGGATTATCCAAAATATCATTATATTTTCCATCAATTGAAGAACAGAGAAAAATAGCTGGATTTCTATCTCTCATTGACGAACGAATAGCTACCCAAAACAAAATCATTGAGAAATACGAGTCCTTAATCAAAGGAATTGCACAGCATTGCATTAAAGAATCAATAAGTGGAATCACATATGTAAAACTTGGTGATATTTGTCAAATTACAACAGGCAAACTTGATGCAAATGCACAGGTAGATAATGGAATTTATCCTTTTTTCACTTGTGCAGAAAAACCATTCAAAATTGATAACTTTGCTTTTGATACAGAAGCTTTACTAATCTCTGGGAATGGTGCTAATTTGGGATATATCAATTATTATAAGGGAAAATTTAATGCTTACCAAAGGACTTATGTATTAGACTTGTTCTCCGAAAATATCCAGTACATTAAATGGGCTTTGAAAGTACTGCTGCCCAAAAGAATTGCAATAGAAAAGAGTTTAAGCAACACTCCTTATATAGTGCTATCAACTCTAACGGATTTAAGGCTGCCTTTACCTTGTAAAAGTGAGCAGAGTTTCATCGCAAACCTAATGCAATCTTTGGAAAGAATACTATCAATTCAAATCGCACAGTATGATTCTTATAATTATTTGAAGCAATACTTGCTCCGCCAAATGTTTATATGAACATTTGACAAAGCAGATACTGCTTTTGACGTATATAAAGATTTAATACTTTATGATTAATATCTATCTTGTCTTGAATTCTATCAAGAATCATTGCCTTCTGTTTTTGTTCAGAAATAGGGGGCAATGTTATTTTTAACTTTTCCAATGGGGTACGTACTATTTGCGGCTGTCCAGAGCCAGAAATTATACTATTGAAGTTATACGTAGAGAGAAAATGATATAAATATCTCTTATACACCTTATCTTGATACTTATCTGTATTTATCACCATTGCATTTCCAGTTATCCAAGACATTGGTTTTGTATAATTTACTATGCCACAAGTATTTCCTCGACAAGTTATACAAATTTGTTCCGTTTCATGATTGTAATCCTTATATTTACCAATAATACCATTTGCCCCATATACAAGAAAACCATCTTCTGTTAATTCTGTTGAAGATATTGTTTGCGGCTGATATATTTGTGCAATTTCGCTTAAATGCACGTTATTGCCATAAACTCTTTGCATACAACAAACTCTTAGTCCTTTGATTAAGGATTGAGAAACTAAAATGTCCGCAATTAGAAAAAAGGTGTTTGTATCATTAAAAGAAGAACATACAGAAAGTTTGGAAATCAATCAACTTCTTACTTATGAACAACCTACGGCATATATTGTTACCAATGATGAATACTCCACAGATACGACCTTAATTCCGGTTTTAACTGCGAATAAAGGTTTCGTTTTGGGTTATACAGACGAGGATTTTAGTATATATCAAAAGGGTGAGTGCATAATCTTTGATGATTTTACAATGGATGCAAAATATGTATCATTCCCTTTTAAAGTAAAATCGTCAGCAATAAAGATACTTACAGCAAAACCTAATGTAAATCTTCGGTTTATGTTTGAATATCTATCATATTTAGAGCTAAAATCCGAAGAACACAAAAGGCATTATATTTCAGAAATAGCGTCACTTGTGGTTGAATTACCTTCAAAAGAAATGCAAAATAAAATAGCCTCTCTAATGGCTTCATTAGATAACAAGTTGGCTCTTGAAGAAAATACAAAGGTAAAATATGAGGATGAAAAGCAGTACCAGCTCTCACAAATGTTTATATGAACATCTGTGAGAGCAAATATTGTTTCTGCTTTATATACTCGGTGAGCAAACTATTATGTATAGTCCATAGTCTTTGTAACACTCTGAAAACGATGGATATTCTTTTTTGCTCTTCTAATTTGGGCAAACGTATTTGAATGTTACCCATTGTATTGTTCATAAGTTTTGGGTTAGCTAAGTTTATTGAGACATATTTCTTTGTCGCTTCCGCTAAAACCAATGAAACAAAATGAGTATCAAACCCTTTTATAAGTTTTAACAAACCACAAACATTTGTGCAATTAAATTTTCCATTACGATAAAATACAGTTCCTGCATTTGCACCGTCAGTGGTCCAACTGATATATTCACCTTCAAACATATAATCATCAAGGTAGCCCATAATACCATCATTTGATGTTTGAGAGGAATATACTGGATATGTAGGGCTCTTTTGCTGGCTAATTTCTATGGAGCTAATAACTCTACCACGCCCTATTTGGGCTATATCTTTGACTTTGAATTGTTCCCATGTATCGGAATGAAGTACATTCAAACTAATTGCGGACTTTAGTAATTTCAAATCCTCAATGATTTTGTTTTGGGTAGAGATGCGCTCATCTATAAGTCGCAAGAACGTGGCTATTTTCGTCTGCTCTGTTTTGGATGGAATGCCAATAAAGCACTCGGAAAAATTCTTTGTGCTGATGGAATAGATTTTTGTTCCTTGTGCTATTCGTCTAATCTGATTATGAAATGCATATGACGAAAAAGCATATCCTTTGAAGCCGATAACAGTTTTATTTTTATTGTCACGTCCATGAATTGTATGCAATCCACATACAATGTTTTTTTCTGCAAGGTCAAAGAACTCAATAGGCTTGGCAACTTCATTCGTATCTTCCGAGGCATCTGCAAAAGCCACATCACCCTCTTTACACAATTCAAAGTTCTTGGGCATATTGTCCTCTTTGATATTGGGTAAATTATCTCTTGTCAAATCAACCATAGTAGGAAGCCCAACATGAATTAGTCCATAATGTAAGTTCATCATGGCTTTCGTTCCATATTCAAGTTGCTCCCAGCTTAAAGAATTGGTTGAATAGAAATCCAATAGCTCAGACACTTTACATATTTCCCACTCCCCACTGAACTCCGGAAATCTCAAATGGGGAACATCGCTCATTATATTTCTCTAATTATAGAGACTTATCATTAAATGAACAACATGAGTAACAAGACAATTAGAGAAATTTCGGTAGCTTGGAAAGAGTACAAGCGCCCCTATGTGAAGCAGTCCACAATGGCGGCTTATGTGTTAATCTTGGAGAACCACATTATTCCTTGTTTCGGGGATAGTGATTCGCTCCATGAAAAGGAAGTGCAGGCTTTCGTCCTGCAAAAGTTAGAAAAAGGATTGAGCATCAAATCCGTCAAGGACATTCTGATAGTCCTAAAAATGGTGATGAAGTACGGGGTCAAAAATGAATGGATGAATTATTACGAATGGGATATAAAGTACCCAACGGCCTCTGCAAATAAGGAACTGGAAGTGCTGTCTGTAGCCCATCATAGGGCAATTCTGAACTATATCCAGAGTCATTTCACCTTTACAGGGCTTGGCATTTATATCAGCCTTAGCACAGGGCTACGCATCGGGGAAATATGTGCTTTGAAATGGAGTGATGTCAATGTGGCTGACGGCACTATAACCGTCAGTCGTACCATTGAACGCATCTATATCATTGATGGAGAGAAGAAGCACACAGAACTTGTCATCAACACACCCAAGACCCAAAACTCTTGCCGTGCAATACCTATGAGCAAAGAATTACTCACAATGATTAAACCGTTAAAAAAGGTTGTCAAAGATGATTTCTATGTGCTTACCAATGACGAGCACCCTACAGAACCACGCACATACCGCAACTACTACAACAAATTGATGGCCAAACTCGGCATTCCCAAATTGAAGTACCATGGGCTGCGCCACAGTTTTGCCACACGCTGCATTGAAGCCGGGTGTGACTATAAAACAGTGAGTGTTCTGTTAGGACACTCCGACATTTCAACCACGCTCAACCTCTATGTCCATCCCAATATGGAACAAAAGAAGCGTTGCATTAGTAAAATGTTCAAATCATTGGGAAAATAGGAGTACATCTTACCTTTTACACAATACCCATAATGCCACCGCAAGATAACATAGGAACTGCACGGCGAACAGAATTTTGAGCCAGCGGTCAGAGAGCCAAATGCCTTCACCACTATGGAGGTATTTGGCCAATTTATTTCTATGCCTCTCCAAAAGTTCTTCCTCCGCCTTGATGTGAGCTGCGGAACATTGGTTTACCTTTTCCAGTTCGTCCGTGCCGACTGTGGCTTGGATGATGGTATGCCGTTCCGCTTTTACAATGGCGTTGCAGATACCATTCACAATGTTGTCCGCACTGTCCTTGGCCGCGTCTAAAGCATTGAAAGCCGCCCGTTCCCGTTTGACCGTGTGCATCAGGCTTCCGTGTATGCCGTGCAGCTCTTCCTTGAGTTTATTGATTTCCTTGAGCAAATTGCGCATGGCAAAAATTTGGTCACTCACTTCTTGAAGCAGTCCTTCAAGCTCCTGCTTGTCCTGTTCCAGTTCCTGTCCGGGTGTATAATTGTTAAGCCGCTCACGTAGGGCGGACGTATCGGGTTGTCTCATTGTCACTGATGTTTTTTAGGTTTGTCATTTACGTCTCATTCCTGATTTCTTTTGCAGGCCGAGCCTGTGCGAAGCCTCCCGCGCACAACGGCGCATGAACTCTATCTCGTCCTCTTCCGGGTCACGCCCCCATTTGAGGTCGGACTGCGAGCCGCCTCCGCCACCGCCGGTGACCTCCCCGTAAGGAGAAGCGATAAGCGTAAAAAAGGCAATAGCCAGATTCTGCAAGGGCTGCCAGTTGGCCAGTTCCCGGTGGTCGAACTCGTCATTCAGACAGTCAAGCACCTTTTCAGGGATATAGCGGTCGTAGTTCTTTCCGTCATGCTCAAACTCAAAGCGCAGGCGGTCGGGGTTCCACTCCGTGTAATACTCATAAACCGGATTATTCCGTCCGACATTGGTCTGTGTCTTTTGTCCGGCTTTATTGTGAACAGACGGCTTCGGTGTCGTTACAACAGGTCGCTTCGGTGCCGGGCTTTCCTGTTTGGTCTGTTCGGGATGCAGTTTCTCCCAAGTCCGCTCGATACGGGATGCGGTCAGGTTGCGCCCCCTTCCAAGTTCCGACCCCTTGAACCTTGAACTGCCCTTGTGAAGCACATAGCCGCGTACCACCTTCTCTTCATCCTTGCGCAGATACAGCTCGTAGCCTTTGGCGGCAAGTTTCTCCGCATAGCCCTCCCAAGACCATTCATCCAGTTCACGCAAAGCCTCCATGCAGTCCTTGCTGACTTGCGGAATACGGCTTTCATGTATGTGCCGGGGTGTTACCCATCCCCTTTGCAGGGCAATTTTCTCCGCCGCCCGATGTGCGCGGATATGGATGGCGTGGTCGTTGTTGATGTTCCCGTTCTCGTCTATCCGGCAAACGACGGCATGGAGGTGAGGTATGCCGCTGTCGGATTCCCTGTGCAGCCACACGCTGGACTTGCTGCCCGATATGTTGGTTGGCACGGAAATGACCTCGCCGTCATTATTTAGGATTTCCTGCTTGTCGAAAGCCGCCGCGAAGTCGTTCCACAGTTGCTGCCAGTCCTCGACCGTGAAATCTTCGGTATGCTCCATCGCCGGGCTTATCTCCAAGCGTATGACGTTGTTCTTGATGTCCGGGCGGTTCATGGTGACGAACTTCATTTCCGTCCAGATGCCCGAAGCGTCCATGCCCTGCGGCATGAAGTTGTCGCAGATGCGCGTTATCTTTTCGGGGTGTTTCTTGTTCCTCGATTCACCCGACACGTACAGTGCTGCCCTGATGCCGTGACTGATGGATTTTGCCTTGGCTATCATACGGCATCCTCCTCAGTCTCTTCGTCCGTTGTCCCTGCCGGATAGCTGTTCGCCTTCTGCGCGGACTGCAGGAAGTCGGTAACGTGGTCTGTCACCCGCGCCACTTTCTCGTACCATTCGAGCATGGTGGGCTGATGGCGGAAAAGGCGCACCTTCTCGTCATCGTTCAGTCCGTGCAGGGCGTTGGCGAAGTTCACCATGTCCGTCCTACAGGCCGCAAGCTGCCGCAGACCGTCCACCTCCGTAACTGAAAGCCGCTGTCTCGGTCTGTAATTGAGTGCCCTTGCCCGTATGAAGTCGCTGCGTGTCATGCCGCACTGCCCGGCGGTGCTCTTAATCTGAGAAAGCTCCTGTTCAGTGACTTTGGTGACCACCACCTTGTCACGCCTTATAACGGGCTTTTCCTGCCCGGATTCCTGATTGGAAGTATCTTCTTGTTTCATATAACCGGTGTCCTTGAAATTGTAGTGAAACGGTATCTAAAAAAGGGAAGGTGCGAGCCTGCGAGCGGCTGGGACAACGACCTTTCGGGGCGCCCAGAGAGCGTCGTGGTAATACCGTCCGAAGGCGGTAATACCTCGGCATATCTCGCAACTCAACGCTATCGCTCCATGCCACTCCTCCCGTCCGTCTGCCACTTCCTGCACGGGACGGGTGCCGCTTATTGCCGGATTGCGGAACAACTGGAAAGGCGGTTTTAGCCTTGTCAGTACCGGCTCGTTTGTTTTCCCGGCTGTCTTTCGGCTCTTACTCTTCCCTCTGTTCATGGAAAAATGTATTGTCAGTGTGGCTGCCATCCGCTGTTTCCCACCCACGGATGCACGGGAAGGTCATCACGGATGCCACCCTTGAACGGTTGGTGTCGATAAGCCCCATGTCCGTGAGTGCGTCCAGCAGGTTGCGTATGCGCTTCCTGCCCATGTTCCATTGCGTGGAAAGCAGTTCTTCGGAATACTGTGCCTGACCTGCGGAAAGCGTGAGCGGTCTGCGGAAGCCCTTGCCCTCTCCGGCTGTAAGTGCCATTCTCGCCAACAGGTCGCCAAACAGTGTGAAGTTGCCTGTTTCCCTGCCGTCATCATCCCTTGTTGTCCCGCATAGCCATTGCAATGCCTTATGAGAAAAAACTAATGACAGCGATGCGACACCTGCCGGGTACATGAATCTGTATGTTTCCTTGTCCATAAAACTTTGTCTTTATAAGTGTGATATTTTTGCTTTTAGAAAAGAATAAAACCGTGCAGTAACCGGTATGGAAATACCAATTTATCTTTTTGTTGTACCCTGCACGGCTTCATTTTCCCATAATCGTGTGTCAGATGAAAAAGGGCAATGGCTGCTCGTGCGATACTCTGAATTGTTCCAATCTTGAAAGAAGGGAAGAAAAAAGAGGTTGTATGAACGCAGGTCAAATGCCTTTCCACCTTTTGCATACGGCTACTTGCCTGCTCCGTTGTTTCCGGTGTTTGCCTGTGCCGGTTGTACGGATGCCGGACGCTTGTCTAGGCTTGACACGGCACGGTTGATGTCCTCCGCGTTTACCGCAATGGAAAGCAGTGCCCTGTTTACCGTCACCAGTTGCTGCTTGTCGCAAAACTCCGACACACGTTCCAGTAAACCGAATGCACGGTTCAGCCGATGTCCCTGTACGTTGTCTGCCGTCAGGCGGTCGTTGTCCGTACTGCTGTTGAGATAGCGGTTGAGCGCAAGGCGGTCGTCCGCTGAAATGTTGTCTGCCGACACCTTGCCGTCGGCGATGGCGATGCTCACGCGTAATGCGTCCGCCTCGTAGATGCCTACGCTCTCCAAGAATGCGCGGATGATTTGTGCATCCTTGCCGCTCACCTCGCGTTTACGATTCTCGTTCTTCTTCTCTGCCGGAACGGTTGCGGCTGTGCCGCCCTGTTCCATGTTCCTGTTCTGTTCCATACTGCATTTGTTTTTTGATGTAAATAAAAAAGGTTGTTTACTTCCGACCTGCCATATAGCGGTTGGCTTCCTTCGCGATTTCTTCCTGTGAGGAGATACGGACACCCGTGAGGAAAGCGTCCAAGTCTTCTTTCTTGAAGAAGCACAGTTTGCCCGTCGGCTTGTACATCGGGATAGCCCGGCGCATCATCAGCTTGCGGAAGTAGGAAAGTTTGAAGCCGCAATACTCGGCCGCCTCCCTGGTGCTTAAAAGTTTTCTTTGCTCTGTCATGTGCGTATATTTTAATGAATAATCTGCTTCGCCTTTGTCGTGGCGACAGTGCAAAGGTATGGCGGAATTTTCCCGGAACAATTACTATAAATGACACAAACAGAGAACTTTGCAAATTATAAATGCAACTATAAACGGGGTGAAAACGAAGTATAAGGGAACTATAAACCCTCCATAATCCCTGATAATCCGCACATGGTAACTTATAAGTGCGGAAGGAAACAGACCTGTTCTCGGACGGGCATAAAAAATCCCGCCATCGGGTTACGGTGACGGGAACAAGGAAGAAGATTATATGGATAATGCAGGTCAGACCTTCTTGAACTCTTCAAGGTCGTAGGTGTCGAGCTTCGGACGAAGGCGGGTCGCCTTGCGCAGCAGTTTGGCGATATGCCTCTGGTGTTCGGACGGATTGTCCCTGTAGGCGGTCTTGAAGTTGCTTGCCAGCTGTGCGCCGTTGTTGAGCGGCCAGAACTTCTCGAAGATGACCCATTTGCCTTTCCTGATTTTGAGGGCTGCGCAAAGGGCGCTGGCGATATAGGCGTAGAGTGTCTGGTTTATTTCGTCATCCTCCTTTTTCATCAGCGGTCGGAAGTCCGTGTCAAGATAACCGTCTTCCCGGAACAGCACCAACAGGAACAGAGCATCGTTGGTCTGCAATGTTTCGGGCAGTCTCCTTATCAGTTCCGGCTGTACCTTTGAGACAAGGCTGTCATAGTGTCTGATTTCATCCTCCTGCTTCATCGTGGCAGGTGGCGTGGACGCTGAAAGCACGGCCTCGATTTGCTTTTCTTCTGCTTCGTCCGTGTGCTGCCGCTTCTTTGGGACAAGGCTGTTCCACCGTTGCAGCATCCATGATTTTATCTGTCTGCCGTAAGCCATACCGATGGTACAGGGCAAAAGGAAAACCACGGCAAAGAGTGAGACCATGACAATGCACGTGCTCCAATCCATGCGCTTATCCGGTGTGAACACGAAGGCAAGCAACAGTGAAAGCACGAACCATGAGGCGGTCAGGACGGAGCGGTCTTTGGAAAGCCACTTGTCTATGATGATGCCATACAAGAGGAAGAACTCGGCAACCAATCCGATCCACCCGGCTATGGACAGGGTGGCAAACACAAATCCTGCCGTGGTCGCTCCCATGCGGAAAGCGACGGCGACAACCAGACTGAATGCGGTCGCGGCTACTACTGTAAGCGGCAAAAGCATCGTAAGGAAGTTATCGGACAGTCGTTTCATAATATGCGTTTCATAAAAGGTGTTATCGAGTTATACAAATTAAAATATACCATTCAGTTTATTTACGGCGGCAATCTTGTCCTCCATCAACACCTCCGCATAAATCTGTGTCGTTGCGACAGAGGTATGCCCAAGCAGCCTGCTTACCGTAGCAATGTCATTCGTGGCGGCGAGGGTAAGCGTTGCGAAGCTGTGCCTCCCGGTATGGAAGGAGACCCGTTTGTTGATTCCGGCTCTCTTCGCCATCTTCTTTAGGACGGCGTTGCACCCTCCGCATGTGCCTATGTCAAAGACAAAATCGTCAAGTGTCTTGTCGCCACGCTCTGGCATCCATGCCATCGCGTTTGTACCCAAAGGAACGGTCACCGGCTTTTCCGTCTTTTTCATCGCTTCTATCCTTATCACCATCCCGGATTGTGACCTCTCGATGTTGCCCCACTTCAATTGTTTCAGGTCGCTGTAGCGCAGACCTGTGAAACAGCTGAACAGGAATGCCATCTTGGTTGTGGTGCTTCGTGTCTCCACCTCCATCAGCCTGTGCAGTTCCTCACGGGTCAGGAAATCGCGTTGGTCAGTCGGCTTCTTTATCCGCTCGTCCCTTGACAGCAGGTGATATGGGTTACACTTGATGACACCGTCCCTTGCCGCCTGATTGAGCATCGTATTCATCTTCAGTTGGAACAAGTGCATGGTCGATTTTGCCAGTCGCCTTGTTCCGCCGTCGGAAGTCCGGCACTCATAGACATCGGTCATATAATGCAGGAATCCTCTGTAGAAATCCCTGTCTATGCAGTCCATCGTGAGACGCGGTCTTTTGATGTGCGCGAGATAGTCGTTTACCATGCGGATAAGGGTGTCGAAGTGCTTTAGATAATCAGGGGAAAGCCCTGTGTTCGCATGCATGGCTTTGGCGTATTCATCCATCCAAGTGCTCACAAGAATTTTGTCAGCCTCCTTCAACGGGTTGCCGTCCTCTTCCGGTGTCTCACCAAGCAGCCGTTTCGCCCTGATGGCAACGGCCTTGTCCATCGCGTTTTTATTCAATTCCTTTGCATGTGGAGCGGAATCAGGGACAAGGTACAGTTTGGGATATTCGTACCACCTCTTGCCCTTGTCATAATAATCAAGGTATATTGTCCTGTTGCCGTTCTTCAGCTCGCGTGTCCTTATCTCTATCCTCATGCCTGCCTGTCTTTGTTGAAGAACCTGTCCATCATATTGACGGCATCAATTTTCTTCTGGTCGATTATCTTTGCGTATATCTGTGTGGTCGCCACGTTCTTGTGACCAAGCAGCTTGCTCACCGTGTAGATGTCAACTCCTATGGTCAGCATCATCGTAGCGTAGCTGTGGCGGCTGACGTGAAAGGTCACGTGCTTCTCTATTCCGGCTTTCTTCGCCCATTCCGCCAGCCTTTGCTCTATGACGGAAGCCGCGCTTGACAGGCGGAAGATTGGCTCGTCCCCGTCTTCCGTCTCACGGAGATAGCCGAGGGCATCCTTGGAAAGCGGTACGTTGACGACCTGTTGCGTCTTGAGCATCCTGACCCTTATATAACGGGTGGAGTCGTTGGGCGTTGTCAGCACCTTGTTCCATGTGAACGTGCGGATGTCGCTGAGACGCAGCCCCGTAAAACAGGCGAACAGGAACGCCATTTTCAGTTCCCCGTCATCACAGGGAGTGGCCATCATTCTTTTCAATTCATCGATGGTGAGATAGACCCTTTTGCTTTCCTGCTGGTGGAAGCGTTCCTTGGAGGTCAGCAGGGTCATGGGGTTGCGCTCGATGATGCCGTCACGCAGTGCCGTGTTCAATGCGGCTGTAAGCACGGCCTGTGTCTGTAGTCCCGTGCAGTTGCTTATCGTCCTTTCTTCACTTTTCAGACGCCTGTTCTTCGCCGTGCGGAGGAAATTGATGAAGCCACGGCAGAAATCCAAATCGACCTCCAACATGGATATGGTGAGCCGCCCAGTCGAGCGTAGGTATTCCTCCACCTTGCGCCGCATGAACTTACGTCCTTTCATGGTTGATTCAGTCAGGCCGTTCCCCTCGCTGGCGTATTTTTCAAGATACGCGAGAAGGGGCATCGAGGCTTTCATCACCTTGTCAAGGTTGGCTATGCCGTAGTTCTGCAGCGCGATGATGCGCTCTGACTTTATTTTCTCGGCAACGCTTCTCGCATGTTCGTTCTGTATCTTGTCAAGAGGTGTGTTCTCCGGGACAAGGTACACGCCAAGCGATTCCACCTTGCGCACACCTTTTGAATAGATGTCAAGATAGAGGCTCCTGTTGCCGTTTGCGAGTTTGCGCTCCCGGATGCGCACTGGCTCCTTTGCCTTGGTTGTCTTCTTCGGTCTTCCCATAAATCATTCAGAATTGTCCTTGCCGTCAGGCAACGTATTGTTTTCACCTGCAAAGGTACAACAATCGTTTTGTTTCACGTAACAAATACGCAACAAATATAAGGAATTTATGGAAATTTATGTTTCTACAAGAGAATCAAAAAGTACAATCAATTATAATTGAATACCAATATATTACGTTTCTTTTAGTTACTTTGTTTTCACTTGTTTCGATTTTGTTTTCTCTTCGCAAAACTTAATTACCATCAAATTTTTTAGCGAAGGTATCTTCTATCATCATTATAAGATTGTTGATTACACGTTCCGTATTATTTACTTCATATACAGAGTACTGAAGTCTTACGGCACCGTATTTTACTAACATCTTTGAAAATTTTGTCCGCAATCTATTATCACTTATATCATAACTTACTACTAACATGTCATAACAAAAATATAGGATATGTCTTTACCGATTTTCGCCCCATAAAGCATCGATAATAAGACTGAATATATTTAAATATATCATTCTTATACGGTATAAGAGCATCAAAAAACACTCGGAAGTAAGTTGCATTATTTTCATTACGTAAACGGTATTCTCCTTTTTGTATTTGAAAATCTTTCTCAGAAAACTGTTTACGGTTCCACGCTATACGCACAGCTTTATCTATTATGGGACGAAAAGGCTCCATAATGTCGCATACAAGTGATTTACGTTTAAACCACATACGATGGTAAACTCCAACATAAAGGTCGAATCCGAACATGCGCAAGAAACATTCAATATAGTTAAACAATATTGTGTAACCAATGTCAAGAGTGGCATTCAATGTATCACATTTTGTACGTGGTCGCCGTTGATGCCAGTTAAAATCTTGATAGAATGCCATGAAAAACGATTTGGCGGCCACACCCTCTACACCCATCAAAGCATTATAATCACTTACATCGTATATCGTATCTATACATCCCTGCAATACGGATAGTGCGTGTTTCGTACTTTCATCTTTACGGCGTGTATCAGACAGAGCCTTTATCTGATTTCTTATCTTATTGTCGACAATTATTCTTGCTATACTTATATCTTCTTTTTGAAACTCATATTGCCGTTTACGCAACAAGAAATTGGCTTCTGCCGAATCTGCCCAAAAGAATACCGGACGTAATGATGGCTTCATTACGACAAGTGCGACACCAAACTTACGACACTTTTCTATTAATGGTGTTGTGATTCGTATGTGACCGATTATAAACAATGCCAATATCTTCTGAAACGGCAGTTTGGTGAGTGTCTTCATCTTGTCACTGTTTTCGACTTGTTCTTCAAGCAGAAGCTCACCATTACTTACACGGATGCTTCGTTCATGAATACAGTTGACAACAAAAATAGTTCGGTATTCTATGTCTTTATTGGTAAACATTATTCTCGGTCGTTTTGTCACACAAATTACAATAAATACAATGGTGACATTTGTTGGGGTTAACAATAAATGGGGTTTCTTCCGGATTATATTTACGGAATCTGTCAATAAAACCTTTAAACATACGGATGTCTTCTTCGTCAGGCATCTTTACCAGTATCATCTTGTTCGTAGATATTTCATAGAAAGCAAGTTCTTCCACTGCATACCCCATTTCTTTCAAACAGAGCATCTGCGCCCATAACTGATATATCTGTCCTTGATATATCTGCTTCATTTGATACTTACGCTCTATCAGTTTACCAATTTTACGCTTATATACATCTATTTTGCCCATAAGACCATACTCTTCGGAATATACCGGCAATGAAAGAATATCATCTGCACGGTTGCTGGCAGTCTTTTTGTCCACAGTTTCATGTACAGACCGACCACGTGTCTGTGGTGTGGCGTGATACATCGTCTCGTCCGTCTCCATATAAACGTTGTGAAGGTATATGGAGTACGGACAAAAGATAAAATCATTTAACGTTGATATAGCAATATAGTCATTCATCAAGATAAGGTTTTTGCTGGGCAAATTGCAACCACTCTTTATTTGAAATTGTAAGATTCAGTTTATCGCCATTCGGCGTTGATTGTATTTTACGTATTACCCACAATCCTTTTCGGGCAATATTGTATGCGCCATTTGCATCTGCGTCTTTTGGTAACGTGGCAATATTTTTTCTACTATCATAGAAATTGCCATCAGCATCGGCAACAGGAGAGACAAGATAATCTACCTCTGTTCCTGTCTCGCTATTACGCATTTGCAGCAATAGTTTCATCAAATGCATCAACGGTTCGAGATGTTTCTTTTCTGTTAAGGAACAGATAGCATCTTTCAGATTGCCGTGTACGTCTATTCCCGCATCGGAAAAAACTTTCTTGAATTCGTTTGTAAGCACGACCTCCTCACTATCCCACTGATTGTTCTTCTTCGGATTGCGGAATGTCTTTATGCGTGTTCCGTATGTGCACAGCGTCCATTTGGTCTGCGTACTATTTGCTTTATCAGTAAACTTAGTATAATCAAAGGTGAATTCAAACCAATCCTTCTCTGCATTGTAGCGTATAATATCAAATTTTGAGAAGAAGCAACGTGTTTTATCCGCATTTTCGTAGCGTGTATCAAGCATATTGACATATCCCGTAACAGGATCTATCTTGCTCGTATTCCATGCCGGGATGTAAAACAGCCAGCCACTTTGTTTTCCTAATTTCCGGAAACTTTTAAACTCGTCAGTAAGTTGAAGAGGATGAAGCACACCACCTATATCATCAGCATCCTTTTGCTTGTCAACATAACAGTTCAACTTGTCGATAAGCATCTTCTCGAACTTCTCATAGACCTGACGCTCTATTTTCTGACGGCCACGCATAAAGCCCTTGTTAAGATCTTCCAATACCACTATTGCCTTATAATCTACCATCATCTTGGCTATGATGTGAACAACTTGACTTAGATATCCTTCTTTTATTTCCCTTATATTCTCTATCTTCTGCCAGTTGCGTCGTGCTTCATCGCGGCTACCTTCACGCGAGACAAGTAAATCCTTATAATCGGTTGAATACGTACGACCATTATATTCATTGACAATCTCATTCAATGTAAACTGTTTGACGATGTTTCCTCTCAAATCAATCAACGACAAGTAAAGAAGATGCCGCTCTCCACGGTCTATACCTATTACATGCTCTATTTCACCGTCACGTATAGCATCGAGCGTAGCAAAATTTATCCGTTCGTCTCCCTTTGCCTTAAAGTTAATGGTAATCGGCACATGGAATTGGAATTTGTCGACCGTATAACGACGATTCTTAATTATATCATATTCAAAGTTGCTTTCCCGTTTGTCACTCTGCGGATTCTTGTTGGCAATAGAATGATGAGCCTTATGGACGTTTTGCTAAGGTCAAGACTCTTTTTGCGGTAAAACAATTCAGCCTGTCCATTAAGCTTATATACGACATCCGCCAGATTTCTCTCATCAAACAACATATTCCAATACATCGTATGCAGATTAGGAGTTCCTTTACTATACTCTGAAAAGTCTTTATTCCATATTTTGAACAAATATAGTTTTCCCTCGTTAACAAGACGGTCAATAAATTCCTCTGATACTTTACGAAAACCGAGCATATATCCTTGTTGTTCTACTTCTTTATAAAAACTGCTTATATCTTGGTAAGTTTTCGTTTCTGAAAATTTGAATCCGAAATGGCTCCAATCTTCATGTTTATTTATAGAATCCTTAAAAAAATCTATCAGACGATGACAATCCGAAAGACTAAAATTCACACCTTTTTTATGAGTTCCGTTTCTATAAGATTCAATAATACTTACTGATGGAGCGAACTCGTCTATACGTGATTTTGAGAAGAAAACCTTCGGCAACATTTTATTTGCACCAGGTAATAATTTATAATCTATTTTCTCATAACAGCTTCCTTCCGAAGGTAAATCATCACAATCAAAAGAATGATTGGACTTTTTATCCATAATAGCAAGGAAATATATTCCGTTCTTACGCAGTAATACAGATGTACAATCTGGTTCTTTATTTATATCCCACCCTCCAAGCAACTGAGAGTTTTCAAAATTCAGTTTTATCTTCTCCACACTGTATGGCTTACGAGTCAGCCAATTACGCACTTTATTATACAAAGGCGTGACCATATCCAACTCATTCCATGCTTCATACAATTTTGCATAAAACTCATTATCCTTGTCTGCTTCTTCTTCACAGCCAAGCAATGGTTTGATGAAATACTGCAAAGCCTTGAAAGCATCGAGCAAGTCCTTGATCAGTTTTACGTCAGCTTCCGACTGATTTAAGTTTGTATGTTTTCCTGCAAGTATATCAGATGCAGCCACACGTGCCATTTCTATTTGTGTAAATATATTCACACGTTGTTCGCCATTTCTATCATAAGAGCCAAGTTGCGTAAAATAGTCTTCTATTGTTTGGACCTTATCACCAATTGCATTCAAATAAGCAATACTAAAACTCTTTCCAGACTTGAACAGTCTGTTTATTCTTTCCTCATAAAGTTCCGGATCTTGCTTTTCTTTTTTTGTCGGGATTGCCTGGTCACGAATATCATTCTTTATACCCTTTACGAAAACATCATATTGCCCGAACATCTGCTGTGATATATCGGTGAGTCCGAAATCATTGGATATATATATTCTAGACAAATCATATTCACCGATATGCAGCAGCAAATACTTGAGGGACTTTTCATTCTTGCCATCTAAAACTGTCTGCAATTTAGTGATTGCTTTGTTTATGGCATCTATCATTTCCTCATCACTCTCAAACTTTTCCGGCAACCAAGAGATAGCCACTTTGTCACTAAGTATCATTTTATATAATGGCTTCAATAACGGCAAACGGTTTTTCCTATCTTTCTGTTGCTGATTATAGAGATTTACATATTCATTAATACCTCGCATAATGCTATTATAAACTTCTATCTGCTCTTGTGTAAGTACATCTGTGAAATAATCCAAACTGAACATCTCACTTATATGCTCAACATTAAGATATTCCTGATAAACAGTTTCTATTTCAATGAAATGATCTGCCACCGTACTTGCCGCAATTTTCCGGAAAGACTGCATATTGTCGTAAAACATCGGCAAGTTCTCGTTTATCAGACGGTAGGCAATAGCGGTTGACTTCTCTTCTTCAGAATACATATTTTTGCGGTTTTCATGGAAACCAGTAAAATACGTTGTGAACTTACTGAAGTTTTCAATCATTGTCTTTTCTTCTTCTGTCTCAGCTATATTAACAAGATGCTCTTGTATCAACTCTTTCTTAAATAAATCTCCAAATGTTGCCCCTTTCTTAAAAGCTCCAACTATCTGCTTACGCAGATTTTCCTTAACTGCCTCAAAACGTTTTTCCTCTTTCTCACTACGATTCGCCTTAGATATCAGTTCCCTATATTCTTCCAAAGAATCATTGGTTTCATCAGAGTTCAATTTCAGTTTAAAGTTATTGAGACACATTTTTATAAACTGCTTATGATAACGGTCTATAATATCCTTAACCTTTACATATTCATTGGCTCTTTGCTCATCCTGAGCAATAATCCCGTTGCGTTCGATGTTCTCCAACGTTCTTCCTATTGGTATGAGTTCAAACCTTAATGTCTTACTTATAGGATATAACCTCGTAAAATTTTTAAATACTATCATAATCTTATGTTTTTAATTATATTTTTATTTTAAGTTATAGTAATTCTTTCCTTATCCGCTCTTCAAGCAGTTGCATCCTATCTGCCTTTTCCTTTATCGGAAATTCACCCCATCCTGTTTCCATGGTGTTCTTTTTTATCATATTGTCATATAGGTTATCATATTCCGTATCGTCTATTATGGCAAGGTCATGACATCTGTGCACTGTTGCGGCTATGCTTATGCCATACATGCAGCGTATACTGATAAGTTCCGACAAAGACAGACCAGTACGCCTATGTCCCAAACGGGCATAAATACAGGGCTGTGGCAACAGCATTGCTGCGGCGAAATAGTTACAAATTCTTTCTGTTGTAGGTCTTTTCATAGATACTTTATAAGAAAGGTCGCTATATTTATTTTCTTCTGCATCGCCTGCAGTTTCAGACAAAGGCTTTATGTTCAGGATAAGATGTGCCAGTTCGTGAAGTGCTGTAAACCTTTTACGTTCGGTCGTAGTATTGACTCTACTGTTTATCACAACAACAGGGATGTAATCACAAACAAATGTAGAAACTCCCAAGAAATCATCGTTCTTTATATCAACCTCGATTATACGGACACCACAATTCATAAGCAATTCGTAAACCGAAAAGATAGGTTGGTTTCCTATATACATCTTCTTACGCAAATTCACAGCGACATTTTCCACATCATCATAAGTTCCTATAGACATTCTTTTCAACGGGTTGTATTCTGTTCCCTCAGGGTTTACCGTTTTTTCCACAGAAAAGTATTTCTGTATATCAGAAGTCACCAACGCCTCAATCCGTTCCGCTTCCTTTACCGGCATGGTCTTCGCAAAACGGAAATCTAGCTTTCCAATACTTACATCACTATCATAAAAGTAAGACTGCGGGACATTACACGCACAGGCTATTGCTTCAAGAGTCCTGGCCGATGGACATAGCAGTCCGCGCTCTATCCTGGATATAGAGTTCTTGCTTATAGCCTTATCACCCATTCTCGCGACCAAATCATCCATTGACATTCGTCCGGATTTGCGTGCTATCTTTATTCTTGAATGATTAAATTTTCTCATATATATAATTGTATGGTTACAAATATATAAAATATCTGTTTTTTGTAATCCAAAATATGTCTATTTAAAGTTTTTTATGATTTTATTATAACTCTCTTCTTTAATAAACAGAAACAATATTGTTGCGTTTCTGCCGTTTTATAGCTTAGAGCACGAATGATAGATTAATTGATTTTAAATCAAATGTTGACAATATATAAAGGAAGACCGGAGGACTTTGACGGGAGGCAGGAACGGGAACGGAGGGTGTATGAACTGCTCGACGGGATTGGCGTGGAATATGACAGGCTTGACCATGAGGCGGCAATGACGATGGAGGTTTGTGCCGAGATAAATGCTGCTTTCGGACGGATGACGTTGGAAGAGTTTAAGGCGGAAAGCAGTGAGGAACGCACACGGCACGCCATAATATGTAAGAACCTGTTTTTGTGCAACAAGCAGAGAACACGGTTCTATCTGCTCATGATACCGGGCGACAAGAAGTTTCTTACCAAGAACCTTTCGGCACAGATAAACTCTGCACGTCTGTCGTTTGCCGGAGAGGAAGACATGCTGAGGTATCTTGACATTACTCCGGGGTCGGTATCAGTATTAGGACTGATGAACGATAAGGATAATGCGGTGCAGCTGCTGATAGACAGCGACGTGCTGAAGAGTGAATACGTGGGATGTCACCCCTGCATCAACACGTCAAGTCTGCGAATGAGAACACGAGACCTGATCGGAAAGATACTGCCGGCGATACACCATGAACCGATAGTCGTGACGTTATGAAAAAAGAGGCATTGCAATATCTTTGCTGTGAATATAAACGGCATCAACACAAAAACAATATATAATATTTTCATCTGAACCGTCCTGTACACGGCATATCGCAAAGCATTATCAGCAATCATCCGTAAGCAATATATAACTTTCTGATATACAATACTATACCGTTTGCATTGCAAGAGACGGCTTATTGGACTCTAAAAGGTGTCCTTTTACGCTGCAAAAGGGCATCTTTTGGAGTGCAATACATCATCTTCTGCAAAAACAGACGGCGTTACACGGGAGAAGGTCATACGGATAATGACTGGAAACAGATGAGCGGCAAGGGCGGAATACCCAATTATAGGTATTATCGCACATGCTCTGATTGTCTTTAAAATATTCTTACTACCTTTGCATAAGATAAGCTGCGTCGTGACAACATGAGACAGCATGTGGTCCGCACGGCAAACAGATATAAGGATTGCAGCTTGATTGCGTTCGGCTTGCATTATCCTTACATGAGTTAGGGATAAGAAATAATAGCTTCAGTCGTGTTCTCTTCATGGTAGGGACAAATACAAGCATATGTCCTTACATGAGGAGGATATGTTTGGATGTCCATTATCCCGAACTCGCGTATTATCTTTGTATAGAAAAACGAAAAACATAACAGATGAAGTTATCAGAATTGAAAACAGGCGACAAGGCGGTTGTGGTGAAGGTTGCCGGACACGGAGGCTTCCGCAAACGCATCGTCGAAATGGGATTTATAAAGGGTAAGGTTGTGGAGGTTTTGCTCAACGCTCCGCTGCGCGACCCTGTAAAATACAAGCTCATGGGCTATGAGATATCACTGCGCCGTGCCGAGGCGGAGATGATAGAGGTGATATCGGAGGAAGAGGCGAGAAACGCCGAACAGCAGAACGGCGACAACGGAGAGAACGGCGGATATACCATAAACGACAATGACGGATGCAGCGATGCCCGGCTGACCGACAAGCAGTTGCAAGATGCGGCAAAGAGAAAGCGACGGACGATAAACGTGGCACTCGTCGGCAATCCTAATTGTGGAAAAACATCGCTGTTCAACTTCGTTTCCGGCGCTCACGAGCGCGTCGGAAACTACTCGGGTGTGACGGTGGATGCCAAGGAGGGACGGGCATATTTTGAGGGTTACGAGTTCAATATCGTAGACCTGCCCGGCACATATTCGCTTTCAGCCTACAGTCCCGAGGAACTTTATGTCCGCAAGCAGATAATAGACAACACGCCGGATATAATAATAAACGTAATCGACTCGTCCAATCTCGAGCGTAATCTGTATCTCACGACACAGCTTGTAGACATGCATCTGCTTATGATATGTGCGCTGAACATGTTCGACGAGTTCGAGGCACGCGGCGACAAGCTCGACCACAGCAAACTGGGACAGTTGCTCGGCGTGCCCATGGTTCCCACCGTGTTCAAGACAGGCAAGGGCGTCGACCTGCTGTTCCATATCATAATAAACATGTATGAGGGCGTCGACTTTCTCGACAAGGACGGAAACATCAACCCTGAGGTTGCCAAAGACCTGCAGGAGTGGCACAAAAACTATGAGAACAATCACGGAGGCGACCATGCGGAAGACTTCGCGCACGGCGACAAACCCAATAAGAGCGTTTACAGACATATACATCTTAACCACGGTAAATATATAGAAGAAGGTATCGATACCATAAAGACCGAACTGCAGAACAACGAACAGATACGCCACAAATATTCCACACGCTACCTTGCCATAAAACTTCTCGAGATGGACAAGGAGACGGAAAGGGTGGTAAGCGGTCTGCCGAACGGCAAAAAGATACTCCAACTGCGCGACGAAACAGCCGAGGACATAAGGAAAGACACTAAAGAAGACAGCGAGACAGCCATAATGAACGCAAAATACGGGTTCATACACGGCGCGCTGCAGGAAGCCGGCTTTGAAGAAGGCAAGAAGCAGGACACTTATCTCGTGACGCATATCATCGACAACATCGTAACCAACAAGTACGTCGGTTTCCCGATGTTCATCTTCTTCCTGTACGTCATGTTCCAGGTTACATTCTCCTTGGGACAGTATCCCATGGACTGGATTGAAGCCGGGGTAGGGGCGCTCGGCAGCTTCGTAAGCTCCACAATGGCAGACGGTCCGCTGAAGGACATGATAAGCGACGGCATCATCGGCGGTGTGGGAGCCGTCATCGTCTTCCTGCCGCAGATACTCATTCTCTACATGTTCATATCTTTTATGGAAGACAGCGGGTATATGGCGCGCGTGGCTTTCATCATGGACAAGCTGATGCACAAGATGGGGCTGCACGGCAAGTCGTTCATACCGCTGATAATGGGCTTCGGCTGCAACGTTCCCGCCATAATGGCGACACGTACCATAGAGAGCCGCCGCAGCCGGCTGATAACAATGCTCATACTGCCTATGATAAGTTGCTCGGCAAGGCTACCTATATATATAATGATTACGGGCACGTTCTTCGCCGTGGAATACCGGAGTTTTATAATGATATCGCTCTATGCCATAGGACTGCTGCTTGCCGTACTGATGAGCCGCGTGTTCAGCCGGTGGCTTATAAAGGGCGAGGACACTCCTTTCGTTATGGAACTGCCGCCATACCGCATACCTACAGCCAAGGCTATAGCCCGACACACATGGGAAAAGGGCAAGCAATATCTTAAGAAAATGGGAGACATCATCCTTGTTGCCAGTATCATTGTATGGGCGTTGGGGTATTTCCCACACAACAAGGAACTGAATCCCACGGAGCAACAGGAACAGAGTTACATTGGACAGATTGGCAAGGCGATAGAACCGGTGTTCAAGGCGCAGGGATTTGACTGGAAACTTGATGTGGGACTTGTTGCCGGAATTGGTGCCAAAGAGATAGTTGCCTCCACCATAGGCGTGCTTTATGCCGGCGACGACAACATAACGGAGGACACGGAGAAGTATTCGGGACTGTATCACAAGATGTCTGCCAACGGCATCACGCCGCTCATAGCCTTCTGCTACCTGCTGTTTGTGCTGATTTATTTCCCGTGCATAGCTACAATCACGGCGATAAAGAGCGAGACGGGCAGCTGGCGCTGGGCATTGTTTGCCGCCATATATACCACGGTGCTTGCATGGATGATATCCGCGGCGGTGTATCAGGTGGGGAGGTTGGTTATATAAAAGGAGATAAGGGAAGATAAGGGGAAGATAAAGGGAGATAGGAGACAAATGCTTTGTTGCTTGATACAAGACAATTGTCCTTTATCTCCCTTTATCTCCTTTTAAGAATATCTTCCCTTATCTCCTTTTATCTCCTTTCTTTCCCTTCTCTCCCTCTTCTTATACAACTGCCACGAGTTTATGATGTTGTGCCAAACACTGTAGAAGCCTCCGGCAACTGCCGTTACGGGCGACAGGAATGTGTATCCCATCCATATTATAAATACCGTGTTCTTTTGTCCGAGAGCCTGTCCGCCCTCTGTCCGTTCTCCGTAAGCACTGCCGATGCGCTTGCCTGCGGCAAACTGAAAAAGGCAGCATGCCAACGACACTGCCGCTATGGCAATCTCGTATTCCACCGGTACGGTGCTGTGTACGATTGCCTTTACGGTGACGGCGATGGCTATGGCAAGTGCCACTGCCCAAAGATAAAACGAGAGGTCTTTTACCTTTAGAACAACGTTAAGCAGTTTCGGACACCAACGGCGCACCGCCCATGCGGCAATAAGCGGGCAGATGAGCATGGGAAACACTTTGTGAAGTATCATCGTGAATGTAGGCAGGAACGTCAGTCCTTCATGAGGATGAGCCAGGGGCAACAGCAGCGGAGCGATGACTGCCACTGCGAGATTGATGATAATTGTATATGCCGTGATGCTTGCCGCGCTGCCGTCGAGCTTGGCTGTTACCACCGCCGCCGCTGTTGCAGTGGGACACAGCAGGCAGAGCATGGCGCTCTCTATGAGCACACGGCAGTGCAGGTAGGGGAAAATCATGAGTATACACGACAGTATGGCAAAGAGTCCCGTCTGTATCAGTATGTGCCAGAGGTGCCAACGACGCAGGTGCAGCTCGTCGAACGAAATCTTGCAGAACGTCAGGAAGAGCATCGAGAAGATAAGCAGCGGCTGCACCACACCCACAACGGCGTTAGCGTAGGGGCGTGTAGGTGCGAAGAAAGGCAGTCGGACGTAAGCGAAATAACTTACGACGCCAGCAATCATCGCCAACGGCAGCGTCCAGTTCTTTATAAATCGTATGATGTTCATTGATTGTCAGTATTTATGCTGTTTGGAAAAACATATCCCGTGAACAACCCGTCAGCGCGCGGCGGCTTGCGCCCTCATGCCCCTTATCCTGCGGCGTATGCGCCCGATCATGAGTATGGCGGCGACAGACAGTCCGACGATATACCCCACGTACATGCCCGTTGGTCCCATGCCGAGAGTGAATGCCAGCAGATATCCCACGGGCAGATTGAGCAGCCAATAGGCAGTGAAGGCTATGGGCATGATTATCTTCACGTCCTGTATGCCCCGCAATACGCCCACCGACACGTTCTGCACACCGTCGGACAGTTGGAAGAGAGCCATGACGATGAACAGAGAAGAGGCGATGTCGATAACCTCGGTGTTTTCGGTAAAGAGCGCCGGTATGAAGTTGCAAAGCGATATAAAGACTATGGCGGCAAATGTGTTCCATGCCAGCACGAGATGATACGACGCCTTTACAGCCATGGACAGTTCGGCGATGTCGCGGCGCCCGTAGCAGTGGGAGGTGCGTATCGTTGTGGCGGCACCTATCGACAATACTATCATAAATGCGCTTGTGCTCATGGTGCTGGCTATCTGGTTGGCACTGATAGCCTCTTTGCTCAGCCAGCCCATCATTATGCCCGTGCCTATGAACGCCGACGATTCGAGAAACATCTGTGCGGATATGGGCAGGCCCATGCGCAGCAGACGGCGCACATCGCCCGGTGAAAAGTGCTTCAGGGCGAAGTCTTTAAGATATGCACGATAGTCTTTTCGCCATACGAAGTAGCCGGTTATGAGTATTGCCGCGGCTACGCGCGACAACAGCGTGCCGAGTCCGGCACCCTCGACACCCATCTCTGTGCACCCTAAATTGCCGAAGATGAATATATAATTGAGCATACAATTGACGATGTTTGCGGCAATAGTCACCATAAGTTCCACTTTTGTATTGCCCGTGCCCTCGAGAAACTGTTTGAAAGCAAAGAAAAGCATGACAAACGGCACGCTCATGACAAGCATGTTGTAGTATGGAACAGCCATGTCCACCACATCTGCGGGTTGTCCGAGGCGGTACATCACCGGCACAAAAGCATATTGCACAGCCGATACAGCCACGCCGAGCAACACATAGAACGCCATGCCGTTTTGCAACAGCATCGATGAGCGATGCCGGTTGCCCTGTACATAAAGCTCGCCGATGAGCGGTGTCATTCCAAGTGCCATGCCAATGGATGCAAGATACAGTATCGTAAACACCGAACCGCCGAAAGATACGGCGGCGAGAGGCTCGGGAGCGCTGCCGCCGTAGTGTCCTATCATAAGATTGTCTACCACCTGCGTGAATATCTGTCCCAGTTGGGTCAGCACAACGGGCAGTGCCAGCATAAGGTTCTGCCGGTATTGTTTTTTATATCGTGCGAAAAAAGATACAAGTTGTTGCATATATATGTAAGCCTTTCGTTTGTAGCGTGTAAAAGTAATGTCAAATCTCGTAGGATGACGTCGTAATGTCGTCGAAACGGCTTGCAAAGTTAGTATAAATAATTGAGAAACAACGGGTGTATGGAGTATTTATGTAGCGTGTTTCATGCGTTTTTCGTTGCCGCCGTACCTGCATCCGATGTGTAAGGATATTGCCCGGCATCCTTAAACATATGCGTTACATTTCTATCTCATATGCGTTACATTTCTATCTCATATGCGTTACATTTCTATCTCATATGCGTTACATTTCTATCTCATATGCGTTACATTTCTATCTCATATGCGTTACATTTCTATCTCATATGCGTTATGATTCTATCTCATATGCGTTACGTTTGTATCTCATATGCGATAGAAACCCGTACAGCATGTTTTAATCTTTCATACACCTTCCGGATGGTTCATCTGAATAAGCATCCTCTTATATATATAATGTATATACTCTCTTTCGCGTCGCCAAAGAGGCTGTCCGGACTGTAACGAGATTGAAATAAGTGCCGTTTTTTATAATAAAGTAAAGGAAACGGGGTTTAAAAAGTAAATAAGATGTTTTTAAATAGGTAAAGTATAATTTTTTATGAAAAAGATTTTTACAAAAGTGGCAGTGTTGCTGCTGATGACTTTGTGTGGAACGCCGGCAATGGCACAGTTTAATATCGGCAAGGCGGCAAGCGGCGCCCTTAAAGCAGGCAAGGCGGCAACGCTCACCGATGCCCAGATGGCGCAGTATGTCAAGGAGTCTATCGACTGGATGGACAAGAACAACAAGGTTTGCGCCGCAAACGACCCCTATACCGTGCGTCTGAACAAACTCACTCAGGGGCTGACAGAGGTGGAAGGCATTCCTCTCAACTTTAAGGTGTACGACGTTATCGATGTAAACGCCTTTGCCTGTCCTGACGGAAGCGTGCGCGTGTTCTCTTCGCTGATGGACATAATGACAGATGACGAGCTGCTGGGCGTTATCGGGCATGAGCTTGGACACGTTGCACTGAAACACTCGAAGAAAGCATTCCGCACGGCGCTGCTCACGTCGGCGCTTAAGGACGGTATCGCGGCGTCGGGTTCAAAGGCTGCAGCCCTGACCGATTCGCAGCTCGGCGGACTTGGAGAGGCTCTGCTCAACTCTTCGTTCTCGCAGAAGCAGGAGAGCGATGCCGACGATTACGGATATGACTTCCTGAAGAAGAACGGCAAGAATCCATGGTCCATAGCTCTTTCTTTCGAGAAGCTCAAGTCTCTTGAAGAACAGGCAGGCTCGGACAAAAGCAGCAAGATGCAGAAGATGTTCTCCACTCATCCCGATACGGCAAAGCGTATAAAGAAAATGGCGGAACGTGCCAAGGCAGACGGCATTGCACGTCCGGAAAACAAATAATGCGGTTCGTATGATTGATTTGCGGCACAAACTCACCGGTTGTTTATCCTAAACGAGTTTGTGCCGCATTTGTGTTTTAGCGTTAAATTGGCTATCTTTGCATCAGTTTAACAAAAGCCATAGATCAAAAGATGAAAGATTTTAGTGAGTTGGTGCAGTTGCGCCGCAGCCACCGCAAGTTTACCGGTGCGGAGATATCGGCGGAGGATGTCAAGATGATACTCAGGGCGGCACTTATGTCGCCGACGTCGAAAGGACAACGTTCGTGGGAGTTTGTCGTTGTCGATGATAAGACGGACATGGAAAAGATAGCGGACGCCAAGGAACTCGGCTCGCAGTTCCTGAAAGAAGCGGCTCTTGCAATCGTCGTTCTCGGCAATCCCGTGCTGAACGACTGCTGGATAGAAGACTGCTCCATAGCGGCTGTCGCAATTCAATATCAGGCGGAGGACCTGGGACTGGGTTCTTGCTGGGCACAGATGCGCGGGCGCGGACTGTCCGACGGTACGGATGCCGCCACCGTGATACGCGGAATACTGGATATACCCGAAAATCTGGAGCCCCTGTGTGTGATAGGTATCGGGCATAAGGCGGATGAACGCAAGCCTCAGAGCGATGACAAGCTGAAGTGGGAGAATGTGCATGTTGACAAATATTAGACATCTCTCATGGATATAACTCTCATCGGTGCCGGAAACCTGGCTGTCAATCTCGGCAAGGCGCTCTTGAAGGCAGGGCATAACATCGTTCAGGTGTACAGCCGGACGGAAGAGTCCGCCGCGACGCTTGCCCGCATACTGGATGCGGAGCCTGTCAACCGTATTTCCGATGTGGATGATACGGCTTCCGTATACATCATTGCGGTAAAAGACAGTGCGCTTGCATCGCTTCTTCCTTCGTTGTGCATGAACAGAGGCGACAAGACATTCCTGCATACGGCAGGCAGCATTAGTATCGATGTCTTTGACGGCATGGCGCGCAACTACGGAGTGTTTTATCCCATGCAGACATTCTCGAAAGAACGTGAGGTGGACTTTAGCGTCATTCCTTGTTTCATAGAGGGCAGTAACGATGCCGTGCTGACCGCTGCGAAGGAACTGGCACATACCGTTTCGGACCATGTCTACGACCTCTCGTCCGACGGCAGGCGTGTGCTGCATCTTGCCGCTGTGTTTGCCTCGAACTTTGTCAACCATTGTTTTTCAATATCCTCCGAACTGTTGTCAGGATGCGGCATACCGTTCGACGTGATGTATCCGCTTATAGATGAGGTGGTGGCGAAGGCTCGTCTGATGCGTCCGGTTGAGGCTCAGACCGGACCTGCGGTGCGTTATGACGTCAATGTGATAAGCCGTCAGGCAGAGATGCTGAGTTCCGAACCGTTGTTGAGGAACATATATGAGGATATGAGCCGCAGTATACACGAAATGTCTGAAAGACAGAGAAAGGACGCAATGCAATGATAAATTATGATTTGAAGAAAATAAAGGCAATCATCTTTGATGTCGACGGAGTGCTTAGCTCCGAGGTAATATCCATGCACCCCGACGGCGAACCGATGCGTACCGTGAACATAAAGGACGGATATGCCATACAGCTTGCCTGCAAGCAGGGGCTGCACATTGCCATAATGACAGGTGGCAACACGGAAAGTGTTTATCGCCGCTATACCGGTCTTGGCGTTGCCGATGTATATATGAAGTGCTCGGTAAAGATAAAGACATACGAAGAGTTCCTTGCCAAATACTCATTGACCGATGATGAAATCCTGTATATGGGCGATGACATACCCGACTATGAGATTATGAAACGTTGCGGATGTCCGTGTTGTCCGGCTGACGCCTGCCCCGAGATAAAGGACATAAGCATATATATAAGCAACCGCAACGGCGGTATGGGCTGCGGGCGCGATATCATCGAGCAGGTGTTGCGTGTGCATGGAAAATGGATGAGCGACGCAAAGGCTTTTGGTTGGTGACACTATTCAATGCAATGGAATAAATAAAGGATTTATGGAAATGCTTAAGAACAATGCCTTTATAGGCGAGGGCAGAACATACAGGATAATATTGGGCAGCAACAGTCCGCGTCGTAAGGAACTGTTGTCAGGACTTGGACTTGACTTTGAAGTGAAGGTTATCGACGGTATATCGGAGGAATATCCGTCGGATACGCCGCCATGTGACGTCGCGACATATATTGCAGGCAGGAAAGCCGACGCTTATATGGATATGTTGGCGGACAATACGCTGGTAATAACCGCAGATACAGTTGTCATTGCCGGTAACGAAATATTGGGAAAACCGGCAGACCGTGAGGATGCACGGAGGATGTTGGCAATGCTCAGCGGCAGGACACATCAGGTTACAACGGGAGTGTGCTTGCTTACATCGTCGTCACGCCGTGTCTTTTCCGTGACAACTGATGTCACCTTTAAGGAACTTACCACCGGTGAGATAGATTATTACATCGACAATTACAAGCCTTTCGACAAAGCCGGTGCATACGGTATTCAGGAATGGATAGGGTATATCGGCGTGACCGGACTTTGCGGAAGTTATTTCAATGTAATGGGGCTGCCTGTTCAAAGGATATATCAGGAACTTCTGAATTTGGGATAATCAGAGACTAAGGACAAAGAATAAAGGAGCTGTGTCAAACCGCTTGGTTAAAGACACAGCCCCTTTCTTTTATGTAATGTATGTTCCGCTTTTACTTAGCCGGAATGTTTTTCAATATTTCAAGCAGATGATCCCATACCATCTGTACCGTCGGTATCAGCAGACGTTCGTCCGGAGAGTGGACGCCGCGCAGTGTAGGACCGAAGGACACCATGTCAAGATTGGGGTATCTTTCTGCAAACAGACCGCATTCAAGACCTGCGTGTATACCCAGAACCTTTGGTTCTTTGTTGAACAGTTTCCTGTATGTCTCCGTAACGATGGCTGTAAGCCGGCTGTTCGGGTTCATTTTCCATGCAGGATAACCGTCACCTTGTGTCACTTCTGCACCGCCAAGCTGGAATGCAGCCTTAATGGTATTGCCCATGTTGCGCAGATTGCTCATCACGTTTGAACGTTGTGACGCCACAACTGTTATGCTGTTGTCGGCTGTAGTCACGCTTGCCACGTTGCTCGATGTCTCGACCATCCATGACAGAGCCTCGTCCTGGCACATTGAGAATACTCCGTTGTCTACTGCCTGCATTGCCATGATGAACTTGCGGCTTGTCTCTTTGGGAAGAACCGGTGCCTCGTCTGTGCTTTCAAGATGAAACTCCATGCTCTTCTCTGTAACGTGAAATTCCTCCTCGACATCGCTTACAAGCACATTCCAGTCTACGCGTACATCCTCCTTGGCATCCGCCGGCACGGCAAAAACAACGACACCGTCGCGTGGAATGGCATTGTGCATGCGTCCCGAGTTGAACGATACAAGGCGCAGATCGTGCTTCTCCTGTTCCGTATAGAGGAAACGTGACAGTATCTTGATGCCGTTTGCAAGTTTCTTGTTTATATCGTCTCCGCTGTGTCCGCCGTTGAGTCCTTTCAGCGAAGCCTTCATGAAGAAGTATCCGGAAGGTGCGTTTTCGCGCTCGAAGTTGAATACAGCGTTGGTTGTCATGCCTCCTGCACAACTTATGAAGAATTGTCCCTCATCTTCACTGTCAAGGTTTATGAGCATGTCTCCGGTCATAAATCCTGCTTTCATGCCCATGGCGCCGGTCAGTCCGGTCTCTTCATCCCGGGTAAATACGCACTCTATCGGACCGTGTTCTATGTCATTACTGTCGAGCAGTGCAAGTTCCATGGCGCATCCGATGCCGTCGTCGGCTCCAAGTGTAGTGCCTTCCGCCTTCATCCATTCGCCGTCTATGTATGTCCGGATAGGGTCTTTTGTAAAGTCGATGTCCACTTCCACCAGCTTTTCGCATACCATGTCCATGTGGCTTTGCAGTATTATCGTCTGCCTGTCCTCATATCCTTTTGTCGCCGGTTTCCTTATTATCACATTACCGGTTTCATCGACGACGGTCTCAAGATTTCTGCTTTCACCAAACTCCTTCAGATATTCAATCATTTTCTCTTCGTGCTTTGAAGGACGTGGTATTTCGTTTATCTTTGCAAAATGTTCAAAGACGCAAGCGGGTTTTAAGTCACTTTTATTCATTATTAATCTATTTTTTATAGTTTATTCATAAAGAAATCATTATCTTTGCATGCAAAAATAAGAAAAAATGACAGAAACTCTGCTCTTTAGCGTGTTAATAATTGCTATATCAATGCTGTTATTGTGCATAAAGATAGTTTTGTGTAAGGGTGGTCGTTTTTCGTCATTTCATGTCGGTGATAGCCCGGATATGCGCAAGCGCAAGATAGGATGTGTGCTTAAACAGGATCGGGACGAACGCCGGAAGAAAAAGCTTAATAATTAAAAACATACAATATCCAAAAATGAAAAAAACTATTATCCGCACTATGTCGGTTGCTTTTGTAGCTGTTGCCATGACAGCTTGTAATAATCAGGCTCCGAAAGTGGAAGAGAAAACACAAGCTTCGGCTGATGCTGTTGCTACAAAGATTGCTTATGTGGAAGTTGATTCTATCATGTCACAGTATAAGTTTTGTAAGGAATATTCGCTGATTCTTCAGAAGAAAAGCCAGAATATTCAGAACACAATCAATGCAAAAGGACAGTCGTTGCAGGCAGCTGCGGCAAAGTTCCAGCAGGATATACAGAGCAATAAGTACACTCAGCAGCAGGCAGAAGCGGTGCAGGCAGGTCTTCAGAAGCAGGATGCCGATCTTCGCGCTTTGCAGCAGCGTCTTGGAAATGAGTTCCAGGCAGAGACTGAGAAGTTCAATACAGCCCTGAGAGACAGTATACAGCACTATCTTGCCGCTTACAACAAGGACAAGAAGTATGCGCTTATTCTCAGCAAGGCAGGCGACAACATCCTTTATGCGGACAAGGCATACGATATAACCAATGAAGTTATTGCCGGTCTGAACAAGGCTTACAAGCCTGCTCCGGCAAAGAAGGAGACAAAATAAAGCAGTGTAAACATTCTGTTATGCATATATAAATAAGGTGGAGCGTCATGACGTTCCACCTTTTTATATATATATGCGCGTGGCAAAACATGTCTTTATTCTGCAAGGTTCATACACTTTCGGGACAGTGTAAAATCAATGGGGATTGGCATATAGTGGGGGCATGCGGTTTCGGATGATTCATGGAGCATCACTACTCTAAGAAAATCTGCATCAACAAACTTTCATTGGCTTCCCTTCAATTATCAATTATTTAGCGTATTTCAATTATTAATTGTTTTACAGATAGCCAATTAAAATGGCATTCTCGTATCATTTTGTCATTTCAAAACTGTCGTCCGGAAGTCTTGTTCTACGTGTTAAAAGTTGTTACGGGCGATTGTAAATGGCGAAGAGGTGTGCGTTTTATGATAAACTTACGTGTTTTTCTCTCCAATATCACGTGCAAAAGAGGGGAAAGTACGTGCTTTTACGGTCTGAAATGCCGCATTTTGCAGGGTAAAAGGGCTGCTTTTGCAACGTAATCAGGCAACTTTCTTATTCCAATCGATGCACACTTTCATACATACACATGTAATATCTTGATATAGAATACGTTATATCTGCACGCGGATTTTGGCGATATTCAGCTCAACCAGTTTCTTTTTTCCGGAATATCGCAGTATTTCGGGGTTATGAAAAATCAAAAAGAAAGGGAAAAGAGCAAAATAATTGATAATTGACAATTTGTAATTTGTAATTTTGGGAGCGGTATTAAGAAATGAAGAAACAACGTTCTACAGCCGAAGGGGAAACTTTCTTATAGGAACATATGCAGATATGTTCTTTTATATAAGTTCCATAATATAATATTGATAATCGTGAACCAATGTGGTAAGGAACTTTATGTTGTCATTGTCATTAGGTTTTATTCCAAACATTTCCTGTATCTTTTTAGAAAGCCGTGCAACCTGTTGTCCGTTGTCGCGTTCATAACTTTTTATAGCCTTCCTTATTATTTCTATCTGTCCGGAAGACAGGTTTGAAGCCTCGGGATATACGGGGCGGTAGTCTTTTCTGGCATAGCTGAACTCATCGAGCGACACGTGCATTTTCTTGTATTCTTCTTGTTTTATGACCAATGTGCCGGCGGCAAGGTCGCCGAAACGCTGGTTCCTTTTTGTGCATATAATGGCAATAAGTCCTATGCAACTTATATGAAGGTCTACAAGCAGCAGCATCCATCTCATCAGAAAATCTCCCATACCGGGCGTAGAGCCGTCAGCTTTTACCACACGTGTTTTCATTATCCGCTTTCCGAGAGTCTGTCCGTTGTTGAAAGTTTCGCACAAGAAAGAATAAAATATGGCAGGGAGATATGCTGCAAAGAAGATGACAATGGTAATTTCGTTGCTCAAAAAAGATAATATCGAAGTTCCACCGAATAACATGAAAGAAACAGACAACATATACAGCACGATGACAATCATGTCGATAATCCTTGCTATTATACGGTCTCCTATGCTTGCGGGTGTCTGTGATATGCGGACGAACTGTCCTGTTATTATGTCCGATGCAGCCATTTCTTGTTGGAATATGTTGCAAATATACAAATTAATTTATATTTTTGTCATTGATAATGAAAGAAATAGTTTTCATACGCAACAATATAGACAGGTGGCAGAAAGCCGAGCATGTTATGGATGACACTTTCTGGTATACGCCCGATGAACTTGCCGAGATGTATGTCGGCATAACATCAGATCTTGCTTTTGCCATGACACATTATCCGGAGTCGCGTATAACCGTCTATCTCAATAACCTTGCATCTGCCATTCATAACGAGATTTATAAGAACAAGCGTGAGAAATGGTCGCGTATGTTGACGTTCTGGACACACGAGGTGCCCCTTGTAATGTATCATGAGCGCCGTTTGCTGTTAGTTTCTTTCCTTATAATGTTTGTCAGTGCCGTAATAGGAATGATATCACAGGCAGCCGATCCGGAGTTTGTGCGTGTGATTTTGGGCGACGGTTATGTCGATATGACTCTTGACAACATAGCCAAAGGGAAGCCCATGGATGTCTATGCCGGAGGAGATGAGACAAGCATGTTCCTGTATATAACCTTTAATAATATAGGAGTGGCTTTCCGTACATTTGTCCTTGGACTGTTTACGAGCATCGGTACGGGCTGGAGCCTTTTCTATAACGGTATAATGATAGGCTGTTTCGAGACATTCTTCTGGCAGCACGGACTTCTCGGCGAGTCTTTTCTCACAGTGTTCCTTCACGGAACACTCGAAATGTCTGCCGTCGTTGTTGCCGGTGCGGCGGGACTGGCATTGGGTAACGGATGGCTGTTTCCCGGTACGTATTCACGTCTCGTGTCCTTTCGCCGTGGTGCACGCCGCGGATTGAAGATAGTTGTCGGCACTGTCCCCATATTTATTGTCGCCGGATTTGTCGAAGGGTTTGTCACCCGTCATACCGAACTGCCATATCTGTTTAGACTTGGTTTCATATTGCTGTCGTTGGCGTTTGTGATATTCTATTTTATCATATTGCCTTGTCATATAAATAACAAACAAAATAAAATTGAAAGTCATGCAAAGAAAAAAGATTGAACTATACCGCACGCGCTCGTTCAGCGAAAAACTTTCCGCAACATTCGACTATCTGTCTGAAAACGGCAGACTGCTGTTCAAGTTTCTTCTTTATCTTATTCTGCCTGTCAGCATTGTACAGGCATTGGGAATGAACACATTCATGGAATATTCCTTGAAAGGAGCTATCAATGAGGATGTCTATTCCCAAACGGGAGAGTTGTTTTCTCTTATTGCAGGCTATTCGGTGTTTATGCTGATGGCGTGTATAGGTTCGCTTGTCTGTTCGTCACTGGTCTATGGACTTATGAGATTGTATAACGAACGTGCCGAACGGCTTGAAGGACTGACGTTGGGCAGCTTCCGCCCTTATCTCTTGCGGGGAATGAAACGTTCGTTCATTCTTGGACTTGTCGTTACTGTTCTTATTTCTGTTTTCGTGTTAGTCCTGGTATTATTGTCCGTTGCGGCAGGTTCCGATAGTGGCATTGCCGCTGTTCTTGTCCTGTGTTTTATTGCATTGATCGTTTGTTTGATACCCCTTTCACTATCATTACCGGCATATATTGTTGAAGATATAACCGTCATGCAGGCTATGTCAAAAGCTTTCAGACTTGGTTTCAAGACGTGGGGAGGCATCTTTGCCGTAATATTAGTGATGTATATTGTTGTTTCTGTCATTTCGGGTGCGTCTGCCATGCCTTGGTATATCATGATGATAGCACGCAGTGTTTTTCTCGTATCGGATACAGCCGATAGTGCAGGATTTGCAGCTTCGCCGGTATATACCATTATAATGTACCTGCTCGCAGTGGTGCAGGCGTTCGGTATGTATGTCGGATACGTTTTTATGTACACCGGAATAGGCATACAGTATGGTCACGCGGCGGATAAGATAGACGGCATGTCGGTAGAGCGCGATGTGGATAATTTCGAACGTTTGTCGGACAACAACATCGACGACAGCGAGCTTTTCAAATATTAAAGATTATTGATCGAGACCGGAAACAGACATGCTGAATAATGTATCCGATACGCTGAGAATAGACACAGCAGTGCTTGAGGCATGGCGTGCCGATGAAGATTACGACTATGCACGCGAAATGGTGCAGTCGGATTTCAGTCTGCGCGAATGGATATATATGCAGATAGACAATATCTTTTCATGGATATTCGGCAGTCGTTTCTATACCGATAACCATACATTCATCTGGTGTGCTATCGGTATCGCGTTCATCATAGCCGTCCTTGCTTTCATTTACTATAAGAAACCCGTGCTGTTTGGTACGGGCGGAAAGACGGTTCAGGAGTATGAAGTTACGGAAGACACTATATACGGAATAGATTTCCCTGCAAAGATAGCCCTTGCCATGGAGCGGTGTGACTATCGTGAGGCGGTGCGACTTACATATCTTTATGCCCTCAAAGACCTTTCGGATGCCGGTAGTATAGACTGGCAGCCGTATAAGACACCGTCACAATATATCGCTGAAGTCGGTACACCCGAATTCAGAACGTTCTCCAATCACTTCCTGCGCGTGCGCTACGGCAACTTTATCGCAACGGAAGAGCTTGCACATGAGATGCAGCGGCTGCGACATACCGTCATTAATACATGCGTCAATGCGTCGGAAGGAGGTGCGCAATGAAGATAAGCCGCAGTTTCATCATAGGCATTTCAGTCCTTCTTGTATTGATGTTCGTGTTGCAGATCAATCTGCCGCAACGCTATTCATGGGCTCCCACGTTCTCGCATAAAGACAAGAACCCCTTCGGATGCTATGTTTTCGACAGCATCATGTCGCGTTCCGTTCCGGCGGGATATGTCGTTACGGACAAGACACCTTATCAGATAAGCCATGACAGCAACAATGTCAATCTACTTATCATAACCAACGATGTCAACATATCCAAGATTGATGTCGGTGCCATAAGGCATATAGCGGAGCGTGGCGGCAATGTTCTGATTGCAGGAGGACGCAAAAGCTACAACCACACGTCCGACAGTCTGTTGATGAAGAACTTCGGTGCATGTTTCTGTTATGACTATTTCAGTATAACGTCGTTGAAGAAGGCGATAAAGAACAACATGTCCCGTGCCCATGACACGATATATTGGCATAAGGATGACGCTGTATATAAAGCCAATATGTATCCCGTATATTCGATGATGAGAGGAAAACTGATGATGTCGGACAGCATATGTGATGCGGAAGTTCTTGCATTTCTCGAATCCTGCGACATGGATTATGTTACGGAAACTACTGTTGGAGAAGACGGTGTTGTGGTGGAACATGTCGTGGCAGACACATTGTCCGATGAAACACCCGCAACAAAACCTATCAGTAGGTTGCCCGTTGCAATAAGAACAAAGGTGGGTAAGGGCAGTGTTATGCTTGTTTCAACGCCCTTGTTGTTTACAAACTACGGCATACTCGATAGCATAACGTCAGAATACATATTCCGTCTTATGTCTCATATCGGCGACAAGCCCGTGGTGCGCACAACATCCTGCATGAAGACACCCGATGTGGAAGAGGCGGAAGCATCGCCTTTGCGCTTCTTTCTCGGACAGCCGCCATTGCGCACGGCTCTGTATCTGTCTCTGCTTGTAATAATGTTGTTCCTTATATTTACCGCACGCCGTCGCCAGCGCGTAATCCCCGTTATCGAACAGCCGCAAAACCGTTCGCTCGAGTTTGTGAAACTTATCGGAACACTTTATTATCACAATAAAGACCACTCGGATATTGTGCGCAAGAAGTTTGCTTTCTTTGCCGAAGAACTGCGCCGTCTGCTTATGGTAGACATAACAGACCGGGGCGCAGACAGCCGTTCGTTCTCCGTCATATCCGCACATACGGGGCTTCGACGCGAAGAAGTGGAGAGCATCATATCCGATCTGCGCAAGGTGGCAGACCGTGAGAGCAACGTCACCGAGTATGGTGTGAAGATATACATAGACAACATGAACATGATAATAAACAAAATAATGTAGAGATATGGAACAGAGAACAGACCTTACAGCTTTCAGTGAGAAGGTGCAGCTGTTGAAAGACCGCATATCGCAGATTGTCGTAGGACAGGAGTCTGCCGTGGATTTGGTGCTTACATGTATACTTGCCGACGGTCATGTGCTTATCGAAGGCGTGCCCGGTGTGGCGAAGACGCTGCTCGCACGGCTTGTGTCGCGGCTGGTAGACCTGCGTTTCTCGCGTGTCCAGTTCACTCCGGACCTCATGCCGAGCGATGTTCTCGGCACAACGGTGTTCAACGTCAAGACATCAGAGTTTGACTTTCACAAAGGTCCGGTGTTTGCAGACATGGTTCTTGTCGACGAGATTAACCGTGCTCCGGCAAAGACACAGGCGGCGTTGTTCGAGGTTATGGAAGAGCGACAGGTGACGATAGACGGCGTGACCCGCCGCATGGATGATGTCTATACGATAATCGCCACGCAAAATCCCGTAGAGCAGGAGGGCACATACAAGCTGCCCGAGGCACAGCTCGACCGCTTTCTTATGAAGATAGACATGGGATATCCGTCGGAAGAGGATGAAACGGCAATCCTCGAACGCCACCATGCCAATGCCTCGTTGGTGCGTCTTGACGGCATCGAGCCTGTTATCTCACGCAGCGAACTGTTGCAGTTCCGTGCCATGGTGGGCAATGTTGTTGTAGACAAGTCATTGCTGCAATATATCGTACAGATTGTACGGCAGACGCGTACGTCGCGTGCCGTATTCCTCGGAGCGTCGCCGCGCGCATCCGTCTCAATGCTCCGCGCATCGAAGGCATACGCCCTTCTTCAGGGACGCGACTTCGTTACGCCCGAAGACATAAAGACTGTTGCGCCGCCGATATTAAGCCACCGCCTTTTACTTACGGCAGAGGCGGAGATGGAAGGATACTCTCCGGTGAAGGTCGTGCAAAGGCTGATGGACAAGGTTGAGGTTCCCAAATAACGTATACGAGGCTTTATAACATTATAATATAAGATGTATCTCACGCAAAGGTTCTATCTCATATCCGCTGTCATAATACTGATAATTGCCGGAGGATATTTCCTGCCGCCGCTTTATGCCGTCGGCAAGTGGCTTCTTGTGCTTTTCTGCATAGCCGTTGCCGTGGAGACCGCCATGCTGTGGAGCCGAAAGGGCATAGATGCGTGGCGCAGCTGTTCCGCAAGGTTTTCCAACGGCGATGACAATGAGGTGAGTCTGCGTGTGGAAAGCACGTATCCGTTCGGAATAAAACTGAGCATTACCGATGAGATACCTTTTGTTTTCCAGCGGCGCGACATAGATTTCCGCTTTACGTTGAAGGCGCGCGAGGGCAAGACCGTGTCGTATATGCTGCGCCCTACGCGGCGCGGCGTCTACGGCTTCGGGCATATACGCGTCTTTGCATCTACGTCTGTCGGGTGCGTCCGGCGTCGGTTCACATGCGGCAAGCCCGAAGATGTCAAGGTATATCCGTCGTTTCTCATGCTTCACCGCTATGAGCTGCTTGCCATAAGCAACCGTCTCAGCGACATGGGTGTGAAGAAGATACGCCGTGCGGGGCACAATACCGAGTTCGAACAGATACGCGACTATGTCGAGGGCGATGACTACCGCACGATAAACTGGCGTGCCACGGCACGCCGCAGCCACCTTATGGTAAACGTCTATCAGGATGAACGTTCGCAACAGGTGTTTTCCGTGATAGACAAGGGGCGTGTAATGCAGCATGCCTTTCGTGGAATGACGCTTCTCGACTATGCCATAAACGCGTCGCTTGTCCTCTCTTATGTGGCGATACGCAAGCAGGACAAGGCGGGACTGATTACTTTCAACGACAAGTTCGACACCTGCCTTCCCGCCTCGGCGCGCTCGGGACAGATGCAGAAGATACTTGACAGCCTCTATAACCAGGAGACAACCTTTGGAGAAACCGACTATTCGGCGCTTGTTGCAAACATCAACATGAACGTCAGCAAGCGTTCGCTGCTTATCCTTTACACAAATTTCAGCGGAAAGACATCCATGGAACGGCGGTTGCCTTATCTCAGACAGCTCAACAGCCGTCATCGCCTTCTCGTAGTGTTCTTCGAAGACAGGGATTTGAAGGACTATATCTCCTCAAAACCCTCGGATACCGAAGAGTATTACCGTCATGTCATTGCCGAAAAGTTTGCCGGTGAGCAACGCCTCATTGTCTCTTTGCTGAGGCAGAACGGCATATTGAGCCTGCTTACAACGCCCGAAAACCTGTCGGTGGATATAATAAACAAATATCTTGAGATGAAATCAAGACATGCGGTTTGGTAAATCCGTGTCTTTCTTGTCCGAAAATCGTAAGCAAACAGGTGTGATCCGCTTGCGATTTTTTATATATGTCCAAATTCTGAATAACAAACCGTTGTATTTTTAACCGTAAAACTTACGGATCAAAAAGCTATGCTTTAGCACTCTTAAAGATGCCCTTTTAGGGGCTTAAATGCCACCTTTTGGAGTGCGAAATGCCGTCTTTTGGAAACCGGAATGTCATCTTTTGCAATTCCGTGTATATGTTGGCACGTATTTTGTTTACAATGTATAAGGCGGAATATATCCGTTAACGGTGCGGCACTCATTCCGTATCGGCATGTTACATCAAGAAAAGAAAGGAAACGATATACAATGACAAGTCAATTTTCACCTAAAGTATCGCAGATACTTGCCTTCAGCAGGGAAGAGGCGGCGCGGCTTGCAAGCAAGTCCGTCGGTCCGGAGCATCTTCTGTTGGGCATCTTGCGCGACAAGGGAGGACCGGTTCATGACCTTTTGTTGCAGCTTGACATAGACTTCAGGACAATAAAGGGCGAGCTTGAGACAAGGGTGCGCGAGGATGAGGCGGAGCGTCCGTTCAACACACACGAGCTTGTGCTGAACGACAAGGCGAGCCGCATATTGAAGATGTCGGTGCTTGAGGCACGTGTACAGTCGCGGCAGATGGTGGACGAGAGCCACCTGCTGCTCGCCATATTGCATGACTCTACGAGCAACGGGGCAAAAGAAATATTGGAAATGAATAATATGAACTACGACGATACGCTGGCTTTTTTCCAGCAAAAGGCAAGCCACATACAGGACGGGCTTGACATTCCCGATGAGGAAGACGATGACAACGGAGGCTTTGAGTCGGCAGGCGGCAGCCGTAATACACAACGGCAGTCTACGGCAACGCGTCCGCAGGGCAAACAGGGAAGCACCCCGGTGCTCGACAAGTTCGGCACAGACCTTACCAAGGCTGCTGCCGAAGGCAAGCTCGACCCTATCGTGGGGCGTGATAAAGAGATGCTCCGTGTCACGGAGATACTGTGCCGCAGAAAGAAGAACAATCCCGTTCTCATTGGCGAACCGGGTGTGGGAAAGAGCGCCATTGTCGAGGGACTGGCACAGCTCATAGCCCAAAACCGTACATCGCCCATACTTTTCGGCAAGCGTGTCATAAGCCTTGACATGACAGCCATTGTGGCAGGCACGAAATACAGGGGGCAGTTTGAAGAGCGTGTAAGGGCGTTGATACAGGAAATAGAGAAAAATCCCAATGTCATAGTCTTCATCGACGAGATACACACTCTTATAGGTGCAGGTTCCACACCGGGCTCCATGGATGCCGCAAACATAATGAAACCGGCGCTTGCACGCGGTGTGATACAGTGTATCGGTGCCACAACGCTTGACGAGTATCGCAAGTCTATTGAAAAGGACGGCGCCCTTGAGCGGCGTTTCCAGAAGGTTATCGTGGAGCCGACAACGAAAGAAGAGACCCTCACGATACTTCATAACATAAAAGACCGCTACGAAAGTCATCATCATGTGACATATACGGAGGAGGCGTTGGCGGCATGTGTCAAATTGACAGACCGTTTTGTCACTGACAGGTTCTTCCCTGACAAGGCGATAGATGCCATGGACGAGACCGGTGCGCATGTGCATCTCAAACATGTACAGGTACCACCGGAGATAAGGGAAAAGGAAAAAGAGATTGCTTATGTAAAAGAACAGAAGCAGGCGGCCGTACACAATCAGAACTTCGAGCTTGCGGCAAGCTATCGTGACAAGCAGTGCGAGCTGGAGGCGGAGCTTGAAAAGCTGAAGGAAGACTATGCCAATGGCGACAATGACGTGCGTGAAAGCATAGGTGCGGACGATGTGGCGGATGTCGTGTCACGTATGACCGGCGTTCCTGCCCGGCAGATGGAAGAGACGGAAGGCATACGTTTCAAGGGCATGGGAGACGAGCTTCGCGGTGCGGTGATAGGGCAGGACGGTGCCATAGAAAAGATAGTAAAGGCAATACAGCGCAGCCGTCTGGGACTGCGTAATCCCAACCGCCCTATCGGAGCGTTCATGTTTCTCGGTCCTACCGGTACCGGAAAGACATATCTGGCAAAGAAACTGGCAGAGTTTATGTTCGGTTCGCCGGATGCCATCATACGTGTTGACATGAGCGAATACAGCGAGAGCTTCAACACATCGCGCCTTGTCGGCGCTCCTCCCGGATATGTGGGCTATGAGGAAGGCGGACAACTTACGGAGAAAGTGCGCCGTCATCCTTATTCCGTCGTGCTGCTCGATGAGATAGAGAAAGCCCATGGCAATGTGTTCAACATGCTGTTGCAGGTGCTTGACGAGGGACGTCTCACCGACGGATATGGCAGATTGGTCGACTTCCGTAACACAGTTGTCATCATGACAAGCAATGTCGGCACACGACAGTTGAAGGACTTCGGGCACGGAATAGGCTTCGGAACGGCATCTTCCGCCCTTTCCGGCGATGACATGCACAATGAGTATGCACGCTCGATAATACAGAAAAGCCTCAACAAACAGTTCAGTCCCGAGTTCCTGAACCGTCTGGACGAGATAATAACGTTCGACCAGTTGGGACAGGAGGCAATAAAGAAGATTATCGGCATAGAACTGTCCGAACTGTTCGGACGTATCTCCGAAATGGGATATGGCATAACAATCACGGACAAGGCGAAAGATTTTCTGGCAGAGAAAGGCTACGACAGGCAGTATGGTGCACGTCCGTTGAAAAGGGCAATACAGAACTATGTCGAAGACAGTGTATGCGATATCATGCTGAACGGTGACATAAAACAGGGCGATACTATAAGTATTGACAAGAAAACGGACAAGGATGAACTTGTCGTTGAATTGTCAGCCGTGTGATATAATGTGTTGATAGGTTGGGCGGAACATGAACCGATGAGAGTTACGGTTCACTGTTCCGCCCATGTTTTTTGTTATCTACCGATTAATATATATACGTTTAATTTTAACCATCTACTTATCTAAACCGGTAACATGTCCTTTCAGGGCATGAAAAAGTCATCTCCGGAATAATGTATCGTATGATAATAATCAATTTCTGACATCCACTTATTTTTATATGTCAAATTAAATACGTATTTTTGCATATTATAATATACAGTAAGCAGAAATATGATTTCTTTTATAATAAGCCTTATCGCATTGATAGCCGGATATTTTGTATACGGCAGGGTCGTGGAAAAAGTGTTCGGACCTGACAACCGTGTCACTCCTGCCGTTGGTAAGGCTGACGGTGTGGACTATATTGTGCTTCCGCGTTGGAAGGTTTTCATGATACAGTTCCTTAATATAGCCGGCACAGGACCAATCTTCGGTGCCATAATGGGTGCCAAATTCGGTCCCTCGGCGTATCTGTGGATTGTAATAGGATGCATCTTTGCCGGGGCGGTTCACGACTATTTCAGCGGAATGTTGTCCATGAGACACGGTGGGGCGGGGCTTCCCGAGGTCATAGGACACTATCTCGGACAGAACACAAAGAAAGTGATGCTTGTCTTTTCGGTATTCCTTCTTATTATGGTGGGGGCTGTCTTCGTTTACAGTCCTGCGCTTATACTGGGCAATCTCACTGGCAACTCGGTTACGTGGGTGTATGTATGGTGTCTTATTATATTTGTCTATTATATCATTGCAACCATGTTGCCGATAGACAAAATTATAGGAAAGATATATCCGCTCTTTGCCGTTTCTATGCTTTTTATGGCTGTTGCACTTATGATAGTGCTGTTTTCCAAGTGGCCCGAGCTGCCTGAACTGACCGATGGACTTGCCAATATGAGTCCGTCGCAGGGCACTATCTTTCCCTGTCTTTTCATAACCATAGCATGTGGAGCTATCAGCGGATTTCATGCAACGCAAAGCCCTCTCATGGCAAGATGTATCAAAAACGAGAAAGACGGGCGCCCGTTGTTCTATGGAACGATGATAACCGAGGGGCTGGTTGCGCTGGTGTGGGCAACGATATCCTCTTACTTTTTCTATGGCGGAGCGGCAGGTGAACTCGGAGTTTCCGATGCGTTACAGGCTCCGGAGGTTGTTGTCGCCGTATCCGGGGGCTGGCTTGGGACTGTTGGAGGGATACTTGCGTTGCTCGGTGTCGTTGCGGCTCCGATAACGAGCGGTGACACTGCCCTGAGAAGTGCACGTCTTATAATTGCCGAATTTCTGAACATGGAGCAGCGGACCATAAGAAACCGTATATATATATGTATACCTCTGTTTGCTGTAACCATGGTGATGCTCTGTTTCAACATTGCCGATAAGGACGGTTTCAATGTGGTGTGGAGCTATTTCGGTTGGGCAAACCAGACACTTGCAGTGTTCACGTTGTGGGCGATAACCGTTTATCTGGTACGCAGCCGTAAACCCTATATCATAACACTGCTGCCTGCTCTGTTCATGACGGTTGTATGTTCTACGTTCATTGTTGTGTCCGGAAATGCCTTTAATATGTCTGTTACGGTTGGCTATGGTGTAGGCGGAAGCGTGCTTGTGGTGGCTGTCGCATGGTTTGTAGCGTGGTACAGGCGTGTGCGTAAATGATGTTTGAATTTTATTCACTTTAATATTAAATTTGTAATTATGAAGAAATTAGTAATGCTGTTTGTTGCCTTGACAATGACATTGTCGGGATTTGCCCAGTTTGAGCAGGGCAAGAAGTATGTGGGAGCATCTCTTACAGGACTTGATTTGAGCTATAGCGGTGTCGAGGACCTTAACCTTGGAATAGAGGCAAAGGCAGGTTATCTGTTTGCCGACAACCTTATGCTTACGGCACAGGCTGCTTATCAGCATAATGGAAACGACGATGTGGCTGACTATATCTCGGTTGGCGTAGGCGGTCGTTATTATATTATACAGAACGGGTTATACCTTGGTGTTAATGCAAAACTTCTGCATGCCAATCATAACTATAACGATGTTATGCCCGGAATAGAAGTTGGATATGCTTTCTTTGTAAGCAAGACGGTTACAATAGAGCCTGCCATATATTACGATCAGTCGTTCAAGAACCATTCGGATTATTCAAAGATAGGTCTGCGCGTAGGCTTCGGCATATATCTTTAATACATATATGCTGTCTGACAGATGCAAAGGGTCGGCTGCCATAGCTATATGGCAGTGCGGCTCTTTCAGCGTGTCGGCAGACGATATTTCACATATAGACTTTAATATAAAATAAAACAATAACAATGCTTACAGTAAACGAACTTGAAAACTTGCTGATAGACTTGTCTTTCAAAGAAGATATTGGAGACGGAGACCATACAACTCTTTGCTGCATACCCGACGATGCCATGGGAAAATCGCAGCTCCTCATAAAGGAGGACGGTGTATTGGCAGGTGTGGAAGTAGCCAAAAAGGTATTCAACCGTTTTGACCCGACAATGGTTGTGGAGGTGCTTATCAACGACGGAGCAGCCGTGAAGAAAGGTGATGTGGCGATGATTGTGACAGGTAAGGTACGTTCGCTCTTGCAGACGGAAAGGCTTATGCTCAATATAATGCAGCGTATGAGCGGTATTGCCACCATGACAAACAAGTATGTAAAGAAGTTGGAAGGAACTGGAACGCATGTCCTCGACACGCGCAAGACCACTCCCGGAATGCGCATGCTTGAAAAGCAGGCTGTTAAGATAGGTGGCGGAATGAACCATAGGATAGGGCTTTTCGACATGATTTTGCTTAAAGACAACCATGTGGACTTTGCAGGAGGCATCGCAAATGCCATAAACCGCTGTCATGATTACCTCAACGAGAAAGGGCTTGACCTTAAGATTGAGATTGAAGTGCGTAACATGGACGAGTTGAAGCAGGTTCTTGACCGTGGCGGCATTGACCGTATCATGCTGGACAACTTTACTGTAGAAGAGACAAAGAAGGCGGTTGAGGTTATCGCCGGCAGGTATGAGACTGAGTCGAGCGGCGGTATAACGTTCGATACGATACGCGACTATGCCGAATGCGGCGTGGATTTTGTATCCGTAGGGGCACTGACCCATTCCGTAAAGGGGCTTGACATGAGCTTTAAGGCATGCTGAACATAAAATGATGTGACATCGTGTTGAGTATTTTATCTGCCATAGTCATGGCATCGGCATTGAGTTTCGGCTCGCCGGTGAATTATCCTCTGAGCCTTGCCGGCAACTACGGGGAACCCCGTCCCAACCATTTCCACGGCGGAATAGATGTCCGTACGGGCAATGCCGTGGGCAAACCGGTGTTTTCTATTGCAGACGGATATGTGAGCAGGATAACCGTTGGTTTGTCCGGTTTCGGTAATGCCGTGTATGTAACGCATCTAGGAGGATACACAAGTGTTTACTGTCATCTTGACAAATTTGTTCCTCAGCTGTCTGCAATGGTAAGAAAATGGCAGTATAAGAACGAAAACTACATTGCCGATGTGCGGTTGAAACCTACCGACTTCCCTGTATCGCAGGGGCAGTTTATTGCCGTTAGCGGAAATACGGGTGCCAGTACGGCTCCCCATCTGCATCTTGAACTTCATGACACGCGGACGGGCGACATGCTCGATCCGCTGGATGTGCTAAAGCAATACGTAAAGGACACGACGCCTCCCATAGCCCATTCGTTCATGGCATATCCGCTTGAGGGCGAGGGAGTGTTTATGGGAGCGTCGCATAAGCAGACATACGGCTTCTCGTCGGCAAACCTTACACGCGAATTTACAGCGTGGGGAAAGGTGGGATTTGGCATCTGGGCGAATGATTACATGGAGGACAGCTTTGGCAGACTGGGTATAAGGCGGACGACACTTACGGTGGACGGCAAGGTGGTTTTCAGCAGTGATGTAGATCGTATACCCGTAAGACTTAACCGCTATGTAAACTCTTGGGGCGATTATAAGCACTTCTGTCGTACGGGAGTGTGGTTCATGAAGTCGTTTGCGGAGCCTGGAAACATGCTTCCAGTAATACATACTGACGGAAACAGGGGGTATGTGGATTTTAATGAAGAGCGTGTTTACCGTCTTGTATATACAATATCCGACATCTTCGGCAATACAAGGCAATATACGTTCAGTGTGCATGGAAAGAAACAGCCGATACAGGCAAGGCGCAAATCCGCGTCTCCGTACATCATGAAATATGATAAGGTGAATATCCTGCGCATTGATGGCGCACGCCTGATTTTGCTGCAAGACATGCTGGCAGATGACATAGAGCTTGTTCCGAAGCGCACATCCCGTCCCGGCAAAGTTTCGGATTCATACACCTTTTTCGGTTCTTCTTATCCACTTTTCGGATGGGCTGAGATAAGTATAAATCTCAACCGCGCCGTTAAAGAACCGTCAAAGCTTTACATATCCGGCAGTTACGGTTCTGTCGGTTTCAAGAAGTGTGTTTACGAAAACGGATGGGTTACGGGCAAAATGCGTGAGTTGGGAGCGTCGTATACTGTTGAGTATGACGACACTCCGCCTGTAATAAGTCCCGGAACCGTATCAGGTTCGTTGCTCCGTTTCTCTATATACGACACCGGAAGCGGAATAAAGTCGTTCAAAGGTTATGTGGACGGCGGTTTTGTGCTGTTTGAAAAGCTTGAAAAAAGCAACGTGATACAGTGTCGTCTGAGTGATGTTCCTGTTAAAAAGACCGGCGGTGAACATCGCCTGAAACTCGTTGTGACGGACAATTGCGGCAACAGCGCTGCTTATAATACAAATTTTAAATATTAAAGAATAAACGATAGACAATGAAAAAACTATTTATTCTTTTATCCATCTTAGTGGCTGGTACTGTTTATGTAGAGGCATGTACAAACCTTATTGTGGGTAAAAAAGCAAGTAAGGACGGCTCGGTGATGTGTTCTTACAGTGCCGATGATTATGGCATGTTTATAGGTTTATGTCATTTTCCGGCAGGAAAGCATTCGAAAGGAGAGATGAGAAAGGTCTACGACTGGGATACAAACGAGTATCACGGTGAAATACCCGAGGCGGAAGAGACCTACAATGTAATAGGAAATATCAACGAATATCAGGTGTCTATCGGTGAGACTACGTTCGGAGGACGTGAGGAAATGGTTGACACAACGGGTATCTTGGACTATGGTTCGTTGATATATATTGCCCTGCAGCGTTCGAAGACGGCACGCGAAGCTATAAAAGTAATGACCGGACTTGTGGAGACTTACGGCTATTGTTCGGAAGGAGAGACGTTTACGATTTGCGATCCGAACGAAGCATGGATAATGGAGATGATGGGAAAGGGTCCCGGAAGCAAGGGTGTTGTATGGGTTGCGCTGCGCGTACCCGATGATGCCATTTGTGCACATGCCAACCAAAGCAGGATAAGGACTTTCAATATTAAGGACAAGAAGAACGTGATGGTGTCTGACGACTGTATCGGTTATGCCCGCAGAATGGGCTGGTTTGACGGTGCCGACAAGGACTTCAGTTTCTGTGATGCCTATGCCAAGCCCGATTTCTCGGGCAGACGTATATGCGATGCGCGTGTATGGAGCTTTTTCAACCATTTCTCGGACGATATGAACCGTTACATTCCTTATGTTGAAGGGAAGCAGGCGGATACGGAACCGCTGCCTCTTTGGATTGTTCCTAATCGTAAAGTCAGTCTGCAAGACATGGAGGCATGTATGCGCGACCATTACGAGGGCACGCCTTTCTCGCTCGACAATGACCCGGGACGGGGAGTATGGGATATGCCTTACCGCCCGACACCTCTTACATATACGGTAGATGGAAAGAAGTATTTCAATGAGCGACCTATCTCGACACAGCAGTCGGCGTTTTCGTATGTGGCGCAGTTACGCTCATGGTTACCACGGCAGATTGGCGGTATATTGTGGTTTGGCAATGATGACGGCAACATGGTTGCCTTTACACCTGTGTATTGTGGGAATACAGTTCGTCCCGAATGCTATAATACCAAAGGCGCCGATGCCGTTACATTCAGCAATAAGAATGCCTTTTGGGTATGCAACTGGGTGAGCAATATGGTTTATCCGCGTTATTCGCTTATGTTCCCGTCGTTGAAGGAAGTACGTGACTCGTTGGACAACAGCTATTTTGTCAATCAGCCAGCGGTGGAAAAGAAAGCATTGTCTTTGTATGAGAACAGTCGGGAGGAAGCCGTGAAGTATCTGAATGATTACAGCAACACGGTGGCACAGCAGATGCTCGACCGTTGGAACGAGCTTGCCATATATCTTATCGTAAAATACAACGACATGGCAGTAAAGCCGGAGAAAGACGGAAAGTTCATGAGAACGAAGACCGGACTTGGTGCTAAAGTGGAGCGTCCGGGCTATCCCGAAAGTGTGGCAAGAGACATTGTCAGACAGAGTGGCTGCAGATATGCTGTTCCTGAATAGATCTTATATACGAAAACAAGTCGATGAAAAGAGCCATAGCGATACTCGTGTTCAATATCATGCTGTATGGAATATCGTCAGCCGGTATTCCAATGAAGTCTGATGTAAGGGATTTCAGACGGTTGTATAGTCCCAAGCATGAGGTAAGGGCTGTATGGCTCACAACACTTGGCGGTCTTGACTGGCCCGGAACATACGCACGCACTCCCGAGGGAGTGAAACGTCAGAAAGAAGAGCTTGTCCGCATTCTAGACAAGTTGAAAGACGCAAACATAAATACGGTCCTTTTTCAGGCGAGAATAAGAGGAACGGTTGTTTATCCGTCAAAATATGAGCCTTGGGACGGATGTATGTCCGGCATACCGGGCAAGTCTCCCGGTTACGATCCTCTTCTTTTTGCCGTTGAAGAATGTCACAAGCGCGGTATGGAGATACAGGCATGGGTAGTCACGGTGCCGGTAGGAAAGTGGAACGGATACGGTTGCAAGGCTTTGCGTGCAACGCATCCGTCCATGTTGATGAGGGAAAATGCCGACGGTTATCTTAACCCTGCCGATGCCCGGGCTGCAGGATATATCGCAGGCATCTGCCGTGAGATAACGGAACGGTATGATATAGACGGCATACATCTGGACTATATACGGTATCCGGAGAACATGAAGCTCAATATATCGCGGAGCAAAGCGCGTGAAAACATAACCCGCATTGTGCGTAGTGTGCACGATGCGGTGAAGAGTATAAAGCCCTGGGTGAAGATAAGCAGCTCGCCGATAGGTAAACTCAATGATTTGAGCCGCTATTCCAGTCGTGGTTGGAACGCTTTTAACAAAGGATGTCAGGATGTTGAGCTATGGATGAAGGAAGGACTTATGGACCAGATATATCCGATGATGTATTTCCGCGATAACAACTTCTTTCCCTTTGCCGACGACTGGTCGATGCGTAGCAGCGGTAAGACCGTTGTTCCGGGACTTGGTATATATTTCCTTTCTCCCAAAGAAGCCGACTGGAAATTGAGCGACATAACAAGGCAGATGTATACTCTTCGCCGTATGGGAATGGGCAATGCCTTCTTTCGCAGCCGGTTCTTTACGGATAATACCAAGGGACTGTATGACTTTGTGTCACGTCATTTCAATTTCTATCCGGCTCTTGTGCCTCCTGTTACATGGCACGGCATGGAACCGCCTCTCCCGCCTACGGAGATAACGGTGAAAAACGTTTCGGAATATGATGTTATAGAATGGAATGCGGGAACGGATCGCAGCCGTTCGCCATATCTTACTTACAATGTCTATGCAAGCAGCGATTATCCTGTCGACACGGATGATGCCGCGAATATAGTGGCATGCAGGCTGTACGACCTTCGTATGGCAGTAAAAAATGAAAAGTCACGTCCCCGTTATTATGCTGTTACGGCTGTTGACAGATATGGAAATGAAAGCGCTGCTTTGCAGACAGTCGTATCGCGCCCGTCTTCCTCTTCTACCGGATTGATAAAGAATGAGGGAAACTATCTGAGACTTCCTTCAAAAGGCAAAGTTCTCGACGCACCTTATATTATATTAGAGACACTTGAAGGACAGGCAGTCGCCACCATACCGTATCGAGGCAGCCGTGCCGACATCCGTAATATAGCCGACGGAATGTATGTTCTGCGCTCCCTTAACAGCAAAGGTATAACACACAGGCTCGGATATGTTTTGATAAAAAGATGAATAAAGATAATGTCTCTATTCATGTTATGATGTTATTATAATAGTGAATTTATATGTTCTGATCGAGAAATCGTGCAAAAATATACATAAATATTTGCTTATATATGCAAAAGTGTATAATTTTGCAATCAATATAGTATAAATATACTTGTTATGGGGATAAAGAACAGTAGGCTGGAAGCACTTAAGATGATAATCTCGAGTATGGAGATGGGAAGTCAGGAAGAGGTGCTGAGAGCATTGGAGAGAGAAGGTTTCAAACTTACGCAGGCAACGTTGAGTCGTGACTTGAAACAGTTGAAAGTGGCAAAGGCGGCAAGCATGAACGGGAAATATGTATATGTACTGCCGAACGAGACCATGTATAAACGTGTTTCCACACCCCGTTCGGCGATGGAGATGTTGCAGGTGTCGGGCTTTCTGTCGATAAATTTCTCAGGCAACATGGGTGTTATAAAGACCCGTCCCGGGTATGCCAGCAGCATAGCCTATAACATAGACAACAGCGACAACCCCTATATACTCGGAACAATAGCTGGTGACGATACTATATTTATAGTGATAAAGCAGGGAGTGCGTGAGGAAGATGTGATAGATGCGCTGCGAAACGCAATTCCGAATATAGCTTAGGAAAAAAGAGAAAACAAAAGGCAATCGGCAGAGAACGCTGGTGCACGTATATGTGTCTGATGTCTTTACGCTTCTTTCCGATAGTTTTTCAGTGTATCATCTATTGTTTTTTGACGACAAAAATAAAAAGGTAAAGAATATTATATAATAAACGGAATGGAAGAAATAAAGGTGATGGTGGCTGACGCTTCACATGAAAAATACGTTGACACCATTCTTGAGACGATTACAGCCGCAGCCAAGGTGCGTGGTACCGGTATTGCAAAGCGTACACATGAGTATCTCGCCACAAAGATGAAAGAGACAAAGGCGGTTATTGCGTTGTGTGGCGACAGGCTGGCAGGGTTCAGCTATATAGAGACATGGGGAAACAAACATTATGTCACAACATCGGGACTTATAGTACATCCGGATTTCAGAGGGTTGGGCGTGTCAAAGCGTATAAAAGACATGACCTTCACTCTTGCCCGCACACGTTGGCCCAAGGCTAAGATATTCAGTCTTACAAGCGGTTCTGCAGTGATGCGTATGAATACACAGTTGGGTTACATACCGGTGACGTTTGCCGACCTTACAGATGATGAGGCTTTCTGGCGTGGATGCGACGGGTGTGTGAATGTAGATGTGTTGAAACGCACCGACAGACGTTACTGTATTTGTACGGGGATGTTGTATGATCCGGACGAACACCGGGGAGACACGTTGCCGATAGAGTTGCCGGACGATGTGAAAGAGAGAATTAAGAATACGGAAAATCAATAAAAACAAATAGTGATATGGCAAAGAAAAAAGTGGTTGTTGCTTTCAGCGGCGGTCTTGACACAAGTTATAATGTGATGTATCTCACCAAAGAAATGGGCTATGACGTTTATGCGGCTTGTGCGAACACCGGCGGTTTCAGTGATGAGCAGTTGAAGACCAATGAAGAGAATGCTTATAAGCTGGGAGCGGTGAAATACGTGACGCTTGACGTGACGCAGGAATATTATGAAAAATCGCTCAAATATATGATTTATGGCAATGTGTTGCGTAACAATTGCTATCCCATATCCGTATCGTCAGAGCGTATATTCCAGGCGATAGCCATTGCCCGGTATGCAAAAGAGATAGGAGCCGATGCTATAGCTCACGGCTCTACAGGAGCAGGTAATGACCAAATACGTTTCGACATGACGTTTCTTGTAATGGCTCCAGGTGTGGAAATAATCACTCTTACGCGTGATCGCAATCTTAGCCGTAAGGAAGAGGTGGATTATCTCAATGCCCATGGATTTAAAGCGGACTTTACAAAACTTAAATATTCATATAATGTAGGTATCTGGGGTACAAGTATCTGTGGCGGAGAACTGCTCGATTCTACTCAGGGACTGCCTGAAAGCGCATATCTCAAGCATCTTGTAAAGACAGAACCGGAGGTTGTAAGTCTCGGTTTCAAACATGGAGAACTGTGCTCGGTCAACGGAAAAGAGTATGAAGACAAGATAGCCGCCATACAGAAAGTTGAAGAAATCGGTGCGGCATACGCCATTGGACGTGACTGTCATGTAGGCGATACGATTATCGGAATAAAGGGACGTGTGGGCTTTGAGGCTGCTGCTCCGATGCTTATTATTGGCGCCCATAGGTTTTTGGAGAAATATACGCTGTCGAAGTGGCAGCAGTATTGGAAAGACCAGGTGTCTAACTGGTATGGAATGTTCTTGCACGAGAGCCAGTATCTTGAACCTGTGATGCCGGATATCGAAGCTATGTTGACAAGCAGTCAGCGTAATGTAAACGGTACGGTGACACTTGAATTGCGTCCTTATGGATTTCAGACGGTGGGAGTGGACACACCTGATGATCTCGTCAAGAACAAGTTCGGTGAATATGGCGAGACACAGAAAGGTTGGACCAGTGATGAGGCGAAGGGTTTCATAAAGGTTACATCCACGCCGTTGCGTGCCTACTATTCGCTCCATCCTGATGAAAGAAAATAGACAAAACTGATATGGGGTACGGGCATATATGATTGTTCAATTAATTGTGTCCGTATCTTACGTGTCATATATAAACAAATAATGATATAAATGAAAAAGTTTTATTTGTCAAGTACAGACAAGAAGATTGGCGGAGTTTGCGGAGGTATAGCCGAATACTTCAATATCGACTCCTTGCTTGTGCGTATCGTGACCTTTGCCTTGATATGGTGCGGCACGGTTGGAATATGGGTTTACCTGTTGGCATGGGGCTTGGCTCCGAGTGACAATAAGATATCAAAATAATTATGGTAAGAATCGGAATATTGGGAGGAGCCGGATATACTGCCGGTGAGCTTCTTCGCATATTGGTAAACCATCCTGATGCGGATATAGTGTTTGTAAACAGCAGCAGCAATGCCGGTAACATGATTACCGATGTGCACGAAGGACTGTTGGGCGAGACAAACATGTGCTTTACGGACAGTATGCCTTTTGAAGCTGTAGATGTTGTCTTTTTCTGCTTTGGACACGGGAAGAGCAAGCAGTTTATCGAAGAGAATAAAATACCGGATAACGTAAAGATCATAGATCTTGCGCAGGATTTCCGTCTTAAGGCTCCCGGTAATGACTATATATACGGTCTTCCCGAAATAAACAGGGCAGAGATAGCTAAGGCAGAACATGTTGCCAACCCCGGATGTTTCGCCACCTGTATACAGCTCGGTCTGCTTCCGGCTGCGAAAATGGGACTGATAACGGAAGATGTAACGGTAAATGCCATAACGGGCAGTACCGGTGCCGGACAGAAACCCGTAGGTACAACGCATTTCTCATGGCGTTCGGGCAACATGAGTATATACAAAGCCTTTGAGCACCAGCATGTTCCCGAGATAAAACAGGGTTTGCGACAGTTGCAGGGACATCTTGATGCGGAGATAGACTTTATCCCTTATCGCGGCGACTTTGCACGCGGCATCTTCGCAACGCTTGTCGTGAAGACTGATGTTCCGGTGGATGACATAGTGGCAGGATACAAGGAGTTTTATGCGGACGAGCCGTTTACACACTATAGTGACAAGCCTATAAATCTGAAACAGGTTGTAAACACCAACAAGGCATTGGTACATTGTGAGAAGCACGGCAACAAACTGCTTGTCACTTCTTGTATAGACAATCTGTTGAAAGGAGCTTCCGGACAGGCGGTACAGAATATGAACATAATGTTCGGGTTGGACGAGAAGAGCGGACTGAGGCTGAAAGGAAGCGGTTTCTGAGGTTTAACTGGCAACCATGAGGGTGTAAAAAGCGGAGTTAAAAGAAGTTATGGGAAGTTATGTGGCTAAAGCCACGGGAGATAAATGACAATAGTTGTATATGAAGCGACAAGGCATACGTTTCTTATCTTCATCTATCTTCTCATTATCTCCCCTTATCTTCCTCAATCTCTTATTGGCATGCTTTCAGTTAACATGATAAGCCCTATTATATAAAACAATAAACAAAAACGGTAATGGAATTATTTGACGTCTATCCTTTGTTGGATATAAACATAGTAAAAGGCAGCGGATGCAAGGTTTGGGATGATAAAGGTACGGAATATCTCGACCTTTATGGCGGTCACGCGGTGATAAGCATAGGGCATAGTCACCCCCACTATATAAATAAGGTGAATGAACAACTGAACAAACTGGGCTTTTACAGCAATTCGGTGATAAATACAATGCAGCAGAAGTTGGCTTCACGGCTCGGAAAGATATGTGGATATGATGACTATCAGCTGTTCTTGATAAACAGCGGAGCGGAGGCTAACGAGAACGCACTGAAACTTGCATCGTTCACAAACGGCAGGACACGGGTGCTTGCAGCATCAAAAGCATTTCATGGACGCACGTCTTTGGCTGTCGAAGCTACCGACAATCCTAAGATCATAGCTCCGATAAATGCCAACAACCACGTTACCTACTTGCCGTTGAACGATATCATGGCATGGAAGCGCGAGCTTGAGAAAGGTGACGTTTGTGCGTGTATAATAGAATGTATACAAGGCGTGGGCGGTATAAGACTGGCTGATGCCGGTTTTGCACAGAAGCTTCAAAAGGCATGTCGTGAACACGGTGCAGTGCTGATATGCGATGAGATACAGTGCGGATACGGCAGGAGCGGAAAGTTCTTTGCCCATCAATGGCTCGGCATACGTCCTGACATCATTACTGTGGCTAAAGGCATTGCCAACGGATTTCCAATGGGTGCCTTGCTGATATCGCCGCAGTTCAAGCCTCAGTATGGTCAATTGGGCACTACTTTTGGCGGCAATCATCTTGCATGCAGCGCCGCTCTGGCAGTACTTGATGTAATGGAAGATGAGAATTTGGTTGAGAATGCCCGTGAGACAGGCGATTATCTGATAGGCAGACTAAAGGAATTGCAGAAGGAGAACAGTCATATTACGGACGTGCGTGGACGTGGTCTGATGATTGGCATAGAATTGGATATCCCGCATAAGCATGTCCGTGAAAAACTTGTATACGAACTGCATTGCTTCACAGGATGTGCTTCAACAAATATTTTGCGCCTGTTGCCGCCTCTGTGCTTTACCAAGGAGATGGCAGATGAGTTTATCATACGGTTGAAAAAGGCGTTAGGTTGATATGGTAGGGCATACAGGTGATATATATCCGGCTATCATATTTATTGTATGAAATGGATATTGACAACAATAATTTATAAGAACAGATAATGAAAATATCAGTAATAGGTGTCGGCGCAATGGGCGGTGCAATGGTTCAGGGCTTTATGAAAGGCGACATGTTTGCCTGTTCCGACATCACCGCATCAAATCCTTCTCCCGATGCTCTCGACAAATTTTCCGGCACAGGAGTTAATGTCACTTCCGACAACAGGCAGGCCGCCGCATTGGCAGATATTGTATGCGTTGTCGTGAAACCATGGATAACGGAAAAGGTGCTTAAAGAAATAAAGCCGGTATTAGACTATCGCAGGCAGATGCTTGTTGTTGTGGCTGCCGGTTTGCGCTCGGAACAGATTACGGAATGGATGATAAAGGAAGACAATGAGATGCTTCCGCTGTTTCTTGTCATACCGAATACGGCAGTAGCCGAGCGCAGTTCGATGACATTTATTGTTCCTGTAGGAGCCGATGATATGCAGACAAAGGTGATGAAAGACGTCTTTGACGATGTCGGCTGTTCGCTCGTTATAGAGGAACGTCTGCTGTCGGCAGGAACAACGCTTGCATCTTGCGGAATAGCATACGCCATGCGCTATGTCCGTGCTGCCTCCGAAGGCGGCGTGGAACTTGGTTTCCGTGCGGATGATGCGAAACGTATAGTTCTACAGACTGTAAAAGGAGCGGTGGACTTGCTGATAGCCAACGGCAATCATCCTGAAGCGGAAATAGATAAGGTTACGACGCCGGGAGGGCTTACTATCCGTGGGCTTAACGAAATGGAACATGCCGGATTTACAAGTGCGGTGATACGCGGACTGAAGGCCGGTGTTAAATAGTGACAGATGCTTGTTTAAGCATATATATTAATAATCTGTAGATGTCAGAAACAAACAAAAGAGAAATGGACGATACAATAAGACAGATAGGAGAGAGGCTGAAAGGGCTTCGTGAAGTGCTGGATATACCGGCAGAAGATATGGCGGAACTTTGCGGAGTGTCTCTTGACACATATTATAATATGGAGGAGGGAAGTGGCGAACTGTCCATAAGCAATCTCCAGAAGATTTCAAAACGCTATGGGATAGCCCTAGATGTGCTGTTGTTTGGAGAAGAGCCGCACATGGGAAGTTATTTCCTTACACGCAAGGGGCAGGGCATGAGCGTGGAAAGGCAAGCCCAATACCGCTATCAGAGTCTTGCAAGTGGCTTCCGCGGACGTAAGGCAGAACCCTTTATAGTATTGGTGGAGCCTCGTGAAGATGAAACACCTCTTAAGAAAAACTCGCATGAAGGGCAGGAATTCAATGTCGTTGCAGAAGGTTGCATGGAACTTACTTTAGGAAAGAAAGTCCTTATCTTGAATGAAGGAGACAGCATCTATTTCGATGCCTCGCAGCCACACTGCATGAGAGCATTGAACGGCAAGCCGGTAAAGTTGTTGGCTGTGATAATTTAACCAATGCCTTTTTAGTATATATCCAATTTTTTTATTGTATAGACTGTGATGATAGAGAGATTTCTAAAGCAGACGACGTTCTCGTCTGTCGATGACTATAAGGAAAACCTACACTTTATAATCCCTGACAATTTCAATTTTGCATACGATGTTATGGATGTCTGGGCAGAAGAAGCACCGGATAAGGTAGCTCTGTTGTGGACAAACGATAATGATGAGCATATTGCCTTTACTTTCAAGGAACTGAAGATGCTTACCGATAAGGCGGCATCTTATTTCCTTACGCTTGGCATAGGCAAGGGAGATATGGTGATGCTCATACTGAAAAGGCGGTATGAGTTTTGGCTGTCCATGCTTGCCCTTCATAAGATAGGTGCCGTGGCAATACCCGCCACGCACATGCTGACAAGCCATGATATTGTTTACCGGAACAACAGAGCCGGCATTAAGGCTATTATATGTGCAGGTGAGGAATATGTTTTGGAGCAGGTAAGGATGTCGCAGGCGGAGAGTCCTACGTTGACAACGCTTGTAAGCATTGGTCCGGATGTGCCTGAAGGCTTTCATGACTGGCATGCGGAATGGGATAATGTGCCACCGTTCAAACGTCCGGAACATGTCAATATCAAAGAAGATACCATGCTTATGTATTTCACGAGCGGTACGAGCGGCAAGCCTAAAATGGTGGCACACGACTATTTGTATGCCCTCGGGCATCTTACGACCGGTGTCTTCTGGCATAATCTTTCTTCAGACAGCATTCATCTTACGGTGGCGGATACCGGTTGGGGAAAGGCCGTATGGGGTAAGTTGTACGGTCAGTGGTTTGCCGGAGCTACCGTTTTTGTTTTCGATCATGAGAAATTCTCGGCAGACAAGCTGTTGCATAAGATTGAAGAATACCGCATAACATCATTTTGTGCGCCGCCGACAGTCTATCGTTTTATGATACACGAAGATTTCTCAAAGTATGACTTGTCCTCGCTCCGTTACTGCTGTACAGCCGGTGAGGCATTGAATCCCGCCGTATACAACAAGTTCTTTGAACTTACCGGCATACGCCTTATGGAGGGTTTCGGACAGACCGAGACAACCATGACGCTTGGAACGATGCCTTGGATGGAACCCAAACCGGGAAGTATGGGCATGCCTAATCCGCAGTATCATATAGACCTTTTGCGTCAGGACGGCACATCGTGTGAAGACGGAGAGAAAGGAGAGATTGTAATATTGACCGGAGAAAGAACGGAAAAGAGCCTGAATACGGATAACGGTAGCGTGTCCGGGCATGTTTCCCAATCTTCTGTTGAATTCAAATCTTTGAAAAAGCCGGTCGGACTGTTCAAGGAATATTACCGTGATGATGCGCTCACGGACAAGGTATGGCACGATGGAGTTTATCATACCGGCGATGTCGCATGGAGAGACGAAGACGGTTACTATTGGTTTGTGGGACGTACCGACGATGTTATAAAAAGCAGCGGCTATCGTATAGGTCCGTTTGAGGTTGAAAGTGCGTTGATGACACATCCGGCAGTGGTGGAATGTGCCATAACGGGTGTGCCCGATGACATACGCGGCATGGTGGTAAAAGCCACCGTAGTGCTGCGTGATGACTGGAAGGACAAAGCCGGTGACTTGTTGATAAAGGAACTACAGGAACACGTAAAGCGCGAGACTGCCCCATATAAGTATCCGCGTATTATAGAGTTTGTCGATGAACTGCCTAAGACAATAAGCGGAAAAATACGGAGAGTGGAGATAAGGGAAAAGGATAAACGATAGCTCAAAACATGTGATTTCACAATGAGAATAGTAATTAAAGTAGGCAGTAACGTCCTAACACGCAAAGACGGCAAGCTCGACATCAGTCGTATGTCGGCGATAGTGGACCAGATAGCGTGGCTGCGCAATAAAGGATACGAGGTGATACTTGTGTCGAGCGGTGCCGTTGCAAGCGGGCGCGGAGAGCTGAAAGTGGAGCGTAAGCTCGGCAGTGTGGAACAGCGACAGCTGTTTTCCGCATTGGGACAGGTAAAGCTCATGAACCTTTATTATGATTTGTTTCGTGAGTATCATATTCCCGTCGGTCAGATTCTGACAATGAAAGAGAATTTTTCCTCACGCCGGGAGTATCTTAACCAGCGTGCATGTATGACGGTGATGCTCGAGAACGGCGTGATACCTATTGTAAATGAGAACGATACGGTGAGCATTACTGAACTTATGTTTACAGACAATGACGAATTGTCAGGTCTTATAGCATCGATGATGGATGCACAGATGCTTATAATCCTCAGTAACATTGACGGCATATACAACGGCTCTCCGTCCGATCCGGACTCGCAGGTGATAAGGATTGTCGGGCATGGAAGGGACATGAGTGAATATGTACAGGATGAGAAAAGCGGTTTCGGACGCGGTGGTATGATGACAAAGTGCAACATTGCGCGCAAGGTGGCAGACGAAGGCATACGCGTCATCATAGCCAACGGCAGGCGCGATGACATACTTGTAAATCTTGTCTCCTCACCTCAGAGCACGCTTCACACGGAGTTCGTACCAAATGAAGATGATGTATCCAATGTAAAGAAGTGGATTGCACACAGCGGCAGTTTTGCCAAAGGGACGGTACATATCAACTCAAGGGCCGCCGAAGCATTGCGCAGTGGGCGTGCCGTAAGCCTTCTCATGGTTGGTGTGACACTTGTAGATGGCGTTTTCGAAGAAGGTGATATCATTACCGTTATGGACGAGTGCGGCAGTGTCGTGGGTATCGGTCGCAGTAATTATGGCAGCGATGAAGCACGTCTGCTAATAGGCAAACATGATGTGAGACCTATAGTGCATTATGATTACCTATACATGGAGTAAAAAAGTCATTCTCAGACTGCATAAAGTACTGTATAATTGAAAACTACGGCTTTGTCATACAATGCTCTTGAAAAAAAACTTAATAATGAGATTATTTAATGAAATATTTTGTTTATTTCGGAAAAGTTTGTAACTTTGCACCCTGTTTGGAATAAGTATCAAAAAGAAAACAAAAAACGTAGATAGTAATGTCGAAGATTTGTCAAATTACCGGGAAAAAAGCCCAGATGGGCAATAATGTTTCTCACTCAAAACATCGTACAAAGCGTAGTTTTGATGTTAATTTGTTCAGCAAGAAATTCTATTATGTAGAAGAGCAGTGCTGGATTAGCCTTAAAGTCAGTGCAGCAGGTCTGCGCCTTATCAATAAAGTCGGACTTGATGCTGCCTTGAAGCAGGCTGTTTCTAAAGGCTTTTGTGACTGGAAAGACATTAAAGTGATAGGAGAATAAACACAATGGCAAAGAAAGCTAAAGGCAATAGAGTACAGGTTGTACTCGAATGTACAGAGATGAAGAGCAGTGGACTGCCCGGAACAAGCCGTTACGTAACAACCAAGAACCGTAAGAATACTCCGGAGAGAATGGAATTGAAGAAATACAATCCTATTCTTAAGAAGATGACTCTTCACAAGGAGATAAAATAATAACTTTTTAAGTATCTGAAGATATGGCAAAGAAAACGGTCGCAACCCTCCATGAAGGCTCAAAGGACGGTCGCGCTTATACAAAAGTAATCAAAATGGTGAAGAGTCCGAAGACCGGTGCTTACATTTTTGACGAGCAGATGGTTCCCAATGAGGATGTAAAGGATTTCTTCAAGAATTAATTCTTGCAAATATTATAGAATAAATAAAAGACTGCAAATATAATATTGCAGTCTTTTTTTTGTGCAACTGCATGAATTTTAGTATTTTTGCGTTCAAAAGATAATTGTAATATGGGATTGTTCGGACTTTTCAATAAGAAAAAGAAAGAGACTTTAGACCGTGGGCTTGAGAAAACAAAGCAGACGGTTGTTGGTAGGCTTGCGCATATAATTGCAGGCAAGTCTAAAGTAGATGATGATGTATTAGACAGTTTGGAGGAAATCCTTATTACATCGGATGTTGGGGTCGATACGACACTTAAGATAATAAGGCGTATAGAAGAGAGAGTAGCCCGTGACAAATACGTATCCACATCCGAACTTAACGGTATGTTGCGTGAAGAGATAGCGTCGTTGCTGTCGGAAAACAATACAAGTGACAATGACAACGGGAACTGGAACTTGCCCGATAATCATAAACCATATGTTATATTGGTTGTAGGTGTGAACGGTGTCGGTAAGACCACGACGATAGGTAAGCTTGCATATCAGTTCAAGTCTGCCGGCAAGAAAGTTTATCTCGGTGCTGCCGATACATTCCGTGCCGCCGCCGTAGAGCAGTTGTGTATATGGGGAGAACGTGTGGGAGTACCGGTCGTAAAGCAGCAGATGGGAGCCGATCCTGCAAGTGTGGCATTCGATACCCTTAGCTCTGCCAAGGCAAATGGGGCGGATGTGGTGCTTATAGATACTGCCGGGCGTCTTCACAATAAGGTGGGGCTTATGAATGAGCTTAAGAAAATAAAAGATGTGCTTAAGAAAATAACTCCTGATGCCCCGGATGAAGTGATGCTTGTGCTGGACGGCTCTACCGGACAGAATGCTTTCGAACAGGCGAAACAGTTCTCTGCCGTAACGCAGATAACGTCTTTGGCAATTACAAAACTTGACGGAACAGCCAAAGGTGGTGTTGTCATCGGCATTTCCGACCAGTTGCGTGTTCCTGTAAAGTATATTGGGCTTGGCGAAGGTATGGAAGATCTTCAGCTTTTCGACAGGACACAGTTTGTGGACTCGTTGTTTGGTGAAGAAAAATAACTTGTTTTCTTTATTATTGTCATTAGATTTACGGTTTTGAGAAACAATCATATAGATATAATAACATTAGGATGCTCAAAGAATCTTGTTGACAGCGAGACTCTTATGAAGCAACTTGAAGCAAACGGATATACATGCTCTCATGACAGCGATGACCCCGAAGGCGATATTGTCGTGATAAATACGTGCGGTTTTATTCAGGATGCCAAGGAAGAAAGCATAAATACCATTCTTTCCTTTGCACAGGAAAAAGACGAAGGACGTATAAAATCACTTTATGTAATGGGATGTCTGTCGCAGAGATATGTGCAGGAACTGGAAGAAGAGATACCACAGGTGGACAGGTTCTACGGCAAATTCGATTATATGAAACTGCTTGAAGACCTTGGAAAAGCACCCGTTCCGTCGTGCATAGGGTATAGACACCTTACCACACCCTCACATTATGCTTATATAAAGATAAGCGAAGGATGCGACAGACGTTGTGCCTATTGTGCCATTCCGCTGATAACGGGCAGGCATGTGAGCCGTCCGAAGGACGAGATACTGCATGAGGTGCGCAATCTTGTGGCAGAAGGCGTGAAAGAATTTCAGATTATAGCCCAGGAACTTACATATTACGGTGTGGATATAGACGGAAAGAGACACATCGCCGATTTGATTTCCGACATGGCAGATATCGAAGGCGTGGAGTGGATACGGCTTCACTATGGCTATCCGTCACAGTTTCCGTATGAACTGCTTGACGTAATACGTGAAAAAAGCAACGTCTGCAAGTATATAGACATCGCTTTGCAGCATATATCCGACAATATGCTTAAACGTATGCACCGTCATGTGTCCAAGGAAGACACTTATGAGCTTATCAGACGTATAAGGCGGGAAGTGCCCGGCATACATCTGCGCACCACACTTATGGTTGGATTTCCCGGAGAGACGGATGATGACTTCCGCGAACTTATAGAGTTTGTCAAATGGGCGCGCTTTGAGCGTATGGGAGCCTTCGCCTATTCAGAGGAAGACGGGACGTATAGCGGAGAAAACTATGACGATGATGTTCCGGAGGATGTCAAGTCCGCACGTCTGGACAAACTCATGGCTGTTCAGCAACGTATAAGTGCCGAGATAGAAGCCGAAAAGATCGGCACGACAATGAAAGTCATCATTGACAGAAAAGAAGGCGACTACTATATCGGGCGCACAGAGTTCTGTTCGCCGGAGGTAGACCCGGAAGTGCTTGTTCCGGTGTCATGCGGCATACTCGGCATAGGTTCGTTTTACGACGTGACCATTACAGGGGCGGAAGAATTTGATTTATACGGAGAGGTTAGATGAATAATAAAGACGTTATATCGGCAGTATCACAACGCCTTGGCTACACTCAGGAGGATACAAGGAAACTTGTAGACACCCTTATCGATGCCATGGGCGATGCGTTTCAAGACAACACATCCGTTTCCGTTCCAAACTTCGGCGTTTTTGAAGTAAAGAAAAGAATGGAGCGTATTGTGGTAAACCCCTCGACAAAGCAGCGTATGCTTGTACCGCCCAAACTGGTACTTAACTTCAGACCCAACTCTTCTGTAAAGGAAAAGCTAAAGAACGGAGGGCAGGCAGATGAATAAGATATCAGTGCAAGACCTCGTTTCCGTAATATCAAGGAAACATGGCATTACACAAAAAGATGCCATGGCATTTGTCACTGTGCTTTTTGATGTAGTTGCAACAGGGCTTGAAACCGACCGTCAGGTAAAGATAAAAGGACTTGGAACATTCAAGGTGATAGATGTTCGCGACCGTGAGAGTGTGAACGTAAATACGGGAGAGCGCATCATTATAGACGGGCGGAGCAAGATAACCTTCACTCCCGACGCAATAATGAGAGATCTCGTCAACCGTCCATTTGCCCAGTTCGAGACAGTGGTTATAAATGACGGCGTGGACATAGGGGATTTTGAGAGGGTTGACCGACAAACGGAAACTCTGTATAATGCCACATCGGTCCATACTGACGATGCCGATGTTAAAGAAGAAACAATACAGGCAGACGTGGAAGAACAGGTTGATGACGTTGTAGAAAACAGCGGATCACAGTCAACGGAAACTCCGCAAGATGTTGAATATACAACTTTTATAGGTGAGGACGTTGTGTCCGAGGAGAAAGAAAAGTTTGAGGGAACGTCTGAGGATACAGTTGCTGAAACGCCTGATAATATTATAGAAGAGGAAAAGAATATACCGGAAGAAGATACTGTTGTCACAGAACAGGTAATCGAACCGATAGAAGATTCGGAAACATCCGATGCAGAACCTATAGAGGAAGAATATACCGAAGAGATAGAAACGACACACGGCAGTGTCTTAAAAAAAGTGCTTCTATCTGTTTTTTTGCTCCTGCTCATATCCGGAGCCGCCGCTTACATGGGCTTCTACTTCGGTAAAAGGAGTGTAACAAATGATGTGGTTCCCGTGAAAGTGTCGGAAAAAACTGTCGGGAAAGCTGATGCAAAACAAGTCGTATTGCTGAAAGACACTTCAAAGTCTGACGATGCGCGGTCTAAACATGCCTCCGACACTGTTTCAGAGCGTAAGGACAAGGTTGCAAATATCGCATCTGAAACCGTAAAGAAACCGGCAGAAGAGATCGTTGCACCTAAAGAGAAAGTTAAAGAGGATAAAGACCTGTTTGCCGACAAATATGACAAAGCCAACGTTATGGTTCGTACCGGTGCCTACAGGATTGTGGGTGTTGAGCGTACCATGGTGCTTGGAAAGGGACAGACACTCTCATCCGTATCGAGGGCAATATTGGGTCCCGGCATGGAGTGTTATATCGAGGCTCTTAACGGAGTGAAGGAAGCAAAAGAGGGGCAAACATTAAAAATTCCCAAACTTGAACTTCGCAGGAAGAAAAAGAAATGACAGTTGTGTGTAACGTGTGCCACAGCTATATTCAAAGCGTAGCCGGTCACGTGTAAACAGGTGCCTGATTTTAAACCAAATGATATGGAACATCTGTTTTAAGGCACATCTTTAAGTCTCAAAAAGGTAAGGTTTAGCATCCTTAAAGCTAAGGTTTAGGATGTCTAAAGCTTATCTTTTCTATTTGAAACTTTATATGTTTGAAATGTATTGATATGAATTCTTTTTTCTTGTTTGATTGCTTGTTGTAAGTAAAATATGTGGTTTTACTTACGGTTTTTTGTGCATTTTTTGATATTCTTTTGTCAGTCCGGGATAATGAAAAAGATTTTATTGTCAAGTTAGTTCGGTATGATTTTAGGCTATGGTAGTTTTCTTCCGGGGCATAACCGGACTCTTGTGTGCATTTAATATATTGTATGTCACTAAGTTGCAAAACTTTTTGACATGACAAAGCCCGGACTTTCGCAAGTCCGGGCTTTGTTTTATGCTTTTCAGTATGTTATATAAAAGGCTGTGCCTATTTGACACAGCCTTTTCGATTATGAGAGGTACCTAGCAGAGTCGAACTGCTCTACACGGTTTTGCAGACCGTTACCTAACCGATCGGCCAAGGTACCATTTCTTAATTGCGAGTGCAAAGGTAAACATTTTCTTTGTTATTGCCAAATAAATTTTAATATTTCTCCCTGCATTTTCCCTGATTAGTTGTGAATTAATCGTAAGGATAAGTAGATGTTTGAAATTAATTATTATTATATTGTACGTTATTTTGGTGATGTTTTTTCATGTCCGAAGAGTGAGTGTAGCGGGCTACACGACCGATGAGACATGGGAAAACAGCCCGAAAGAACGTGCAAGATAATGATAAAGTAAATGCTGCACCAACTGATTATAATATATACGTTTAATTTTTAACATCTACTTATATTATATCAGTTGTTTGTATCTTTATTATACATCACGCTCATAACCTGTATTCTGTAAACAGCAGATTATTGCAACCTCACTTGCTTTTTCTTTCCTGTAACAAAAGTAATCAGAGCCGTACCGTTTTCCTTTATGTCTATTTCCGTGTATTGTGGTTCTATTACAACCTTACCGTCCAAAGCAATTATTCCCCATTGACTGTAATACTTCTCTACTGCACAATACTTGCCGACAGGAGGCAGCATATTACGATAAACAGGAGGTACAATAACACGGTTGCCGACCTTCAGTCCCCATTTGTCTCCCGATTTGAAAGGCACGGCATCATGTATACCATTCAAGAACTTCTGTCTCCTTCTTTTTTCTTCCGCCTTTAGATTGCGTGCACTCCTCTCCGCCTTTTTCGACAGACGGTTTATTTCGTCAAGACATCCGCCGGCATTATTACAACCGATAAATCTTTTTTCTTGTCCTTCCTCAACATGATAATATCTTCCACAGTCATCTCTCACTATTATGCTTTCGTCTTCCAACACACGGTACATCCAATAAAAGCTGTCGTAATCTCCGGCTAACAGGCAAGCATATCCTGTCTTGCCGTCCTCTTGTAAGATTTCACCATCCATACATCCGGACGGCACATTGATGTCAAAAAGTGTAAGATAGAAGTTGCGGTGCGGAATACGGAAACTGTCTATATTCAATCCGGTGATATATACTTTTTTTGTACGACTGTAATACAAACTCCCCACTTTCAGAAGCTCGATGCTGCCATATCGTTTTATTTCAGGCTTCGTGTCGTATGTTCTCAGACTATGCAAATCAACATAAATCCTATTGCCACGCTGCAAATCGGCAACGAGAAAACAATCTTTTATAAACTTCATTGACCGGCAGTTCTTTTTCTTCCATATCACATTGCCTGCGAGATCGACAAGTCCGCATTTTCCATTTGGCATGCTTACGGCAGCCATATCATATCCTATATCCGAAACAGACAGAAATACAGCATCCGTAATCTTTTCATTGCCATTCTTCACTCCCCACAAACCGCTGTCCTTGTCCTGCCATGCCTTGAGTAAGACGGTTGGCTCAGATTGTGCAGCATCTGTCAACTGCGCCTGCAAACGTTCATGTGAAATAACCATTCCGACACCAATATCGGGATCAATGGTATCCATTTGATGTTTTGAAAGACCGGAAATATTCTTTATACGCGAAAAATGCGCTCCTTTACCTGCAATATCTCCACGGAACATGGCATTCCAGTTCCATGCTGATGTCGGTAGCCCGAATATACGATAAAGCCCCACATTATCTATTATCATGCACGACTCTTTACCTTTCACCTTGCGAAGACCGCGTCCTACCTGCTGCAGATATTTGGCAAGCGAAAGAGTAGGACGTGCCATCTGCACAAACTCCACATCAGGACAATCAAACCCCTCGCTGAAAATATCGACGTTTACAAGAACGTTTACATTACCGTTTCTGAAGTCTTCTACAAGACGTTTGCGCTCCGCCACAGGTGTCTTGCTGTCAATTGCCACTGCGCTGATATCATGTTCACTGTAATAACTTGCAATATGTCGTGCATGAGCGATGCTTATTGCATATACGATACCTTTCTTGCCACGGGCATATTTATCAAGACTCATATACAGACGCTCTATGCTCTGCCGCCGGTTCAATACGGTATTCATCTCCTTCACCTGGTAATCGCCGTCGGCACCGCGCTTTTCAAGACTGTCAATAAGTCTCTGTTCCTCGCTGTCCGAATAAATAGATACATAGTCGAACAACGAAAGTTGTCCCTTAACGATAAACTCCGAGATGCTCCACGATGTTATCAGTAACTCAAAAAGGTCGGTAAATCCACGTCTGTTCATGCGACAGGGAGTTGCCGTCATACCCAGTTTCTTTGTCTCAGGATACCGTCTCCATAACTCCATGTAAGTATCAGCCAACGCATGATGCGCCTCATCGATGATTATCATACCGGGAATTGTCTGTATGTCATCCCAATGTCGTGAGAGCCACTGTATGGACAGGACATTTACATCAGAACTCTCCGTGCTTATACCATACTTTGCAACAGTATCCTTTATTTGAGAAACCAGTTCTCTGCGATGCGCTACAATCCATACCGTTCCTTTATCGCAGGAGATGCACTCTCTTACCACAGATGCCAGAACATGCGTCTTGCCCGTGCCTGTAGGCATCTGAACCATTACGCTTTTATGACTCCTCCATGCCTCAGAAACACGTTTTATAACATCTTTCTGATAATCACGCAAAGAAAAGCCGACACTCTTCATTAAATCAAGAATCTGTTCTTTGTTTTTTAGGGTATGTCAAAGAAATACTAATCAGTAGAGTAGGGGATAATATTGATTTTTGGCACATCCTTACATGGCGTATAACCGCTTATTCTTTCGATATATTCCACAGAAACAAAACGTTTCCTATCAGATAACGCCTCCACATACGTCTCGGCTCACTTATCAGCCTGTAAAGCCATTCAAGTCCGTGACGCTGCCACCACTCCGGAGCACGCTTAACCGTACCGGCAAAGAAATCGAACACGGCACCTATCGTCCCTACATGACAACGTATATCCAGTTCATCCCAATGCTCATACACCCATTTCTCCTGCTTTGGAGCCGTCATGCCTATCCACAACAAATCCGGATCCGCCTTGTTTATCGCATCAATCATCGCCCTATTGTCCTCATCTGAGAACACTGCTTTATAAGGAGGCGAGTAAGTGACAACCTCAAGATTATGATAGACATAATACACCTCACGGCGTATCTTCTCAAGCACCTCTTCCGAAGAACCGAGAAACATTACTTTCTTCTTAAATGAAGAACGCTTTTTAAATGAAGAATTAAGAATTAAGAATGAAGAATTATTACAATTGTTGGAACCACAACATTCTTTATTGTATTCTCTATCGGGTGTCAAATGTCGTTTCGTCATTTTTAATTCTTCATCAGCTTGCCCCACAATCATCGAACCAGGTTGCTCTAATTCTTCATTCTTAATTCTTAATTCTTCATTTACCTTGTTCATCTCATGAACAAACAAGTCCCACCCCGCTATCCTTTCTTTTGGTTGTGACTTGGCATTAAGCCATCGGCATGCTATCACGATACTTGCACCGTCCGGAATAAGATAATCCCCGTTTTTCAACGCCTCTGCAAATAAAGCGTCTTTCTGTGCCGTGTTATAAGAATGAGCGTTTATTGTGTTTATAAGTATCTTGCCGGCAGGAATTCCTGCAAGTTCATCTTTTGACTCAACAATCTTTAAGTTCTTTATCCTGAGCATACAGTTTATCTTTTCTTTGCGGTGAAAAATCTCTTTATATCAAAATATGGCATCCATACAACCTCACCGGGATAATGCCTCAGCATACGCATGTAAAAACATTGCCGTTGCAGGAAACGTCCGATATGCGAATTAGCCTTATGTCCTTGTATTCTTGTATCTTCATGTCCGAAATTACCGGTTTGCATAACCTCTTGTAACAAGAATTTGCCTTCTTTCTCATTCATCGGAACAATCATACGTTCCGGTTCCAGCCTGAATATGTGATGAAGCACGTACATCAACGCTCCGGCAAACTTATACATACCGAGTCGCTTCAACAGCTGTTGTTCTTCCACACCGACCTTACTTTTCGAATTATTCAGCAGATAATAATAGTCCGTTATCTGTCGTAAGCCGACACCCTCGCTGAGGAAATGTCCGAAAGTGTGGCGGAGAAGGAATATTCTGTTCAACCGTTCTGTTGGAATGGCTATTTCCCCGACCTTGCCGGGAAGGTTGATATGATTATCAAAAGATGCCTCTTCCGTAAAGAAACGTTGCAGACATCTGTCTGTAAATGGATTAATGCAAAAGGACGGGATAAAATGTACTTCGATCTCAACATCGGCAATTACAGGAAACTGTATATGATGATATAAAGCCTCTACATCAGGAGTGAACCTTCGGACGTATGCAATGACATCCTTACGGTTGCCTTCCAACAATATATCTATATCACCGCTTTGCCTGCGCAACGGCTGAGGGTAAAATGCAGCTACACCCTGTCCCTTCAGAATAACATTACGAAATCCGTCCCTGCACAAACGTCTTGACACATTCACCGCAACCTCATTGACACGTCTGTTGCGTGCTTCAATCCTGCTTACCAACGAAAACCATTTCAGAATGATTTCCCGTGGAGGTCTTTGTTGTTCCGACAAACGTTCTACTCCCGAAAACATCACACCGGCAATGGTCTGTTTTAAGGACATCTCATAAATATCCGACCATTCTTCAATAGTAAGAGTACGGCTTAAAGAAACCCTGTGTCCGATAGCGACTTGCAGCAGTTCAAAGAACATTTTCATTAGTTTGCCCCTTTCTATATTTTCCTTGCAAAACCCGGCTTTTGGATACATTCGCAAAATCTTTCCTCAAAACGCTGCAACGTAAACTCCTGCTTGTATCGTTTCAGTCCCTCTTGCCCCATGGTTCTGCATCTGTCCATATCATTCAGAAGTTTTTCAATAGCATCTGACAGTTCTTGTGGATTGGGTTTATAATCTAATGTCAAGATACTTTCTGTACCTCCGATTAAATATCCGGTCAAACCGTCAGACACTTGTCCGCTAATACCGCCAACGTTTGACGCTACGACAGCCAATCCGTATTGCATAGCTTCCAACACTGTAAGCGGAAAAGCTTCCGTATATGATGGAAGGACAAATATATCCGCTCTTTTGAAAAACTCTTCCTTATCCATTCCATATTTGGCACCATGCGCATATACACAATCAGACAGTCCGTATTCACTCACACGTGCACAAAACTCTTCCTCATGTATATCTTTCCAGCCACCGACAAAGTCGCATACGAAATTCCGTCCTTTCCGTTTAAGGATATATAATGCATCGAGCAACTCCCACACACCTTTTGTTGTCATCATATTACTCAGGAAAAGCAAATGTGGCAAGTTCTTTTCATCTGATTTCTTATGGGCTACAATATCTTCTGCCGAATAATCCGGAATTCCATTACCGCAAATAGCGACATTCTCCCGTTCCACATATTTGGAAATATCCCCATAAAGAGATTCAGCCAACAACATAACATTTACACCTTTGAAAAATCTTGTGTAAAGTTTGTCGTCAAGCCATCGTTCTTGCCTTGTACTGACACCCTTATTATGAAAATGCAAAACGATATTCCCATCTTTACGTCCGCACTTCCTCATTGCCCGTTTTACGATTTCCACCACCACGAAGTCCTTATAAAAAGCACCTCCCGCCGAATTGGGGGTGATATAGACTGTATCAGGGCACAACCGCTTTATCTCCTTTTCAATGCTATTCAGCAGTTTAACAAACGACTTTACTTTTCTCAGTCCTATCTTGCCTATATCTGCAAGAGTATCCGCCGTTGTAAGATTTATATAATGACAATTAAAAGTCTCATTAACGAGTTTTGAGTCATGTATATATTTTCCCACCATGGAAGCACCGTGCACAGGCGGAGGCATGTGCATGATGAAAAGAATTGTAGAAGAAATTTTATTTTTCATTGCTTGGTGTTGATAGTCAGATTTTTATCTTTATTTTGTTGGCGCAAAGTTAGAGTAGGGACATATTTTTCACTACGTTCAACAACACGTCTTGTATTTGTCCGGTCTTTAGCCATTGATTGTCAGGCTGTTAAAAGAGAACAAATACAAGATATACTTATGCGAAATAAATATTTAATTTTGACCTCCTTTAATGAAAACTATCCAGAATGCCGCACCCTAATTGTAAGCTTGGATCTATTCAACAGGCACATCGGAAATATCGAGTGCATTTACATTCTCGACTTCTTCAAAATGTTATGGAAAGAAGGACTATAAATAAGTAGATCTGTCTATTTCCGGTGATATTCCCTATATCGCAGGAACTTGGCAAGCAGCCACCAGGTTACAGGAGTATACTTGGCGATATTCATCAACCGACCTATCGGATCTTTGATGAAGTATGCCCCATATTTCAGAGCCTCCTGTCGACTGAGCGACAGCCGTCCCGAAAGTAATTGGCAGTAAGTCAGATTACGGGAAACTCTTCCTTGCACCGTCCGGTATGATGCCGGCATCAGCTTATCAAACCGCTTAACGATACGGCTTTCCCACACCGAAAGTGCTGGCGCATTTTCCCAACGTCTTTTCATCTTATTCAGCCATCCCAGACTCCATGTTAGATCACCGCCATCACTGACATAAAGAGCTTTCGGAATCAATCCCCATTGACCGAAAGTTGAAAGATAGTTCCAATACTCATAATCCTCTGATACACGGAGGTCAGTTCTCATCCCACCGCTCTTCACTACCACCTCCTTTCGTATGGTCGTAGAACAGGTTCCCACGAAGCAATTTCGCGCCCATTCATCAAAAAAATCTTTTATCACATAAGGTTCCTTTACTACCTGTTCCGAAAGCCAGACCGGATTATACGACAGACGTCTGCCCAAGGAACTGATATTCTTACATCCCACAGTTACAGCCACACATTCCGGATGTTCATCCAAGAATCCGACAGTTTCCTTGATATACCCGTCTTCCCAATAGTCATCCGCATCAAGAAAAGCCACATACTTTCCCTGTGCCAATTCCACGCCTTTATTCCGTGCGGCGGCAGGACCCGCATTCTGCTGCTTATACAGGATGATGTTTTTCTCATTCCTCGCCTTGATCAACTCTACGGAATTGTCCGTGCTACCGTCATCCACCAAGATCACCTCATATGTATACCGGGTCTTTTGGTTAAAGACGGAGTCGAGACATCTGTCCAACAACGCGGCCGCATTGTAGACAGGAATTATTACTGATAAATCCATTGATATTTATTATATGTATAATACAATTACAAACAGGAAAATGCAATCAATTGCAAAAACCACCCATACGGGATATAAAAATGCAGTCTGTTGCACTTTTCTCAAGAAAACACAGCATCTTTGCAGTAAGATGCAAATTTAATAAACAGACAAATGAAATATAAATTACGGTTATATTCCCTATATCCATGTTTTCGATGATATATTCTATTGTCTTGTACCGACTTGTAAAGCAGTCATAAAATCCTCACAACGGGGCGGAGCCTGCCCTCCGCCGCGGTGTTGTGAGGCTCTTTCAGATTGAACAGGGTGTGGATCATTGCCATTTTCGGGGTAATGTACCGGTGCCTACCGTCCGTTGTTTTAATTCGTGACGGTATGGTACGGCATATCGCGTTTTTCAGCCACCATTCAGGAGGTCTGTCCCACAGCAGTTAACTGCTTCACCTTGCAGAACGTCGTTCCCGGCACTGCCGTATGTCCCACATTGTTGGTGTCACACCGGTGCAATGGCTGCCTGCATCGTTGCCTTTCCCGACGGTCAGGATGGGAACTGACAGACGGCAGACCGGGCATTCCGTCATACGTCGGAATACCAACCACAACCCGTAAATTCCATGTCGCATCATGTTAGGATGCATCGGACACCTTGTGCACGGCATCAATAACGCGGCACGAAAGGTCCGAATAAAGCACTCGAAATCTCGTTTCTCGCTTCTGACATCATACTGTCAATCTCTTGTCTGCTGTGCAGTTGTTCGTACCTGAGCGTAGCCTCTATGCGAAATAGAATTTTGTCCAAGGTCTCCAACTTCAGACCATGCCCCGGATGGTCTGGATTTAATTTGGCGATGGTACGCGCGTTCACCCTGAGACGTCTGGCCGCAAGCCGGCAAGAATTCAGCCCAAGCTCCTTCAGGAGTTCGGCGACAACGCGAGCGGCAATGGCTATCCACTCGCGTTCCTTTTCGGGTGATAACTTGCCGGCCATACTGTCTCGCATTTAAAAGCACACAACTCTTCAATTTCACATCGAGTGTGCTCTATGCGGACATGCAGCGAAATTCCTAATCTCTGCGTAGCAGACCTGCCTTATGGCGTTAAATCAAGTTAAAAGTCATCCTGTCTCCTGTCTCTGTGCTGTACTCCATGGAGTGCAGCACCCTGTGGCGGAACTGTGCTATTTTTGTGATGTCATCTTATGGAATATACTGAAAGATAAATTGTTTTACTATAAATATTTATGTGTATGAAAAATATCGTATCCAAATTCGAGAACCTGCGAAGCCGGGTTCCTGTGGTGTCTGACTTCGACGAGGTTATGTGTATGCTCACCGGAGGCAGTCTGAAGACTGCCACCATGCAATACCGCCGCACGATGGCGGAAGCGGAAACAGCCGGGATGCGCGGTGATGCCGAGACAGCGCGCATGCTGAAAGACAGGCTAAGCCGAATGAAAGCTGGAATGCCAGCGTTCGTGGCATGGGTGACGCTTGACGGTGGGCGCACCGAGAGCAACATCACCGGATATACGGGCTACGTGATGGTGGACTTGGATCACCTTGCAGACGGCACGTTTGCCGACGCACTCCGGAAGGTGAAAACCGACCCGCACACGCGGCTTGCCTACACCACCGTTTCGGGACGCGGCATCCGCGTGATATGCCGCATGAAGGGCACGGTGGACAAAGCCAACTTCCGCGATGCGTGGACCACCGCCAACGAATATTACGCACGACTGTGCGGCTGTCCCTTCGACCGCCAGTGCTCCAACGCCACGCGCATGTCTGTTGTCTGCCACGACCCCGATGCACTGTTCCGTCCCGACGCGCAGTCGCTGGAGATTGTTATCGGCAGCCCAAAACCGGTAAGGCGCAAAGGACGCCCGGCGGATATCTCTGCCGCTGTGGAAGCAGGCAGGAAGGTTCTTGACGGTGAAGGATTATGTTATGTGCCGGGGCATCACAACGAATATGTCAGTCGCCTGATTTATCATCTCAACCGCTACGGTGTGGCGGAGAGCGATGCCCTCGACCGGCTGCTCCGGGAATATGCCGACTACAACTCTTCAAACGGAAATCCATTGCCCGGCATGGTGCACAGCGTATATGCCAATCACAGAGACGAGCATGGCTCGGTAAAGCTGAAAGGCGAGGGGAGCGGCAGAAACTCCGGAACGCCGATTGTGATGCTGGAACAGTTCATCACGGGAAAGTACGTGCTGCGTGTAAATGTTGTCAGCGGTGTGACGGAATGGGCGCACGCCGCAAAAGACGGCAGTCCTCTCGGAGAGTTCAGGGATATGGACGACACGTTCGAGAACTCGCTCTGGTGCGAGATGCGCCGTGAGGGCATCAACACCGACCTGATGTCGCTTGCCACGCTGCTCAGGAGCGACTTCGTGCCCACGTTTCATCCCATGACAGGATATCTTGACAGTCTGCCACCGTGGGACGGACGCACAGACCACATCGGGCGTCTGCTTTCCCTTGTACACTGCCGTAACGTGCCCCACAAAGTCTTCGACCATTGTGCCCGTCGCTGGCTTGTGGCGCTTGTGGCAGCCGCGATGTTTGACAATGTGGTTAACCATGAGATATTGGTCTTGCTGGGGCGTCAGGGCACGTTCAAGTCGTCGTTCATGAACAACATACTGCCGCCATGCCTGCGCAAGTATTATAGCGTCAAGACCAACAGCCACCGCATGGACAAGGATGACGCCTTTGCACTGACCGAGAATTTTCTTATCAACTTCGAGGAGATAGACTCCATGAGCAGGACAGAGGTGAACCAACTGAAGGCACTCACCACCGTGCCCTATATCAAAGACCGTCCCGCATACGGGCGGCGCAAGGTGAGGCTGCCCCACAGGGCTTCGTTCTGCGCCACGGGAAACAACCTGCAGTTTCTTACCGACGACACGGGCAACCGCCGCTGGCTGGTGTTCGAGGTGGAACATATCGACAACCCGTGGACGGCAAATATCGACCACAACGGTGTGTATGCACAGGCGAAGGCACTCATAGACGGAGGCTTCAAATATTGGTTCGACGGTGACGAGATAGACGACATCAACAGGCAGAACCGCGAGTTCGAGACACCTGACAGCGCACGCGAGCTTGTCGTGACACATTACCGCCACCCCGAACCATACGAAAAGTGTACCTATCTCACGTCCACACAGATTGCTGCACGCTTCGCACCGCAACTGAAAGTGTCACCTGTAGCAATAGGCAGGGTGATGCGCGAATTGGAATACGGACAGGTAAAGAAACACTACGGCAGATTTTGGGAAGTCATTGAAATTCAGGTCGCTGACATAGGCAAGCATGTGCCGGGAGACAGCTCTTCCAAGAATGATATACCTTTCTGAAAGGCTGCCTGTGGGCGTGACACGTGACAGATGTGACACTTTTTTCTATATAGATATTTGAAATGACAATAAATACATATACTTTAAAGGACACGTATTTTATACGGTTACATATAGTTCCAACAAATGCCTGTCACATCTGTCACCTGTCGCACACAGCAAGTCGCGGCATGACAAGATTGTCCGGGATTATGCCGGTATTGCAGGTCGGCACCGGGAAGCAACCGTTTTACGGAACAAAAACAACCGTTTCCTGTCATGGAAACCGCCTTTTTACGATGCGCAAACCACCGCTCTGTATCAGCCTCGCAACCTCATAACCTCACAACCCTAAAACCTCATAACCTTACCAACCTTACAAATCTCACAAACATGAAAGTATATAGCAAAAGAGAACTTGCAATGCTCTATTTCCCCGGGGTAACCCCGAAAGCGGCGACAAACCGGCTCGCCGGCTGGATTAAACGTTCGGAAGAGCTTAGCCGACAGCTTGCGGAAGCAGGCTACAAACCCGCCAACAAGCTGTTCACCGTGCGCCAGCTGAAAATAATATTTGCCTATCTCGGTGAACCGTAACCCGAAAAGCGTCAAGGCACCGTAAGGCATCATAAGGCATACCCACGATATCGCCTAATATTATCTTTGCATTACCGGAGCGGAAGAAACGCAGTAGCGCGCACTGCCAGTACCAAGTTCGGCAAACATCATGTCAAACTTTAAAAAATCAATCATCATGATCAAATTCATTCTCAAAAAGAACACCATGTCCAGCAGTACGGCATTTGGCAGATATTACGCCTGGCCCGTCATAGACGAGACAATGAACCTCAGGGCTCTTGCCAAACACATGTCCGAGCACAACTCCGGATTTTCGGAAGCAATGTGTCTGGGAGTAATAACAGCCATGATCCGTTGTATCAAGGAGATGATACTCCAGGGCAAGAACGTGAAAATAGACGACCTCGCCATTTTCTCATGCGGCATACGCAACGCTTCCGGAGGGGCAAAGTCCGAGGAGGATTTCAACGTAAACCGCAACATACGTGGTGTCAAGCTACGCGCCCGTGCCACCGGCATGCTGTCAAACGTGTCGCTCAACCTCGACGCCACACTGCGCAAGGCATCGGCAGTGACCGGCAGCACGCCTACTGCCACAACTCCTGAGACCGGAGTGTAAGATAGGCGGCAACAGCATAGTGTATAACCAAATCCGTTAATTAAAAAATCATACAACATGAAGATCTCAAAAGAAAACTGGCGTGTAATCATCAACGCCATCTGCACCCTCATCACATCCATCGTGGGCGCACTGTCGGTAACATCATGCGTTACGGGTGTCACGCTCTGACAGTGTGTTTCAAGAGGGAGATATGTGGAGATAAAGGAAGATAAGAGACGTATGTCTTGTCGCTTCATATGCGGCTATTGTCCTTTATCTCCCGTGGCTCAGCCACATAACTTCTATTATCTCCCTTTATCTCCTTGTTTATACTACAAACCTTTAAAAAAATCACAGTCATGATAACAGAAACATTTCCATTTATCACCGGCGAGGAAGAGGTGACAAGCGAGCGTCTGCTCACGAAAGGCGTCGAGCAAGGTCTGCTGATGAACGGCACGGAGAGCGTGCGTTACCTTATTATCCACTGCTCCGCCACACGCTGCAACCGTGACTACACCGTGGAACAGTTGCTGCGCGACCACAAGACCCGCGGCTTCCGCACCATCGGTTACCATTTCTACATCCGCCGCGACGGCACCGTCACCCGTCACCGCCGCCTGCTGGAAGTTGGTGCCCACTGTCGCCCTTACAATCGTTGCAGCATCGGCATATGCTACGAGGGTGGTCTGGACGAACGCGGAAAGCCTGCGGACACGCGCACGCCTGAGCAGCGTGCCTCGCTCTTATATCTCCTTGCAAAACTCCGCAAGCTATTCCCCAAGGCAATGATATGCGGTCATTGCGACATGCCGGGTGCCGTGCCAAAGGCTTGCCCCTGTTTCGATGCAAGGGCGGAGTATCTGTATCTCTGAAACCTGTTTTTATATTTATGCTGAGAGGTTGTGTCAAAATGAGACACTGCCTCTCATGAAAACGTCAAGACCATATAATGGAATATTCTCCATCCATGACTGGTCTATATATCCACGCATCGATATTCGCAGCCCTTTCAGTCCCTCATTATCTTTAATGAATTGTGCTAATGATTTTGAACGAACATTTTCTTCAGCCTTTACTTCAATCGGCAAGATTCGATCTTCATACTGAATGACAAAATCTATTTCAGCCGGAGTTCTGTCATTGCTCCAATAGTAAGGCAGCTTGTTATAGGCTTTCATCTGCTGCAAAACATATTGTTCTGTGAAAGCTCCCTTGAATTCAACAAAAACATTGTCGCCAACTAATATTTGTGAAACAGGGACATCAACCATACATGACAGCAGTCCGCAATCTATAAAAAACAATTTAAAAGCATTTTGGTCCTCATAAAACTTCAATGGCATTCTAGCTTCTTTAATACGAGTCACTTTGTGGACGATACCGGCGTCTATCAACCATTGTATTGCCAACTCGAAGTCCGCTGCCCTCGCACCTTTCTTTACCGCGCCGAAAATGAATTTCTTGTTCTCTTTTGCCAACTGTGATGGTATCGAATCAAGTACTTGCCCAATTCTTATCGTTTCCCTTGCAGTGGTATGCTTTGATATATCTTTTCGATAAGCCTGCAATATCTTCTGTTGTAATGTCCTTACCTCCGCCAAATCCTTACGGGTTATATATGCAGACACGACCTCCGGCATACCACCTACGTAATAATATTGTCTGAGCAGATCTATTAGCTTCGTCCTCATGGTCTCAATAATGAACCAATCACGTGAACTTATTATTTTGTTATATTCCGCGTCTCCCATAGCATCGACAAATTCCTCAAATGTCATAGGATACATCTGTAACATATCGACCTTGCCCACGGGAAAAGATTCTCCTTTTCCTATTGTGACACCGAGCAGAGAACCTGCCACCATAACATGGTAGCCTGGCGCTTTCTCACAGAAATATTTCAAGCTATGCAAACCACGTGCAATCTCTTGTATCTCATCCAATATTATCAAGGTGTTTCCTTCTTCGATTTTAACACCGGTAATAGCCTGCAGAGCAAGTAAAATCCTTTCGATATCATAATCAGACTCAAACAAATGTTTCATCCGTACCTCATCATCGCAGTTCACATAAGCAACATTCTTATACTCTTGTTTGCCAAAATGACGCATTATCCATGTCTTCCCCACTTGGCGCGCTCCTAATAACAGTAAAGGTTTCCTATTTGCACTGCTTTTCCATACAAGCAAATCATTATAAATGTTACGTCTCATAAAGCTTATGTTTTTACATCCAACTGCAAAATTACATTTTTTCGATGATACAAAAGCCTAAAAACACATTTTTTCGATGATACAAAAGTCTGAAGACTACATTTTTTCGATGATAGCATCTATCGTTAGGTCAATACCACATATAACAATCTTTTTATATGGATAAGCGGCATTTACAAGAGATACAAAAAATACCTGATATTTAGTATTAGGATAAACTCAATACTTCTCCACCCATTCGATATTCTTCCGCTTTCTCAGGAAATACCAGTTAAGCCACTTTCTCGGTGCATTATTCTTGATAAACTGGATAGGAGCCTTGGTGCAACGCCATCTAAGTTTCCTCAACCAATAAAAAGTTTTTTTATCCAGTCCCAAGATTCGATCTCCCTCTATCGCTATCAAGTAAGGATTGTTCTCGCTGCCCCCCTCTCGTGCATCATATATAGAGACGATATATGGTTCATAATGGAAAGTATATTTGTTTATTCGCAACCAATAAAAAAGTTCCCTGTCCCCTAATATTTTATAACTCAAATCAAAAGGATGTTTCAACAACAAATTCCTTTTCACAATAACCGATTGATGGATAAATGGCATGATAGGATCCCCGTATTCCTCATTTTCATTATAAATACCACGTCCCTCATAGAAAATCATCATTGTTCTACCGTATATAACATCTGCTCCAACCTTATTAATTGTTTCTTCAAGTTTATCTATTACGTTTTCATCATAAAAACTATCACCACCATTAAGGAACAACACATAATCTCCTTTGCTACGGCTTACCCCCTTATTCATGGCATCAACCATACCTTTATCTCGTTCCGAAACAATAACAATATTTTCTTTTGGAAAGTTACCCTCATGGAGTAAACTCTTAACCCTATTAACTGTATTATCTTTAGAAGCTCCATCGATTAACAAGAATTCGAAATTCCTATTTTTTTGCTTACATACAGAAACTATTGTATCACTGATAAAATTTTCAGCATTCCACGTAACAGTTACTACACTTATCATTTTTCTTATACCTATTCTTTGTTCAATTTTTCACAGAGACTTATAGCTGACGCCATACATACATCTGTATTATAATACTCCCATTCTGCAAAGCGTCCACACAAATAGAACCCTTTGTTTTCTAATCTGTTCCGCAGCTCCTGAATAGACTTTCGTGTCTCCTTGCCTTGTATTGGATAAGTATATTTCTCATAGTGATGAGCCAAATACTTGGGATTCCATGGAATACGGGTTAAGTTGTCAAGAATTTCCTCTTTTGAAATATAATCCGTAAATTCGATAGTTGCCGACATCTTATCCTGAGCCCGATTGGATGGAGAAAAATTTCCGGTACATATGATACGGTGGCTAGTATGTTTCTTACTGGGCATATAAATCCAGCTATAAGGATTATCATCTATTTCACAAAGCACGGTTGTGGTGCCATGACTTTCCAATTCGTCAATCATATATATTTCCGCATCCGACAAATTACCCAACATACTCGGGAGTTGTTTGATATTTCCACAGAAAACGACTTTATCAAACTCCTCTCCATCTATATTCCATACGTTAAAATTACATTTAATCTGTTCGATCTTTTTTCCATAACGAATATCCAATCTTTCTGCAAATCGGTCTGCAATAAATTGAGAGCCATTATGTTTTGCATAAAAGAATGTACTATGCACAAATTTCTTCTCTTCTATCTTTTTGATATTATTAAATACCATTTCTTCAACAGATGGCATTGGCAACTTTCCTTCAAGCCATGAAAGCGGCACCTTTTTTAAATCCCTACGCCAAATCTTCTCATTATAAGGACAAAAATACATTTCATAGAGTGTTATACCGAAACGTTTTATCAAGAATTCCTCAAAATTCTTCGGTTCATCATCCTTTTCACTCGTTTTAATTTTCATCCAATCCGTTATAATACGATTAACCACATTGTCATCAAATACTGAAATATGATTCTCGATAGGATAAGAAACAAAAAAGTTTCCGTCCATGGACACTCCCGATTTACGGTCTGCCTTTATAAACTCATTATCCCGAGAAAAAAATGACCAAAAGAAATCAATAACCTCTTGACGTCGTGTATTGAAAACATGGCCACCAGTGCGGTGAAACAAATGCCCGTTTACACGATCGCATTTTATCATTCCTCCAGGTCTGTTTTCACTCTCAAATAATGTAACCTCGTGCCTCTCTCTCAGCAATTGTCCTACACTTAGACCCGAAATACCGGCTCCGATAATAGCTATTCTCATAATAATCTTTTTTATCAAGTTCACTTGAAAATATTGAACATTCTTTTTGCACAATGCTCCGTATTAAATTCTCGTTCCAATTCTACGGACATTCTTCCCATCGCCTTCAAATCCTGATGATGGAAATAGTCTAAAGCAAATATGATACTCTCCTGATTGTACGTGTCGAAAGTCACGCCGTTCTCGTCTTTCTTCACCAATTCAGGATGACAACCGTTGTATATGGACGTAGAAACCGGCAACCCACATGCCATAGCCTCAGGGATTACCAGGCTCCAGTTGTCTTCTATGGTCGGTAGAACAAAGACATCAGCTATGGCATAATATCTATAAACATCACCATAGTTCACCTTACCCTCCATATAAATGGATTCTTCATCACCATATTTCAGCTTCAACGCATCGTACATATCACCGTAGCCAATTAATACAAGCTTATCGTTGGGATGGTTTATAACATGCTTTTTCCACGCCTTCAACAAGAAATTTACTCCCTTACGCTTAACTATTTGTCCAGAAAACAAGAACAATAGTCCATCACCATCACCCATATATTTTTCTCGGAAAACACTTTGCTCTGCCTCCGTCATATTCTTGATGGCAGACATTAGTCCCTTACTATCGGCACTAATACCAATACGGTGTATCTTTTCCTGTTTAATGCCAATAGACATCAAATACTTCTCTGTTTCAATGCCATTGACCAAATATCCCTTGATGAATTTATCTGATATTTTCCGATGCCACGTCTTCAGTTTTCCGGTATTCCGCTCCGTATGGCAAGTCCTTTCATACCCGATATAAAGAGGAATGCGAAACAGCATGCTGTATAATATCCCCCACGGTGTCCACTGGAAGAAAGCTTCAGTTATAAGCACATCTGGTTTCACTTTGCGGATAGCGCGCAAAAAACCATACATAAAGGGAATCTTTTGCCCATACTCTCCTTCAACCCTATTAAACGACATCGTTGCCGTATCAAACAAATAATCATGTTTAAAGGCTATCGCATTTACTCCCAACTCATGTTTTATGCGCTCCGCCAAATCATCACGCTTCATCAAATGATAACGATTAGGCGAATACATCACATAAAAATCACTGTTAAACAGTCTTATAAGCTCTTTATAAAAAGGCACCCTGTAGTCCAGAAACACCTGGTTGGCATAAAGTATCTTCATTGTATTCAATATGATTTTAGGCTCTTCCGCCTGTTACTATTCCAAAAGTTTTAGACGAATATTTTTTCCACACAGCACCAACACCAAGGGCTATAAACACCGTAACAAAAGGTAATACAAAAAATGCAGACAAAGCAACAGCTTCGTTAAAAGAAAAAGACCGAGCCAGTGAGACTTTCATTATACCCAGTATGTTTGCATGCACCACATATACAAAAAAAGACAACGGACACACCTTCAACAACGGACTGCGCCATTTCTGGGGAAAATAATCAAGTAATTGCCAACCGATTAAAACACCCAACAATGTATTATATCTATGAATAGGCCAGTAAAACGGGAAACCGAAACACGAAATCATCCATGCCACCAACATAACCACCAACAAATATTTAGGCATCTTCAACGTGAGTACACTTGAATATTTCTGCAATACGCCGCCTAAAAAGAAAAACAACATGCCTTCTCTGGACACCCAGCCACAATCCACCGGCAGCCAATTATAAAATAAGTACAAACCGACAGCAGCATATAGCCACTTGCTGTTAACTGCAAAAATCCATCCGTAAAGCGGCACCAGTAACATCATGGTCATAATGTCCCTAACATACCACAATATCCCACTCCAATCGCTATGCAGCAGTTGCACCCCGTATCTCCACCACTCTTCCTCATAAACAAACTTATGAGTAGTTAACAAAGGAACAATGCCTACGACATTCCAAAACAGAAAAGGTACGAACAGCGTATGCCACTTCTTACTAATCATCCGGAAATATTCGTTTTTCCCATAATACGTATATCGGAAGAAGAAAAAGCCCGAAACGAGAAAAAAGAAAGGAACGGCAATTTCTGTCTGCTTTGAAATGCCATGTTCTATAAAAAAAGCCAACGACCCATTGTCGCTTGTCAAATCAAAAGCCCTAAGGTTCATTGCATGACGCCACACTACAAGCACCGTACACACGAAAGTCCCAATCCTTATTTTATCACTTAATTCTTTAGTCATTATCACACACGAACCTTGGAATATATATATGTCATCATTAATACGGCAAGATAGACCACTGTAATAATAGCGGTTTTACCTGCTATAAAGCCATAAGAGTAACCATTTAATGCTGCGCAACATATTGCACTTAGCAATCCTACATAACCGGGCTTTGAATGCCGGATCCATAAATACACTATGCTTGATATATGATGTACCATCAATAAAACAAGGCCTACAATTCCCAAGCCCCCAAAAGTTCCATAATAATTACTATGTAAATCCGTTAAGGGCATAGGACCTTTATCTGTTATATATCGCTCCATAGCAGCATATCCCCAACCAAGCATCGGTTTCTGAGTTCCCAAAATTTCAACGACCTCCCAAATTGCAGTTCTTCCGGTAGCACTACTTATATCTCCTTTAGACTTTCCCTGCATCAATAATTCAAACATGTTCTCAAATAAGTCTTCATACACGTAAAACGAAGCACCAATAAGCAATAAGAAGAAAGCGTATCCTTTTTTCCCACTTGCAAATAAAGCTATTCCAAATCCGAATGCCGCCGAAGCATTGGCCCCGCCACTGGTCGATAATCCCAAGAACAATACCGATATAAGTATAGCCGCCCACAACATTTGGTATCTTTCCTTGTTTTTTAATTTACCCGCCATGATTTCCCCCACACAATAAGAAAAACACATTGCAGCACATGAGCCTTGCTGTAAATCATGTCCAATCAACGTCTGATAACCCATTAATCTCGTAGCAACACCATTAAAAACCAGAATACCAACCATCAAGAGAACAAAAAAGGCTTCCGCATAATAAAAGGATCTGAACTCACTGACGACCGCATACAGCACAATTATAAAGATCAGTTTCTCCACTGCCATAAATAAAGACATTGCCGGCACATACGACCATAATGCACTTACTGCAGCCAATATCATATACAAAGTCATTGTTGAGATGGGGACATTCAGGAATAATGCATTGACAATCCGTTTTTTTGCAAATCTCAACGCATAATAAAGCAATCCGAAAGCAGTAAATACCTGAAGCCCTTGAGCCAAGCCTCCAACGCCGGCAGCCATACAACTAACTCGATAAACCCATATTATAAAGAATATAAGCATCCATCTGTATTTGGTATGAAGTATAGTCCTACAATACCTCCATATTTTTTTTAAAACAAGTATAATACCTTTCATTTGTTATCTAATTAATCTAAATATTGATTTCCATTCGTATCCCTCCTCACTGCTAAAAGTCTGCTGTATGAATCTTCCCAGAGATCTACACACATATCCCACAAAAACAATGGCAACAGATAATATCACTATATTCAATGGAAAAAGGTGATTCAAATCAGTAGTTCTTAAATATGGTTGTACCAAATAAATCTCCAAACAAAGTCCGCCGATAATCATTACAGCCGATCCTATATATTTTTTATTCAAAAGATTTCGGATAAAATCAGTTTGGCAAAGCTTATAAAAATACAAAACCACATAGACCAAAGGAATCAAACTGAGAATCAAAACATATTTAGTGTCCGGATATAAATCACAAATTATAGGAATCGCATAAAAACAAATTATGGATAGTAAAAGCAATAAAAAAGTATGTAAAAACTTGGGGGAATCTTGTGTCTTTCTCTTAGATTCCCGCAATCCTAAATCTGCGCCTATTAACATATAAAGGAAAAAGAATCCGAATTTAAAATAATTCCATTGGAATATCCACACCTTATCCATTGGTTGACAGAAAATCATCCAATCAAGACATTTGAAATTTTCTACAAATATGGAAGATATCGGTTCAAAAAACAAGCTATTCCATAGCAATATTAAAAGAACAACACCCACATACACATATCGAAGATTATGAACAAGATATCTCCTGACAAAATATAATGCTACATAATATATCATTATGCACATCACAAACCATCCTGCGCCATCTGATAACAACCGACCAATACCAATGTCTTTTTGAAATAAAAAAACAGAAATTAGTCCTAAGGATAACACACTTGGATATATGCGCCTGATCCTCCTCTTATACCATTCATCAAATCGGCCAAAACGTCCAAGGAACAACGTATATCCGGAACAAAAGAAGAACAAGGCATCACCAATAGCCCCCCCCGTTGCCAATTCCTTGCAATAAACGTATTGCTCGTCAAAATGGCTATTCGTTATTAATAAAACCGCAAAGAATTTTAATATATCAATTGAAATATTCCTATTTTGTTTCATTTATTATCTATTATTGGTGCGATAAAAATCCATACATCATCGTTAAAGTATTAATATACGACCATATACAATGCTAATTTGATTTTTTTGAATTTGATTTATTAGTCTTGTTGTTCAGAAACATCAAGATTATGAATCAGGGTTAATATGTATTCTCAAGCAATCATTTTATCTTAGCACCTTTCTTTTTTTACCATTTAGTTTTATATATCTGAACATAACATTATAAATCCGTGTATATGTCCAAAACATTAAAGGTGCCTGTACGAACCTAAGAAATTTGGCATCTGTCATATTTGAAACAACATTCAGATTTTGGTTATTTTTTAAGAATATGCGCATTCTCTTATAAACATTCCAATCGAAAGGCAATTCGGGAAAGAAGAAACATCTGTTTAATTCCTTCATCCTGTCGCATTGAATTAAAAGTTGTATCGTTGGAGAAAAAGATTTCATCATTACATGAAAAACATCTCCTATCTTCATCACATAACTATAATCAGTGATATAACTTTGCATGATAGAAGCATCGTTTATCATATACGCCTGTATGACATCCTCTATATAAAATACTTTGTTGACTCTTGATGATATGCCAATCTGTGTCACCCAGTCCTCCTGACGCGATACAAACAAGAACTTCCGGAATATCTCTTCGGAAAACAAAGAACGTTTATATATAGCCCCCCACAGATAAGGAGCTACTTCTCCCATGATATACGCATGGGTATACTCCTCTCCTTCAAGTTCACCTTGATGAATCTTATATTCTTCTATTCCGTAAATCTCATGCGTTGGAGATACCTGATTGTTCCTGCCTCTTACAATATCATATCCCTCTATGATCTTATTATACAGTACCGACAAAGCATGAGGATATAAGTAATCATCAGAATCAAGAAATACCAAATATTCCCCTTTAGATTCTTTAAACCCCACCAATCGTGCCGACACCAGCCCCCCGTTCTCCTTATGCACTACTTTTATCTTGTCCGGATGCATGACGGCATTCCTATCGCATATCTCCGGACAGCGGTCTGGACTGCCATCATCTACAAGGATAAGTTCCCAGTCGGTGAAGCTTTGGGCAAGCACGGAATCGATGCAACGCTGGAGGTAAGGTTCAACCTTATATACAGGCACTAATATAGAAATCTTCGGAGTATTCATTTCACTCTATTTACAACAAACTTGACAATTATGAAATTTACAATTACACTTATCAAAAGCGTTGGAATATATGAAATACGATCATTTATCAAAAACAATTGTACAAAAAAATACATCAGCCCCATTCTCACAAAAAAAAGATTGAAAAGATGGGCTGCAACTATTCCTACAGCATTTCTTATTGAGACTTTGACTTTGAATGTCCAATATACTGTGAGAAAATAATTCACGACAAGCGATAGTAAATACCCACTCATCAATGCTACCGGATAAGACGCAAAACCTCGTACAATATAATATATTGCGGCATCTATCCCAGTACACAATCCTCCAACTATACAGAAACGAATAAATTCTATCGGCCTGTTGTCTTGGAATATCCTAATTTTTATCATGCGCTTCATCCGTCTCTCCCACCATATAGGGGGGACGATTCTTTGTTTCATTGAATATACGTCCTATATACTCACCCAATATGCCGAGGCATATCAATTGTATGCTTCCTAAGAATAAGATAATCACCACTAAAGTGGTGAATCCCTGCACAGGGTCACCATAAAACAAGGTCTTGACCAGATAATACAACAGGAAGCAGAATGAAATGAAAGCAATAACGAAACCGAAAATACTGGCAAAACGAAGTGGCGCGGTAGTGAACGACGTAATACCTTCTATGGCAAGATTGAACAGAGAAAAGAAATTCCAGTTACTGTTTCCGGCCACACGGTCGCCACGATTGAATACAATTTCCTTTTTCTTGTATCCAATCCAGCAGAACATTCCTTTCGTATACCGTTCGCATTCGCGCAATTCCTTCAGGGCGTCAATGCACCTTCTGTCCAACAGACGGAAGTCACCGACATTCTGTAACACCTCAAATCTTGTTGTCGCATCCAATATACGATAGAACAACAAGGAGAACCATTTGCGAAGCCAACTTTCCTTTCCGCGGTCTGCCCTTTTGGCATAGACATCCTGATATCCCTGCTCCCAATACTCCAGCATCTGTGGAATCATCGACGGAGGATCCTGCAAATCCGCATCCATAATCACCATGCAGTCACCTGTCACATAGTCGAAACCGGCAAGCATGGCATTCTCCTTGCCGAAATTTCGCGAAAGGCTCACATACCTTATCCGCTTGTCATCAGCATGCAAAGCCCTCACCATTTCAAGTGTACGGTCACGGCTACCGTCATCGACAAAAACAACCTCCCACTCATACTTGTTATACGAGTTCATTAGTCCTGTCAATTCCGGATACAACAGCGGAAGAGACCTTTCCTCATTATAAGCGGGAATAAGTATTGAAACTTTTTTCATTGGGCTGAATATTTAATAATTACCACTCTGCCATATTCCTTTTGGTCAGTATGTCCATAGGAGTCACATGGAAACCTCCCGGAACCGGCGGAATTTTCTTTTTGGAATAAATCCAAAACCCTTCGTACTCATCCATAACACTGTATCCTTTGGATAAAAGTACGGGATCATATTTCTCGAAATTAGACTTGATAAGACAAACGAAATCGGCCTTTGCTTCCCTCAGAGCCTTGTCTTGTGCTGTGAACATAGCTTCTGTCTGCCCCATCTGGGTAATCCAATAGCGGCAATAAGGACGTGTGTATCCCATTGCAAAACCGGGATATTGCCCCATCACCAGGATGGTAGGGTCTTTAATCCTCGACATCCTCCAATTGATACGCTCGAACTCCTCTACGTCCTTGGCTTTCGTAAAAAAGTTGTCATTATAATGTATCTTTCCCCATACAAGGTATGCAAAGGCCAACATGAATGCGACAAAGTAATATCGCAACGAGATTCCTCGCGACCGGAATGCTTTTATTAGGCAAACAACGGCAAAGATGGCAAAGGGGGCGACAACGGTTATATAGTGTCCGAAATTGTCATGGCGTATGGCCAAAGCGATGAAGAACATGGCCGACAACCAAGGCAATGCGGTTGCAAACCATTCACGACGTCTCCACAACAGCAACAAAGGCAACGTGTACATTATGTACAGAATCCGTTTCGTGAAAAACAGATTCCCCCATTCACGGGAATAACTCACAATTGTAGCCTGTAAAGGTTCGCTCACGGACGACAATGTGTTTTGGAAATATTCAGACCACATAACGTCCAAACTGTCCGTAGCTACAAAATAGACAAGAAACGGCAGGCTGAATACCATCGCCCCAACGACAAAACTGACGATGTAGCTTGTTAATTCCCGGCGTTTCCATGCCCACACACCGATGCTCACAATTAAACTCACCATCATCAGACCAACGCTCCATTTCATCATTATCACAGCGACAAGCCCCCCCCCGACACCAATCCATTCCCACGATAATCCTTTCATCGAACATGGCTGGTGCATGATTTTCAGCAACTGGTATAACACATAGGCAATAAATGGAATACAGAAATATTCCGCCCGACCCTCTGTATAGAAATTCCAATACCAATACGGGATAGCCATACTGAGCGAAGCCAACAAGGCATCAGGCTTGTCAAGATAAAGCCGCGCCGTCTTATAGCCAATCCAGAAGGTGCCCCAAAAGAAAAGGCACGCTATCCAGAATACACCGATATAGGAATAGTTATGTATTAGAAATCCAATACCATATATAATCCACAGCAATAATCCTTTACTATCCGTGTAGTCTACGTATGGAACATACCCGTTCATCAACGACTTGCCACAAAAGAAGAATATGGCAGAATCGTAATGTCCGTTGTTGGCATACAGATACGAGTCTATATTAAAAACCATCTGTGAAAGCACCACAAATATCAACAACAGCACGAGGATGCCATATTTCTTTCCACAGAGCCAAGTAAGTGTATTTCTCATTATCTTCATTTCTCTTTTATTACAAGTCTGACCAATCTTATAGCCAAAAACGAAATCGTTAATATCACCAATGGACCTGTTATGCGATACAGCTCAAGCCAAAAGCCTGATGCGTTTGCCATCAGCAAAGTCATGACTTTAATCCAAAACAGATGAGTGATATATATATGTAAAGCGTCCCGTCTGCCGATTCTGCTTATCAGCCCTTCATGTTCCACACGGCAAGAGAGAGTCAGCAGGAATATGCAGATTGACAGGAAAACCGTGCAAATGTATACATCACCAAACACCTTATCTACCCACAAGCCTTCGGCAACGGCAAGAACGGTTAAAGGCAATACAGACATAGCATATATCATTTTCTTATGACATAACAGTCTCTCTTTATTTTCGGCAATGAGATGCCCGATGAGATAGAACGGCAGTCCCACACAAAGGAAATTACGACTGAGAAATGCGTAAAAATCCCTATGGAACAGCAGGTTGCTATATTTACCAAGCACAATCCCCACAGCCAACAGAAGCGGCACTATCATGTATGCCAATTGCCACATATTGTATTTTTTTATCAAAGGTATGAGCAACAAGACATAGAGATAAGCCGACAAATACCAAAGATGGAAAGCCGATGGATTTTCGTTGAAAAAAACTATGGCAATCTGTGTTTTCCACCAAGGCAAGCCCTCTTTTATTTCGCCTATAGGGGGGGTAAAATATTTACAAATAAATACACTAACGTACTCAGGACAATTATTTTAAGCAACCTGTATATCTTTGCTTTCCCAAAGAAACCGGACATCATAAAGAACAGAGGCACGGCACAACGGGCTATAGGCTCGGTGTAAGCGGAATATGGCGTGTGTATGTGCAACGTGATGACAAGGTATGCACACAAGAAACGCAAAATATCAACAGAGTAATTTCTTTGCATCCTTACAGGCTCTCTATCAGTTCGACCCATTGTTTCACAATCTTATCTATGGCAAATCGCTTGCTACTCTCGTAGGCCAGCCGCCCCATTTCGGCTCTCAGGGCATCGTCTTTCATCAACGTGAGAAGCCTCTCGGCAAATTGTTCCGTATTTTCGGGCTCTACAAGCAATCCATCCACACCGTCCGAAATGATTTCACCGGGACCGAAAGGACAATCGTAACTCACGGCCGGCACACTGCAGGCGTTCGCCTCGGTCAACACCAAACCGAATCCCTCGAAACGGCTGCTCAGGGCAAAAAGGGCTGCCGAAGACATCTTTCCTTCCACATCGCGTATCGGACTGGAACAGGTGACCCGCCGGCATCCCATGGCTCTCGCCTCTGCTTCCAACGCCTGATAGTCGCCATATCCGCATACAATCTCCAGCGACCAGTCTTCCACTTCTTTCTCCACCAAAAGCCACGATTTCAATAATAAATCGAAACCTTTTTGAGGAGCAATGCGTCCCATCGCCACAACCTTCTTTTGTCCACTATGGTCTACCGAATGGTCAAGTTCAAAAGAAAGCGGATTGTATATCTGATGCAGGAACGCCGGAGCGAAGTCGGTTTTCCGGAGATACATATCGCGGTTGAACTTTGAAATAATCACCAGTGCATCGGCTTCGTCTTTAATCAGTTGCAAAGCCAGCTGGCGTTGGTCGCTCACATTGTAGTTATAGTCAAAATGATCCCACGATATCCACTTGATTCCAAGTCCACGCACCGCCGGAGCAGTCCAAAGGGCATTGAAGATGTCAATGTCTATCACCACGTCTATCTTGTTCTTCTTCAGGAAGCGGCGGAACTTCCACGCCCCGTACCTGAAATGCCAGCGCATCTTCCGTTCGAAGCCTCCGTGACTGAGTATTGTCCAAAGATGCAACCGTGGATGACACTCAAAAAAGGGCTTGTGTTGTTTGGAGTCATAATCTACCATAAACACATTGTACCCCTGCCCTATCAGCGCATTGGCAAGCCGGATGCCGACACGCTCCGTGCCACCTCCACAATCGATATTGCGGACGGTAAAACAAATATTCTTCATTGATTTTACAATCTGACTAAACTCATAGGTTCTCTACGTATACCACACGCATTGAGCCAATATTTTATATAGTATTTCACTAATGCCAAGCCACGATAAGTGCCGGACATCGGATATTTATAGTCTTTCCACGGAGTCATCTCCAGATACTTTCTGTAGAGATTTCGATAAGGATGCAAACAATCCTTGAACCAAGGTTTTACCGGCTCACAAAAATGTATGATGTAAGGATTGCGCCTGACTTTGTCCACCTCCGCCAAATATTTATCCAATATACGAGGTTCTTGTTCAAAGAAAAACGTTGTGGCATTCCATTTATTGGTAGGAAGTAAGGCTATCTCCCCCTTAAAATACAGAGCAAAACCATCTTGGTCGTTATTCAGTCTGTCGGCATACTGCTTTAGGCATTCTATTGTCGGGAATTGCTTGTCTTTTTCCCTCCATGCCTTCAAATCCACCATCATCACACCGCTATTGATATACAGGTCTTCTTCTCGCAATCCCAGCCTGTATTTATGCGCTTGCAGATATTTGTAGTCCTCGCAAGCATATACAATATTTCCGGAGAAAGGAATCTCATATAGTGGCTCTATGTCCGCATTGACAACCATATCCACATCAAGAAACAGGAAACGGTCGACATCCTGCGGCAGAAACTGTGGAATCAATAATTTTAGATACATTATCGGGTTCCACGCTTTGGTGCTCGTCTCGCTTTTTAGCGTTTGTATGCCCGTGCCTTCGTAATCATTTTCGATGAATGTAATACTGCCATACTCATTGACCATGTCTTCCAACTTCTTTTTTGTCTCTTTCTGCATGACAAATGTCATTAGAAAAACACGGAACTGTTTAGACGGATTGGTGGCAAAGAGCGATGCTAGCATGACCGCCGCATGTTGGGCGTATGTCTCATCGGCTATGCAAACAAGGTTATACGATTCCACTTTTTAGGATTATTTAGTTATATCGGCAATTATCTGGTTCTGATATACGGGATCTTCGCACGATCCGACATCCGAGCCTCCAACTTCTTTCAATTCATTAACATGTTTACCTTTAATCAATGCACGGTCTGTTGCACCCATTTTCATCCATTCGTATTCAATGTCGAGATGGCCTATGTCCATTGCCCAATAGCCTAACTTTGCCAAATCATACGCCAAGACTGTAGCTGTCATACCATAACAAAGCAAAATAAGTTGCTCTTTACTGACATTTTTCACTATTGTATCCAACATTTCATCATAATGATAAAAAGCATTCTCCGAATATCCCAAGATACGCCGGACACTCTTGGCATTATCATAAAGGTCATTTCCAACACCGGAACGCGTCATAGTTCCTTCTACCACAACAATGTCCTTGTCGTTCCAAAGATTCTTTAGCTTCTGAAAATGCTCCTCACATAGGGATTTATCCGCACGTTCAAAATAAAACCTTGTCACTTGGGTGTTTAAATAAATCTTCTTCGGGTTTATATATTTACGAAGCTGTTTAATATGCCTACTTGTATACTCCGGCCAAAAAAACCGTCCATTTCTCAAGTCCTTAAAATACTTCAAAGGATACGGAACACCAATCATGAAATTGGGAGCATCATTAGATCCAAGAACTTTAAATAGCCTGTTAGAAAGCTCATTATCAGCTATTTGAAAGCCATTTCCTACCCCCCCCCATTATACCAAATTCACCATCGCCATAACGAGCCATAGAGCAACGGTGACTGCTAAGATATTCAAGAGTCTCCCAGTTATCTAATATATGCCATTTATCAGTCTCACGATAAACAAACCAAGCCTTTATGTAAGCATAATAAATCTTACGAAGCCTTCTATAAATTCTTTTTAGATTCTCCATTTTATTGTTGGATAATATTTTTTAATGACTTAAGATAATTGATTGAACTTTCCCGTAGAGATGAAAGTCTGTCATCAAAATGGGTATAATCACATTCCTCCGGTTCCGGAGTCCAACTCGTCTCTTTTAGCATATACTCCATTCCGGTTGACTTCAACAAGTCTATACAACGACTGTCATGTCCGTCATTCAATTTATATACAGCCATTGGCTGGTGGAAAATCAATCCGAAAACGGTTCCGTGAAATGAAGATGTAATGACATAGCGGGCATGCTTGATAATGGAGACAAATTCTTGTGGTGTATAATTATAAGTGGAAAGGTCTATTATATTGGTAGTTCCTATTTTAGAAGCTAAAACACATGCTTGTTCATAAAGAAAAGACTCCTTACTAGGAAGGTGACGAGCTTGGTAGGTCACAATATAATCTCCCCTCTTACCCCATGATTCATCTGTCAATTCACTCCAACTTTGTGAGGACAAAAGCAATGTGGGATCCAAATCTACTCTAATAGGTTTTTGGCTGTATTCGCTTAACATGTCCTTAATCGTTTGTTCGCGGACAGACAGAATGGAAAATTGACTAATACTTTTACGCAAAAGCGTTTTATCTATCGCTTCTATGGAAGCTACATTTGAACTTATGGCATATCCGCAAACCTTTGAGTTTGGAAAACGATCAAACATTCCCCATAATACAGGGTCATATCCCCCGGTGTGAACTATAGTCCAAACCTGATCACTTCCTATTAAATACAAATCAATATTTTTAGAAATAGATACCCCTGTACATTTGGGAGTAAAACGAAGATACTGTTTGCCAAAAACTTGGAAATTTACACATATTCTTTTCCTATATGGATATTTTTTTAGATAACGATATATATTCCCCCAATGTAAGCGATTGTTCCAGATATGTTTCCAACGTAAGTTATGTCGGTTCTCTTCAATGACAGGCTGCCGATAGTCTATAACATCCACATCATATCCCAATTGTTTCAATGCGGTATACAATGCATAACATTGAAGAATCGCTCCATAATTGACCGCCCGATGAAACGTTAATATTCCAATTTTCATTTATTAACCCGTTGGCGGAATTAATTTAAGTTGATAAATATGAGTAAAAAGTTGTACATGTCGCTGATTTTTAGTAACTTAGTGGTGATTAAAACATTAAGTTCAAACCATCGTATGTACAACCTTTATGCAA
>NZ_JABKKJ010000068.1 GCF_013166515.1 Xylanibacter caecicola | reverse complement strand
TGTCCTTGTCCGTGAAGACTGGACACGATGCCATTGTATTGACCGACAAAGAGCGAATAATACAAATCGGGAATAACCTGCTGTCAAACGCTGTCAAGTTCACAGAAGAAGGCGGTGTTTCTTTGATTACTGAATATGACAATGGAGTTCTGACACTGGTCGTTGAAGATACAGGTACAGGCATGACAGAAGAGGAACAGAAACAAGCGTTCGGTGCGTTTGAACGTCTATCAAATGCCGCCGCAAAGGAGGGTTTCGGGCTTGGGCTTGCCATAATGCGTAATATTGTGTCGATGCTTGGCGGAACAATCCGTTTAGACAGCAAGAAAGGGAAAGGCAGTCGTTTCACAGTTGAAATTTCTATGCAGGAAGCTGAAGAACAGCTTGGATATACAAGCAATACACCTGTTTATCATAACAATAAATTCCATGATGTTGTCGCCATTGACAATGATGAGGTATTACTTCTGATGCTGAAAGAGATGTATTCCCAAGAAGGAATACACTGCGACACTTGCACCGATGCTGCGGCACTGATGGAAATGAT
>NZ_JABKKJ010000067.1 GCF_013166515.1 Xylanibacter caecicola | reverse complement strand
ATATCCAAAGATGAGGATATTGCCCCAACTCAGACGTAACGGCTTCAAGGGCGATTTCCACGGCATCTCCCCCGTGCGTCTTTTCAAAGCCTTGCTTTCAGACCCAAGAATTGAAACCCTTATGAAAGGCGGTGAGATTGAGGTCATGAAACACTTTCTTTTCAATACCCGTACTGCCGATGAATGTTGGGCATCATATCTGATTGCCAAGCGTCACAAGTATCAGATAGACAACCTCTCAATGTGGTGCGACTATCTGCGTATGCTCAAAAAACTCGGTCAAGACCTCCGTAACCCGAAGAACATCTGTCCCGAAGATTTCATGGCGGCACACGACAACGCAACCCGAAAAATTGAAGCCATACACGAGAAGGAAAGAGCCGCAGAGCAACGCCGTTGGGAGATTGAAAGGCGTGAGCGTGAGCAACAGCGACAACTCCAACGAAAGAAAGATGCGGAGGATTTCATCGCCAACAAATCCAAATTCTTCGGCTTGGTAATCACGGACGAGGAAATAATCGTCAAGGTGCTTGAAAGCATAGACGAGTATTACAACGAGGGCAAGACGCAGGGCATCTGCGTGTTTGGCAGTGGATACTACAAGAAAGCCGACACCCTCATACTATCGGCAAGGATTGGCGATGAGATTATTGAAACCGTAGAGGTGGACTTGCGAACCCTCGAAGTGGTGCAGTGCCACGGCAAGCACAACCAGGACACCGAATATCACGAGCGCATCATAGACCTTGTGA
>NZ_JABKKJ010000066.1 GCF_013166515.1 Xylanibacter caecicola | reverse complement strand
GTCTTCTCGTCTGGCGCATCAAGCAGATGATTCTCAATAACCAATGGTCACCTGAACAGATCCGCGGCGTGCTGTCCAAAGAAGGCATAAGCATTTCCATACAAAGCATCTACAACATCATCAATGCCGATGAAAGCGGGGAACTGCGCAAGCACTGCCGCCATCCCAATTTCAAACGCAGACCCAAAGGAGAACGCAAACCCACTAAAGCGACTAACATAGCCGACCGCACAAGCATACACGACAGGCCGGCCGAAGCTGACGGGAAGCGGTTCGGAGACTTCGAGATGGATCTCATCGTTGACGCTTACGGACATGCCATACTCGTGTTACTCGAGAGGATGACGGGCTTTGTCATGATGGAAAGACTGAAGCATGGAAAGAAAGCAAAGCCACTGGCAAAAGTCGTGGTGAGAATCTTGTTCGCATATCGTAAATACATCAGAACAATCACTACTGACAACGGCAGCGAGTTTGCTGCACATCGGGACATAACCGCAGGATTAAGGATGAAAGGACTTGAGGATGTGACTGTTTATTTTGCCGACAGCTACTGCTCATGGCAGAAAGGAGCGGTAGAGAATGTTAACAAACTCATCAGGCAATATATACCCAAGAAAGCAAATTTCAATGAATTCTCGGACAACTATATCAAGAAAGTGGGAAAGAAATTGAACCTCAGACCGAGAAAGAAACTAAATTTCTCAACCCCGAAAGAAGAATTCTTCAAACAAATCATTAATTTTGCACTTGCCAGTTGAAACTACC
>NZ_JABKKJ010000065.1 GCF_013166515.1 Xylanibacter caecicola | reverse complement strand
AGAGGAAAAGGCGGAGGCACGTCAGAACGCTGTCCGCAAATACCAAGAGGAGGAACTCCGCAAGTTGCAGAACCGCCACAGACCGTCAGCGAGAAAAGAAAACCAACCCCAACCCTCATTATTTGATTTAGGCTTATGAAACCGAAGACCAAGATACAGAAAGAGGTGGCAAGACTTTCCGCCAACCTTCGCCCCATATCAGCGACACAAATAGATTGGGCATACCGCCACTGCGTTGAGCATATCGGCTACCGCACCAAGAAAGGGAACATCACCTGTTCCGACTGCGGTCACGAGTGGCACAGCGACAGCGGACTATGCGACACCCTTGAAGGCTGCACCTGCCCCCAATGCCATGCCGAACTCAAAGTGCAGGACACACGCAGACGCATCTACAAGGAAACGCAGTATTTCAGCGTGATAACCACCTGCAAAGGGTATCAGGTAATCCGCGTGGCGCAGGTCAGATGCGAGAGCAGGAAAGGCGAACCGATGCGTTTCTACTGCCACGAGGTCGTGCAGCGTTGGATTTCACCCGACGGCAAGGTTACGGACATGGCGTTGCTCCGTGGCTTCCTTTTCTGCTATTGCGATGTGTGGGCATTAGGCAGCGATATGGAGGTAAGACCGCACAACAGCCTATACGATGATGTGGTGGCAAGAAGCTGTGCATATCCAAAGATGAGGATATTGCCCCAACTCAGACGTAACGGCTTCAAGGGCGATTTCCACGGCATCTCCCCCGTGCGTCTTTTCAAAGCCTTGCTTTCAGACCCAAGAATTGAAACCCTTATGAAA
>NZ_JABKKJ010000064.1 GCF_013166515.1 Xylanibacter caecicola | reverse complement strand
GCAGGATTCAAATTAATAACGCAACAACTTTAGAATTGTTTTATTTTCTCCATATTTTTGTTTTATAAACTCGATTGGTGTTTTGAAATCCAGTCTTTTTCTTGGTCTGTTGTTGATTCTTTCCTGTACCATGTTGATGTCTTTATCTGTTATTTTTGCGAAATCAGTTCCTTTAAGAAAGTACTGCCTGACTAAGCCGTTAGTGTTTTCGTTTGCTCCTCTTTCCCACGGATGATATGGTCTGGCGAAGAAGATTTCTATTTTTAGTTCTTTGGCAATCTGTTGGTGCTTTGAGAACTCCGTCCCATTATCAGCTGTTATGGTGTGTAATTCCTTTCTTATCGGCCTAAGTGCATCGATGGCTGCCGCCGCCAGTGGCTCCGCCTCTTTTGATGGAAGCTTCCGCATGATCAAGAAGCCAGACTCTCTATCGTTGATTGTCATGATGACATTCCGCCTGTTCTTTCCCACAATGGTGTCAATCTCCAAATCCCCGAACCTGCCTTTCTCGTCGACAACCGCAGGTCTTTGTTCTATCCCGACACGTCCGGGAATCCCCCTTGACTTATATGAGTATCTGCGCTTGTTATAGCGTCTGCCCCTATGGCGCAGATGCATGTACAGTGGCTTTCCCCATTTGTGTTTCTCCTCCCACACATACCTGTAGATAGTTTCGTGGGAGATGGCGGACAATCCCAGCGCTCGCAGCCTTCCCGATATTTGCTCAGGCGACCATTGGGCTTGTGTGAGTTTTTGGTCTATGTAAGCCTTCATCCCGTCCGTTAGGACCGTGTAGTGATTTCGGGCACTCATTCTCTTCTCTGACAGCCATTGAGCCTTTTCTGCATTATACCTGCCATGAGGAGCCTTGTTACGTCTTATTTCCCGACTGACAGTACTGCGGTGTACTCCAAG
>NZ_JABKKJ010000063.1 GCF_013166515.1 Xylanibacter caecicola | reverse complement strand
TGTTCCAGATAGTCCGGTTAATGGATGAACAACAATCTATTAACAAGAAGATAGCCAATCAAATTCCGGTTATTGTACAGAAAAGTGTGCAGGAACAGTCCAAAAAGCCAAAACGAAAAGGTTTCTTGAGCATCTTCGGCAAAAAAGAGGGAACGAAGCCAACGACAACAACGACTACGCTCCGTTCATCCAATAGAAACATGGTCAACGAACAGAAAGCGCAGAGCCGTCGATTGTCAGAACAAGCCGATAGTCTTGCTGCCCGTAATGCAGAACTTAACAGACAACTGCAAGGATTGATTTGCCAAATCGAAAAGAAGGTACAATCTGATTTACAAAATAGAGAAAGCGAGATAACAGCCATGCGTAAAAAATCATTTATGCAGATAGGCGGCTTGATGGGATTTGTTCTTTTGCTGTTGGTCATTTCCTATATCATCATACACCGTGATGCAAAGAACATTAAACGATACAAACGCAAGACAACGGATTTGATCGAGCAATTGGAACAGTCCGTGCAACAAAATGAGGTACTCATAACCTCCCGAAAGAAAGCGGTACATACTATTACCCATGAGTTGCGTACACCACTGACGGCAATAACCGGCTATACCGAACTTTTGCGGAAAGAATGCAATAGCGGTAATAATGGGCAATATATCCAAAATATACTGCAATCCTCCGACCGTATGCGGGATATGCTCAACACTTTGCTTGACTTCTTCCGCCTGGACAACGGCAAGGAACAGCCCCGTCTGTCACCCTGCCGGATTTCTGCAATCACGCACACACTTGAAACGGAGTTCATGCCTGTTGCCGTGAACAAAGGGTTGTCCTTGTCCGTGAAGACTGGACACGATGCCATTGTATTGACCGACAAAGAGCGAATAATACAAATCGGGAATAACCTGCTGTCAAACGCTGTCAAGTTCACAGAAGAAGGCGGTGTTTCTTTGAT
>NZ_JABKKJ010000062.1 GCF_013166515.1 Xylanibacter caecicola | reverse complement strand
ATGAAGTGATTTAAACTAATTTCAAACTGTTAAAATTCCTGCCAATATATTAAAATACAGCGTACTTCCGCAGAAATTCGCTATATTAGAGTTGCGACACTTTAATTTATCGAACCAATGCCGAAATACACTGTACTTGACAAAGATACAATAAAAAACGAAATTATGCCTTATCTCAGCGTAGCAAAAAGAGGATATATTTGCCAAGGTAGCCTGATAGATGTCGTAAACGCGATTCTCCACAAGCTCAAGAGTGGTTGCCAATGGCATCTGCTTCCGGTTGGTCACCTCTTCGAAGATGTCGTTCTGAGTTGGAATGCCGTCTATCATCATTTCAGAAAATGGTGCAGACTCGGCGAGTGGCAGACAATGTTTGCATTCATTGTCAAGAAATACAAGCATTTGCTTGACATGTCCGTGACTCATATAGACGGTTCTCATACACCTGCGGTAAAAGGTGGAGAAAGCGTTGAATACCAAGGTCGTAAGAAGCGTAAGACCACCAACTCCATATATATATCCGACCGTCAGGGATTGCCTTTGGCGATGTCGGAACCGCAAAAGGGCAACCACTCGGATCTCTATCAGATTAAGGAGCGTGTAGGAGAATTGATTATTCAGCTTAAAAACAGTGGACTGGAAACCGACGGTCTTTTCAATAATGCTGACGCCGGGTTTGATGCTATGGCATTCCGTTCCGCATTGAACGTTCATGGTATCATCGCAAACGTCTGTCCTAATCCGAGAAACGCAGAACCTAAGGAGGATTATCTGTTTGATGAGGAGCTTTATAAAGAAAGGTTCGTCATCGAACGAACCAATGCATGGATGGACAGTTTTAGATCCATACTCACGAGATTTGATACAACCGTATCCAGTTGGAAAGGATGGAATTATCTCGCATTTGCTGTGGTTTTTCTTAATAAAATTCACAAATCACAAAAGTTTAAATGAGTTC
>NZ_JABKKJ010000061.1 GCF_013166515.1 Xylanibacter caecicola | reverse complement strand
ATCAAAGAAACACCGCCTTCTTCTGTGAACTTGACAGCGTTTGACAGCAGGTTATTCCCGATTTGTATTATTCGCTCTTTGTCGGTCAATACAATGGCATCGTGTCCAGTCTTCACGGACAAGGACAGCCCTTTGTTCACGGCAACAGGCATGAACTCCGTTTCAAGTGTGTGCGTGATTGCTGAAATCCGGCAGGGTGACAGACGGGGCTGTTCCTTGCCGTTGTCCAGGCGGAAGAAGTCAAGCAAAGTGTTAAGCATATCCCGCATACGGTCGGAGGATTGCAGTATGTTTTGGATATACTGCCCGGACTTATCCTCACACTGTTCTTTCCGTATCAGTCCGGCATAGCCTGTTATTGCTGTCAGCGGTGTGCGCAGTTCATGGGTGATAGTATGTACCGCCTTCTTCCTTGACGTTATCAGTGCCTCGTTCCGTTGTACGGATTGTTCCAGTTGCCTTATCAAATCAGTTGTCTTGTGCTTGTATTGTTTAATGCTTTTTGCATCACGATGTATGATGATGTAGGAAATTAACAACAATAGAAGAACGAATCCCATTAAACCGCCTACTTGCATAAATGACTTTTCACGCATGGCAACTATTTCGTTTTCCCGGCTTTGCAGTTCGGTTTGTACCTTTTCTTCTATTTGGCAAATCAATTCTTGCAGTTGTCTGTTAAGTTCTGCATTACGAGCTGCAAGGCTGTCGGCTTGTTCCGACAATTGGCGATCCTGCACTTTCTGTTCGCTGATTACGTTTCTATTGACCGAATGAAGGATAGTGGTTGATACTGCTGGAGTTACTTCCTTTTTTTTGCCGAATATGCCTAAGAAACCTTTTCGTTTTGGCTTTTTGGACTGTTCCTGCACACTTTTCTGTACAATAACCGGAATTTGATTGGCTATCTTCTTGTTAATAGATTGTTGTTCATCCATTAACCGGACTATCTGGAACA
>NZ_JABKKJ010000060.1 GCF_013166515.1 Xylanibacter caecicola | reverse complement strand
ACCTGTTGGCGGAATTAATTTAATGCATACTTAATTCTGCCAATGGGCTTGTCGTTAATGAAGTTTACGTATTGCAGAATGGTAAGTGCACTAATTTTGCCAATGATTCTGGCAAACAAACCATTCGTTATTTTCGCGTAGTTCCTGATGACCAAGAACTGGTCTGTAAGTTGTGAGAATATTGTCTCAATCCTCTTTCTTGCCTTTGCAAACGGAATGAATGTCGGTTTCCAATCCTTTTGGTTGAGCCGATACGGACACTCCAGTCTTATGTGTGCGGTTTCGAACAAGTCAAGCTGTACGTCAGCTCCAATATACCCTTTGTCACCATAGATGCTACAGTCGTGATAAGTATGTTTTACATCCTTCATATAATGGAGGTCAGCCACACTTGCCTTTGACAGATCATAGGAATGGATAACTCCACTTAACCCACAGAGAGCGTGTAACTTATAACCAAAATAATACGTGTTCTGCGAAGCACAGAAGCCGAAGTCGGGAGCTTGCGAGAAATTGCCAGCACGCCCCATCTTGCAACGTTTTCCTCTTGCAACCCTACAGACCTCTATCGGCTTGGAGTCAACAAAGAATTGTTCCTCTCCGCCATCCATTTCCATGGCAATCCGCTTGCGCAGTTCCTCACACAGGCCTGACGTTTTCTTCCTGCGGTCATTGAACTGTCTCCTTGATATGAGATTGGGAATGCTGTCCTTGTATTCTTGCAATTTATAGTCGAACAACCACTTCTCACTATCAATGCTCTCGGTCTCTGCCGTCAGGGATAGCGCCACCACTTCCAAATCCGAAAACTTGGGAACAGGACCACGACGTGGAACATTACCCGAATCATTGACGAGATTTTCAGAGAATTGCTTGCATATCTCAAGTATTTTGACGAATTTTGCATAAAGGTTGTACATACGATGGTTTGAACTTAATGTTTTAATCACCACTAAGTTACTAAAAATCAGCGACATGTACAACTTTTTACTCATATTTATCAACTTAAATTAATTCCGCCAACGGGT
>NZ_JABKKJ010000059.1 GCF_013166515.1 Xylanibacter caecicola | reverse complement strand
TGAAGCTTCCAAATCGAAGTGCAAAACTTTGATTATGGAATAGCCATTACCTCACTCCTCTCGTGAGGGGCTGCCCGAGCGGCGGGGGCGGACGAGACCGCCCCCGAGAGCGGACAACAGCAGGATATCTGGCAATACAAGCTAAATACAAAAAAAGGAGACCGAAGTCTCCATAAGATTAACTAACTTTGTATTGCCTTATGTATCATCAGTTAACCTCGCAGCAAAGGTCGCAAATTTTCGCCTTACTGCAAAGAAAAACAAAAAGAAAAGAAATCGCCCTGATTGTAGGGTGCAGTCAGTCAACGATTTGCCGCGAGCTCAAACGGAACTCCACGGCCAAAGGCAACTATCTGTGGGATAAGGCCCATGCCAGAGCGATGGAGCGCCGTAAGCGAAGCACATCCAACAAAAGGCTTGACAGACTGCTTGTCTGGCGAATAAGGCAGATGATAACCGACCACCAGTGGTCTCCGGAGCAAATCCGGGGAGTGCTGTCCAAAGAAGGGATAAGCATATCGGTACAAAGCATCTACAACATCATCAATGCAGATGAAAGCGGAGAACTGCGCCGTCACCGCCGGCATCCGGATTTCAGACGCAGACCCAAAGGCATGCGCAAGCCGACCAAGGCAACAAACATTGCCAACCGCACAAGCATACATGACCGGCCGCCCGAAGCTGACGGAAAACGCTTCGGTGACTTCGAGATGGATCTGATTGTCGATGCTCACGGACATGCGATACTCGTGCTGCTCGAACGCATGACCGGCTTCGTGATGATGGAGAGACTCAGGCACGGCAAAAAAGCAAAGCCATTGGCAAAAGTCGTGGTAAGGATGCTTTTCGCATATCGTAAATATCTGAAAACCATTACCACTGACAACGGCAGCGAGTTCGCCGCACACCTTGATATTACTGCCGGTCTGCGTGTGAAAGGACTTAATGACGTCACTGTCTATTTTGCCGACAGCTACTGCTCATGGCAGAAAGGAGCCGTGGAAAACGTCAACAAACTCATCCGACAATACATCCCCAAAAAGTCGAATTTCAACGATTTCTCCGACAATTACATTCGGAATGTCGGAAAGAAACTGAATCTCCGTCCACGCAAAAAACTCAATTTCTCAAC
>NZ_JABKKJ010000006.1 GCF_013166515.1 Xylanibacter caecicola | reverse complement strand
GAATGGTTTGTTTGCCAGAATCATTGGCAAAATTAGTGCACTTACCATTCTGCAATACGTAAACTTCATTAACGACAAGCCCATTGGCAGAATTAAGTATGCATTAAATTAATTCCGCCAACAGGTAATAACTTGTAATACCGAATTTAGAGATGAAGTCATTAATTATGCTACAGAAACAGCCAATACGATAAAATCAGCCCAAACAAACAATTCGGACATTGAGAGTTTTCAAGACAATATGATAATAAATTTAAGAAAGCGCAATATTTCAGAAGAAGACCTTCAGATTTACAAAGATATTGCCATGAAAATAGCCCTGACATGTGATGGACTTACAAATGACGAAAAGAAAGAATATGCAGATGACATCAATATGGAAATCACAAAATCAAATATACCAGAGGAAATGAAAGAAACGGTGTCTTCTACAACAAATATTTTGATTAATAGTTCCATTTTTAATGACAACTAACTATATAATTTCAATAATACGTGTCTGCTATTGTATAAAGTCATTGTTGTTCATAACTATGATTTTTGTCGGCGGTATATCGTTGTTTCACGGCAAGGGCTATGTAGGACACATAGCCCTTGCCGTTGTGGCTTTACTATTCGTTATCCCGAGCATAACAAGCATTATAAAGGACAAGAACAAGGTATACAACGAAGACACAATATTAAATGCTATGGGTATCAGTTTTGTGGCATTACGCTACTATACCGGAGAAATAACGACATTAGTGGATATTGCCGCCATTTTCTTCTTTTATATGGATTTTATTATACACATTATATTAAGAATATCCGGACATATAAACTTTCCGATGGGCAGGACACGCAAACCGGACAGCATGATACTTATGCAAATACAGACTATTTTAACAATAATACTGATAGTCATACCACCATTGTTGACAGTAGCAAGAATATCAGTGATGAGAAATGCCATATATATGGCTGTCGTTGCATTTCCCCTATACAGATTATATTGTCTGTTTATATCCGGTAACCAAGAAAGTCAGACTATAACCACAGCTGGTATGGACTGTGCAATATTAATGCTCATATACCAAAACTCGGCGGCATTGTTCGGACAAGGATACTTATTTACCTCTGCATCTTTATCGGCTTTAATAATGACAACCGTCTGTGGAATTGATATTATAAGACACATATATGGATGGCTAAAAGATTAAAAGATTACAATGTAACTTTATTAATAATTATAATTTTAAATACTAACAAACATTTAACGACCATGAAAAGAAAACTGTTTTTATTTGCATTTGCCATTTCCATATTAGCGGCAAATGCAGAAACACCGATCGGTAACGATGCGGTCGACAAGAAAATGGATGAAATTACAAGAATTATTTCACTTGGTGCTGTGCAGAAGTCCATTTTAAGGAAGGCATATATCCAATACAGGTCTGTCTACGACTCTGCATGTTATAAAGTGACAGATATCAAGGCATCGGTGGAACTGATATACAGGACTAAAAAACAATTCCATGAGACTATGATGAAGGTCTTGACGGAAAGTCAGATAATAAGATATGTGAATGTGGCGTATGCCCCGGAGATAGAGGCAAAAACAAACTACAAAATGTCATTGCTTGAAGAAAACGGAGAATATACGGACAGTGAGTTGGAAAGCATGAGAAAAGGGATATACAGGTATCTGATGCTTGAAAAGGTTGTTTATTTCCGCGACAAATACGACTATGCCAAGCAGAAGAACAACATTAGCCGGCTAAAGAAACTGCAACCGGCAGCACTCAAGGAGAGTAACAATATTGAGAAGCAAAAGGGAATGGGTAGACTTGTATCCGGAAAAATCAAATGGTAAACATCATGAAAAAGATAATCATATTATTTTTTCTTGCTTTGGGCAGCATCGTTGCCCTTGCACAGACAAGCGGTAAGGACACGGTCAGCGCAGACAGGCTGTTGAGAAAAGCAGTACGCTACAGGATTGGAATAAACTGCGATGTCGACACTAAAAAGGCTGCGAACATATATAAGCATCTTGTGAAAAGGGGCAACACAAAGGCAATGTACGAACTGGGAAAGATGTATCTGAGCGGTGATGGTGTGGAAAAGAACTATAAGGCGGCATACGCTTTGTTCTCAAAGGCGGCACATGACGGATATGCAAGAGCTTTCGGCAAGATGGCGCTGATGCATCATAAGGGGCTTGGCAGACCTGCCAACGTAAGGAATGCTTATATGCTTTACAGAAAAGCGGCAGACGCAGGTGTCGTGCAGGGATATTACGGCGTTGGATATATGCTCTACAAAGGACTTGGAGTAAGACAGGACTATGCCAAAGCTGTGGAATATTTGAAGAAAGGCGCAGACAAGAACCACGCCGGATGCAGTTTTCTGCTCGGAACATACTATGCAGATGGATATAACGGCAGTCCCGACTACGACAAGGCTGCGGAGTTTTTCAACAAGGCATCCAAGGCAGGGCACGGCTGGACCATAGACATTACCAAACTCGGCGTGCTCGACTCGCTGAAACAGCGTTTTTCACGTTCTGCCGATCATTGGACTGACGTTAAGAATAAAATCATATCTTCAACGAAGATGAGGTCTATCGACAATAATACCGAATTGGAACCCCTTGAAGGCAAATGGATAGGACGTGTTTATACATACGACTGGTCTAAAACCAGAATTTTAAGCCAAAGAGATGTACGTATTGACTTTGAGCCTGCCGGTGATAGCGTTGCCGTGAAGTGGTATGAGAACGACTCGCTCATAACGGTCTTTTCTCCGACTAAAACGGCAAAGGGATGGAAAGAGCATTGGCTCAAGGAACACCACAGGGGGAACAAGTTTGTGATAACCGATGCAAGGTTCGAGAAAGACAGTCAACGGCTGTTTGCTTATTTCAGACAATTTAATCCGGAAAACAGCGAGTTCCGCAAGCCCGTACTTGCCGTATTGACAAAACAGGGTTGCAATGATACAGACAACAATGCCGGAGGCTTTGTGCTAAAACAGGCAGGTTTCAATTCCGGTGGAACATTGAATATGACTGTTACGGCGGATATTCCGCAGACGGTAAGCATCAGTCTGTGCTCTGTTTTCGGTACGGTTGTGAAAAATATCGGTGACGTGACATTATCAGAAGGAGACAACAGTCTCAGCTTCAATGTGCCGTTGACAAGGGGAATATATGTAGTGAAAGTGTCGGGCAATGGTTGCACACGTTCAAAAACAGTAACTTTTAAACAATAAAGAGACCATGAGACACTATATATTAAGTTTTTTTCTTATATTTGCTTTTGTCACAGTGCCGTCATATGCTTACGCCTGTTGGGACGATGACTATGATGACTATTATGGTTATGACGACGACGATGATGACTATTATGACGATTATTATTATGACTGGGGAGAGGATGATGATGACGATGGCTATGATGACGATTATGGCAACGATGGCTATGACGATGATTACGACTATGGTTACGGCAATAGCGACGAACCTATTAACGGTGGTACTCTTGTCGGAGTTGAGGTTACTCCTGATTATGACTGGGGACTTGACGAAGACTGGTGGAGGACTGATTATGGAAATGATGACTGCGGGAACGGGAATGATGATGGAGATGATTCTTCTGACGAGGTTGGTATTGGTGGCATTCATGACAACAACAACAGCACGACTGATGTCATCGTTCCGCCGTTATTGCCACGCGAAGTGCACAAGCCTGAAAGTAACGAGAAACTCTTCAACCAGGACCTACCGATAAGGTATCCAAGGCAGACATGCAACTGGAATTGTTTCACTACAACAATTGCAATATGCAATGCTTTGATGACAGGAGATTTTAATTTTGAGTCTTATGCTACATATATACAAGCTATAGAGGAATTGTTCTCTATTATGTTCAATAGGGAAATATGTGTTCGCGGAATTAATCCTTCTGAGGTGGATCGGTTTCTCACGGACGGTTGTGGGTTAATTTATGATTATATTAATGAAAGCAATATTACATCTTGTATTGATAATGGTGATCTTGTAATGGTAACAATCGGCAGCGGGAGTCATGAGATAGCAATAGTCGGATATTATGATGATGGTTACGGTATTGATGCTTACCAATGTGTTAACCCTGCAAACGGTCAATATGAGACTCATTATGGATATGAATTCAACAAAGATTTAATAATAAAGTATTATAAAAACAATAAATAACAAAGTTATGAGAACAATATTTATTTTCTTGCTATTCTTGTCCGGTATTACAGGAAGCAAGGCACAGACATTTAGTATAAACAGCCTTATCGGTACTAAATGGGCACAGATAAAAGACTATGAGGCAAATAGTAAAACAACTATAGAATTTAATGATACGGCTATGGTTGAGACTGTAACATTCTTATATGGTACGAAAAATACACATCGCTTTGTTAGACCTTACTATCTTTCAAAAGAAGTTCCGACATCGTTCGATAAAAGTTTGGTTGGTAAGACAAAAACGGGGATACATTTGGTCTTATTATACAAATTTGGTGAAATGGATTATATGACAATAAAAAAAATAACATCGGATATTCTAATGCTTCATCACAGAAAAACCAATAACATTGGAGGTTATGAACACACATTTGTGTATAAAAGAATAAAATAGCTATAAAGGATTATGTGAGTTCCGGATAATGGAATACGGAACTCACATATTGCGTTTTTCTGATTTTGGTTTACTGTCTGGGTTAATCAAAATCAGAAAACACAGATGACAGCTATAAAACTTTCTATGGACATGAATATGATAAGGACTTAACCAACAAGGCAATGAGAACAATATTTATTTTCCTGTTATTCCTGTCAAGTATTATAGGAAGCAAGGCACAGACATTCAGTATAAACAGCCTTATCGGGACTAAATGGGAACAGATAGAAGAGAATGATGCATATACTAAAACAATTATTGAATTTAATGATACGGCAATGATTGAGACTGTAAAATTCTTCGTTACAAAAAATACATGTCATGTTTCAAGACCTTACTATCTTTCAAAAGAAGTTCCGGTGTCGTTCAACAGAAACCTGGTTGGCAAGAAAACGACAGGAAGTTATTTGGTTATGTTATATAAGTTCAATAGAATGGACTATATGACAATAAAAAAAATAACATCGGATACTCTTTTGTTGTTTCACAGACAAACAAATGCTATTGGAGGCTATGCACACACATTTGTGTATAAAAGAATAAAAAGCACATGAAAAGATTTATAATTTTATTATTCGGTATTGTATCATCAATAATGATAAACGCACAAGTAGAAGTCAGCACATCACAGTTGGCAGGGATAAAGTGGAAGAGAAACTCACCACTTGCTAAAGGGGACTCTATAACAATGGTATTTACAGAGACTGAGTTTACAGACACGATTTATTACAGTCTTCTTGATAAAACGTCCTATCGTGCATTGAATTATTATATAACAGACGAACTCCCGTCATACAACACGTTCCACATGGACTATGTTGGCAAGGAACGGAAAGGGCGATATATTGTTTTATACTATCCAAAGGTAAATGATGTTGATTATTACACTGTAACATCTTTTACCGATGACGAACTGGTGCTTTTCCATAAGGCAAGACCGGAAAGCATGCCGAGCATAGATGTGTATGTCAGATATGAACGGATAAAGGAATAATGACCTTGTAATACATGGGAACTCTTATTTGACGCTTTATGTGAGTTCCCAATAATTGAATACGTTAATATCATATTGTGTTTTTCTGATTTTGGTTTACTGTCTGTGTTAATCAAAATCAGAAAAGTACAGATAACATATATAAGACTTGCTGTAGATATGACACAGCTCCTTTGACACACGACACGTCTACTTGCCCCTGTTGCAACCGTTGTCGTTAATTCCCAAATATCATCAGTCTTTCAACGAGTAAGTGACCGTTGTCACCACTCTCAGTTTCTTTATATACGGTGTGTTGGAGTCTCTGTCGGAGATAGAGAACTGTCCTTGGTCCGCAGTCATTATCTTATCCGGGCGACTGTTGCTGTTCTCTGCAAACTGTTGTGCCGTTTTCTCCGCATTGCGTATCGCTTCTTCCATCATCTTCGGCTTTATCTTCTGGAACGAAACATACTCGTATTCCACCCTGCCGGCATATCCGTCGACCACGGCAATACCCTGCCGCAACAGTTCTCCCTGCCGCGCGATGATAGAGCGAACGCGCTTGACGTTGCGCGACGTGACGGTTATCGTGGACGTAATGTTATAACGGTATTTGTGCCTGTCCGATCCATATTGCTCGGCATTGAGGTCTATCACCACCGGTGCGCCCACGCTTATTTCGCTCTCCGAGATGCCGTTCTGCCTAAGAAATGTCTTCACCTTTCCCGTTGTCTCGCTAATTCTGTCATACAACAGAGGCAGATTGTCGCCCAGTTCCTTTGTCTGTATGGGCCATGTCACTTTGTCTGCCTCAACTTCTCTTTCTGAAAGTCCCTTCACCGTCACTCTCCTGTCCTTATTTACAAAGTCGTTCATGCCGCTCTTTATACACATGCCCAGCCCTATAATGCCTATAGCAATGATAGCCGCTTCTTTCATTCTGTTCATAATAATAAGTTATTGGTTTGTACCGGTAAATTTAATACAAGTAATGACAGCATGTACATGTACACATAATTATTTATGCAATATTAACGCAAACAAACGTCACAGGTAATTATCCGGCTGTTTGCCTGATTACAATTCAATTCTTTGTAGGGCTGCACCCCGGTGCAGCCGCTCAACAGCATGCTTACAATCGGTATTTCGGCTGCACCGGGGTGCAGCCCTACGTTGATAATGAATACGTTATACATGTGACAATAACCGAATAGTTTTCGTCACAGCCTTTTCATTTCATCCTCGGCAGCCGCTTCGCCCTTATATTTGCTCTTGTGTGGTCGGAAACTGTATGAGACCGAGAGCAGGATACCGCGCCGGTCGTAGGTCTGTTTCTTGTCTACAAACACTCCGAAGGTGTTCATTGTCCAGTCGTGGCATGCTGTATTGAAGACATCCGTTGCCGACAGTTTCACTATAAGCGACTTCTTCATGAACTGTTTGCTTACCGCTACGTTCATTGTAAATGCCGTCGATCCGAAGCGGTTGGTGTGCATGTCGCCTCGCGTCTGTCCGCTGACGCCTGCCGTTATCAGGAAATTGTGCGGAAGAGATACGGCGTTGTCCGCATAATATGACAATATAGGTTTGCCGTAACGTGTGCCTGCCATGTCGAGCCATTGACGGTACATGCCAAGTGTTACACCGGGTTTCCAATGTTTTACGGTCTTGCCCCACATCAGATAAAGGCTGAATGCGGACACGTCGGTATTGACGGGATGAAGCATAAGCATGAGATTTCTCTGCGGGTGCAACTGTTTTACAAAGGCATACGTATCAGTGCTGCGTATGAAATCAGCCTGCAACATAAAGTCATAAAACGTTCCCGAAAGAAATATATGGTGCATGCGCTCGTCGCGAAGTCCCGTGTTGCCGCCTTCCACCTCGTGGCGTCCCACATAGTTCAGACTGCCTGTAAGCTGCGAATACGGCGGCTTTACCGTCGATGTCTTATAACCCAGGCTTATCTGCGAACGGTTGTTTATCCGGTATCCGAGCGAGATGTCGGGCGTAACGACATTATCCCTGCGGCTTATGCCGTTGTCGCGGACACCGTTCTTGCAGAAGATGTAGTCCGTAAACTCATACCGCGCGCCCACAGACAGTGACAGTCTGCCTGCCGTTCTGCTCCATTGGGCAAACAGGGCGGCAGCTGTCTGCCGTGCATCGCTTGTATATGATGGTATGTATTGCGCTATTTCGGCGTTCAACATTTCATAGTCGAGGGCTGAATGAGTGTACGACGATTGTGCACCTGCCGTGAAACTGCCCTTGAACAGTGCGAAATCCACATACAATCTGCCTGCCCACAGCGTGTTTCTTCTGTTCTCCGACGAGCCTACGGCGGCTGTCACCGAATGCGGATATGCCGTGCAGACATACGAAGACGATGACGAACGCCTGAAGTTTCCGTCAAAATGCAGATGATATTTACCGCCGAAGGTATTGTCGAAGTATGCCGACACAAGATGATTTACCGCCGATGTGCGGCGGTTTATGTGCCTGTCTTCATCATTCTCGCCGTCCATCCATTCCGTTCCGTCGTTTGCCTGATTGCCGTGTTCGGGGGTTATGCGGTAATATGCGCCGAACGACAGGGTTTTTCCCGAATGGTTAAACCCCGCCTTTGCCGTGCATACGTTTGTCGTATGACCGTTGTTTTGCGTGCTTCCTATCCGTACCGGCTTGTTCTCATGCAGGAAACTGTTTACCGTACTGCCCTTTATAAGATTTGCGGAGTGGTTGAAAGATAACGAAAGAAACACTTCTTCCGCTCCCGAGTGATATCCCGTGGCGACATGTTCCACGCCGTTCCAACGCCGTTTTCTCTCCGCCTCTGCCTCTGCAGTGGCAGACAAACCCTTTATAAACCTTTTCTTCGTTACGATCTTCAGCACTGCTCCGACGTTGCTTTCGTACAAAGCACCCGGAGCCATAAGCAGCTCTACCCGTTTCATGTCTTCTGATCTGAGCTGCCGAAGCTCGTCTTCATCGTGCAAAGGTCGCCCGTCTATGAATATTTTCACATTGCTTCTGCCCGTAATCTCCACGCTTTTGTCATTTACGGTTATCATGGGCAGCTGTGCAAGAACGTCGAGAGCATTGCCGGCATCTCTCAGTACAGAACCGGCAATCGTAGACACAAGCGTGCTTCCTTCCGGTCGTGTAACAGGCATCTCGGATGTTATCACCACTTCGGGCAGCTGTCTTGCGGCAGAGTCGGCAGGCTGTACGTCCTGCGCCGTCAATGTAACGGTAATCGGAAAGGCTGCGACAAGCAGCATTATGGTTCTCTTTTTCATACAGTAACTTTTTCCTGCAAAGTTACTGACAAATACAACGAAAGTCCAAATCGGCGTTCTGACATGCCGTTTTGTAAATGCTTATGTGCCAATACGTTGGATTAAGCACAACAAAGAAAATATGACACGAGGGTTAACGTTGGTAAAAAACAGCCTCAAACTCGTCGGCATGAGGCAGCGCCCTTGCCTTTATCCTGCTTTTTATACGCGATTTGCGCTTGTAAACCACCTCTATCGTCTTGCCGAGCAGCAGGCTTATCGTGCGGTTCGACATGCCGCAGGCAAGATATACGGTCATACGGTAGTCCTCGGGGGCAATGTCGGGATATTCCTCCTTAAGCTTTTCCAGCAGATTGTCACGGCAACTGTTTACGGTGTTCTCCATTTCGGCAAACATATCCTTGTCGTCCTGCAGCGAACTTATCTCAACTTTCACCTTTTCTGTTATAGCCTTGCGCTCCGTTTTCGTGCCCTGCGACTCGTAGTATGTGTCACACAGGCTGTCGATAAGGGCAAAGCGCCTCTTCAACAGTCCGTGCAGTGTGTTTTCCATCTGCAATATATTCGAGCGGCTGTCATGCAGAACGCATTTCAGCCCTGAGGCTTCTGCAATGAGCATCTCGCTGTGCGCCCTCTCAAGTCGCAGTCTGTAGCGCAGCCATGCTATGATGCCCACAGCCGTAATCACGGCTATAAGCCCGATAAGTGCGTATTGTTCTTTCCGCGCGCGCTCCTTGAAGAGATAGAACTCTTTTTCTTTCTGCATGTAAAGAGCCGTGACAAGCATGTCGCCGTCCTGCCTGCCCGAACATACGGCATGTCTCAGTGCCCTTGCCCTTTGCAGTTCGTTGTTGCAACCGTGGTTGCCGTAATAGTCGAGCGCGATGTTTATAATCGTGTCCGTAGGGGCGCAAAGCCTGTTTGCCGCCATTGCCTCGCTGTAAAGCAATGCCCACCGTGCCATTGTGGCACTGTCGCGAAACTCGGATATGTCCATTGCATTGAGCTTTTCGAACGCCTCGGTAGGACTCCCTTTCATGATATGCTGCACCTCGTCAAGCTCTTTCGCCTGACGGGAGCCGCCGACGGAGCATCCTACGACTACAAATGTCATGACTATGTAAAGCAGATTGCGCATTGTTCCTTGGCTGTTGCCCGTCTATTTTATTATTATGGTAACGCTGCCGTCCCTGTTTCTCCTGTATTCAAGCATGTATATGCGGGTTTTGTGCCTGTTGCCGGTGATAAGCATGTACGAGTTAGAGTCGTTGTTGCTGTTCACTATATACTGCCCGGTGCCGCTTTCGCTCTCAAAAGCCGACCTGAACTTGGGTACGTCATTGTTTGTGATGCTCAGCATCTTCACCACTTTCTTCACCTTGCGCGTTGCAGGGTCTCTTTCTACAACCGACGTAAAGCTGGTGTTGCCTGTGCTTGAACACGTCTCGACCAGTGCGTCGATTTTGTTTTGTGCCGTCATGGCGGCGCTGTTGCATAAAAGCAATGATATAAAAACAAATAATCTGTTCTTCATGCCGGTAATAATTTTACTCATTCAACAATCGGTATATGCGCTCACGTTCATTGTTATCGGGAATGTTGCCGAGCACATTCGCCTCAGCTTTCCTTATCGTGGCATCCATGTCCGCCCGTCTTTCTATTGCCGAGGCTGTACAAAGGGTCTTTTCTATGTCGCCCTTTATCTCGCTAAGGTCGTCTATGCGCTCGCCGTTCACTATGATATAGCTGCCGCCGTATATCCTTGTGAGATGCCTTTCATGGCTTATGTCTTTTATCAGGAAAAAGCCGAAGGCGGCAACGGCGGCTGCCATGACGCCGACAACGGCGCGCCCGGTTCTTGCCATGAGCGGCTTTTTCCTTACGGATGTGTCGGTGTCGGGAATGCCCGTCGAACGGAAAGAGCAGAACAGTTCGCGATATTGCACGAACTCCGCCGACACATTGTCCGACCCGAAATACTCGTAAAGCGCCTGTTCCTCTGCTATGGAGGTTGCCCCGTCAAAGAATTTCTCTATCAAAGTCCTTATCATCATGTCGTTCATATCACTCTTCATACTTTGTCTCCTTTCATGAATTTATCTCTTACCGCCTGCCTTGCACGGCTCAGCACCTTCCTTATGTTCACTTCGCTCATACCTGTGATGTCTGCAATCTCCCTCATTTCCATGCCCTGCATGTGCCTCAGCCTCAGGATAACCTGCTGTGTGTCGGGCAGACGGTCCACTATCTCCATCATACGTGCCATGCGCACGGTGTCGGCATCGCCTTGTACAGGTTCTTCAATGCACATGTTCTCTATGCTGCAGTGCTGTCTGTGCCTGCGCAGGTGGTCTATACAGGCATTGCGTATGAGCACCGTTGCCAGCGGACCGGCAGGCTTCTTCAGTGCAGGGCACATGCTCCACATCTTGAGCATGGTATCCTGTACTATGTCTTCCGCCACGTCGGTGTTGCCTACATACCGCATGGCGGACGCCATTGCCGTGTTTCTTATCTTCGCGGCTTCTGCCTTAAACTCGTCCGCTGTCATATATCATCACGTTTCAGGCAGACTGTCAGAAGTTGTTCAGCTTACGGGTGTCTATCTCGTATATGCCGTTTCCCGTCACAACTGTCTTGTCGGCGGTGCCGGATATGCTCAGGTTGCACTGTCCGTTGTTGCCTGCGGTCAGTTTTTCGCAGTCTACGCTCAGACTTATACGTCCTATTCCCGTGTTCTTCACGTTCATCTCTTCTCCATTGAACGTGGTCGTGATGTCTGCCTGTCCGCTGTTTGACAGTTTGAAAGATACGCCTTCCACGGTGGCATTGCAGTCCAATACTCCTATATTTGACACTTCCATGCCCGAAGAGTTTATTTTTCCGCTCATTTTCTGCTGCCCTTTGTTGGTCACGACAAGCCTGCCGCACCTCATTTTGTCCGCCGAAGTCTCCAGTATACCGGTGTTGTCCAGCCTTACACTTGCGGCATCTATGTCTGCAAACATCATGTTTTCGCTTTGCCCGGTGTTGTTTACGGCGAATGTTCCGCTGCACTTAAGCTGTCCGAACACGGCGTTTATATATCCCGAGTTTTCTATCGTCAGGTTGTCGGTCTTTATATCTCCTGTGTTTATTTTCAGCATCCCCCTGTTCTTTATGCTTGTTATCTTTGGTGCATATATGACATATTCCGAGTTGCTGTCGCATATCCGAGGATGTTTTTTCAACATCAGCACACCGTTGTCAACACTCACTTCCGCCTCTCTCCGTGCATAAGCGTTTCCGCGTATCTCCACCCGGCATGTGCTTCCCTGCCGCAATGTGATACGGGCGGAGCCGGTGTTGTATATCGCATTGAACTCTTTCACCGGGATAAGTCTTGTACCTTGCTCCTCGTCATGCTTGTTCACAAACGTTATTGTCGTTTGAGGCTTTCCACCGTATATATATGTAACGGTTCTTTTATTACCTGTTCCGACTTTATTTGTGCCGGAACACGACGGCGCGACAAGCAGCATGAGCATAGCCGCCGACAGTATAAAGCATCTTTTTTCCATATCAATGAGTGTTTATGTCTTCATCTTTCTATACGCAAAGATAATGTTTTTGTGACACAACGGCAAGACATTTTTTTATTGGCGGCGGCATTTCCGCCCCTGCATGCGGATATGTATGCCCTAAAGCACAGTGTCACCGAAAACGCCGTTATGCTTTCTTTCTGTCTTTTTATATCCCCTTATTTTGGCGGTACTTGCAAAATAAAAATCGTTTTGCCGTAAATATGCCGTGTATTTGTGTGCAACCGTAATATGCTGTGTGTCAGTTTGATATGTAGGGTGTGGAACAAATGTGCAACAAAATGTGGCGTTTCCAATGCGTAAGTATGCCACTTTGGGGTCGTAAGGCATATCTTTTAGGGTGCAAAATGCCGCATTTCGCACCCTAAAATGCGCTGTTTTACACCCTAAAATGGCATACTTTGCACCTTAATTGCACCATTGTCATGGTGCAAAGAGCGCCTCCGGAGTGTTTTTAACATCTAGAATGAGAAAAAAGAGTGACGGTTTTTGTTTTACAGATTGTCGGTATTTATACGCTAAGACCTTACAATCTGTCATTAGAAGATGCGGTGCAAAATAAGGAAATCATAATATATCCTATTCAATGTAGGGACATTTTTCTTGTAAATGTCCGCACGCATCGAAGAGGCGTTCATGTCTGAATTTAAAGTTTTCAATACAAATGCCTTGTTGTTCCCTCTGTTTTATCCCGTATTGATGTAAAGAACGCCACTGTAAAACCGACAGACATATACAAGACGTGTTGTTGAACGAAGTGAAAAAATATGTCCCTACTCGTGGATGATTGCTTATTTTGACACACCCTTCGGGGTGGTTTGTAATATAAAAGGGAATACGAATTCGTCGAATTCACATTAATTAGAACCCCAACATTGCGGCTGGAGGTATATTCAGCACCTGACATAGTAATCTCGCAATTTTGAGTGTAGGCTCTGAACGACCGGAAATATAATCATTCACACGCGATGGACTTATTCCAATCTCACCGGCAAGTTGCTTTTGACTCATTCCTTTCTCTTCAAGAGATACTTCTATCAATTCCGCAACAGTAGGCTTTTCTATCGGATAATGTTCTTTTTCGTATGTTATCACAATGTCGGACATAACAGTGAGTTCCACCGCATTCTTATCGTTAGAAGGCGTATTGTCATCAACCAATGGCAACAGTTCTTCCACTCTCGCCAAAGCAAATTCATACTGTTCTTTCGTAACTTTATTCATACTTCTATCTCTTAAATGGTTGAACAATCTATCTTATCGTAATCTTTATGAGTACCCACCCAACGGATAAATATGTAACCTATCGTAAACTTGACAACTACCACAAGCCGATAATTGTTGCCTCTGATATTGAATACATAGTGTTGGTTACCTACATAATCAACAGAAAGGAAATCCACTTTAATGTCTGACAGGTTCTTCCATTCAGCTTTTTCCGCTATATCATACCAACGTTCTAGGGCAATACGTGAATCTTCATAACCTTTCGTCTCGTAGAACTCTTTCAATTTCTTATGTGATACAATTCTCATATCTCTTTTATTTGATACAAAAGTATAAATTAATTTTGAATTATAGAACTTTTCCAATAAATATATTCTACAATATAGAATTTAACAATAAGCGCAAAACTAAATAGACTCCGCTCAATAGTACGATAAGAACATAAAGCAATAAATTACTCATTTCAATATATCCGCCATGCTTTTCGTACCATAATCAGTGTGCGAAGAGTGCTTCCGTTATTCCGCGTTGATGCAAAAACGCTTCTGTAAGGCTTACGGACATATACAAGGATATGTCCCTACCGATGGGAAGCCGGCTTAAAGTCATTGTCTGTTATTCCGAACTAACGTATAAAAAGAAACCACAACAAACGGTGACGGTGTGGCAAAATAAAAAGACAAAGGGATGACTTCTGCCATTTTCCTTTGTCTTATTGCTCTTCAATCTATCTCTTAAGTTTGAACGAATTCTCTATGCTCGTTATCTCATCGCTGAACGAAACATCAACTTTAATTCTCTTTTCCACCTGCGAACAGCTGTGTATCACGGTGGAATGATCCCTGCCGCCGACCAGCTTGCCTATTCTCGACGCCGGCATGTTGGTGTATTTCTGTGCAAGATACATCGACACCTGGCGTGCCACGACATATTCGTGCTTGCGGCTTCTGCCTGTGACCGAGGTGGTGGACACGTTGAAATGCACGCACACCTTGTCCATTATGTCGTCCATGGTCAGCGGTGTATCGTCTATTTTCACGGCACGTTTTATCACGCGCTCCGCCAGTTTCATGTCTATGTTGCTGTTATAGACAATCGAATATGCCATGAGTGAGTTTATTACTCCTTCCAGATCGCGCACGCTTCCGTTGGCTGTCTGTGCGATAAATCTCACTACCTCTGCCGGAATGCTAAGCCCGTCGCGCTTTATCTTACAGTTCAGGATGTCCTCACACAACTGTACGTTGGGCTTTTCCAGCTCTGCTATCAGTCCGCAACTGAAGCGTGTGAGCAGGCGTTCGTTCATTCCTTTCAGATCAACCGGCGGACGGTCGCATGCCAGTATGATGCGTTTGCCGTTAAGAAAAAGGTGGTTGAATATATGGAAGAACGTGTCCTGTGTCTTCGTTGCCGACACCCACTCCTGTATGTCATCTACTATCAGCATGTCTATTGTCTGATAGAAGTTGATGAAATCGTTCGTGGTGTTGTTGAGAACCGCATTGGTGTATTGCACCTGAAACAGTCTTGCGCTTACATAAAGCACCCGTTTCTGCGGATAGAGTTCCTTTGTCCTTACGCCGATGGCATTGATAAGGTGGGTCTTTCCGCATCCTGACGGACCGTAGATGAACATCGGGTTGAACTGTGTGGTGTTGGGATGTTCAGCAATGGACAATCCTACAGAGCGCGGAAGCTTGTTGCTGGCACCTTCTATATAGTTGGCAAAGGTGTTGCGCGTGTTCAGTTGCGAGTCTATCTGCTGCGGTCTTGCGGCGTCGAGCACCGTCGGCGACTGGTTGCCGCGTGTCTTCTGCCGTGTCTTTTCTATGTCAGCCTTCGGCTCACCTTCTATCACCTGCGTGATATTATGGGTCTTGTCCGTCACAACACGGTATGTAAGACGTATCCCGTCACCGAAAGTATGTCTGAGAACCTTGCCCAAAAGGTCAACATAGTTCTCTTCCAAGTACTCGTATACAAACGGACTTGGAACCTGAACCAATAAAGTACGTGTCGACTCGTTGAACGATTCGAACGCTATTGGTCTGAACCACGTGTTGAACTGTTGTTCCGAGACATTCTCCTTTATCAACAAAAGGCTTTTGTCCCAGAGCATTTTAGGATTGTTACTCATTTAAAGACTAAGCTGATTTATAAAAAACGGTGCTTGTTTATTCCGCGTTTGCAAATTTCGCAAAAATAATCGGAATATGCAAACTGTGCCATATCGCCGTATTTATGCCGTTTTACGTAAAACGCTTTATGTGTATAAATTAAGTGTTATCAGCACCATTCTTAAAAGGAATAGCCGTTAAATGTAGATAAACACTTGTAAAACAAGCCGTTAATTAAAAAGTCATAAAAAGCGACACTGTGTGCATGCTTTGTTGCACCAACATCATAAAAGGCATATAAATAAACGGTTTACGGGAATACACAGCCTGCAAAAGCAAAAGAAACGATATTTAGATTGATTTTATATAAATAGGCAAGCGGTGCTATATATTATATCGGGGTAGGGAAGGAGGGGGCATACGGCTATGCCCAAATAAATAACAACCCGTTTGTAGGGACATATTCTTGTATTTGTCCGCCTGTAACAGCCTTAAAATCAGTGAATATATAACGGACAAATACAAGAATATGTCCCTACAAACGGGTGAAAACTTTTTGACACATCCATCTATTTATCCTTTTTCCCGAACACAGAGAAGTGTACATAGCGCTTGGGATGGTTGCGCAGGTCTATCATCAGCGAATCGGCATCGCGCATGGTGGCGTTCAGATTGTTATACAATGACGGGTCGCGCATGAGCAATCCGAGCGAACCTTCGTTGCTGTTAAGTCTTGAAGTGAACTCCTCTACATTTGAAAGTGTGGCGTCTACCTTTGCCATTGTGCCCTCTACATCGACCGTATTCAGACGGGCGGTAAGCTTTTCCGTGTTGTCAAGAACGTTGTCGGCACGTTTCATCATGCCCGGAACACTTCTGTTCAGTCCGGACATCAGCGTGTTGAGTTCTTTTGTTGTGGTGGTAAGGTTGCCCGTTATGGTCTCGACGTTGTGCAGAGACTGCTGCAGGGCAGGGTCGGAGAGAAGCATATTGAGACTTCCCATTATGGAGTCGAGCTTGGGCAACATCTTCTCTATGGCAGGTATCATGTCCTTCATCTGTCCGAGAGCGCCGTCGTTGATACCGCCCTTTATCACTCCTCCCGGCATTACCCGCTCGCGCGGATTGTTTGCAAGCAGCAGGTTTACCTTTACGTTGCCCATCATGTCGCTCTCTATCTCGGCACTGCTGCCTGCGGGAATTCTGAGGTTCTTGTCAAGAACCACTTCCACCATTATGTCTTTGTTGGCGTTGTAGTCGTATTTTATGCCCTTTACGGTTCCCACTTTATAACCGTCGGCATAGATGGGACTCGATGAACTCAGTCCGCTGATATTGCTGAATGATATGTAATAAATACTGTCCGTTGATATGAGACTGAGACCTTTCAGGAAACTCATGCCGAAGAACAGCACCACAAGTCCGGCGATTGCCACGAGGGCAATCCTAACTTCTTTTGTAAAAAACTTCATAAGCAACTATTTTCTGTTTGACTTAAATTCTCTTATTGCCTCCGCCACGTTCATTTTCCGACCGTTTTTGAAAGCTATTATAAATGCCTCGGGGAACTTGTCGAGCAGTGTCTTGCGCAGACGATATATCTCATTGTAGTCTTCCGAAGCTCCGCATGTATACTTGACATAGTTTCCTTCCTTATAGTAACAGACATCACTGCATCCTTTAAGCAGCGGACTTCCGGTCTTCAACACTTTGTCTGCGGCAAGTATCTGCACTTTGAAAACAGGTTTGTCCTTTGCCTGTACATCATTCTTTGCTTCCGTTGATGCACTTTCGTCAGCCTTGCCGCCATTGCTTTCGGCTGCAGTATTGGGTTCGGTAACGGCATTTCCCGGAGTTTCCGTTACGGTGTTCTCCGTCTTTCTGTTCTTTGTCTCTGCCGCCTTTACCTCCGTTTCGGTTCTCGGTGACGGTTCGAAAGGCACTGTAAAGCTGCCGCCTTTGGCATTTCTGTATTTCACAAAGGCAAGATAGATGCCGCGTGCAAGGTCGTCTATGCTCTTCTCCTTGTTCAGGAACTGCTCCTCATCGGGTGTTGATATAAAACCAAGCTCTATAAGACATGCCGGCATGGATGTTTCGCGCAGCACAAGAAAGACATCCTGTTTTACGCCCTTGTTAGCCCTGCCCGTCGTGGCACAGATGTTTCCTTGCACCAGTTTGGCAAGCTCGACACTCTCTGCCATGTTCTTGTCGTGCATGAATTCGAACATTATTGCACTCTCGGGGGAGTTGGGGTCGTAGCCCTCGTAGTGCTGCTTATAGTCTTTCTCTATCATGATGACTGCATTCTCACGCTGTGCGGCACTCAGTTTCTCGCCGGCACGGCGCATACCCATGGTATATGTCTCTATGCCTCGTGCTATGCGCCCCTTGGGAAGAGAATTGGTATGTATGGAGATAAAGATGTCCGCCTTGTTCTTGTTGGCTATATTTGCCCGCTCATGCAGTGGGACAAACACGTCGGTCTTGCGAGTATATACCACTTTCACGTCAGGACAATAGCGCTCTACATACCTGCCGAAAGCAAGTGCGACTTTGAGATTTATGTTCTTCTCGAGCGAGAAAGCACCGCGTGCGCCTGCGTCGTGACCGCCGTGACCGGCGTCTATCACAAGCGTGAAGCCTTTTCCGGCGGCGAAAGCCACCGTAGAAAGCAGCATGAAAGCAACGAATATGGATAAGATTTTCTTAAACATGTGTCCTTTGTCTCCTTATAAATACTTTTATCTCCCTCGGTCTCCTGTTTATATATCCCTGTTAACTCTCTTTATTTCCCTATATGCCACTGCCTCATCATCTCCTGATACACAGTTCTATTCCGGCACATCCGGCATCTGCCCCCATGGGAGGATTGGTCTTCGACAGGGTTATATCCACTGTTTCCGCTTTCGGCATGGCGCAGAGAATGCTCTTGCCTATCCGTCCCGCCACGTGTTCGAGCAGTGCCGACGGCTGTTGCATCTCACGCTTTACCGTTTCATATATCTCTGCATAGTTCAGCGTGTCTGCCACATCGTCGCTCTCGACGGCACGACCGGCGCGGAAACCCACGCGCAGACTGACCGTAAATTCGCCTCCCGTGACACGTTCCTGCGGCATCACACCGTGACGGGCATAGAACTTCATGTTCTTTATGAACACACTGCTGCCAACAATCTCCATTGTCTTCGATGTTTTATCCGCAACGAGACGAACCGCAGTTCTTACAGATAAGGCATCCTTCTTGATATACCAATGCCTCCTGACCGCACACCGGGCACTTCTGTCCCTTTGCCTCCGTACCGTCAACTATGTATTTCTTCAATGCACGTTCCACACCTATCTTCCATGTATTGATACTCTCGCTCTTAAGTTGCAGGGAACCTACAAGCTTTATGACATGGGCTATAGGCATGCGGTAACGCAGCACGCCGGATATCAGTTTGGCATAGTTCCAGTATTCTGGGTTGAATTTCTCGCTCAGTCCTTCTACCGTAGTCTTGTATCCGCGTTTGTTCTCGAATTGGAAGTCATAACGGTGCGAGCCGTCTTCATTGGTCTGTTTTATGATCTTTCCCTTTGTTATGGTCTTTGGCAGCACAATGCCTTCCTCATCGTCCTGCAAGCCGGTGAATATTTCGTAGGGATATCCGTCGAGCAGTCCTACGAAAGCCACCCACTTTTCTTTGTTGTTCTGGAAACGCACGACATCACACTCCAATGTCTGGGGACGTACTTCCGTAACCTGCGGATGACTGCACGGGGGCAACTGTGTGCCGCCACTCTTGTCGCCGCCTTTCTTTTTCTTGTCTACGGCAATCATCACTCCCGAGCGCGAACCGTCACGATATACCGTACAGCCTTTGCAGCCCGACTTCCATGCTTCTACGTACAGACGGTTTACAAGAGCCTCGTCGACATTGTTGGGAAGGTTTATAGTCACGCTTATGCTGTGGTCCACCCACTTTTGTATTGCGCCCTGCATGCGCACCTTCATCAGCCAGTCCACATCGTTGGCGGTAGCTTTATAATAAGGTGAGCGTGCTATAAGCTCGTCTATCTCTTCCTGTGTGTAACGCTTTGCCGTGTCTATGCCGTTGACTTTCATCCACTCTATGAACTTGTTGTGGTATACGATATACTCCTCGAACGAGTCTCCCGTTTCGTCAACAAAGTCCACATGCACGTCGGTATCGTTGGGATTAACCTTACGGCGACGCTTGTATACGGGTAGGAACACCGGTTCTATTCCGCTTGTTGTCTGCGTCATAAGACTTGTTGTGCCTGTCGGGGCAATGGTAAGACAGGCTATGTTGCGCCGTCCGTATTTCACCATGTCGGCATACAACTGCGGGTCGGCTTCCTTTATTCTGTTTATGAACGGATTTGCAGCTTCGCGTCCGGCATCGAATATCTCGAACGCTCCACGCTCTTTTGCCATATCAACAGACGAGCGATATGCGGCAAGTGCAAGCGTGCGGTGTACCTCTACAGAGAATGCCGTTGCCTCTTCCGTGCCATATCGCAGTCCCATCGCCGCAATCATGTCGCCCTCGGCTGTGATACCGACGCCGGTACGGCGTCCCATTCCGCTCTTGCGTTTTATCTTTTCCCACAGATGATACTCGGTACCCTTCACCTCGTCGCTCTGCGGGTCGCGCTTTATCTTCTCCATTATAAGGTCTATCTTCTCCAGTTCCATGTCCACAATGTCGTCCATTATGCGCTGTGCCATGGCAACATGCTTGCGGAACAGGTCGAAATCAAAGCGTGCCTTGTCCGTAAACGGATTTTCAACATAAGAATAAAGGTTTATGGACAGCAGACGGCACGAGTCGTAAGGACAAAGAGGTATCTCGCCGCATGGGTTGGTAGATACGGTCTTGAAGCCCAGATCTGCATAACAGTCGGGGATGCTTTCGCGTGTTATCGTATCCCAGAACAGCACTCCCGGCTCTGCACTTTTCCAAGCATTGTGCACAATCTTCGCCCACAACTTGCTTGCATCAACTGTGCATTTCATCTTGGGATTGTCACTTTCTACGGGGAACTGTTGCGTATATTCCTTGCCTTCCGTGGCACACCGCATGAAGTCATCGTCTATTTTCACAGACACATTGGCACCGGTAATCTTGCCTTCGGTCATCTTTGCATCGATAAAGGCTTCGCTGTCTGGATGCTTAATGCTTACGGAGAGCATCAGTGCACCGCGCCGTCCGTCTTGTGCGACCTCGCGTGTGGAGTTGCTGTATCTTTCCATGAAAGGTACCAAACCTGTGGATGTCAGTGCGGAATTGTTCACGGGAGAGCCTTTCGGACGCAGATGAGACAGGTCGTGTCCCACGCCTCCGCGACGCTTCATCAGCTGTACCTGCTCCTCGTCCACGCGCAATATGGCACCGTATGAGTCGGCATCGCCGTCAAGTCCCACAACAAAGCAGTTGGACAACGATGCCACCTGGTGGTTGTTGCCTATACCTGTCATCGGACTTCCGGCAGGTACTATATATTTAAAGTGGTCAAGAAGCCCGAAAACTTCTTCGGCACTCATCGGGTTCTTATATTTATTCTCTATACGCACCACCTCATCTGTAATCCTGTGGTGCATATCCTCAGGCGATTTTTCGTATATATTGCCGAAACTGTCCTTAAGGGCATATTTATTTACCCATACCCTTGCTGCCAGTTCATCACCGTTAAAGTATTCAAGCGAGGCACCGTAAGCCTCATCATAAGAATAAGTTTTATTATTTTCCATTATAGTAGTGTATAATCAATGTTGCAAAACTACGAACATTTTTTGATAAAAGAAAACACTTTTGTGATTATTTGCTAATAAAAAAATGAAGCATTGTTTTCCGAAACGGATAACTTTTCAATATTTCAATACTACAGATTTTCTTTTTTTCGAAATTCTCGCCTTATTAATATGTTGTACAATATACGGATTCGGGATAAGAAAACGAATAAAACCATTGTCTGTTATTCCGGATTTATGTATACAATAGAATATTCCGTTCATCCTGATGCCGATGTTTTCATGGTATACTCTATTGTGCAAAGACTTGTCTCTTTCCGATTTTATATGTATTTTTGTCATCGGATTATGTAATAAGTAGATGTTTGAAATTAATTATTATTATATTGTATGTTATTTTGGTGCTGTTTTTTCATGTCCGAAGAGTGAGTGTAGCGGGCTACACGACCGATGAGACATGGGAAAATAGCACCAAAAGAACGTGCAAGATAATGATAAAGTAAATACAGCGCCAACTGATTATAATATATACGTTTAATTTTGAACATTTACTTAAGACTATATCAGGCATTAAAAACAAAACATTATTGATTATGAAATCCATAGAAACAAGAAGAAGTATAAGAAAGTATTCATCGCGCGAAGTTACGGATGAACAGCTCGACAGACTGCTTGAACTTGCCGCACGTACACAGACAATGGGCAATCTCCAACTGTATAGCGTTGTCGTTACACGAGACATCAAGATGAAAGAGCGGCTTGCCCCGGCTCATTTTAATCAGCCAATGGTTACTTCTGCCCCCGTGGTGCTGACGGTCTGTGCCGACTTCAACCGTACAACCGTGTGGGCAAATAACCGTAAGGCGACGCCCGGATATGACAATTTCCTGTCGTTTGTCAATGCTGCCACTGATGCGTTGCTGTATACACAGACTTTCTGTAACCTTGCAGAGGAAGAGGGACTGGGGTATTGTTTCCTCGGAACGACGGTATATTGTCCGCAAATCATCATAGACACCCTTAAACTTCCCAAACTTGTAATGCCTGTGGCAACGATAACTCTCGGCTGGCCCGATGAGAATCCGCCGCAAAGCGACCGTCTTCCTCTTGCTTCGTTCGTACACAACGAGACATACAGTGATTACACAGCGGCAGATATAGACCGTTTCTATGCCGCAAAAGAGGCGCTGCCGGAGAACAGGAACTTTGTTGAAATAAACAACAAAGAGACGCTTGCACAAGTGTTCACCGACTGCCGCTATACCAAGAACGACAATGAGCACATGTCCGAAACACTTATGGACGCACTGAAGAAACAGGGATTTATTAAATAAGAGGGAGATAGAGGGAGATAAGGGAATATAGAGGAAGATAAAGAGGAGACAGAAGAATATAAAGGGATATAAAAGACAACACCGCCGGCAGCATTCGCTGTCGACGGTGTTAAATTTATTGTTTATAGATTAGTAATTACCATTCACCGTTTTCTTCGGTATCATCTTCCCAAAGATTAAAGCTATAGTCTTTTGTCTCCATGGCTTCTGTTTCATCTTCTGTGATATCCAGTTCGTCATCTTGTGGATTTGATGCAGCGATAAATTGTTCCGTAGATATCCTTAGAAGCATTGTCTGTGGTGTGATATATTGTCTTTTCATGATTGTATTAAGGTTTACTTGTTTATTATTTTCTTTCCGTTACTGATAACTATTCCTTTCGTGTTTCTGTTCACGCGCTGACCGTTAAGATTGTATACAGGGGCATTGTCGTCAACATCAGCCGTTGTAATTCCGTCTATGTCTGTTGTTCCTCCGCCAAATTCAATGCTCAATGCCTTTGTTTCAGCTGCAGAACCAAGCTCTATATATGCCTTGTTTGCAACAAGTGTTGCACCTATATACTTTTTGAACTGATTACCGTTAAGCACATAAATAGCCTTATCCGTAGGTGTTGCCGTTTCTTTCAATACAGGTTGGAAATCGTTCTGTTCAATAACAGGTTCTTCACCTCCAAAAGCAAAAGTCACAGTTCCGCCATTCTCGCCCTTAAGCAGCACTCCCTGACCGGCAGGAATTACGGTTCCAAGTTCTTTAAGCACAGCCTTGCTTGTTTCTTTGTTTACCGTACATGTATATGCCACAGCGCCTTCTACAGTCACAGTGTTGGCATTGCTGTATGTATTGTAACCATAGCTGTTGAGTGTGATTGAAACAGGTGCAGGTTTATTTACAACGATTTCACCGAAACCGCCGTCACCGCCATCTTGGTTCGATACAATTGCAATCATGCAAGGAGAAGAAGAACCGCATTCTATGTTAATCCCGGCTCCTGCCGAATATTTAGGTGCTTCTGTTACACCGGATATTTCCTTTCCGTTTACATAGACTTTTATTTTGCGTGCATTGCTAATTCCGGTTGCTGTCTTTAACGTTACGTCATTACAAGCATCTACGAAGAAATAAAGTCGGTTTCTACCGTCAATAATACGACTTAAATCAGATGGAGTGTTTTTATCATGGTTCTTTGAGAATTTCCAACCTCTGTTTGTTTCTGCATCAAATGAGTACCCTGTTTTAATCCAGTCTGTCTCTGTTCCGTCAAATACACGACCAAGTCCAGTATATGGCGATACCGGTTCCAATATTATTGTGTATTCGGCTGTCGTACCGTCTTCCGCTGTAATAGTAAGCGTATTATCGTTTACCGTTGCCGTAGCCTTGTCTGAGACAGTTGCGTTCAGTGTCGGAACTTCTGTTCCCTCCATATAATAGGCTTCTATGGTGTTTCCCTTTATAAATCCGTCAAATCCATTACTGAACATAGCCTGTTTCAGCTCTTTCTCGTTGCTGCCTTTTGCAACCGTAAAGTTCACGGTGTAAGACATTACAGTAGTACCGTCTTCTGCTGTTACATTGACAGTGGCTGTTCCGGGAAGTGTCGTTGCCTGAATTACACTAACAGTTGCCACACTACTTGTAGCTTCAGCAGTTATTGTCGGTATGTCCGTTGTACCGAATGGAAGTTCTATATCGTATGACAACGTTTCGGCATTAAATCCGTTAATTGGTTCGTTGTTTACATTGAGAGATTTCAGTGTGGCATCATTCGATTTAACGCTTTTGTCTCTTCCCACTTTTATTGTATATGTGTCTCCACCTATAACAGCCGTGGCAATAAAGAAGTCGGCATCTTCTGTCATTTCAGCTGTTATATTTTCAGTCTCATTTGAATTGTCAGAATATGTCTTTGTATTTGTAAATATGACAGTTGGTGCCGTTTGATATATAGCCTGGTCCAAAGTAAGGTTCTTTGTTTCAATTAATGTTGTTAAGTCTTCAGGACTTATTTGAACTCCGTTTATTGTAACGGTTGTCACGACTTCCGATGTAATATCTTTTTGAGGATAGTCAACTTTTATAAAAAGTATTCCAGTCTCACCACTTCCTCTTGAGATAGAATGTGAACCTACAGGAACATTTGTTAATGTATATACACCAACTTTATTTGTAATATCATCTACACGGTTATTTGTTGCTAAATTATCAGTGTCAAATTTTGGAACCTTCTCTGAATATTTAGAAAGTGACTGTACAATCATTACAGTTGCTTCTTTTGTTGTTGTAAAACTTACATTTCCTTTAGAATCCAATTTATATCCTTTTGTATAAGCTCTACCTTCATAAGTACCAGTATAATTTTTATTAAAATTCCCAGAATTACTTATTGTAAAGAATGGAGATTCTTGAATTGCTTCCCCATCAAGAATTACAGAAAAACTGTTCTGTCCCCACACCGTTCCGACGGCACACACCATCAGCATTAATAAAGTAAATAGTTTTTTCATGTCGTTTATTAGTTTTAAGTATTACATTTATAGTAGTCATGTCTTTCTTTTTATAGCCACAAAGAGGAGGCATTCATGTTTTTCAGTTAGCCGGATGCGCTGATTGTTGTTAATAAAAGGTGAAGCTAAAGTAATACAATTGTATTAAATTAAGAAATCGGGGGGTAATTTAATCTTATTTAATAAAACGGTATAATGCTTTAATAAATATTCAATATTGACATGTTATATAAGTACATATATTATTAATAAGTACAATAAAAAATAATGTCTGCTCAACACAAAAACTATACATGAAACATTAATTGCATTTAATCATTCTCAGAGCAAGTAGGATTGCTCCCCGAAGCACCTGAGATTAAGGAACAGACTTTCCAAATAATATGGATTGGGATACTTCGGAGAGAAATCTTGCAGAGTGTTAGCTTATATCAAGTTGACGTTAAATCAATTTATGACAGACATTACAAGCACTATCTTGCTAACAACCATTCTATTGCCGAAATGACATTTATTTCCATGTCTGAAATTTTCTCTTTTCTTGTTTCCGAACAGGCTATTAAAGTCAATTTCTTACATCCTGTCTTTCGCGATGCGTCAACAAGTGCACTAAGTTCTCTTGACAATGTCTTGGGGGTACCGATATCGTATGAGACTTGTATTAGTTCCATCACATTTCCTCTTTCAGCAATGACAAAGTCCACTTCTTTTAATCGGGAAACCGGGCGATAATAAAAAACATCCCTGCATAACGGCATGTTACGCCTTTGAAGTTCAAGCAATACAGCGTTTTCCAGTCTCCATCCTAAATTCTCCGTTGCGAGAAGATTTGGTCTGAACGTGAGCATTCCCGTATCAACAATGTATGTTTTATTGCTCCTCAGGCGTTCGCTGCTTTTATAAGAGAACTTTGTCAATGGGACAATCAAAAAAGCCTGAGCCAGAAAGTCAATATAATTTCGTATTGTCTTGTCTGAACCTATCTTCAAAGTTTCAACAAGTTCTTTCATATTTATTATTTGCCCTACGTTATTGATAAGGTGGTTGGCTAATGTCTTAAGAGCATTGGCGTTTCGAATATGAAAGCGCGGCATGATGTCCTTGGTTATAATGGCATCTATCAGACTACCTACATATCCTTGTTTATCTGGCAAAGATGCTATTTCAGGAAAACCACCTTCTATCAGATATTCATCAAGAGTGTTTTTCAACAAAGCCATATTCTTTGTCGTTGGAATATCAGTTTCTATTTCTTTTGCAACACAATAGTCTCTGAAAGAAAACGGGAAGAGCCTTATTTCATTATAGCGTCCGGTAAGATGAGTTGCCAGTTCTGAACTTAAAAGTCTGGCATTAGACCCCGTTATAACAATGTGCAAGCCTTGGCGGAGCAATCTGTTGATAAAAAGATGCCAACCGTTTACATTTTGTATTTCATCAAAGAAAATGTGTTTCACATCATTGCCATATACACGATAGATAGCTTCAAGAACAAAGTTTAAGTCCTCCACCATAAGATTAGCCATACGGTCGTCGTCAAAGTTGACATAACCGTAAACTACACCTGCATTGCGCAGAGTCATGTGACAAAGTGTTGATTTACCACTTCGTCTGACACCAATAACAACTTGTGCCTGTTTTGTATTCAAAGAGATTTGGTTTACCTCATTGCGGTATACAAAATCTTCATTTGTCATAAGAGAAAGTTCTTCTCGCTGATCAAGAATTGTCTTGTATATAACATTGGAATCCATAACTGTTTATGATAAGAGAGATAGCGCAAAGATAATTAAAACTCCGATAAATTGCAAAAATAGAGCATATAAACTCCGATAAATTGCAGATTTTTACACTTTAAACTCCGATAAATTGCAAAAAACAAGTGTGCGAACTCCGGTAAATTGCAGAAATCATGGTAAAGACAATCAATACATCCTTACCTTTGTTGGTATTCCATTGTAAAACTCTGTTACTAACAATCTTAGAATCAAAGGCTTGTACAACGGACTTTTACAAGAAAAAGTCTTTACATCCTCGTGCGAGCAAATACATGCATATATTCTTATGGAGAAAACGAATAGAGAATGACGTGATTTAAAAATAAAGAAAGGAGTGTACCCAAACGTCGGTACACTCCTTATCTTTTATATTATTGTGAATAATGATTATTCGACAACGATAGGCTTGTATTTCGGTACGAGAACCTTCATGATGCACCATGCCAGCAGATAAGCAACAGCACAGATGCAGAACACAATCATATAGCCGGCGGGCTTGCCGTCGAAACCGAGGAAAGTGAATGCTGCGTCCTGCTCTTCTGCAAACGTAAAGAGCTGACCGGAACCCTTGTTGATAAGGAATGATCCAACACCGCCTGCCATACCGCCGATACCTGTAACGGTTGCAATGGCGCTCTTTGGGAACATATCACCTACAGTAGAGAATATGTTTGCCGACCAAGCCTGGTGACCTGCACCAACAAGACCGATGATAACTGCGGGCCACCATGCCGAATACTCACCCAACGGCTGTGCCAACACACATACCAGTGGGATGAATGCTATAAGCATCATTGCCAGCATACGACCTGCGTACGGATTCATACCCTTCTTGTCAACGAAGTATGTTGGCAACTTGCAGATATAAATGGAAAGGAATGTTACGATTGCATACAATGTCATAATCAGCAACATACCTGTGCCTGAAGAAGCCTTGTAACCATACACATCCTGGAAATAGCCCGGAGCCCAGAACAGGAAGAACCACCACACACCGTCGGTGAAGAACTTACCCACGATGAATGCCCATGTCTGTTTGTATCCGAAACACTGGAGGAAAGGTATCTGCTTCTCTTCTTTTGCGTCGTCTTTCTTGATATCCTCGGCCTCATCGTCCTGATGAATATACAGCAACTCTGCTTTGTTCACCTTCGAAGACTTCTCGGGTTTGTCGTACCACTTAACGAAGAAGCCCATCCAGATAAAGCCCAAAGCACCGATGATTATAAATGCCATTTCCCAACCGAATGCCTTTGCCAATGGCGGAATCATCAACGGAGCTGCCAATGCGCCTACAGAAGCGCCGGCATTGAATATTGATGTAGCGTATGCACGGTCTTTCTTTGGGAAATACTCTGCCGTAACCTTAATGGCGGCGGGGAAGTTTCCTGCTTCACCAAGACCAAGTATCGCGCGGCAAACGAGGAAAAGCCATACTCCGGTTGAAGCCACTGCCAGCGCTGCCGAAGAACCGTCTTCAAGGGCACGCATTGCATCGAGGCTGTCCAAACCGTGGATATATTGTGTGGCAATAGCTGTACCGGCATGTATACAGGCTCCGAAGCTCCACACTCCGATAGCCCAGAGATATCCTTTTTTTGTTCCCATCCAATCTACGAACTTACCTGCAAACAACATGCAGATAGCATAGAAAATCGAGAAATAAGCAGTGATGTTACCATAGTCTTCATCCGTCCAGTGGAAATCAGGATAGATAAACTCCTTTGCTGTCAGCGACAGCACCTGACGGTCAAGATAGTTGACTGTTGTCGCAACGAACAACAAGCCGCAAATCCACCAACGCCAGTTTGTCATTTTTGTAGTTTGTACAGGATTCATTTTCTTTTATTTAAGGTTTTATTATTAATAAATCTTTGCAAAGATACACAAAATTATTTATATAACGCTCTTTTTAATTAAGAGTTAAGATTTAAGAATTAAGAATTGGCTGGCGCAATGTGGTCTTTTTCTAAATAAAGTTCTATAGGACTTATAAGTCTTATAGGGCTTATAGGACTTATAAATACTGAAAACACCGCGCCGGCAAATTCTTAATTCATAATTCTTAATTAATAAAAGTACACCCTCTTCACTCTCTCGCTCACACCCGTCAGTACTTCGTAAGGTATGGTGTCGAGTATGTCCGAAAGAACGGTTACAGGTAGATTGTCGCCGAAAATCTCCACGGTGTCGCCTTCATGACAATCGATATCCGTAACGTCTATCATGGCAACGTCCATGCAGATGTTTCCCACATATGGTGCGCGCTTGCCGTTTACGAGACAGTAACCGTGCCCGCGTCCGAGATGACGGTTCAGCCCGTCGGCATATCCTATGGGTATCGCCGCAATGACACTGTCGCGTGTCAATATGCCGCGACGGCTGTAGCCCACGGTCTCGTCTTTCGGAACATTGCGCAGTTGCAGGATTGTTGTCTTCAGCGTGCACACATTATTTATAATGGAGTTGTCGCGGCTGTCTATACCATACAGCCCCAATCCGAGACGGCACATGTCAAGCTGCCTTTCAGGGAAATGCTCTATGCCGGCGGAATTGTCGATATGACGTAAAATCTTATGTGTAAATGCTTCCTGCAACTTGCGGCTTGCCTTGTCGAAGCGCTCGAACTGCATGGCGGAGAATGTGTCAAAGTCGTCGCTGTCCGAACCTACAAAATGCGAGAACACCGAGCGCGGTATTATGGCATTCTGACCTTTCAGCCTTTTTATAAGCCTGTCGATGTCCGTCTCGGGGTTAAAGCCCAGACGGTGCATGCCCGTATCCAATTTTATATGTACGGGATATCCTGTTATGCCCTCCTTGCCGGCTGCGGCTATAAGGGCATCGAGCAGACGGAAACTGTAGACTTCCGGTTCAAGGTCGTAGTCGAACATGGTCTTGAATGCCGTCATTTCCGGATTCATAATCATGATGTTCGCCGTTATACCTGCCTTGCGCAGCGTCACACCTTCGTCTGCCACTGCCACGGCAAGATAGTCTACACGGTGGTTCTGCAATGTTTTTGCTACTTCCACCGCACCGCTTCCGTAGGCATTCGCCTTAACCATGCACACAATCTTTGTGTCCGGTTTGAGGAACGAGCGGAAGTGGTTGAGATTGTTCACCACGGCATCGAGGTTAACCTCGAGTATTGTCTCGTGCACCTTCTGCTCCAACAGTTCCGTAAGGCGGTCGAAACAGAAGCAACGTGCGCCTTTAAGCAATATAACCTCATCGCGCAGTGAGCGGAAAACATCGCTTGCCACAAACGTGTCGGTGTCGGAAAAGAAATGTTTCTCGTTTATGTCTATCCTGTCGGCATATGCCGTTATGTCCGTTCCGATGCCGATAAGCTTCTCCACCCCGCGCTTTCGTGCAAGACCGGACACCTCTGTATAGAGTTCCGCCCCGTTCTTGCCGCTCTGACAGATGTCGCTGAGTATCAGCGTGCGACGGCGTCCGGCATGGTCGGGACGGCGGTTCATGAAGTCAAGCGCGATGTCGAGAGAGTTGATGTCAGAGTTATACGAGTCGTTTATAAGCGTGCATCCGTGCCTGCCTTCCTTCACTTCCAGTCGCATTGCCACCGGCTCTATTGCCGCCATACGTGTTGCCAGCGTGTCGTGACTCAGTCCGATGTGCAGTGCCACGGCGGCGCACGTTATTGAGTTCTCTACCGACGCCTCGTCTATGAACGGCAGTTCGTATCGTGCCTCTATACCTTTATATATATAGGTGACGGTTGTTGTGGTGCCTGTCTTTGATATATTCTTGACATAAAGAGCCGCCCGGGGGTCGGTTGCAGACCATGCCACGCGCCTGCCCCTGTATCCGCTCGCCTCAACACAGCGGGCAATGACATGGTTGTCGGCAGGATATACAATCACTTTTGAATCGCGGAACAGTTTAAGCTTCTCGTTGCATTTGTCTTCAAGCGTATTGAAATTCTCCTGATGTGCATCGCCTATGTTCGTTATAACGCCTATCGTGGGTTGTATGATGTCGTGCAGTGCCGACATTTCTCCCGGCTCGCTTATACCCGCCTCGAATATGCCTATCTGCGTGTGCTCGTGCATAAGCCACACCGACAGCGGCACACCTACCTGCGAGTTGTAGCTGCGCGGACTTCGCGTCACTACGAACGATGGCGACAGCAACTGGTACAGCCATTCCTTAACCACCGTCTTTCCGTTGCTTCCCGTGATGCCTATCACCGGAATGCCGAACTCGTCGCGATGTCTTTCGGCGAGCCTCTGCAACGCTTCTATGGGGCGTACAACCTTAAGGAAATTTGTTCCCGGAAACAGAGCGGCACCGTCTTCGGGCACTTTTTCTACAACAAAGTTGCGTACCCCGCGGCGATAAAGCTCCGGTATGTATCTGTGCCCGTCGTTGCGTTCCGTCCTTATGGCAAAAAACAGAGTCTCTTCCGGAAAACAAAGCGAGCGGCTGTCGGTGAGCAGCCAGCCGATGTTTGCATCGGTGTTGCCTATACGGCGTGCTCCTATAAGTGTTGTTACCTTTTCAACTGTATATTTCATCTGAGTATTTATAGTTAACTTGCATTTAGTTTCATCGACTAAATGCCGATATACTTACTTTGAATGCAAAGGTAATGCTTTTGTATGAAGAATGATAAACGAAGAATAAAGATTTTTCGTTCATCATATCGTCATATTGTCAACCCGCATGTCTTTTTGGGGTTATGTATTTTAATGTTAGTTCGACGATTTTGTTTTCCTTGTTATATTACAAAACCACCTCCGAAAGGTGTATGAGAGCTTAAAACATGCTGTACGGATTTCTGCGGCATATGAGATGTAAATGTAACGCATATGAGATAGAAACGTAACGCATATGAGATTTAAATCTATCGCATATGAGATACAAATCTGTGGCATATAGTAGAGAAATCTGTGGCATATAGTAGAGAAATCTGTGGCATATAGTAGAGAAATCTGTGGCATATAGTAGAGAAATCTGTAGCATATAGTAGAGAAATCTGTGGCATATAGTAGAGAAATCTGTGGCATATAGTAGAGAAATCTGTAGCATATAGTAGAGAAATCTGTAGCATATAGTACAGAAACCTGTGGCATATAGTAGAGAGATCTGTAGCATATAGTAGAGAGATCTGTAGCATATAGTACAGAAATCTGTAACGCTTGTTTAAGGATGCCATGCTATGTCCTTGCATATCGAATGCAAGTCCGGCGGTGATAAAAACGCCTGAATCACATTATTTTATACAGCCAAACTTCTACAATATGGATGATTAAATATATGATACGACAGTCATTACAATCCCAGATTGTCCTTTGGCGAGGCCTGTGTCGGTATTCCGGCTTTGCCGCCTAAGTGGCAATTATCCATTACTGCATTTTCCGTATTGTCTATACTTACGGCATTTTCTACTTTGTCAATGTTCACATTGCGGAAAGTAACATTGCGTATGGGCTTGGTTTCAGTGCCTTGGAGCACAATGCCGGCAGCCCTGGCACGGCGGCAACGCAAGTTTTCAACATAAATGTTTTCTATGGCAGAGTAGTTCTTGCTGCCGTTCCCCTCGCCGGCATACATGCTTGTTACATAAAAAAGGTCTTCAACCTCATCGAACTCGCAGTTGCGGATGTATATGTCGCGGACAAAACCTCCGCGGTCGGGATTGGTCTTGACGTATATTCCACGTTTGCAATATCCGGCAAACGTGCAGTCTTCCACGAATATATTTTGTATTCCGGCAGACATCTCGCTGCCCATTACCACGGCATGAAGTCCCTTGAAGCAGCAGTTGCGTATTATTATGTTCTCTGCGGGGACAAGCAGACGCCAACCGTCGTTGTCGCGTCCGCTCTTTATCGCCACATTGTCATCGCCGTTGTTAAAGGAAATGTCTTCGATGAGAATATTGCGTGATGCTTCCGGGTCAATCCCGTCGTTGTTGACAAGCTTTGCGTCATAGCGCAGTCCGCGGCATATTATATTCTCGCTTTTGAGCAGATGTATGCACCAAAACGGAGAGTTGGTGATAAAGACACCGCTTATTGTGATATTGCGGCAGTTGAAAAACTGTATCAGTTGTGGACGTAGGTAATGTCCCTCGCCGAAGTTCCTTTCGTTTACAGGAACTTCCTTGTGGTTATATTCACGGCTCAACGACTGTGATGTCTTCTGTCTTGCTCTCCACGTGGCAAAAGTTTTTGCCGCGTTGCCGTCTATGGTGCCGTTGCCGACGATAGAGATGTTTGTAAGTCCGTATCCGTAAATCATCGGGCTGTAGTTCTGAAGCAGGGTTCCTTCCCATGATGTCCTGACCGTTGGCAGGTAATGGCGCGGATCGGACGAGAACTTAAGTACAGCACCTTCTTGCAGTTCGAGGCAGACATTGCTCACGAACTGTATCGGACCGTTGATGATATAAGTTCCGGAGGGAACGATGATGTGTGCTCCTCCTTTTCTCTCTGCCGTCCGCATGGCTTTGTCAAACGCCGGCTTGCAGTCTTTGATGCCGTTTCCTTTGGCGCCGGCTTGCAGTATGTTTATCTTATACGACGGCATTCTCGCCCCTGTTATACATTTCAGTATAGAGTCGCGCCTTGCCTCCGGATATCTGTTTACGGCAAATGCTTCGATACATAGGACAGATATCATGATGAGAGCTGTAATTCTTTTCATACCGTTCATACTGTTGTGTGTGTGGTTATTTGTTTTTACTCTCCGTTTTTTCCTTTCTATATTCTTTCGGCGTCATTCCGTATTTCTTTCTGAAACACTTTCCGAAGTATCCCGCATCGTGGAAACCCACGGAATAGGCAATCTCCGTGATGTTGTTGTCCGTTGTTTCGATAAGTCCCGCTGCCTTTGACAGACGCACTTCTTTTACCAAATTCACCGGAGCAAGCCCTGTCTGACTCTTCAGCTTCTTGAAGAATGCCGATCGGCTCAGTCCTATTGTTTCGGCAATGGTATCAATGTTGAAGTCGTTTGCATTGAGGTTCTGTTCGATTATTTCGTGTATTTTATGCACAAACTCGACATCCTTCTTTACCAGATGCTGTTCATACTCATCTTTGCTGACGCTCTGTTTGTTTTCAACCGTATTGTGAACAACCATTTTTCGTTGGAAGATGCGCTGTTCCTCAAGCAGCTGATGTATGCGCGCCATGAGATACTCGCTGCTGAACGGTTTGGTGATGTAGGCATTTGCTCCGGCTGTTATTGCATGGGTCTTGGTGTCATCATTATGTTTGGCGGTGAGAATTATCACGGGTATATGGCTTATTATAAAGTCATGGCGCACGCGGCTCAGCAGTTCCATGCCGTCGATGCCGGGCATCATAAGGTCGGTTATTATCACGTCCGGATGATACTGGTATATCTTTTTCAGTCCGTCTTCCCCGTTGTGAGCCACGAAAACGTTGTATTTCCTTTTCAGTTGCAGTTGCAGCATGTGGCACAGGTCGATATTGTCTTCTATCAACAGTAGGGTAGGGGCATCATCGTTTATTTCTTCTTTTTTGTCGCTTACATGTTCTGCCAATCCCGGTGCCTGTACGATATTGTTTTCAGCCGTGCTGTCGTCGAAGTACACTTCCGTGTCTTCATTGCCGAAATGTTCTTTGTCTGTCGGCATTTCTACAATGAATGCAACACCGCTTTCAAGGTTCTCCGCCCATATTCTGCCGTGGTGCATGTTTACATATTCTTTCGACAGCGACAGTCCGATGCCGGTTCCTGCATGTGTTGTGTCGTCGCTTATCTTGTTGTCTGCCTGAGAGAACCGCTCGAAGATTTTTACCAACTGTGACTCAGGTATTCCTACACCGTTGTCTTCCACCCTTATCCGGCATGTGCCGTTATCGTGTGCTTCCAGTGCCACGCATATGGTGCCGCCTTCTTGAGTATATTTGAAAGCGTTGTTTATCAGGTTGTTGACAACAATGCCTATCTTTTCGGCGTCGCACCACATCTTGACATGTTCCTTGGGCAGTTCCAGGTTGAATGCAATGTCACGTTCGACAGCCAGCATACGATATTCGTTGCGGAACATGCTGAGCATCTCGTTGATGTCTACCAGTGAAATGTGCAGTTTCATCTTGCCGTTCTGTACCTTGCGGAAGTCCAGTATCTGGTTTACAAGCTGCAACATCTTGTCTGCGTTTCTGTCTATCAGGGACAGATACTCTTTGCCCGCCTCGCTCAAAGATTCGGTATTCTTAAGTTCTTCAATCGGACTCTTAATCAGTGTCAACGGTGTACGCAACTCATGACTTACGTTCGTAAAGAAACGTGTCTTCAGCTCGGCAAGACGGTCGTTGATGTAAACCTCGTTGCGCATGCGTATCATGTAGAGTACAAGATGCGCCACACCATAGAGTATGAAAACTGTGATTATGGCATATATAAGATATGCCCACCATGTTGCCCACCATGGCGGAAGGATTGTTATCTCCAACACACGTTCGGGAGAGTTGTCGCCTGTTGCCTTTACGCGGAACTTGTAATTCCCGGGCGGAATATTGGCGTATGATGCAATACGGTTGTTGCCGTTGTTATGCCACTGCTCCTCATATCCGTCGAGAATGTAAGAGTATGATATCTGGCTGTTGTCCGTATAGTTGGGCGTGGCAAACTCTATAGAAAACATCGACTGGTTGTGTTTCAATACAATCTTTTCGGCATATCTCATCGAACCTTCGTGTATAGGCGGATTAAACTCGCTGAGTGCCATGTTCTGCACCTTGAAGTCTACGATGAACGTGTTATAGCGCTTGTTGTTTTCTTTCTCCACGTTTGCAGGGTTGAACATTATCAGTCCCTGTCTGCATCCTATCAGTATGTTTCCGCCGTTGAGGCATATCGATGTGTTGTCTTCAATGTTTACATCCGGAAATCCCGAGAACCTGTCATAACTACGTGCAAACATCGAACCGCGCTTTATGCTCGACAGCCCTTTCTCCGTACATATCCATAAGCATCTGTGACGATCTTCCACCATCGCCGACACCACATCGCCGCCTTGAAGTCCCGGCAGGTTGTATGATTTGACCACGGGGCGTTTCCTTGCGTTGTCATAGCTTTCAATCTTATTCAGTCCGCTTCCGAATATCCCCATCCAGATATCGCCGTTCATGTCTTTGTACAATGAGAATATATCATTGTCGGCAAGGCGTGTGTCCTGCTGTTCTCTATAGGTCTCAAATTTTATATCCTTTACATTGCCGAATGTCCCGGGTAGCGACATCAGTCCGTCTGTCGTACCCACCCATAACCGTCCGTGTTTGTCTTCGGCAATGGCACGTGTGTTAAGGTAAAGATCATAACGCGGATAATTCTTCAGTCCGTTGTTCTTGTTTATGAACACTGTGTTGCCACTTCTTTGATCAATGAGATTCAGTCCGCCGCCGAACGTACATACCCATATACGTTGCTTGCTGTCCTGATATGTGTAATAAACACGGTTGTTGCTTATTGATGTCTTGTCGCTGTTGCTGTGTGTGTATCTTGTTATTCTCATGCCCTGCGGCGCCATGGCATCCGGTGTAGCCTTTATAAGACCCGCTCCTTTTGTGGACAGCCACAGATTTCCGTTTCTGTCTTCCATGATGTGATACACATTACCGATGTCTCCTTTGAAACTTTTCTTGACATTACCGGTGGCTACATCCACGCAGAATAGCTCGTTGTTGCGGGTGCCTATCCATAAATCACCGTTGCGCGACTGGTATAGTGCACGCACGCCTTTGCTTTCGGTGCTTATGTCTGTCGGTACTATAAGTTTCTGGAAAATAAACTTGAAGTTATATTGAGGAAAGTAGACCTTGTATGCACCGTTTGTGGTGGACGACAGCCACAGGTGCCCGTCGCTGTCAAGATCGATGTCAAAGAACTTCGGTTCCAGCACATAACCTCCAAATTCATTGTACTTGCTGATGTCTTCCATCGAGTATGTACTGTGGTTATACCTCCAAACAGAACCGTTGCGGAGCAGAATGAACAATCCGTTCTCTCCCGTGTCGCAAAACTTCATTTCGTCGAACAGACTGTCTTTGGGCATAGTGAATTGTTGTGAGTTGTGCGTTTCGGGGTCAAATCTCACCAGTGTTCCATGTCTCAACCGCAACCATAAATTCTGTTTCTTGTCCACATATGACGTCGTTGCATTGGCTGCTGTTGGCAGTACAGGCTTCAGACCGTTCTGTTTTGTGAAAGAATACAATCCGGTGGATGATGATACGAATACTTGTCCGTTCATCGGAATGATGCACGAAACGCTTGAACGCATGTCGGGAAACGAGTAATGTTCCGTCTTCCCGTTATAAATGTTTACGATGTAAATGTCGCCTTTTGCTGTACCTATGCACATATATTGTCCGAAGTGAGCAAAACTCGACACCTCTGTATTGTTAGGAATATTGGCAAGTAACGGTCGATTGTTCCTCTTGCTAATGGCGTCTATCTTAAGGTCGGTACCTATCCAGTATACACGGTTTGCCGTTTCGCCTATGATGTTTCGTATCAGTTTCATATTCGAGTGCACAATGTCACGGCTTGCATCATATATTTTCGTAATGGTCGCATTGCCGTTTTTGTCCGTTGAGCCTTCGTATATGTTCTTGTTACGGGTCAGTATCAGTATGTGCCCGTTGTCCATACGTTTTATCTTCAGCACCTGTACATTCTGGGACAGTCCTTTAAGTTCGTTATAGAGATTATGATAACTCTCCGTTGTTTTGTTGAACATGTAAAGATGACTGTCTGCGTTGCGTATCCAGATATTGTTCTTGTTGTCCTCCACCATGTTCAGCACTTTGCGCGGCGGAATGTCCGATGTCCTGTTCTGTCTTGTTACGAAAGGCATGAACTCAGCCCCGTCAAACGAACACAGCCCGTGCCATGTTCCGAACCATACAAAACCGTCTTTGTCTTTTATTGAAGAATATACCGTGTTGTTTGGCAATCCTTGTTCCATTGTATAGTGTTCGACAATCATTTTCGAATGTGCCGATGATGTCAATGATATGATTGAAAAGAACAGTATTGCTGTTAGTGTTTTTCCGATATTGTGTCGCATAGACTTATGTTATTTTTTTTATATGTGGGCAAAGATAATGCAAGCCGAACGCAATCAAGCTTGCTTGAAATTGCTGAGGCGCCGCTTATCTTATGCAAAGATAATGCAATCCGAATGCAATCAAGCTTGCTTGAAATTGCTGAGGCGCCGCTTATTTTATGCAAAGATAATGCAAGCCGAATGCAATCAAGCTTGTTTGAAATTGCTGAGGCGATGCTTGTCTTATGCAAAGATACTACAAAAAAGTGGAATACGGAAAAACAAGGCATGGATTTGATTTACAGGTATTTCAATCATGCAGCCATATACTAAAGGCGACGTGCATTCCGTATACCGTTGCACGTCGCCTTTGTTGTTCTATCGAATGTTCTGATATCAGTTTCCGAATGTCAGATTTCCGTTCTTCTCGTCTATTATTATAGGCTTTTCTCTCGACACCTCGCCGGCGAGTATGCGGCGCGACAGGTCGTTGAGCACATGGTTCTGTATCGCCCTCTTTACCGGGCGTGCTCCGAACTCCGGGTCGAACCCGGCTTCTGCCAGCAGGTTTATGGCGCCGTCGGTTACTTCTATGCTCAGTCCCTGCTGTTCCAGCATCTTCTTCAGAGCATTTATTTGCAGCCTTACAACGTCCGCAATCTCATCTTTCGTCAGTGGCAGGAACATTATTGTCTCGTCTATACGGTTGAGAAATTCCGGTCGTATGGTCTGCTTCATCATGTTGAATACCGTTTTCCGAAGACTTTCCAGTTGTTCGTCTGTCAGCTTCCCACCGTTCTTTTCTATCTCCTCACGTATCATTGAGCTGCCAAGGTTGGAGGTCATGATGATGATTGTATTCTTAAAGTTTACCGTCCGCCCCTTGTTGTCGGTCAGTCTTCCGTCGTCGAGAACCTGCAACAGAATGTTGAAAATATCCGGATGCGCCTTCTCTATCTCGTCAAACAGCACCACGGAGTAGGGTTTACGGCGTACAGCCTCCGTCAGTTGTCCTCCCTCATCGTAGCCCACATATCCCGGAGGCGCACCTATCAGACGGCTCACGCTGAACTTTTCCTGATATTCGCTCATGTCGATACGCGTCATCATCGTCTCGTCGTTGAACAGATATTCGGCAAGCGCTTTTGCCAGTTCCGTCTTTCCGACACCCGTCGTTCCGAGGAATATGAACGAGGCTATCGGACGTTTGGGGTCTTGAAGTCCTGCTCTTGACCTTCTCACGGCATCGCTCACGGCGCGTATTGCCTCTTCCTGTCCTATCACGCGGCGGTGTAGTTCCTCTTCGAGATGCAGAAGTTTCTCGCGTTCACTCTGCAACATTCTGGTTACAGGTATGCCTGTCCAGCGGCTCACCACCTCAGCAATATCCTCGGCGGTTACCTCTTCGCGTACCATACCTTCACCTCCCTGTGCGTTTTTCAGCTGTTCCTGAATGTTTTGTATGTCGTCCTCGAGAGTTTTCAGCTTGCTGTATCTTATCTCTGCAACGCGTTCGTAGTTTCCTTCGCGCTCGGCTCTTTCTGCTTCAAAGCGCAAGTCTTCCATCTGTTGCTTGTCCTGCTGTATCCTGTTGACAAGAGCCCGCTCGCTTTCCCATTTGGCACGGAGCTGCCTTTCGCTATCTTTCAGTTCGGCAATGTCCTTGTCAAGGATTGCGATTTTAGGCAAGTCGTTCTCACGCTTTATCGCTTCACGCTCTATTTCGAGCTGTTTCAGACGCCGCGTAATCTCATCCAGCTCCTCCGGAACAGAGTCGTGCTCCATTCTCAGTTTTGCCGCAGCCTCGTCCATAAGGTCTATCGCCTTGTCCGGAAGGAAACGGTCGCTGATATATCGTTCGGACAGTTGTACCGCTGCAATGCACGCATCGTCCTGTATACGCACTTTGTGGTGGTTCTCGTAGCGCTCTTTCAGTCCGCGCAGTATTGATATGGCGCTCAACTCGTCCGGCTCTTCCACAAGTACGGTCTGGAACCTTCGCTCCAGAGCCTTGTCCTTCTCGAAGTATTTCTGATACTCGTTCAGCGTCGTCGCACCTATCGCCCTCAATTCGCCACGTGCCAGTGCCGGCTTCAATATGTTTGCCGCGTCCATGGCACCTTCGCCTCCTCCGGCGCCCACCAGCGTGTGTATCTCGTCGATGAACAATATTATGCGCCCTTCGCTCTTTGTCACCTCGTTGATGACACTTTTCAGACGCTCCTCAAATTCCCCCTTGTATTTAGCCCCGGCAACCAACGCTCCCATGTCAAGAGAGTACAGTTGCTTTTCCTTAAGATTTTCCGGCACGTCTCCGCGGACAATTCTTTCAGCCAGTCCTTCCACGATTGCCGTCTTTCCCGTTCCCGGTTCACCTATTAATATAGGGTTGTTCTTTGTGCGTCTTGACAAAATCTGTAGTACGCGGCGTATCTCGTCGTCACGACCAATCACCGGGTCGAGTTTGCCCGAGCGCGCCTGTTCCACCAGGTTCTTTGCATATTTCTCAAGCGATTGGTAGTTGTCGTCCGCCGATTGCGACTGTACCCGCTGTCCCTGCCTTAGTTCGTTTATTGCCGTGCGCATGTCCTTTTCGTTCATGCCGGCATCTTTCATTATTCTCGATGCCGTCGAATTTACTGTCAGCAGGGCAAGCATTATCGGTTCCACCGATACAAATTCGTCGCCCATTTCCTTTGAAATGTCCTGTGCGCGCATGAGTACCTTGTTCGTATCCGCACTAAGATACGGCTCGCCGCCCTGAACTCTCGGAAGGTGACTTATCTCGTTGTCGAGCAGTGTTTCAATCTTACCGGCGTTAACACCCAGTTTACTGAAGACAAAGCCGGTGATGTCTTTGGCGTTTGTCATCATGCCTTTCAGCAGGTGTATCGGTTCAATGGTCTGTTGACCTGCTATCTGCGCTGTGTTCACAGCCTCACGGATAACCTCCTGAGCCTTGATTGTAAATCTTTCAAATGTCATTATTTTCTCCTTTCTTTATATCCTGATTTTTTTTCTAAGAGCATTCAATCAAAATACATGCCTTTTGTTTTGTGCTGACAAATTGTCTGTTTGAAAAGACAAAATGTCATTGTGTCCTGTAAAACATCCCTTTTCTTCATTTCTTTTCTCGCTTATTTCCCTTATCTTTGCATCATGAAAAAGATGATAGAGCCTGTTGCCTTCTTTCGTTCGCCTTTCTCCACCAAGTTCGGAATACCACGTCAGAGCGGTATTGTGGAAGATCTTGGCGGAAGGATAGTGTTTGAACCGTCTTTCCGCAATCCCGATGCGGTGCGCGGTATGGAAGGGTTTGATTATTTGTGGCTTGTCTGGGGCTTCTCCGAAAATCCGGATACACATAACGTCACGGCACGTCCGCCGTTGCTTGGCGGCAACATGCAGATGGGCGTCTTTGCCACTCGGTCGTCCTATCGTCCTAACGGTTTGGCACTTTCGTCGGTCAGAATAGAGCGCATAGACATCGATACGCCTTGCGGACCGGTTGTGCACGTGCTCGGTGCCGACCTTATGGACGGTACTCCCATTTACGACATCAAGCCCTATCTGCCGTATGTCGATTGCCATGCCGGTGCCCGTGGCGGTTTTACCGATGCCAACCCGTGGCAGACATTGCACGTTGTCGTGCCCGAAGAATTTGCATCTTGTTTTCACACCGCCGAACTTGAAACTCTGAAAAAGGTTCTTTCCCTCGACCCGCGTCCACGGTATCACGATGATGCCTCGCGTGTTTACGGCATGCCTTATTCGGGAAAAGACATCCGTTTCACCGTCGACGGCGATGTGTTGCGCGTTGTCGGAGTTGAAGACTTGCAGCATTGACAGGAATGTTTAAGAGATAAAAACAAAGAGTGCCGGTAAATGTTGTCATCCGTATTGTTACAGACGCCATTTCCCGACACTCTCTTTTCCTTACCTGTAGTCAGTCTATTTCCGTCACTTCAAAGTTCTTGTTGAACTTGATGTCTATGTCACCGCTCAGCTCTATCTCATAACCTCTGCGGTCGCGGTCGATTTTCACAATCTTCGCATGCGGATAATGACTGCTCACATACTTTCTTATTTTAACGGGAACGATAGCAGAAGGCACTGCGTTGTACTTGCAATCGATGTCCGTCCAGTTGCCGTTCTTGTCAAATTCTATTTTCGTTCCGTTTGTAAAGACCACGTCGTAGCTTTTCTCCAGCCATTCCGTTTCCATCTTTGCCATTGCCACCTTGTTTCTTGAGAAGTGGGCTTTGATAATCTTCTGTGCCACCGGCGGCAGCTGGCTTATCCTTATCGGTGTGTCCTTGCCTGCCATTGTACAGTTGCAAAATGCGAACATGCAGCATATTGCCATAATGCCTGTTTTGATAAATCCTTTCATACTTTGTCCTTTCTTTAATGAATAGTTGATAATATATATGTGTCGTTTCAACTCATCCCATTACCGTTGCCACTATCTTGCGCGGTTCGCCGCAGTCTCTGAATTCACACAGATATATGCCTTGCCATGTGCCTAAGTTGAGCCGTCCGTTTGTTATCGGTACCGTAACGCTTACTCCCATCAGTGACGACTTGGCATGTGCCGGCATGTCGTCGCTGCCCTCGAACGTGTGCATATAATAAGGTTCGTTCTCCTTTACAAGCCGGTCCATTATGCTGTTCATGTCGCGGCGCACGTCGGGGTCGGCATTTTCGTTTATGCTCAGTGCACAACTTGTGTGCTTTACAAACAGGTTTAGAAGTCCTGTTTGCGGCAGTCTTGGAAGCCTGCGCGTGATTTCACCTGTTATGAGATGACATCCGCGCGGCACGGCATTCAGCGTAAATTCCACCTGTTCCGTCATTTCCCGTTCAGTATTTGGCTTGCATGCTCCTTCACCTTCACGTTCTTCGGATCTATGATGCGCTCCACTTTTCCCTCTTCGTCTATGACGAACGTTGTGCGGAACGTGCCCATATATGTGCGCCCGTACATCTTTTTCTCGCCCCATACGCCGAATGTCTCGACCAGAGTCTTGTCCTTGTCGGCAATGAGACGGAAGGGAAGCTCGTGCTTGTCGATGAACTTAAGATGCGATTTCTCGTCGTCCGTGCTTACGCCCACAACCTCGTAGCCTTGGCTGCGCAGCTCCGAATAGTTGTCACGCAGGTTGCATGCTTCTGTCGTACATCCCGATGTGAGGTCTTTCGGATAAAAGTACAGCACAAGTTTCTTGCCAGTATACTCGCTTGCCTTCACCTCTTTCCCGTTCTGGTCATATCCTAAAAGTTCCGGTATTTTGTCTCCTATTTCCATAACAGATAATTTTTTGTGAGGCAAAGATAATGGAAACATATTTAAAACGCCGCATGCCTTTTGATAATTTTTGCTTTTTTGATTGTCTTTAGATGAATAATCCGTATTTTTGACTTCGTATTCTACTACGTCCAATATACTTACGCTCGACAAAAAACAAATGAATTTGTTGTTTTGTTCTCGACTTATTCGTATTTTTGTAATTAGGTTGAACAAGGACAGGAGTGGTCGTATAGGAGCAGAGACTTTACTTCTTGACTTCCATAAAAAAGATAACGCAATGAAAGATTTCAGTTTTTACGCTCCCACCGAAGTGGTGTTCGGAGCAAAGTCGGAAGAGAAAATAGCAGAGTTGGTAAGGCATCATGGTGGTACAAAGGTTCTTGTGCATTATGGCGGAGAAAGTGCGCGCCGTTCGGGACTTCTCGATAAGGTGTGCGGTCAGCTCACGGCGGCAGGCATAGAGCATGTCCTGCTGGGCGGCGTGGTGCCCAATCCGCGTCTTTCCAAGGTGCACGAGGGCATAGACCTGTGTCGCCGCGAGGGCATAGACTTTATCGTTGCCGTCGGCGGAGGCTCTGTAATAGACTCGGCAAAGGCAATAGGATACGGTGTGGGATACGACGGTGACGTGTGGGACTTCTACCTGCGAAGGACCGTACCGCAGTCGTGCATGCCCATAGGTGCCGTACTTACCATACCCGCAGCCGGTAGCGAGATGAGCGACAGCAGTGTGATAACAAACGAAGACGGCAACATCAAACTCGGCTATACAAGCAACCTGTGCCGCTGTAAGTTCGCCGTGATGAACCCCGAGCGCACATATACGCTTCCGCCTTATCAGACGGCAGCCGGCGTTACGGACATCATCATGCACACGCTGGAGCGTTATTTCTCTAAAGACGACGACATGACGCTTGTGGACAGTATGGCGGAAGCGCTTATGAGAACGATGAAAGACAGTGTGTTTGCCGTGCTCGACAATCCGCACGACTATCGTAATCGTGCGCAGATAATGTGGGCTGGAAGTCTTGCACACAACGACATAACCGGTTCGAGGGCTGCCGGAGACTGGGCTACACACCAGCTCGGACATGAGCTTAGCGCTATGTTCGACGCCACGCACGGCGCAAGTCTTGCCGCCGTATGGGCGTCGTGGGCACGCTATGTGTACAAGGAGAACGTGAGCAGGTTTGTGCGCCTTGCCGTAAACGTCATGGGTGTGGACAACGACTACACGTCGCCCGAAGCTACGGCACTTGCCGGAATTGCGGCAATGGAGCGTTTTTTCCGTGCCATAGGCATGCCGGTAAGCATAAAAGAGCTTATAGTGCGCGACGTCACCGACGGCGAGATAGACGAAATGGCACGTAAGTGCAGCTGCGGGGGAACGGTCACCAAAGGCACGTTCAAGGTGCTCCATCGTGACGATATGGTTGCCATTTACCGCATGGCGCGCGGATGATATTTTGCAAAAGGACATCTTTTGCATTCCAAGAAGCCGTCTTTCACACGCTGAAAGACGGCTTTTTAGGCTCTAAAAGGGCACCTTTTAGAACCCAAAAGGTATCGTTCTGGTTTCCAGATAGTTACAAAGGCGTTGCCGAACAGGTGTTTTTCGGGTGGAAAATCATGCAGAAAGACGCCTTGCATGTATCGGTTTACATGTCGCGAAAAGAGCCGAAGCGGAAATAAAACCTAAAAAACGTCTGAAAAAGTAAATACTTTTGTTGCCTGCGATATTTTGGTTATCTTTGCATAAGATAAATTTATTATTTAAATAAGGTAATCAATGCCTCCGCAATTTCAGGCGAACTTGATTGCAATCGGCTTGCATTATCTTTAAAAAATATAAATCACTTAAGCACAGATACTACTGTTTTAATAATTCCGGAAATATGAAAAAGACACTGATTGCATTGATAATATCGCTTGCCTTTGTACCTGTGACATTACAGGCGCAGAGCTATGCCGCTATGTGGAAAGACGTGGAGACTGCAAAAAAGCAGGATTTGCCGCGCAAACAGATGACACTTATCGAGAAGATTGCAGACAAAGCGAGGGCGGAGAAGAACCACGGACAGCTGCTTGAGGCGGAACTTCGCCATTCAGCCGTGCTGCTTGATATTACGCCGGACTCGTTACAACCGATCGTGACGAAGTTTGAACGTGAAGCCGCTGAGGCGGAAAAAGAAGACAAGGTGCTGGCAGCGGTGTATTATTCGGTGCTCGGAAAGATTTACAACCGCAATAGAATGTTGGGTGAAGACCATGCGACAGTGGCGCGCGAGTACTACCGCAAGTCGCTTGCCAATCCCGATATGCTTGCTTCACACACCGTAGACAACCTCGGTTCGTTGATAGAAAAAGGTGAGGACAGCCGCTTCTTCGGCAACAACCTGTTGAGTATGCTTTGCATGGAGGCGGGTGATTATGAGACGCTTCGCAACTGGTACGCTGCAAAAGGCGACCGCAGGGCGGAGATGATGTCGGCATACCTGTTGCTTACAAACAGCGGGTATAAGCCGAGACGCGCCATGATAGCATCGCTCGACTCGCTGATTGGAATATATGCGGACCTGCCTGAGTGTGGTATTATCGCCGTGAAGCGTTGTGAAACGATGAACGAGGACAGAATGTTTTCGACGAAAGAGAGAATAGACTATATCGATTACGCTCTCGGCAAATGGGGGAAGACATACAATATGAACAATCTTGTAAACATGCGTAACGAACTTACGCAGCCCGAATTCAACATAAAGATGGAGCGTAACGTGGTTTTGCCGGGCAAGGCAAGCACACTGTGGCTTACGGAACTCCGTAATATCGGTATGTTGAAGATAAGCGTGTCGTTACTGAAGGGCGTGGACGGGACAACAAAACTTAATCCCTCACATGTCTATGACTACAATAAGCTGAAACCGATGATAGTAGCTGGCAGTCGTAAAGTTTATGAAAGGAAATTCGCAAAGCATCCCGAGTATGTGACTTTTGCCGACTCTGTCGTGATAGACGGCATGCCGTGTGGCGTTTATCTTGTTGAAGCCGTGTCCGACAATAAGAACATCGGAACGCAAAGAAGCCTTCTTTATGTTACCGATCTTTATGTCATGCAGCAGCAACTGCCGCAGAAAAAGATACGTTATGCCGTTGTCAGCGCCACGACGGGACAGCCCGTACCCGGTGCTAAACTGTGGGTCGACAGCCGTAGGGGCGGTGCAAAGGTGCTTACGTGCGGCAACGACGGTGAGACGATATATTCATACGGTGTCAACGAGCCGTATCAGCTGCGTCCGTACACGGCCACCGACAAGGCGTTTCCGAGACGAAGTGCATGGAGCAACTTTTCTTATTACCCAAACAAAACCGAACGCGACTATGTCAATATCTACACCGACAGGGCGATATATCGCCCCGGACAGACGGTACATGTTTCTGCCGTGGCGTTCAGAAACAAGCATGGCGAAGAGACATCGGCATGTGACGGCAGGCAGATGAAACTCGTTTTGAAGGATGCAAACCACAAGACGGTGAAGGAGGTGAGCGTGACAACAGATGCTTACGGTACTGTTTCTGCCGACTTCACACTTCCGGCAACGGGACTTACGGGTATGTTTTCCGTCCGGACAGACATGGGACAGGGTGCCACACGCTACTTCCGCGTGGAGGAATACAAGCGTCCTACGTTCAAGATCGAGTTCGATGAAGTGAACAAGGAATATCGTAACGGTGACACACTCGTGGTGAAAGGTCGTGCGAAGACATTCGCCGGAGTGCCCGTACAGGGTGCCAAGGTGAGCTATACTGTCGACCGCAGCAGTGCATTATGGTGGCGTTTCCTGGCAGACAGCAACGGTGACGAGCAGTTGGAAGAGGCGGAAACGGTGACGGATGACGAGGGTTTGTTTGAAATAAGGATGCCTATGCTGTTGCCCGATGATGAAGATGATGATGAAGAAGACGGCATAAGCCCTTACAAAATGCCTGCACGCTTCTATACTATTACCGCCTCGGCTGACGTGACCGATGCCGGAGGAGAGACGCAACACGGGTCGTTGGCATTGCCGCTCGGCAGCAAACCCACGTTCTTTGCTTGTGACATGCCGGAGAAAACGGAGCGTGACAGCCTTAAAACGATAAGGTTCATTCTTAAAAATGCCGTCGGCAAGGACATTGAAGGTGACATAAGATACAGTGTGGACGGCTCGGACGTTTACACGGCACAGGCAAACAAACCCGTTCCGGTGGACAATATCCGCGAGAAACTTCTTGTTTCGGGACGTCACAAGCTGACAGCCGTATGCGGTAATGATACAATTGAGAAAGAGTTTGTTGTCTTCAGCCTTGAAGACACGGTGCCGTGTGTCCAAACAGACGAGTGGTTCTACACCACGTCGAACACCTTCCCGCGTGGCGGCGGACCTGTCTATGTGCAGATAGGAACGTCTGATGAGGACGTGCATGTGCTGTATACCCTGATAACAGGCGACCGGGTGATAGACAGTAGGGTGATAAAACTGAGCAATTCGGTGGAGACTGCGATGTTTGAAGACTGCAACGACATCGAAGGCGGCGTGCTTCTTAACTTCGCATGGGTGAAGAACGGCGTGATGCACAAATACTCCACGACAATCGAACGACCGTTGCCCGACAAGCGGCTTGTGGCAAAATGGACCACGTTCCGCGACCGTCTGACACCGGGACAGAAAGAAGAATGGACGCTGAATGTTACCCGTCCCGACGGAACGCCGGCGAAAGCGCAGCTCATGGCTACTCTTTATGACAAGTCGCTGGATGTGTTCGAACCGCACAGTTGGACGTTCAACACGCAGATAAGCCGCAATATGCCATACTCTTCATGGTCTTCGCCGTATATGGATATTATGCGTCTGAATGGCGCTGAAAGTCTTAAGAGTCTCAAAACGCACATCCTGAAGTTCAACAAGTTTGACAATAATTATTTCATGTCGTCGCTCCTCTATGGTTATAAAATGATGGTCCGTGGGCTGGGAGTGATGAAAGCCGAGGCTAAAATGGCTGATTCGAATATGCTGTATGACACTGTGGAGCAACCTGCTCTTCAGGAAGTGGTGACCGTGGGATATGGTGTTTCCGCAAAGAAAAGCATGTCAACGGGAAGCGTTGCTGTTGAAAATGCAGCCGAAGATGCGGGTGCGGAATACGAAGATGTCGGCGGACAGTCGTCTGCAGGAGCCGTGCAGGTGCGCGAAAACCTTAATGAGACAGCTTTCTTCTATCCCTCTTTGGCGACCGACGACAACGGCAACGTGAATATAAGGTTCACTCTTCCGGAGAGTGTGACTACATGGCGCTTTATGGGACTTGTGCACGACAGGGACATGAACAACGGTCTGGTTTACGGAGATGCCGTGGCAAAGAAAGACATAATGGTGCAGCCGAACATGCCGAGGTTTGTCCGTTCGGGCGACAACGCCACCATTTCGGTGCGCGTGTTCAACACATCTGAAAGCGATGTGACGGGTAAGGTCAGAATGGAACTTGTAGATCCCGAGACGGAAAAGATTGTATATAAGAGCGAGATGCCCGTGACGGTAGACGCAAACGGCACCGGTAACGTGGTGTTCGGCTATAGTCCGGATGACAAATACACCTTATTAATATGTAGGGTCGTGGCAGAAGGCAAGACATTCAGCGACGGCGAGCAGCATTATCTGCCCATACTGCCGTCTATGGAGAGCGTTATTAGAACCCTGCCGTTTGTACAGCACGGTGCCGGAACAAAGACATTGGACGTTGAAAAAATGTTCCCCGCAGGCACAAAGAATGCCACTCTGACGGTGGAATACACCAATAATCCGGCATGGCTGGCAGTTCAGGCGCTGCCGTTTGTAAGCAATGTCAGTGAGAACAATGCCATAAGCCTTGCTGCGGCGTACTATGCGAACAGTCTTGGGGCGCACATCGTGAAGCAGTCGCCGCGCATAAAGACTGTATTCGAGCAGTGGAAGAACGAGCCGGCAGGCACCGGGACGTCGCTGATGAGCGCCCTCGAGAAAAACAGTGAGCTGAAGACTCTCGTGCTGGACGAGACACCTTGGGTGGCTGATGCGGAGGACGAGGCGGACAGAAAGCGCCGCATATCCAACTTCTTCGACGCCTCCGCACTTGAGAACCGTATGGGAGCGACGCTCGAAAGCCTGCGCAAGTTGCAGAACAACGACGGTTCGTGGAGTTGGTGGAAGGGCATGGACGGCTCTTCGTGCATAACTCTCGAGGTGGCGGAGTTCCTCGTTAGGCTCGATGCCCTTGCGGGTAAACAGAGCGAGACATCCTCTATTATCTCCCGTGCACTCAAATATCTCGGCAACGAAGCCGTGAAGGAAGTGGAGGAGATGAAGCGTATGGAAAAAGAGGGTAGGGCGTTCGGCGTGAACGGATATCACGCACTGCAGTTCCTTTACATAAATACCTTGTCCGGACGGACGCTCACCGCAAAGGAAAAAGAGGCGGCAAGATACTTCATGGACTATCTTATGAAGAAGAAGGAGACGCAGAGCATTTATGCTAAAGCACTGATGTCGATAGTCCTTGCAGGGCAGGGAAAGACCCGGGAGGCAAAGGAATATGTGCAGAGCCTTAAGGAATATACCGTCATGACGGAGGCTATGGGACGCTACTACGACACCCCGCGTGCCGGATATTCATGGCTTGACTACCGCATACCGACGCAGGTTGCAGCCATGGAAGCCATAAGCAGGGTATCGCCGGAAGACGTTCAGACCGTCGATGAGATGCGCCGTTGGCTGCTGCAACAGAAGCGTACGCAGGACTGGGGTACTCCCGTGAACAGCGTAAACGCCATATATGCGTTTCTCAACGGCAACACCGGCGTGCTCGACAAGGGCGAGGATGCGGTGCTGGCAGTGGACGGAAAGCGCATCGATACGTCTGCCGGAACGGCGGGACTTGGATACGTAAAGACGTCGATGGACGGTGAGAAGGTAAGGACGTTTACTGCTACAAAGACATCCGACGGCACGTCGTGGGGCGCACTTTATGCCCGTTTCATGCAGAATACGGCTGAGGTGGAGACTCATTCCGCCGGTCTTGAGGTAAAGCGGGAGATAATATCCGGTGGCAAAAAGGTAGCTTCTGCCGGTGCTGATGCCGTTGCCGGACCGTCTGTAGGCAACAGGGTGACTGTGCGAATAACCGTAAAGGCAGACCGCGACTACGACTTTGTGCAGGTTACGGACAAGCGTGCGGCATGCCTTGAGCCCGTGCAACAGCTTACGGGATACGGCTGGGGATATTACTGCACGTCGAAAGACTATACCACGAACTTCTATTTTGACCGTATGAAAAAAGGCACTCATATAATAGAAAAGGAATATTACGTGGACCGCGAGGGCAGTTATGAAACCGGTACATGCACCGTGCAGTGCGCTTACGCGCCGGAGTTCATGGCAAGAGACAGGTCGTTGACCATTAAGGTGAGATAACATTATGGATATGAAAAGCAATATAATATTAGCCTCTTTGGCGCTGATGGTGTCGGCAAATGCCGCCGCCCAGCGCATATCGGCAAAGAATGAGATTATAGATTGCGGTGCTGTGGGCTACGAAAACCCCGTCACCGTGAGGTTTGAACTGCGCAACAAAGGGAACGACATGACCGTGACGAATGTCAGAACCGCCTGCGGATGTATGACGGCAGAGTATCCGCGGGGCAATGTCGCGCGCGGAGACAGCTTCTATGTTGCCGCCACTTACGATGCAAGACAGTTGGGACATTTCGAGAAAGAGGTGGCTGTTTACACAACGGCATCCGACCGTCCGTTCTATCTTAAGATGCGCGGTGTGGTGGTGGCTGAGGCTGTCGAAAAGGTTGCAGACTACAAATTCACGGTGGGCAGCCTGCAAGTGGACAAGAACGACATCGAGTTTGACGATGTGAACCGCGGCGACAATCCCGTGCAGAGGATATATTTCAGAAACGCGGGCGACAAGGCTGTCACTCCCGTCGTGATGCATCTGCCGCGCTATCTCTCGGCAAACGTGTCGCCGACGACCGTCCAACCGGGGCGCACGGGTGTGGCGACGATAACTCTCGACACGGAAAAACTGCGCGGTTTCGGGCTTACACGCTCTTCCGTATATCTCGGAATGTTCCCCGGAGACAAGGTAAGTGCGGACAAAGAGATAACCGTTTCGGCGGTACTGCTGCCCGGATTTGACAACATGTCGGAAACTCAGAAACTTGAAGCGCCCGTCATACAGCTGTCTTCCGGCAGTCTTGACCTTGGCGAGTTCGGTGAGAAAGCATCCAAATCCGGCGTCATACAGATTGAGAATGTAGGCAAAAGCACTCTCGACATACGCTCGATGCAGATGTTTACCGACGGTCTTAAGGTGAGTCTTAACAAGACAAAACTGCGTCCGGGCGACACGGCAAAGCTAAAGATAACAGCATATAAGAAACTGCTGAAGACGGCAAGAAGCAAACCGCGTGTGCTGATGATAACCAACGATCCGGACCGTCCGAAGGTGGTGGTAGACATCAATGTGAAGTGAAAATGATTGTATACGTCTGATTTTGAGCATCTGCTTATAAAACAATATATCAATGGAACATCCTGAAAACAATGAAGAATATAAAGGACTGGCGGTGAACTCGGGAGTGGAGCAGCCGTCCATAATCAATCCGTATCTTAAGCGGATGCGTGTGAAACGCCGTGAACTGTCTGCCGGAGAGATGGTGGAAGGCATACTTAAGGGCAATGTGACGGTGCTGAGCCAGGCTGTTACGCTGGTGGAAAGCGTCAGTCCGGCACACCGGCAGAAGGCTCAGGAGGTGATAGACAAGTGTCTTCCGTACAGCGGCAAGTCTGTCAGAATAGGCATAAGCGGCGTTCCCGGTGCCGGCAAGAGCACCTCGATAGACGAGTTCGGCGTGCATGTGCTCGACCGTTTCGGCGGAAAACTCGCCGTGCTTGCAATCGATCCGAGTTCCGAACGCTCTAAGGGAAGCATTCTCGGAGACAAGACACGAATGGAGAAACTTGCCCAAAGAAAGGAGTCGTTCATACGTCCCAGCCCGACGGCGGGCTCTCTCGGAGGCGTGGCACGCAAGACACGCGAGACCATAATATTGTGCGAAGCGGCGGGATACGACAAGATTTTCGTCGAGACAGTAGGCGTGGGGCAGAGCGAAACGGCATGCCACTCGATGGTGGACTTCTTCCTTTTGATACAGCTTGCAGGCACCGGCGACGAGCTGCAGGGCATAAAGCGCGGTATAATGGAGATTTCAGACGGCATCGTAATAAACAAGTGCGACGGCAATAACGTGGAGAAATGCGAGATGGCGGCAGCCAATTTCCGCAACGCACTGCATTTCTTTCCGGCTCCGGACAGCGGATGGCTGCCCAAGGTTCTTTGCTACAGCGGCTTCTACGGCATAGGTATCAAGGAGGTGTGGGACATGATATACGAGTATATCGACTTCGTAAAGGCTAACGGATACTTTGATTTCCGTCGCAACGAGCAGAGCAAATACTGGATGTATGAGACCATAAACGAACATCTGCGCAACAGTTTCTACAACAACGAGCTTGTAGAGCGGCACATTGAAGACGCCGAACGTGCAGTGTTGCGCGGCGAGAAAACATCGTTCAAGGCTGCCGGAGACCTGCTTGGAATGTACTTCGACACTTTGCGGGGACGGTCTGCCGACTTGTAATATCTGTTATAAAGGTTTCTGAAATGATACAGGTAGAGATTGACAGCGGCAGCGGTTTCTGTTTCGGAGTGACCACAGCCATACGCAAGGCAGAGGAAGAGCTTGCCACGGGCAAGCCCCTTTATTGTCTTGGCGACATTGTCCATAACGGCATGGAGTGCGAGCGGCTGCGCAAAATGGGGCTTATCACCATCAACCACGACGACATGCGCAGGCTGCACGGCGTGAAAATGCTGCTCAGGGCGCACGGTGAGCCGCCGGAGACATACGCCCTGGCGCGGCAAAACAAGATAGAGATAATCGATGCCACGTGCCCGGTGGTGCTGCAATTGCAGCGGAGAATAAAGCGGCAGTATGACGAAAACCCCGATGCGCAGACCGTTATCTTCGGCAAACCGGGGCATGCCGAGGTGCTGGGGCTTGTCGGTCAGACAAACAGCCGTGCCATTGTGATAGCGCATTTTGATGACGTTAAGAACCTCGACTACAACCGCGACATATATCTTTATTCGCAGACGACAAAGTCGCTCGACGAGTTTCACCGCATAATAGATTACATACAGGAGCACATATCGCCCTCTGCCACATTCCGCAGTTTTGACACTATATGCCGGCAGGTGGCGAACCGCATGCCCAACATAAGTCGCTTTGCCGGTTGTCACGACCTCATACTGTTTGTTTGCGGGCGCAAGAGCAGCAACGGAAAGGTGCTTTTCAACGAGTGCAAGAGGGTTAATCCCAACAGTTACCTTATAGAAGGACCTGAGGAGATTGACCGTTCGTGGATTGAAGGCGTATCGACGATAGGCATCTGCGGTGCGACGAGCACCCCAAAATGGCTTATGGACAAATGCCGCGACTGTATACTTGGATTTTAAACAACGATTTTATAAACACAAAGAGAGGCAACTTCTTGCGATGTTGCCTCTCTTTGTGACTCCGACAGGATTCAAACCTGTAACCTTCTGATCCGTAGTCAGATGCTCTATTCAGTTGAGCTACGGAGCCGTTTTTCTTAATTGCGATGCAAAGGTAGCAAGTTTTTTTGTTATGACCAAATGTTTCTGTACTTTTTTTGACATGAAGTTGAATTTTTATCAAATTCATGTTGGTTTCTTGGTTATTTGCCTCTGCGGTGTGTGAAGTTTGGCTTTTGCAACCGATATGCCATATCCGGGCACGGTATATGCCGGCATACGGCAGGCATTGTATGCGGAGTGCCGGGCATTCAAGGGTGGTTCGGAATGACAAAATGTACCGTTGATGTATGTAAAGCATGTCGATATGTAAAACGGAAAACGTTCGTGCTTTTCGTCAAACGAGATGTTAAAAAGGCTGAGCTGTGCCCCTTTGTTTCTGAAAAGGCACCTTTTGAGTTGCAATATGCGGCATTTTGGAGTGCAATATGCCGTGTTTTACACCCTGAAATGGCGCATATCACCCCCGTAACCGTATGGGTTAAGAGTCTAAAACGGCATGTTTTTCATAGAAAAGAGGCATGTTTGCGTGTGAAAAAGCGGATGTTTGTTGCACAATGTTGCCGCATGTAGTGTAATGCACTGTCATACAACGTCTTGCCGCTGCACACGTATTTATGACGTCTTTGCGTCCAAATGATTTTTATTTTCAGAAAGACGGCGTATTCGGAGGTTATGAAAAGTCAGAAAGAAAGCGAAACGATGAAAATCATGACATTGTGTATTGCCTTGCCGCGAGCGGTGCATGGCGGTAGGGAAGAGAGCGAACGATCAGAGGTTGAACACAACAGGAATGCAGAAATATGTGCGGCACGGCTTGCCTTTGTCCGTTCCCGGCTTCCACTTGGGCATCATGTTGATTACGCGAAGAACCTCGCGGTCGAGGTTTGCATCGATGCCTTTAACCAGCTTAAGGTCTGACACGGAGCCGTCTTTGTTGATGATGAATGCCACGATTACCTTGCCCTGCTTCTTGTTTTTCTGTGCAATGTAAGGATATTTCAGGTTGTTTGTAAGCCATTTCATTAATGCCGACATGCCTCCGGGGTATTCCGGCAACTGCTCTACGACGCGGAAACTTAACACATTGTCGCCTGCTGCGGCGGTATGTGTCGGCGTCACGGTTTTCTTTTGGTCGTTCTCGCTTACGTTTTCCTCAAGTGTTTTGCCGGCGTTGTTTTCATTTTCGCTGTTGGCAGGAGGTGCAATCTCCTCGTCGGTGGCGTTTTCCACGATGTTTATTCTTTCCGTCTTTTTCGGTTTTGTAGCGGGAGCCGATACGGCAGCCATGTCCTTCCGGCTGTTGTCGGCAGCCAGGACAAGGTCTTGTGCAATGCTCTCGGTGAAGTCTTCGGGCATGTCTGCCTCGCCTGAAACAGTGGCATGTTCAAGTATGGCGATGAAAACGGACATCACAAGTATAAATCCCAAAAGGAACATCGTTGTCCTTTTGTTCTCCAGATCTGCCTTGTATGACTTTTTTTCTTCCATCTTATTACTTGCCGTGCCTGCCTGTCGGGAGCCTGTACACTAATCCGGCGTTTTTTACGTTATTATTGGAGATAACCCGATGCGGCGTGAAATTCACCTTGCAAAATTAGTGTAGATATTTTAAAAAGGTGTACCTTTGCCGCAAAATTATATATAATAAAGATGAAAAAGGCGGTTTTTCTACTCGCGATGATATTTTCTTGCGCAATAAAAACATCGGCTCAGGAAAGCCGGACGTCGTATAATTTCCTGCGCCTTCCCGTAAGTGCTCATGCTGCGGCACTGGGTGGAGACAATATCACCATAATAGAAGACGACCCGTCGCTGATGTTTCATAATCCGTCGCTGCTGTCGTCGGTGAGCGACAAGAGCATCAACCTTAACTTTATGACGTATATGGAGGGGGCGAAAACGGCAAGTGCGTCGTTCAACAGGATTATAAAGGAGCGTGCGACGGTGGCGGTGATGGCTCAGTATATGGACTATGGCAAGATGAAACAGGTGGACGAGAACAATGTTCAGAACGGAGAGTTCTCCGCAAAGGACATCATGTTGGGCGGCGTCTTCAGCTATTCGCTCACCGAAAGGCTTGCCGGAGGTATCGCGGCAAAGTTCGTTACGTCTTACATTGGCGACTATAACTCCATTGCCATGGGCGTGGATTTGGGACTGAACTATTATGATCCGGACCGCGAATGGTCGCTCTCGCTCGTTGCCAAGAACCTTGGTGGTGAGCTGAAGGCATTCGACGACGAGTACGGAAAAATGCCCATGGACGTGCAGTTGGGCGCGAGCAAGAAGTTGCTGAACCTGCCGTTCCGTGTGTCGGCAACGCTCACAGACCTTACTCACTGGGATTATAAGTTCATAAACCACCTTGTTGCCGGCGTGGATATTATCCTTTCGCCGCAGATCTATATTGCCGGAGGATACAATTTCCGCCGTGTGGAAGAGATGAAGATTATCAGCGGAGAGGAGGAAAGCAGTCACGGAGCCGGTCTTTCGTTCGGCGCGGGACTTATGTTGGAGCGTTTCAAACTCAATCTGTCATACGGAAAATACCATGTATCTTCCAATTCACTGACCATAAATGTTTCTTACTGTTTATAGACAAATGAAAAAGATTACCATAGCAATCGACGGTTTTTCGTCTTGCGGCAAGTCTACAATGGCTAAAGACCTTGCACGTGAGATTGGTTATATCTATGTGGACACGGGTGCCATGTACCGTGCAGTGACTCTTTTTGCCATGCGTGGCGGCATGTTCGGTGCCGACGGCGGCATCGATACTGCTGCCCTCGAGGCTGCGATGAACGGCATTGTCATCTCCTTCCGCCTGAATGAGGCGACGGGATGCCCCGACACATATCTTAACGGAGAGCTTGTTGAGAAGGAAATACGCTCGATGGAGGTGTCGTCGCACGTCAGTCCGGTAGCCGCACTTCCCTTTGTAAGGAAGGCTCTTGTGGCGCAGCAGCAGAAAATGGGCGAGGAGAAAGGCATCGTTATGGACGGTCGCGACATCGGTACGGCAGTGTTTCCCGATGCCGAACTGAAGGTCTTTGTCACTGCTTCTGCCCGTGTGCGTGCGCAGCGCCGCTTTGACGAACTGCGTGCAAAGGGCATGCCTGCCGACTTTGATGATATTCTTAAGAACGTGGAGCAGCGCGATTATATAGACTCGCATCGTGAAGTGTCGCCGTTGCGCAAGGCTGATGATGCCGTTGAACTTGACAACAGCACCATGACAATAGCCGAGCAAAAGGCGTGGCTTATGGATATTTTCAAGGAAAGAACCGGTGCTTGATGTCTCACCGGAGGGTTCTTAAATCGATAGAGACGTTTTAATAGTAGATAAAGGGAGATAAAAGGAGATACGGGGAGATAAAAGACAAATGTTTTGTTGCTTGATTCAAGACTGTTGTCTTTTATCTTCTGTTGCCCTTGGCAACATATCTTCTCTTATTTCCCTTTATCTCCTTATATTTATTCCCACCGTTTCGTAAGGCGCGTTGTGTATTGCTTGCGGAATAATATGTCAGCCCTTAATCTTCTTTTGCACAATGTTCAGCAGTCTTGTGTGGTTTTCTTTGCTGTTGGCAGCAACTATTCCGCATTGGCAGGTGCATGTCGGTGTGCTGCCGTCAAGGTCGGTTATCATGCCGCCCGCTTCGGTTACAATGAGCGATGCGGCAGCGAAATCCCACGGACTGAGCAGGTATTCAAAGTACAGTTCGCAGCGTCCCATGGCAAGATAGCAAAGTTCCGGGGCACATGCACCGAACCGGCGTATGTCGTTGCACTGCATGAACGCCTCGCGGATGATGTCCGAACACACTTCTGTATATTCTTTATGGTATACCGGCAGCGCCGTACACATTATTGAATTTGCGAACGGACGCTGTGACACGGATATTCTGCGCCCGTTCAGCCATGCGCCTTTGCCTCTCTCGGCGTGGAACAGTTCGCCTGTCTGAGGGATGTATACAACTCCCAGTTCTATATCATCGCCATGTTTAAGTGCCACGCAAATGGCACACTGGGCAATGCCCCGGCTATAGTTGGCAGTGCCGTCTATCGGATCTATTATCCATGTATATTCATGCGATATGTCCCGCATGTCTTCCTCCTCACATATAAAACCGCTGTCTGGTAGCAGTTCTTTCAGTCTGGCGCACAGGAAGTCCTGGACGGCGACATCCGATGATGTGACAATGTTGGAGAAGCCTTCTTTGTATGAAACTTCAAAGCCGTCGGCTTGCATAAGGCGTGCCGCTTCCTTGACGGTTGTAATAAGTGTTTCTGATGAAAGTGTGTTCATATCGCCCCTGATGTTTGTTTGTAAATCAGTAGATAGTACCTGTCGCCATGCGGCGGCAGGCTTTTGTTCATTGATAATATAACGTCGTGCATCCGTAAATATTATCATTTTTCCTTTGTTTTATGGCTAATGAGGCGTTCATGGATAGTATATCATACAATAAAAGAGAATGGATGAAATTCCGTAAGAACTTCATCCATTCTCTTTAGGGTGGCTAGTGGGACTCGAACCCACGACATTCAGAACCACAATCTGACGCTCTAACCAACTGAACTATAGCCACCGTGCAATGTCGCTAAAACTCTAAAAGCGAGTGCAAAGGTACAGGATTTATCCGGATTAACCAAACAAATCCTGTACTTTTTTATCATTTTATTATTCTGCTGCTTTCGTCGGAGCCTGTGCCGGGGCGTCTTTTGCGGCATCTGCAGCCTGTTCTGCCTTGTCCTGTCCTTTTGCCGGAGCTGCTTGTTTGGTGCTGCTTGCACCGAAGCCGGGCAGTGTGTTCGGGTTTGTCTGCTGTGTTTCAGTTGCCGCATTTTCAAGGATGCTCTCAGTGCCGGTTGCCGATGGTGCCGTATAAGCGCAAACAACGCTCAGCACTACCATTGATGCTGCAAGTCCCCATGTTGCCTTTTCGATAAAGTCGGTAGTCTTGCGGACACCCATAATCTGGTTTGAAGAGGAGAAGTTTGACGCAAGTCCGCCACCTTTCGACTCCTGAATAAGTACGATGCCAATCATCAGCAATGCTGCAATCACGATTAGAATTACGAATAATGTGTACATTTTCTATTGTTTATTTGTATTTGTTATTTATGATTAATTTCTCCAAAAAGCGGATTTGGTCTGCAAAGTAAGCATTTTTTTTTGGATAATTCAAATTTAAACGCTTAATTATTTCCAATGCCTTTGAATATCTGCCTTGTTTTATGTAAATACGTGCCAGTGTCTCGGTGAAGTATCCTTCGTCTCCGTCTTCGCCGCTCTCCGTATCCGCAGTGTCTATTACGGGCGTATATTCCGGATTTTCCTTCAGTTCGATGCGTCCTCCCTCTTTATTGATGAAGTTGTCTATGAGATCCAGACCGTTCATCTTCATGTTTTGTTCGGTCAGCTGTTTCTCCTCTTCGCTTTCGGTTTCGAGCAAATACGACACGTAGTCTATCGCCGCGTCGGCAGGTGTAGGCTTCCGCTTGTTCTTCTTTTCCTTCTCCTCCTTTTCCGGTTGCGAGTCGAGGAAACGGTCTATCAGCGATATTGTACGGTTGCCGTCCGGTTCTTCACCGGCATTCTTTTCCTCTTTCTTTTGTGTGTTGCTCTTTATCTTGTAGTGCGCCGCCTCCACCAGTTCGAACAGCGCTTTGCGGTCGGTAATATATATGGCGGCACGTCTCAGCTCCTCGTCGAACGACGGGTCGTGCAGTATGTACAGGTTTTTGAGCATCAGCAGCCTTGCCGTCTGGAAGTACGGATACAGTGCAAGCATGGAACGCAGGTTGTACAGTGTGTCCCTGTCCATTCTTTCGGGATGTTTTATGAGTTGCTCCAGTTTCATTGCCTCTGTCCGTTCTTTTACCAATTTGCCACCGTTGCGTTGAATATCTGGTCGGTAATGTCCTTTACCATTTGCGTCACAAGTTCCTCCTGCACGGAGTTAAGCGATTGTGTCGTCTCGTATGTCGATGTGGCGGTGAACTGCTTCTCAAAGTCCTCGTTGTGGTTGGCGTTGTTGGTAAAGCGCACGTTGACGGTCATAGACAACTCCGTCTGTGCCGAGTGTCCCTCTGCCGTGACAGCCTTGTTGCGTTGGGTGTAGTGCGTTATCTCTCCCTCTATTTTCATGTCACCGTTGCGTTTCACCTGTATCAGACGCGTGTGGTTGGCAAACTGGTCTTTCAACTGGTTGTTGAAGATAGATGCCATCGGTCCCCATACATAGCTCGAACGTATGGGAAAGTCGGCTATCTGTATGGTTTTGGTCTTGCTGTAGTCAATGCTTGCGCCGTTGAACTTGTACGACACGCTGCATGATACAAGTATCAGCGCGAGTGTACAGACTATTATGGTGAGTCTTTTTCCTGTCATCGGTGATTGTTTTTCCTGTTTTCCGGTTATAATACATTATTGATATGTGCCGACAATTCTGTCAACGGGTGCCGGCATGAAAGTGTCCGTCAGTCCAGTCCATACTGCTTTATTCTGCGGTATAGCGTCCTATCCGATATACCAAGCTCGGCGGCAGCCTTCTTTCTGTTTCCCCCGTTGCGCTCAAGAGCCTTTTCAAGCATCTGCTTACCCAGGTCTTCAAGGTTAAGACTTTCAGGTTCGGATATCTCCTCTGCCACGGCATCGAGCACGTTCGGCGCCTGTCTCTGTACTGTCATCTCCTGCCTGCGGTTTATTATCGACGGCAGTGGCGGTTCGTTGGCAGTACCCCTGCCGGTGACGGTGCTTCCTATCTGCTTTCTCAAGTCGTTCATCTCGCGTCTCAGGTCGCTGACGTTTCCGCGCAATTCATATAATATTTTGTACAGCAGTTCGCGTTCGCTCTCATACGAGTGACTGCCTCCGGTGTTTACGGTGGTGAGCTGTGTGCTCTCGATATCCTGCGGAATAAACTGTCGCAGCGTGTCCGCGTCTATTTCGCGTTCGCTGCTCAGTATTGACATCTGCTCCGTTATGTTCTTCAGCTGGCGCACGTTCCCGGGCCATTTGTATCTTAGCATCACCGCTTTCGACTCTTCCGTCAGCGTGATTTTGGGCAACCGGTATTTCTCAGCCATCTGCATGGCAAACAGACGGAACAGCAGTATGATGTCGTTACCCCTGTCTCTCAGCGGCGGTATCTGTATTGGAATGGTGTTCAGACGGTAGTACAGATCCTCGCGAAAGCGTCCTTCGCTTATGGCTTTCTGCATGTTCACGTTTGTTGCAGCCACTATACGCACGTTGGTCTTCATTATTTTCTGTCCGCCAACGCGTATATATTCTCCCGTTTCGAGCACTCTGAGCAGTCGTGCCTGCGTTGCAAGGGGCAGTTCGCCCACCTCGTCGAGAAATATCGTGCCCTTGTTTGCCACTCCGAAGTATCCCTCGCTCTCGCCTATGGCACCCGTAAACGAACCTTTCTCATGTCCGAACAGTTCGCTGTCAATGGTTCCCTCGGGTATGGAGCCGCAGTTTATGGCAAAATACTTCTCGCGTTTGCGCGGCGAGTTGTCATGAATTATCCGCGGTACGCTTTCCTTTCCCACACCGCTTTCGCCTACTATGAGCACAGACAAGTCCGTGGGTGCCACCTGCAAGGCGACATCCAGCGCACGGTTCAGCTCGTCGTTGTTGCCCACGATGCCGTACCGCTGCTTTATTTTTTGCAGTTCGGATGTATTCATTTTATTCGTGACAAAATTACACAAATAATTCGATATATATGCACTTTTGGCTTCTTTTATTTCCGCATGCGGTCTTTCGCATTCCAAAAGGTGCCCTTTCGCACTCTAAAAGGCGGTCTTTCAGACTCTAAAAGGACACCTTTTGGAATGTAAAAGGTATTATCTTGATTATCAATAAGTTACAAAACGCGTCTTTAACTGCTGTGAAATGCGCTTTTTTATAGCCCCGACATTATATATACAACAAACCGGAAGACGGCTGTCGGCATATCGTTTTTATGCCATACAGTCGCCTTCCGGAAGCTTAAAGTATCGTCTTGAATTACAGATGTTTGCCTATGTCTGTCATGGCAGCGGATTTATTCCATCTTCAAGTCCGTATCTTACGTTGCCGCTTATTATGTTTATGTTTCCGGCCTGTGCACCTTTGATGTTCAGGTAGAGTGCATGTCCCGGCGCGTAGAAGTTCACCTGATCGAACAATATGTTCCGTCCGTCGTCGATGTTCATCGTGTTGTCCGTTGCATGAATGTCCATGTTGCGCATTGTCAGACCGTCGATGTCGTCCATTGCCTTGAATATCCGGTTTGTCCTTACGGTGCCATCTTCAATCAGAACGTTGCTGCACGGTATTTCGGGAATGCCGTGTACGGATATCAGACGGTCGGCTGACTCGACGATGAAGTTGCGTATTGTGATGTTCTTCACCACCGGTGTAAGCTCTGTTATGTCCAATGGTGGATTGCGTCGTGCCAGCTCTCCCATGTACATGGGTGTGCCGAGAAGGTCCCAAGTGAATGCCTCGCGCACATCGACCAGCCTTACATTCTCATAAAGAACATCCGATATGCCGCCTCCGCGGTTGCGCCTTGTCTTGAAACGGAAGCCCACGCGCGTGCCGTAGAACACACAACTGTGCAGATAAACGTTCTTTATCATGCCTGCAGTCTCGCTTCCGCATGTTATTCCCCCGTGCCCGTCTTTAGACAGACAGTAGCGTATCAGCACGTTTTCCGTAGGTCTGTTCACGCGCAAACCGTCCTCACAACGCCCCGCTTTCAGTGTGAAACAGTCGTCGCCGCAGTTCAACGTGCAGTATTCTATCAGCACATTGCGGCACGACGATATGTCTATGCCGTCGCCGCTCGGCACCTTTGTGGAGTTCACCGTTATGCCTCGTATTATCACGTTGTCGCAGTATATGGGGTTAACGTTCCATAGTACGCTCTTCTCGAACGTCACTCCCTGCACCAAAACGTTCTTGCAGTTTATCGGAGCGAACGACTTGGGGCGGTAGAACGTGCGCCCGTCGAGCCCGTCGCACAGACGTTCGGCAACCGGAGTGTTCACGGATATGTCCTTCTCCACCACGCTGTTGCCGTTGCGCAGACGGCGCATGGCGGCATCCATTGGCGGACCTGATATCACGCCTTCGCCCGTCAGGGCAATGTTCTTGGCACCATTGGCATATATAAATGCACCGGCTCCCAACACCTCCACACCCTCGTGGCGTGTGAATACGGCAGGCTGATAGTCGTCTATGGAGCCTGAGAACTCGAGCACGGCACCTTTCTCCACGTGTAGACAAACGTTGCTCTTCAGCGTGATGCGTCCCGAACGCCATGTGCCCTGCGGTATTACGACGGTACCTCCGCCTTTTTTCGACAGGCTGCTTATCCTCTCGTTTATCGAAGGGGTTATCAGTCCCTTTGCCGACAAGTCTTCCTTCGTTATCACAATCCTGCGGTCTTTGAATACCGGAGCCTTAAGTCCTTTCATCTTGAAAGGTGCTTCCGTAACCGCACTTATCTCCGCCGGCATGGCTCCGGCTCCCACTTTATCCCTCGTTATTATGTCGTCTGCACTGAAAGCGTGCATCTGCGCAGCCGTCAGAAGCACCGCTGCAATGTGAAACAGTCTGATGTGTTTTATCATAAATAAGCGTTTTTATATTGATGACGTGCATGCGATATGTTTGTAACTATCCGCATCCGTGATGACGGACGGTATCATGTGCACTGTTCAAAAAATGCCTCCTCGTCCGCGTAAAACTAAATAAAAGTCGTATCTTTGCCGAAGATAAGCTTCGCCTCAGCAATTTCAAGCAAGCTTGATTGCGTTCGGCTTGCATTATCTTTGCATAAGATAAGCTTCGCCTCGGCAATTTCAAGCAAGCTTGATTGCGTTCGGCTTGCATTATCTTTGCAACATATACACAACTAAAGCATCTTTAACAATATGTTTACCGCAAACGAATTACTTGAAAAGATAAACGGCTATATCGACAGTATGCCGTATACGCGCAAGCCGCAGAGCCTTTATGCCCCTGTGAAATACGTGCTGTCCATGGGCGGAAAGAGAATACGCCCCACGCTGATGCTACTTGCATACAACATGTATAAGGACAATCCCGAGGCGATACTGCCTGTGGCGTGCGGACTGGAGACGTATCATAACTATACGCTTCTGCACGACGACCTCATGGACAATGCCTCTGTGAGGCGCGGACATCAGACCGTGCACGAGAAGTGGAACGCCAACACGGCGATACTGTCGGGCGACTCCATGCTCGTGATGGCTTACCGCTATATCGCACAATGCGATGTGGCAAAGCTGAAACCCGTGCTCGACCTCTTCACCGTGACGGCGCTTGAGATAGGAGAGGGGCAGCAGTATGACATGGACTTCGAGACACGCGGCGATGTGAGCGAGGACGAATATATAGAGATGATACGCCTTAAGACAAGCGTGCTGCTGGCATGCGCGTTGAAGACAGGCGCCATTCTCGGTGGTGCTCCCGATGCCGATGCCGACAATCTGTACAGGTTTGGCGAGATGATAGGTCTTGCTTTCCAGTTGCAAGACGACTATCTCGATGTCTATGGAGACCCCGCGGTGTTCGGAAAAGCTATCGGCGGCGACATTCTTTGCAACAAAAAGACATTCATGTTGATAAATGCCTTTGCTCGTGCCGACGAGCCTACGCGTGCCGAACTGGAGCGGTGGATAAACGGAAGCGGGCACAATCCGCAGGAGAAGATTGCCGCCGTGACAGCCATATACAACCGTCTGGGCATAGATTGTCTTGCTGAGGCTAAGATAAAGATGTATTTTGACGAGAGCCGCAGATATCTTTCCGCACTCGGCGTTGCGGAAGACCGCCGCCGGGAGCTTGTGGCATATACGGACAGAATGATGAAACGCGAGTACTGACATGACGTTTACAGACACGCATATACATCTTGACGGCACGGAGTTCGACGCCGATCGCGACGAGGTTGTTGCCCGTGCGCGTGAGGCAGGGGTAGGGCGGATGTTCGTACCTGCCATAGATCTTGCCTCCGTGGATACTGTTCTTGCCACGTGCCGCCGCTATCCGGGATATGCCTATCCCATGATAGGGCTTCATCCTGAGGAGGTCAAGGAGGGCTGGCAGGGTGTGTTGGCGGAGATGAAACAGATGCTCCAACGGTCTGTGATGCAGCCTGACGCATGCGACACCGGCAGTCGTTTTATAGCCGTTGGCGAGGTGGGGATAGACTATTACTGGAGTCGCGAGTACGAAAAGGAACAACTCGAGGTGTTCGAGGAACAGGTGAGGTGGTCCGTGGAGTACGGTCTGCCGTTGATGATACACTGCCGCAAGGGGCAGAACGAAATGGTAAAGATATTGCGGCGATATGAAAAGGAACTGCCGGGCGGCGTGTTCCATTGTTTTACAGGCAATGAGAAAGAGGCAGCCGAACTGCTTTCTTTCGACAGATTTGTGCTTGGTGTGGGCGGTGTCCTTACGTTTAAGAAGTCGCATCTGCCTGAGGTTATCCCCTCAATACCTGCAGACCGCATTGTCATAGAGACCGATGCACCGTATATGGCTCCTGTTCCCATGCGTGGAAAACGCAACGAGAGCGCATACGCAAGATATGTTCTTGAGCGCATGGCGGAGTGCTACGGAATGCCGTGCGATGAGCTAGCGGCTATTACAGAGGCAACGGTGGACAGGGTGTTCTTTAAATGAAGAATGATGAATGAAGAATGAAGAATTTGCTGCCGCTATGATTAACCAATAAGCCATATAAGACTTATGAGACCTATAGGTCCTATATGACCTAAAATAATATCATTACTGCGCCGGCAAAATCTTAATTCTTACTTCTTAATTCTTAACTATTAGTTATCCTAATTCTTCATTCATCATTCTTTATTCTTCATTTCCCGAACTTGTTAAGCAAGTTTGTCACCTCCTCTACCTCTTCTTTCGTGAGCACCTGATTGCACGGAATGCTCAGTTCCTCACGGTGTATCCGTTCGGTTACGGGCAAACTGAGATGTTCAAGCTGCCTGTAACACTCCTGTTTGTGCGGCGGTATGGGGTAGTGGATGACGGTCTGCACGCCGTGTTCCGACAAATACTTTTGCAGCCTGTCGCGCTCTTTGCACATCACGGGGAATATATGGAACACGTTGTTCTCCATGTATTCCCGTCCCGGAACATTCAAAAGCGGGTTCTTCACATTGTCTATATAGTGCAGGGCTACACGCCGGCGCGCCTCGTTTTCTTCGTCGAGATAGCGCAGCTTTACATCAAGTACGGCGGCATGAAGCTCGTCCATGCGACTGTTCATGCCCTCGTATGGGAAGACATATTTCACCGACGAGCCGTAGTTTGCAAGCGTGCGGACCATTTCGGCAAGCTCTTCATCGTCGGTAGTTACAGCACCTGCATCGCCCAGCGCACCCAGATTTTTGCCGGGATAGAAGCTGTGGGCGGCGGCATCGCCGAGAGAACCGGTCCTTTTTAATGAAGAATTAGGATGGGGAAATGAAGAATGAAGAATGAAGAATGAAGAATTAGGATTTGTATTCGTGGTATTCTTTGTTTCTGTAGATGTGGGTATGGATGTAGATGATGTATTGTTGTCGTTCTTGTAAGATGCAACCGAAACATCAACATCTTTCTTTGCAAACCTTAATTCTTCATTCTTCATTCTACATTCTTCATTAAGGAATGTCGTTCCATGTGCCTGTGCATTGTCCTCGATCAGTTTCAGACTGTGCCGGCGGCATATATCTTTTATCTTTTCGGTGCAGGCACATTTGCCGTAAAGATGTACGATCATTATCGCCCGTGTACGGTCGGTAATGGCGCTTTCTATCAGTGTGTCGTCTATCTGGAACGTGTCCGGGCGCGGTTCTACGAGCACCGGGACAAGCCCGTTTGCCGTTATTGAGAGTATGGAGGCGATGTATGTGTTTGCCGGAACGATTACCTCGTCGCCCCGTTTCATCACCCCCAGTTCCATATATGCACGCAGTATCAGTGTGAGAGCGTCAAGTCCGTTGCCGCAACCTATGCAGTGTTTCGTACCGATATACCGTGCATAGTGCTCCTCGAAAAGGCGGTTTGCCTCCCCGTGCAGGTACCATCCGCTGTCAACAACGTTGCTTACGGCATGGTGTATCTCGTCCGCATGCAGTTCAGTGATTTTCTTTAAGTCAAGATATTTTATCATCGTTCAATCAATTCTTAGCGTTAATGGGTGCTTTAAGCACATATTTTTCGTCCTGCCAGATGACCCGATATGGCGAAATGGCATTGAGACACCGCTCTACGTATTGGTCTTTTTCGCCTGTGCCCTGCCGTTCCGTCAGCAGATAAGGCAGTCTTCCTGTATGTCTGTACAGTCTGTCTGTCTGGTTGGAATTATGCTTCATGGTTTATATCTCGAATGAAAGTTTCAGCGAACTGCGGCATCCGATACTTTCCTTGAAGCTGCACAGCCCGTAGTTAGGCGTGCTGTCTTCGGTCGAAGGACCGATGTCGAGTATATCGATACCTTGCTTGCGGTAGTACTCGAAGATGCGGTATGCGAGCAGGTTCATCGGGCGCAATGACGAAAAATCGCGCAAGTCGCCCCAGTATATGACTTGATATATCTTGTCGGTAACATGAAAGACCTGTGCCGCAGCCATGTCTTCATCGCCGTGTCTCAATATGAAGAAGTCGGCAGGTATCACATGTGTCGTGCCGATAACGTCTTCGCATGTCATCCTTAGCGGATATCCGTGCTCCTCCCTGTTCTTCTTTATAATGCCGTATGCCCTTCTTATATCGTCCTCGTTGCTGCTGTCTGCAATGATAAAGGCGGTGTCCTGATCCATGGCCTGTCGTAGTTTGTTTCTTGCATTACGCCCGATAACAGCAGGATAACCGGCAAAATCGGATATAAGAAAATGATAGTTTATATCCATTTTGCATAACCGTGCCTCGCGGTAAAGAGCATTCGCCACGCATGGCAGGTGCCTGTCGTCATAAAAAAAAGGCGGCAGGGTAATCCGGATGCGCATGTTCCGCTCCCTTACATATTCTTTCAGGGCTTTTATAGCATCGTCTATGAACTCTATGCTTTGCGCCTTGTTGTATGTGAAACCGCCGAATGGGGCGGAGAAAGGAGACGCAAGTGTGCCGCCGTTGTCTTCGCCTAAGATAAGCCCGAAGCGCACTTTGGGATTTCTGAATGTAAGGTAATGCAGCCGTTCGGTCTTTCTCTTGTTAAGCTCGGAGAAAGAAACACTGTTGTAAACGTGCGGATAACAGGCGAACAAAGCACCGTATTCTTCTGCCGATGTCTCAATGATCTGCATTTTTCTTGTATCTTATAAATTCGTCATAGTCGCGTATATAATCTTCTTCCTCAAACAGTTCGGATGCCATGACCATGCAGACCGCCCCCGAAGAGAAGTCGTCGAGCGTGCGCCAGATGCCCGTATCGACCAGCAAACCCTGATAGGGATGATTGAGAAGAAACGTCTCTTTCTCTGTGCCGTTGTCCAAAGTGACGGTGAAACTGCCGCTTACGGCGGTGATAAACTCAAGGCATTTCTTGTGCGCATGCCCTCCGCGGCATTCGCCTCCGGGCACGTCGTATACCCAATACACGCGTTTAATACCGAACGGTATGTTCTTGTTCTCCTCGGCAACGGTGAGGTTGCCGCGCCTGTCTATAATCTTCGGAAGGTCTATAATCTTGCTGCTCATATCTTATATAACGCGCTTTATCAAGTGAGAGTATATTTTGCCGACTAAATATTTCTTTGTTATGAACGACGCAAATACCGTCAGCGGCAGTGCCACAAAGAACAGCAGTATAGCACTTACATCTGCGGTGGTGCTCCGCAGGATGTTTCCTGTAAGTCTTAACACTGCCATGTGGATCATGTAAAATTCAAAACTTATGCTTCCGAGCCACATCATTGTCTTTGATTGAAGTATCTTCGTGACGATACCACCTTACCTGTCGGTAATGACAAAAATGTATATGAATGCTGGAATGATGAACCAGAACAGTGCGGAACATCTTATGTTGGCGGGCATATATTGATATGCGATGTATGTAAGGTACATCATTATAACGGCTGAAAGTTCCGTAAAGCCTGCCGTTAACGGACTTTTACCATTAATACAGACAGATATTTTGTCCGTAATATCAGATGTGAAGACTCTGTAAAGCAGTATTCCGACAGCAAAATCTATAATCCTTGTCATCGGAGAAGCATATAAAATGGCATTTATCTTGTTCTCAGGAACGGAAAAAGACAGTGCAATCCACATCAGAAAAACGATGATTGCCATTGTCGCGACATGATTTATGCTGTCTTTCATAATCTTTCTATAAAGCAAAGGGAACATCAGATAGAAGAACATCATGTCCGAAAGAAACCATGACGAGCCGTTTGCGACGAAGTAAAACTTATCGTCCGGAAACCAGCTTTGCAGCAAAAGTATGTTGGGAAGCAGCAGGTATGGTTCGGTATACATTCCAATACGCATATCCATAAGTAACATCACAATCATCATTATGATATGTAGTGGATAGAACTTCAGCAGCTGTTTTATAAGAAAAGGTCTGCGACGGAACATTCCGGTCTCGACTTTCGCTCCGAATCCTACCGACAAAACGAAACCACTTAGAATGAAAAAGAATGCCACTCCGCATTCTCCGCCAAAGTCAAAACTTGTATCTGTCCATGTTATATGCGACATGAAGACAAGCAGGACGAATATAAACCGCAGCGATTGTAAATCCTTTATCATGTGAGTATTTATGTAGTTTCATTTCCAACATGCCATACTTACAATCCGAAAGCTATCGTTTCCGATTGCTAAAGCTATCCTTTTTGATGTCTGAAGCTTAGCTTTATGACTCGAAAAGGATAGCTTTATGAAGTTTTAATGCCACCTTTTAAAACTGTAAGAAAATGGTTTTAAAAAGTGATAGATTGTAAGTGTTTGCCCGTTAAACGTTTTTTCAGCTCTTTTTCATGTACGGGTCGGTTCCCAAGATGGTGCCTGCCAGTCGCTTAGCCTTGTCGCGCAGCGCATCGATGTCGGCATCCACGTCACCGTAACACAACACAACGCCCATGCGTCTGCCCACATGTGCCTCCGGCTTGCCGAAGATACGGATGCGTGTGCGGTCTTCTTTCAGAGCCTCGACCATGTTGTATTCCAACGGATTGTCCGACTCTTCGGGCGACAGTATCACTGCACTCGTGCCCGCATGTTCGAGATGTATGCCGGCAATGGGCAATCCCATTACGGCACGGAAGTGTAGTTCGAACTCACTTAGGTTCGTGGTATGACCGAGCGTTACCATTCCCGTGTCGTGCGGACGCGGTGAAAGTTCGCTGAATATCACCTCTCCCTGCTTTGTAAGGAAGAACTCCACGCCCCATATACCGGCTCCCGTCAGTGCGTGGGTCACCTCGTCCGCCATGTGCTGCGCCTGCTTAAGAGCCTCTTCGCCGATGGCATAAGGCTGCCAACTCTCGCGATAGTCACCGCCTTTCTGTATGTGTCCGATGGGCGGACAGAACAGTGTCGGTCCCTCTTTCTGCGTCACCGTGAGCAGCGTAAACTCCGATTCGAAGTCTATAAACTCCTCTATGATAACCTCTTTCACGTCACCGCGACTGCCTTCCATTGCCTCCTTGAAAGCCTGTTCCAGCTCATCGTCGTTGTGAACGTAGCTCTGACCGTGACCCGAAGACGACATCAGAGGCTTGACAACGCACGGAAAACCTATCTCATCGGCGGCTTTCTTGAACTCTTCGAATGTCTTGGCATAGAAATATTTGGCTGTGCGCAGACCCAGTTCCTTCGATGCCAGGTCGCGTATGGCACGCCTGTTCATCGTGTAGTTCACTGCCCTTGCGCTCGGAACGACCTGTATTCCCGCCTTCTCGAAGTCGAAAAGACGCTCTGTTCTGATTGCCTCTATCTCCGGGACGATGATGTCCGGACGGTGTTTCTCAACCACAGCGGCAAGCGCATCACCGTCGAGCATGCTGAAAATCTCGCGCTCGTCGGCAACCTGCATTGCCGGAGCGTTGTCGTAACGGTCGCATGCGATGACATACTGTCCGGCACGTTTCGCCGCGATTACAAACTCCTTGCCCAGTTCTCCCGAGCCTAATAAAAGTATTTTCTTCATTATATTCAAATCTTTTGCTTTATCATTTGCCATTCGGGTGTGACCGCTATCCTGCGTATACACCTGTCTATCGCTGCCATCATGTCCTCTGCGCTCATGCCGCGGCTGTGCGCTATCTCGTCGAGAGACATGCGGTCGGCACCGAAGAGTCCGTAATAGTGTATCACGGCTTCCTCGTCTTCCGGTTCGAGAAGGTGCAGTAGGTGCTCCATGCCATGCTCTGTGTCATGGCTGATATCCTCCGGTGTGTATGCCATACGCACCAGAAAAGAGTGCAGTTCGCTTGAAATACGGTCTGTCATCTGCCCTTGTACATGCTGTCGTAATACTTCTCGTAGTCGCCGCTTGTGATGTTGTCCAGCCATTCCTGGTTCTCCAAATACCACTTAACGGTCTTTTCTATGCCCTCTTCAAACTGCAAACTCGGTTCCCAACCCAGTTCACGTTGCAGCTTCGACGAGTCTATTGCATAGCGCAGGTCGTGTCCGGCGCGGTCCGTAACGTATGTTATCAGGTCCATGTCCTCACCCTCTTTGCGTCCCAGAAGACGGTCTACGGTATTGATTACAACCTTTATTATGTCTATGTTCTTCCACTCGTTAAAGCCTCCGATGTTATAAGTATCGGCTGTTTTGCCGTTGTGGAAGATCACGTCTATCGCCCTTGCGTGGTCTTCGACGTACAGCCAGTCGCGCACGTTCTCGCCCTTTCCGTATACGGGCAGCGGCTTGCGGTGGCGTATGTTGTTTATGAAAAGCGGTATAAGTTTCTCCGGAAACTGGTACGGACCGTAGTTGTTTGAGCAGTTTGTCACGATGACGGGCATGCCGTAAGTGTCGTGGAACGCACGCACGAAGTGGTCGCTCGACGCCTTTGATGCCGAGTATGGCGAGTGCGGATTATACTTTGTCGTCTCCAAGAAGAACTTCTCGCCGTATGCAAGGTGGTGTTCTGCCGACGATGCCGTTGTGGTGAACGGCGGTTCTATGCCGTCGGGATGTGTCAGTTCGAGTGCGCCGTACACCTCGTCTGTCGATATATGATAGAAGCGCTTGCCGTCGTATTTCTCAGGAAGGCTCTCCCAATATGTCTTTGCAGCCTGCAACAGGGTGAGCGTTCCCATGACGTTGGTGCGTGCAAACGTGAACGGATCCTTTATGCTGCGGTCCACATGACTTTCCGCCGCGAGGTGTATTATACCGTCCACGTTGTGCTTTTTCATAAGCTCCATGATTGTATCATAGTCGCAGATGTCCGCCTTTACGAAGATATAGTTGGCTTTCGTCTCTATATCCTTCAGGTTCGCAAGGTTGCCGGCATAAGTAAGCTTGTCGAGGTTGATGATGTTATACTCGGGATACTTGTTCACGAAGAGGCGTACAACGTGACTTCCTATAAAGCCGGCGCCGCCGGTGATGATGATATTCTTCATATTGCCTATATATTAATTATTAGCTTTTTATTCTTGATTACCTTAATGTGATAACTTCGCAATCGGTGAATTTATTGCCTTCTACTGTCAGTCTTACAAGTGTTCTGTCCTTGTGCCACCCCTGAAGTCCGGCCGCTCCCGGGTTTATGTGCAGCAGGTTCAGTGTCTTGTCGTACTTTATTTTAAGTATGTGAGAGTGCCCGCTGATGAACAGCTGCGGCGGACAGGCATATATCTGTCCGCGTATGCTTGCGTCGTAGTTGCCCGGATAGCCGCCGATATGTTTCATCAGCACGTCCGCGTCCTCACATTTCCAACGCAGTTTTTCGGGATACATCAGTCGCAGGTCGCCGCCGTCACAGTTGCCGCATACGGCTCTGAACGTTCTGAATGCCGCCAGTCTCTCCGCCACCTCCGTCGAGCCGATGTCTCCGGCATGCCATATCTCGTCGCACGGTTCGAAGTATCTGAGATACTTATCGTCCCAATATGAGTGTGTGTCGCTGATTATTCCTATCTTCTTCATGCTGTTGTTATTGTTGTCGGCATTTGTTTGCCGGTCATGACGGCTGCCTTTGCCGGGGCGTTATGCCTGTTGCAGGCTTGTGCTTATTGTCCGTTGCGAAACTGTTTTCTTATAAGTTCCGCTATGAACTCTGCCGTTCCTTCAGGACCCAGCAGACTTGAATTTATGCAAAGATCGTAAGACTCGCCGTGTCCCCACCGCTTTCCGGTGTAATAATTATAATATGAAGAGCGGCTGTTCTCCCCGTCCGTAATTATCTTGCGTGCCGTGGCGCGGTCGCAGTCCATACGCTTGCATACGGCATTTATGCGCTGTCCGATGTCTGCCGTTATGAAAATGTTGAATACATTCTTGCGGTTGCGCAGTACATAGTCGGCACACCGTCCCACAAACACGCACGAACCTTTCTCGGCAGCCTTTATTATGGCATCGCTCTGAAACTGGAACAGGCTTTCCTGCGAGAACTTGTTGCTGTAGAAACTGTTGTCGGACACATACGGAGTGTGCAGATGAAACAACGATCTGAAGAACCCTTTCTTCTCGTCGTTCTGCTCGAAGAACTTCTCGCAGAAGCCGCTTTCCTTTGCGGCAAGGTTCAGTATCTCCTTGTCGTACATGCCGCATCCGAACTCTTCAGCCAGTATTCCGGCTATTACCCTGCCTCCACTGCCTATCTGCCGTCCCACGGTTATGATAATGTTCTCACTCTTGCTCATGCTTCATTGTTTTATGTTGTAGGGAGAATTTCTTCATATAGATTACCAGCATCACGCCTGCCAATACCGCCGATGCCGCATCGCTTATCGGCATGGACATCCATACGCCGTCTGTTTTGAATATCGGCGACAGTATGGCAAGCAACGGCAGCAGTATAAGCATTTGTCTCGACAGAGACAGGAATATGCTTATCTTTGCCTTTCCGATGCTTTGGAAAAAGTTTGTTATTACCATCTGGAACCCCACGATGGGAAATGCCGCCAGCGTTATGCGCAGTCCTTTCACCGATATGTCTATCAGTTCCCTGTCTGTTGTGAAAAGCCTTGCGCAGGGATATGGCGCGAACTGCGAAAGAAGAAATCCCGATGTCGTTATCACTGTGGCGGATATCATGGAGTATTTCACCACCTTCATCATCCTGTCAAACTGCAAGGCACCGTAGTTATAGCCGGCTATGGGCTGCATGCCCTGGTTTATTCCCATTACGATCATCACGAAGATAAACGCCACCTTGTTCACTATTCCGTATGCACCGACAGCCATGTCACCCCCGTAGTGTGAAAGTCCGTTGTTGATGAATATCACAACCAGACATGCACATACGTTCATTGCAAACGGCGATATGCCTATGCCGATGATGTTCCTCACTATGTTGCCGCGCAACCTGTACGTCCCTTTCTGGAAGTGCAGCATCTCGTTCTTGTTTCTGAACAGCTTTATCTGCCATGTCAGTGCAACGATCTGCGACAGTATGGTGGCGTATGCCGCACCCCTTATGCCCATGTCGAGCACCCATATGAACAGCGGGTCGAGAATGGTGTTCAGCACCACCGTGAAAATCGTAGCATACATCGCCGCCTTAGGTTTGCTTGCGGCACGCAGCACGGCGTTCAATCCGAAGTAGTGATGAGTGAATATGTTGCCCGCCAATATTATCACCATATAGTCGCGTGCATATGGCAGTGTCTGTTCGCTTGCACCGAAGAAGAACAGTATGGGGTCGAGCAACAAGAGCGTGACAATGCCGAATGTCAGTCCTATTATTGTGTTCAATACCACCGTGTTGCCGAGAATGTTCTCCGCGGTCTTATAGTCTTTCTGTCCCAGTTTTACCGATATGCAGGTGGACGCGCCTACGCCTATGGCGGCGCCGAACGCCGCCGACAGGTTCATAAGCGGGAATGTTATAGCCAGTCCTGATATGGCAAGAGCGCCGACACCCTGTCCTATGAAGATGCTGTCCACCATATTATATAGCGACGATGCTGTCATGGCTATTATGGCGGGCACGGCATATTGCATCAGCAGTTTGCCCACGGGACGCGTCCCCAGTTCGAGTGTAGACTGTCTGTTTTCCATTGTTTGTCCGTTATTTGCCTTGCAAAATTAGTAATTTTATCCGACTTCCTGTTTGCGGAGATGCGAAAACATTGTGATTTTTTGGCAATTACGTGATTTAGGTGTACTTTTGCAATCTGTAAAAGACCACTGTCAAATGAAAAATAACATCGTTCTGTTTATTGTTCTGTTATTTGGAATACCCCTATTGCATGCTAACGGCGATGATGCGCCCGAGCTTATAAGTTATCCCGGAGGTCGTTGTTACATGTATCGCCTTACGCTTTGCGACAAGCAAGGTACCCCTTTCTCCCTCGAACGTCCGGAGGAGTTTCTCTCGCAAAAGTCTTTGGAGCGCCGCCGCAGGCAGCATCTGCCCGTCGACTCCACCGATCTGCCCCTGTCTCCGGCATACCTTGACATGATTTCCTCTGCCGGTGTCGACATCGTAGGGAGCAGCAAGTGGAACAACACGGTGCTTGTGCGCAGCCGCAGGCACGACCTTCTGCGCAGTCTGTCATCTCTTCCGTGTGTGCGCGATATAAAGAAGGTGTGGACATCCCCGGACTCCATAAAGCCTTCCAACAGTCGTGCCAAGTGGCATAAGGAGTTCACGCGGTGGGACACTGTTGCCCAGACGCCTTACGGAGTGACTGAAGAACAGCTTGCAATGCTCGGCGGCATACGCATGCATGCGGCAGGGTTCACGGGGCGCGGCATTACGATAGCCGTCATGGACGGGGGCTTTATGAATGCCGACCGCATACCGGCGTTGTGCGGAATAAATATCGAAGGGCATGCCGACTTTGTTGTTCCGCCGTCGCAAAACATATTCAAGGAGATAGACCACGGCACGCGTGTGCTGTCCGCAATGGCTGTAAACGTTCCCGATTTCTTTATCGGAGCTGCGCCCGATGCTTCATATTGGCTGCTGCGATGTGAGGACGACCGCACCGAGAGTCTTGCCGAAGAAGACTACTGGACGGCGGCAGCCGAGTTCGCGGACAGCGTGGGTGTGGACATCATAAACAGCTCGTTGGGCTTTCACAGCTTTGACGATGCTTCTACAAACTACAGGTATATACATCAGGACGGGCATACGGCAATGATTTCAAGAACAGCCTCCATGCTTGCCCGCAAGGGCATAGTGCTGGTGAACAGTGCAGGAAACGACGGCATGGGAGCATGGAAACGCATAAACTTTCCTGCCGATGCTACAGACATAATAACGGTGGGCGCGGTGACGCCGGGGCGTAAGAACGCCGCTTTCAGCAGTGTGGGACCCACCGCCGACGGGCGTGTGAAACCCGATGTGATGGCAACGGGCAGTCCGGCGGCTGTCGTCACGGGGCGCGGAACGATAAGCAAGGATGTGGGAACGTCGTTCTCCACGCCTCTCGTATGCGGCATGATGGCATGTCTGTGGCAGGCTCTGCGCGACAAGACGGCACTCGAGATAATAGACCTTGTGCGCCGAAGCGGCAACAACTGTTCCACACCCGACAATATTTACGGCTATGGCATTCCCGACTTCTGGAAAGCCTACACCTCGGGAAAACAAAATAAAAGCAGACCGCAATGACACATCGCATTTCCTTAAAAGAGCTGAACATGCTTGTCCGCGACACCATATCGCTGGCGATGCCCGACGACTATTGGGTGGAGGCAGAGCTTTCAGAGATACGCGAAGTGCGCGGACACTGCTATATGGAGCTTATACAGAAAGATCCGCACACCAACACTCCCGTGGCAAGAGCGTCCGCCAACTGCTGGGCTTCGACATGGATGCTTGTGCGTTCGTGCTTCGAACGCGCCACCGGACAGCGTCTGTCACCGGGCATGAAGGTGCTTATGCAGGTGCACGCACGGTTTCATGAGAACTATGGCTTTTCGTGGATTGTCACTGATATAGACCCGACGTACACTCTCGGAGACATGGCGCGCAAGCGTAGGGAGATAGTCCGTGTGCTTAAGGAAGAGGGTGTTTTCGACCTAAACAAGGAACTTGTGCTGTCGTCCTTTGCGCAGCGCATAGCCGTGGTGTCGAGCGCTTCTGCCGCAGGATACGGCGACTTCTGCCACCAGTTGCAGACCAACGAATACGGATATGTATTTTATCCCGTGCTATTCAGTGCCGTCATGCAGGGCGAGGGCATAGAGCAGAGCATCATTGCGGCGCTCGATGGCATTAATGCCGCTGCCGACAACTTCGACTGCGTGGTCATTATAAGAGGCGGAGGCGCCACGAGCGACCTGTCCGGATTTGACACCCTTGCCCTTGCAGAGAACGTTGCAAATTTTCCGTTACCCGTAATCACGGGAATAGGACACGAGCGCGACGAGTCGGTGTTGGATATGGTTGCACACACAAGCGTAAAGACTCCCACGGCGGCGGCAGCCTTGCTCATAGACAATCTGCGGCGCACCGAAACGGCGGTCGACAATGCCATGGAGCGCATGGTGAGGGTTGCCGTCACACGACTTAAGGAAGAGAAGATGCGGCTTGACCGCATTTCGGATAATGTCCCCGTGCTTTTCTCGCTTGTCAAGGCACGGCGCAATGCCTCTCTCGATGTGCTCAGAGAGCGGTTGCGTGCCGGATATATGCGCCGTATGGACACGGCACGTACCCGTTGTGACTTTATGGAGCAGCGCCTGCGCTCGTGTGCGGTGCAGCTGATGAAAGACAATACGGCGCGTCTTGACACCCTGTCGCGTCGCGTGGAGGCAGCCGACCCGGTGAACATACTGCGTCGCGGATACAGTATAACGCTCGTAAACGGGCGAGCCGTGCGCAGTGCGGCATGTCTGAAAGAGGGCGACGAGGTGGAGACGCGATTGGAGCAGGGGGCTTTCACGGCTGTTGTGAGGGACGTTGAGGGAGAAAATGTATAAGGAGATAAAAGGAGATAGGAGGAGATATGTGGCTGACGCCACGGGAGATAGAGGACAAATGTTTTGGAATATGGCAACAAAGCATACGTCTTTTATCTCCCCTTATCTTCCCATATCTCCCCTTATCTTCTTCTAAATACAATATCTAAAAAAGAAAAATGTGATGAATAAGGAAATGAAATACGAAGAGGCTGTGCGCCGGCTGGAGGAAATAGTGGACAAAATGGAGGGTGGCGACATGGATATAGACACTCTCGGAGAGCAGTTGAAGACTGCCAAGACGCTGATAAAGATGTGCAAGGACAAGCTGACAAAAGCCGACGAGGAAGTCAGGAAAATACTTGAAGAAAAGTAACTCATAAACAACGGTTTTCCAAAACGCCGTCTTTCAGCCTCTAAAAGGTGCCCTTTCGCAGTGTAAAAGGTGCCCTTTTGGAGGCTGAAAGACGGCGTTTTAGAATGTAAAAGGTATGTTTCTGGTTCCCAGAGGGTTACAAAACGCATGGTTCAAGATAAGGAACAGGGTTTTTATAAGCCTTTTTTCACCGTAAGAACCCTTTATTATGACACGTTCTCATATAGCATGCAAATCTATCGCATATGAGATAGAAACGTAACGCATATGAGATACAAATCTATTGCATATGAGATACAAATCTATTGCATATGAGATAGAAACGTAACGCATATGAGATAGAAATCTATTGCATATGAGATATAAAGTCAAAATATAATATCTGTTGTTGGTAGGGACATATGCTTGTATTTGTCCGCACGCCTCATCGAGGCGTTCTTTATGTTATCTGCAAAAATAAAAGAAGGCAAAACAACAAAGTGTTTATGCTTAATGCTTAGACTTATGAGGTAAACGCCTCTTCGATGCGTGCGGACATTTACAAGAAAATGTCCCTACCGATGGGAGGATATCTTTTTATATCTTCTTTACCTTCTTGCCCTCACTCTTCCGACAAGACATAGCTGTTTATGGCGAGTACTGTCAGCACAACCAATGTTATGCCGAGCGTGACGGGGCTTATCTGCTGCACTTCGGTGGTGCTGATGTCTGCCGTCACGTCATAGAAACAAGCCGTGAGATATTCCCAACCGCGGAATATGACAAACACGGCGATGCCTGCCATGGCGCATAAAAGTGTCCAGATGCGGTTTGTGCGGCTTGCCCGTCCGGGCAGCCTGTGCATCACACGGCGTGAAAACCCGTTGTCTTCTATCTCTTTGATGTTCTCTTCAAAGAATTTTTTTACCAGTATGTCGTCTCTGTTATCTGTCATATCCGTTTTCTTTTAAGAATGTTGCAAGTTTCTGCTTGCCGCGCGACAGATGCGATTTTACCGTTCCTGCCGGCATGCCCGTTATCGCCGTAATATCGTCTATGGACATCCCGTCCACGAGTTGCAGCGTTATGCACGTGCGTTCATCGGTCTTCAGTCTTCCCAAGGCGCTGTAAATGTCCATCTGAAGAGCGGCCGAGGCACTGCCGCCTGTCGTCGCCTGGGGTAGCGTCATGCCGTCTATGTCGTCCGTTTTGCGGTGCGAGCGCGTGTAGTCGTAGAACACGTTGTAGGCTATGCGGTGCAGCCATGTGGAGAAACTCGACATGCTTTTGAACGACCCCAGGCGTGTATATGCCTTTATGAAGGTATCCTGCGCAAGGTCATCGCTGAGCGATGCGTCGCCCAAGGTGAGGTTCATGAACATCCTGCGCACGGCAGACTGGTGCTTCTTCACGAGCTTGTCGAACGCCCGTTTGTCATGAAACACCAGTACGCGTGTCACTAATGATATGTCGCTGACTCTTTCCACCGGCGGTTTCTTATCGCTCCACTTCGTCTTCTTTGATATCGGATTTTCCGTGCAAGGTGTGTCTTGCGTTTCCGTCGTTGCCTGTTTTGTCCTTCACGGTTTTGGCTATCACCGCCTGTCCCACGCCGTAGAACAGCACGATACATCCTATGCCCGTAAGCGGTTCGGCGCCGATTATTCCGAAGAGGCATATCAGTCCCAGACCAATGCTTATGTTCTTTATGCCCTTTTTCCACATCGCTTCGTTGGTATATTCCTCCGGTAGCATGAGTTCTTCGGGTATGTCATATCCCTTTTCCATGGCTCTTTCTATCATTTCGTACTTCTTGTAGCGACGCTTTGCAAGTATATGTATCACTATTCCGACAAGGATGAACGGCGAACAGACGATGAGCAGACACAGGAGAATCAGGAAAATGGCGACGATTGTGCCGGCGATGCCTATGCCGGGAAGATATCCCATGAGGCTGAACGGGTCTTGCACGCTTTCGAACGGGTCTTTGAATACTTGTGCCTGATTGCCGCTTGTGCGGTCGGCATCATCCTGTTCCGTATTGACGGAAGCGGAAGTCGTGTCCGAGAAGGCGACGGCGGCAGTGGTATCTGCTGCGGTGGCGTGTGCTATTATCTGCGGATTGTGGCGGTGGCGTTGTGCGTCGGCCACTGTTGCGGTGGTCAGTGCTGTCATTAAAGACAGCGTTAGAAACAACTTTCTCATAATTTTATTGGTCTTTTGTTTTCTTTTTGTTTGACGTGTAAAAGTGCTGTTTGGTTGCAAAGTAATAAAAAAAGTAATGATAAATCGCGTAAAGGGGCGGATTATTTGTAACTTTGTGTGCTGTAAAACATGATTTTCATGACACTTCCCGATGATTTTATAAAATATACGCGGCAGCTTATGGGCGACAGGATGTGGCAGACTCTGGAAGCGGGGCTTGCCGGCGAGCCGCCCGTGAGCGTGCGCCTCAATCCTTTTAAATGCAATCCCGACGTGGCGGACATAGCCTGCGGCGACGGCATGGTGCCCTGGTGTGCCAACGGGCGTTATCTTAAGCGCAGACCCAACTTTACGTTCGACCCGCTCATGCACGCCGGTGTCTATTATGTCCAGGATGCCTCTTCGATGTTTCTCGAGCGTGTCTTGCGGCGCTATGTTGCAGACAAGCCCGTCCGTGTGCTCGACCTTTGCGCCGCTCCGGGCGGCAAGTCGACGCTTGCAAGAAGTGTTCTGCCCGAGGGCAGTCTGCTGTTCTGCAACGAACCGGTGCACGGACGCGCGATGGTTTTGGCGGAGAATGTGCAGAAACTGGGGCATGAGGATGTGGTGGTGACCAACAGTTATCCTGCCGACTACGGCAAATCGGGGCTGGTGTTTGATGTCGTGATTGCCGATGTGCCGTGTTCGGGCGAGGGAATGTTCAGGAAAGACGAGGGCGCGCGCGAGGAATGGAGCCTTAACGGCGTAGAAAAGTGTCGCCGTTTGCAGCGTTCCATAGTGCAGGATGTGTGGAACTGTCTCCGCCCGGGCGGTCTGTTGATATATTCCACATGCACGTTCAATGTCGGCGAGAACGAGGAAAACGTGCGGTATGTCGCCGATGAGCTTGGAGCCGACGTGCTTCCGGTGGATACCGACGTGTCATGGGGCATCACGGGATCGCTGCTCGAAGGTTTCGATGCTCCCGTTTACCGCTTCTTACCCGGACTGACAAGAGGCGAAGGGCTTTTCATGGCGGTGCTCAGAAAGCACGGCGAAGACTGCGGCGTGAGCGAGAAAAAGGGCGGAAAGAAAGCCGACAAGACCCGTGCGGGAGCTAAGAAACATGCCGTGACGTTGAAAGACAACGGGTGGATAGACGGTTTCGAGGACTACAACGTGCGTTTGTGCGACGGATTTTACAGGGCTGTGCACCGGTGGTGGAGTGACATATACGATGTGGCGGATAAACGCCTGCGGGTGATACATGCCGGTATTACGGTGGGCGAGGTCAGGGGCAAGGATGTTGTTCCCGCCCAGTCGCTGCTCCTTTCGCGTGCTTTCCGCAAGGAGGCATTCCCATGTGTGGAGCTGGAACATACTGAGGCGGTGGCATTCTTGCGCCGTGAGGCGGTGCCTCTTCCGGGCAGTGTGCCGCGCGGACCGGTGGTGATGACATATCGGGGCTGTCCCATAGGATTTCAGAAGAACATAGGAAACCGTGCCAACAATCTCTATCCGGCAGAGTGGAAGATAAAAAGCACCTATGTTCCGGCGGACGACTGCGATATAATAGTGAGGGGTAAGGACGATGACTGTCTCGTCCGCTGACGTCATCAGTTATCAAGACAGACAATAAACAAACAACAACATACATAATGAAACAGTATTTAGACCTGCTCAGACGTATAAAGACGGAGGGCGTAAAGAAAGAAGACCGCACCGGAACGGGGACGATAAGCATCTTCGGACACCAGATGCGGTTTGACATGAGTGAGGGTTTCCCGTTGCTCACGACGAAGAAGCTGCACCTGAAGTCGATAATATATGAACTGCTGTGGTTTCTTAACGGTGACACAAACGTAAGGTATCTCCAGGAGCATGGCGTGAGAATATGGAATGAATGGGCAGACGAGAACGGCGATCTCGGTCCTGTCTACGGCAGCCAGTGGCGTTCGTGGCCCGACTATAGGGGAGGACACATAGACCAGATACAGAATATTCTGGACCAGTTGAGGAACAATCCGGACTCGCGCCGCATGGTTGTAAGCGCGTGGAACGTGGCGGATATAGACAGCATGAAGCTGCCTCCGTGTCACTGCCTGTTCCAGTTTTATGTGGCGGACGGCAGGTTGAGCCTTCAGCTTTACCAGCGCAGCGCGGACACATTCCTTGGTGTGCCGTTCAACATTGCCTCGTATGCGTTGCTGTTGATGATGGTTGCGCAGGTTACGGGACTGGAACCGGGAGAGTTTATACATACCACAGGCGACACGCATCTTTATCTTAATCATCTCGAACAGGTGGATTTGCAGCTGTCGCGCACGCCGCGCCCGTTGCCGAAAATGGTTATCAATCCCAACGTAAAGGACCTTTTCGGCTTCAAATACGAGGACTTCCGTCTTGAAGGGTACGACCCACTGCCGCATATAAAGGCTGAGGTCAGTGTGTAGCGTGTCATCGTAAGCGGAAATAACGGAACGGCGGTTGCCGATGTGTTGTGTGTAAACGGAATATTATAAAGATAAAACAAGTATTTATGAGAATAAATATCATTGTGGCGGTGGCGAAAAACCGTGCGATAGGAAAGGACAACAAACTTATTTACTGGTTGCCCGATGACCTCAAACGTTTCAAGGCTCTGACTACAGGGCATACTATCATAATGGGACGAAAAACGTTTGAGTCGTTGCCGAAAGGCGCCTTGCCCAACAGACGCAATGTTGTGTTGAGTCGCAACACGTCGCTGTCGTTCGATGGATGCGAATGCTTTAAGTCGCTCGATGAGGCGCTTGCAGGTTGTGGCAGTGAAGAGGACATATATATAATAGGTGGCGCAAGCGTGTACGAACAGGCTATGGGAGTGGCGGACAGGTTGTGTCTTACGGAGATTGACGATACTCCCGAGGGTGCCGATGCGTTTTTTCCTCCGTATGACGGTTGGCATGTCGTGGCAAAGGAAGAACATGTTAAAGATGAAAGGCACGCATTCGACTTTGCCTTTACGGATTATGTGAGATGACGTAAAGGTGTAGACGGCTTGCCGGTATTTGAAATATAAAGGCGCAACACCTTGCCGTGATTATTCGGAAACAGTCCGGTTGGAATTCCGGAAGTGCCGATAATGACGGCAGGGCGTTGCGCCTTAGCATTGTCAGAGGTTATGCCTTATTCTTCTTCATCCGCCGTGTTGTCCGTCGTTACGTCGGCTATCGGCAGCTGACGGCTGAATGCCGAGTGGAACGATATAATGCTTTCGCTCCTTGCAAGACCAAGGGGCTGGAGCTTGTTGTGGATGATGTTGAGCAGATGATGATTGTTCAGAGCGTATATTTTGATGAACATGTCATAGTCGCCGGTGGTGTAGTGACATTCAACAACTTCCGGTATCTGCTGCAAAACGGCAAGCGCATTGTCGAAATCTTCGGGATTCTTGAGGTTCAGACCTATGTAGGCGCATGTTTCATAGCCTATTTTTTCAGGGTCTATGATGAACTGCGAACCTTTGAGAACACCTTGATTGCTGAGTTTCTGGATACGTTGGTGTATGGCTGCGCCGCTTACATTGCAAGCACGTGCCACTTCGAGAAACGGGATACGGGCATCTTCGGCAATGAGCCGGAGAATTTTCTTGTCCAATGAATCTAAGTTTTGATGTGCCATTTCAGTATTAATTTTGTATGCAAAGGTATATAAAAATATCAAATATGCAATGATTTGAAATCTAAAAAATGCTTTTTGATTATAGTTCCGAACTAAAACGGCACAGTGATAAGTAAAATAACAGAAGTAGGGAGGTGTGTTGAAATAAATTCGGAGATTTTCTATTTCTGTCCGGTTCCTTTGTTTATGTTTCGTGATGTGGCGGAATAGCTTACGTGCAAGACACCTGCCTTGCGCAGTGCCTGCTTCACCTTGATTATTGTTTCCATGCTTGTCTGCCTGTCGGCTTTTATCGCCACTGTTATGTTTTCTCTTTCTTCGGGTGTCAGCGGTCGGCATATTTCGGACAGGTAGTCGGTCACTTCGTCCGCATTTACATACTTGTCGTCTATCTGTATGTGTGTGTCTGTGCCGGAAAAGCGTTGCAGGTGATCCGCAGGAGGACCTATATATATATGTATAAGACCCGGACTTTTCTTTGTCTTGGTAAGCTCCGTTCCTTCGGGAACGCGATATTTCACCTTCAATGTGACTTCGCGCATGTGTGTAACGAGAATAAAGAAGAAGAGAACGGTGAATATCAGATCGGGCAACGAAGTCATGTTGAGCGATGGTATTTGGCGTTTCGGGCGGCGGAAGTATGTCATTCTGCGCCTCCTTTCTGTTCCTCATGACTGTTTACGGCAGTGCTTTCGGGGTAGTTTTCGGCTATTCTTTGGGGATATTCGGCAGTCGCCTGCTCTTTTTCGGATGGCGTACAGCGGTTGTATGGATGTCCGAATGTGCGCAGAGAGTATGTGTTACGCAGCGTGTTATATGCCGCGACGATTTCGTTCTGCATGTTGAAATAGGAGTCGTAGTCGGCGTTCTTGTCCACGCTTATCGATATGATATGTTTGCGGCGTTCGGTTTTCCTGTCGACGAATGTCATTATTTCTTTCCTTAGACTTCCGCCGTCCACAGGCTTCCCGTCCGCTAATATTTCTCCCGATGCCGTTAATGTAAGTTGAAGGACATTGCGTTTGTCCATGTCGGTGATGACTTCTTCCTTCTCATCATTATGCGGAGGAAGTTTTCGAAGAAGTCCTTTGTCCGTATCCATGGAGGTCATCACAAGAAAGAAAACAAGCAACATGAAAGATATGTCGCCCGTTGCCGTAGTGTTGAGGAACGGAACTCTGCGCCTGTCGTGCCTTCTTCTTATCATAGTTTTCTGTCCTGTTATTTGCCTTTATTGTATCTTATGCGTTGCGTTATCACCGTTATTATTGCAATGGCGATGAGGAGTATGGCGGTAATGATGAACATATCCGCAGCTTTCAGCCAGAATGTTGTGGTGTATTGTGTGCCGTTGATGAACATGGGATGCGCCGAACCGGCAACGAACGAGACAGACATACATGCGACGGTGACCGCTGCCGTGATTGCGGCAATGCGCCGTGACGGTATGTTGTTGGCGTTTGCGGTGCTTCTGTCGCGGCATTTCACTTCCCTGACAATGGCAAATGCCATTGCAGCCAGAGCCGTGACGATGAGCAGAATGGCAAGGATGATAACGGCATCGGTGAGAAGCGGCGACTTGAATTGTGGGTCGTCATCCGATGGAATGTCATATCCTATCATGTAGAAGCATCCGAATATGACAGCCGTAATTGTCGCCACGACGTACAGCACACGTGATGAAAATTTCTCAGCCGTAGTCTTTCCCGTTGCCTTTTCTTTATTTCCGGAGAATATCATCGTGCTTGTCTGCTTTTCATTATTATGTCGAGCAAAGATATGGCAGCCTCTTCCATCTGTGTGGTTATGTGCTCGATTTTAGTCAGAATATAGTTGTAGAACACTTGCAGGATAAGTGCGGCGATGATACCGAATATCGTTGTGATTAGCGCAACTTTCATTCCGGCCGCCACAATGGTGGGACTTATGTCGCCAGCTGTCTGTATCTGTTCAAATGCCATTACCATTCCGACCACCGTACCGAGAAATCCTAATGACGGGGCAATGGCTATGCACAGTGTTATCCACGTACATCCTTTTTCAAGATTGGCGGACTGTACCGAACCATACGACACGATGCTGCGTTCTATATTCTCCATAGGCTCGTCTGTACGCATGAGCCCCTGATAGCAGATAGACGCCACCGGACCGCGCGTCTCGCGGCATATCGACTTGGCGCCGTCAACGTCCCCGTCCATTATCTTTGCCTCGATGTCTTCCAACAGTTTGCGTGTGTTTATCTCGGACAGGCTCAGATATATAATTCTTTCTATGCAGAAAGTGAGTCCTATGATAAGTGCCAGCGCCACAAGAGACATGAACCCCACGTTACCTTCAATGAATTTTACCTTTATGCTCTTGTATAAGCCGCCGTTGTCTGTCGCCGTTGCATAATCTTCAGGTGCTTCCGCGAATGCCGTCATGACAGTGTCGGTAGCCGTGCTGTCCGTTTCAGCCACATCCGTCTGTGATGTTTTCTGTTCCGTCTGTACGGATACAGTGTCACCCTGTGCGGTTGCTGTGATTGTAAAAATAAATATCAGGGATAAAGAAAATACGACTCTTGTAATCAATCTGTTCATTTGGTACGTATTAAAAGATGTTTGCGGAAAGAGGGGGATTCGAACCCCCGATACGCTTTTGACGTATACACGCTTTCCAGGCGTGCCTCTTCAGCCACTCGAGCACCTTTCCTTAATGTGGCACGACAATTGCCGTTATGCGCTGCAAAATTATTCTTTTTCCCTCTATTAAACGCATAAAATCACATCTTTTTTATGTTTTCGTGTTTTTTTCTTTTATTTTTACACTTGCAACAGTCGGAATAATGAAGGCACGGAGGGTGAAATCCTGCATGCAGAATGTATTCCCTCCGTGCCTTTTAAGGTAAATATTGTATAACGAACAGGTGTTCCTGACCGATTATATATATTAATGTGTGGGTACCGTGAGCCTCTGTCGATAGCCCGTTTATTTGCTCGTGTCGCGGCTTGTGTGCTTAGTGCGCTTGTAACTGCGATACTCGTCTACTGGAATTTCCACATCAGGCTCTTCCAATGAACAGGTCTTGGGAAGCCCGAACTTCATATATCTGATGTTAAGTCCACGTTCAATCCACATGTTCTCGTAGTATGTGCGGATTGAAAGTATCCTCCGTGTCTCGTCGTCAAGTCCGTCGGTATGATACAAATCCTCGGTTCTGAAAAGCAGAGGCAGGTTGTTGTGACTGACAACATGAGTCGTATATGTGAACAGGAAGTTGCTGTCGGTCTTGAGATGTACGGTTCCGTTGTCGGCAAGGAACTTGCGGTAGCGTTCCAGAAAAGCCGTTCCTGTGAGCCGCTTGCTGACTTTCTTTATCTGCGGGTCGCTGAATGTAAGCCATATTTCCTGCACTTCGCCGTCGGTGAAAAACCGTTCTATCACCTCGATGTTGGTGCGGAGAAACGCCACGTTCTTAAGTTCCTGCTCCAAAGCCAGTGTCGCACCGGTCCACATTCGCGAACCTTTGATGTCCACGCCGATGAAGTTCATGTCGGGATACAGCTGTGCCAGTCCCACCGTATATTCTCCCTTTCCGCATCCGAGTTCAAGAACTATCGGATTGTCGTTGTGAAAATAATCCTCATGCCAGCGTCCTTTCATTTCGAAAGGAACCTGATCGACAACCGAATAAGGGTATTGAAAAACGTTCTCATACCGCTCCATGTCGGCAAATTTAGCTAATTTCCCCTTGCCCATCAGTGTTATGCTCTGTGTTTGTCTTCTGTTTTTTAGTTCCGGATATTATTCTATCACAACCTTGGTCCAGCCGTGTACGTCAGGCTCGGTGCCGTACTGTATGCCTCTCAGCTTGTTGTAAAGAGCGGTACTTATCGGTCCCGGCTTGCCGTCCTTGCTTATAACGTAGCTCTTTCCGTTCTCAAGGTCGTCTATTTTCGATATCGGACTTATCACCGCAGCCGTTCCGCATGCTCCCGCCTCTTCAAATGTGGCAAGCTCTTCTTCCGGTATCTGCCTGCGTTCAACGGTCATTCCCATATCCTCGGCAAGCTGCATAAGACTCTTGTTGGTGATACTCGGCAGTATGCTTGTAGACTTCGGAGTTACGTATGTGTTGTTCTTTATTCCGAAGAAGTTGGCGGCTCCGCACTCGTCTATATACTTCTTTTCCTTTGCATCGAGATAAAATTCGCAGGCATAGCCCTTCTTGTGTGCAATGTCGTTGGCTTTCATGCTTGCGGCATAGTTGCCTCCCACTTTGTATTTGCCCGTGCCAAGCGGTGCCGAACGGTCGTAGTCGCGTATTATTACATACGGGTTTGTGGAGAAACCGCCTTTGAAATATGGTCCCACGGGGCTTACGAATATCACGAAAAGATATTCCTTGGCAGGGTGAACACCCACCTGTGCCGTCATGCCGAGCAACAGGGGACGGATGTACAGCGTCGCTCCGCTTTCGTATGTAGGTATGTATTCCTGATTGAGACGCACCACCTTGCGCACCATTTCCTCGAACAGTTCGGTGGGCACTTCAGGCATCATTATTCCACGGCATGTGCTTTGCAGACGTGCCGCGTTCTCGTCCATGCGGAATACACGTACCTTGCCGTCCGGGCATCGGAAGGCTTTCAGACCCTCGAACGCCTCTTGCCCGTAGTGCAGACAGGTTGCAGCCATGTGCATGTTGATGTATTCCTCGGAGCAGACTTCCACTTCTCCCCATTTGCCGTCGCGGTAGTAGCAACGTACATTATAGTCTGTCGGAACATAACCGAACGACAGGCCGGACCAGTCCATATCTTTCATGACAATCTGTTTTTAATATTATACAATAATTGTTATTTACTACAAAAGTACAAAGAAAACCTCTTTTCTGCAACAAATAGCAATAAAAAGAAGTTAATGGCTGTTTTTTATGAATGTGGAGCAATGTTTAATGGCATGCAAAAGGGGATAGTCGATGGTGGAAGGGCGAGGGGAGTGGAAGTGGAGAGAGGATGATGTATATATAAAAAGGTAAGGAGAGATGTGAACGGAGATATGGGAAGATAAAAGAAGATAAGGGAAGATAAAAGACAATAGCTTTAGACCTGACAACAAAGCATACGTCCTATATCTTCCCTTATCTTCTTTTATCTTCCTTTATATTTCCCTTTTTCTTACTTGATATCTTCTTTTATCTTCCTTTATATCTCCCTTTTCTTCTTAATGGACTTACTCTATGAAGATGTCGAATATCTCGTCTTCGTCATGCTTGTTTTCTTCTTTTGCCGGTTTGGGTGGGTTTTTCAGGTTCCCCTTTTCGTCGAACATACCGTATGTGGTGCGCAACACGATGAATTCGGTGCGGCGGTTCAGCTGGTTACACATCTCCTGTTTGTCTTTGTCAAGTTGCTTTATGAAGTCTTCCGTAAGCACGTCGCCCTCCTTAAGCCATGGATAAGCCTCTGTCAGTTTCTTGCGTATGGTCTTGGGTTTCTCCTTTCCGTATCCCACGGGTGTAAGCCTGTCTTTGGCTATGCCGTGCGCTATGAGATATTCCACCACCGTCTCCGCACGTTTTTGAGACAGTTTTTTATTGTATGCTTCACTGCCTCTGTAGTCGCAGTGTGCGCTCAGTTCTATCGTAACGTTGGGGTTTTCTTCGAGCAACTTCACCAATTCATCGAGTGCGGTTGCCGACTCAGGTTTCAAAGTATACTTGTCGAAGTCGTAGAAAATATTGTCTATCAGCACCGGCACACGTATCGATGCGAGCGGGAATTGCAGCACATGCTCCTCCGACTCGTCCGTCTGCCGTATGCTTATTTCCTCCTTATGATTAAGAAAACCCTTGCATGTGGCAAGCATTATGTAGTCTGTTCCCGGGTTGACAACCTGTGTGAAAGAACCGTCGCCCTTTACGCTCAGTTTAAGATTTGTACCGTCGTTGCCTACCATATATACCTGTGCGGCAGGTAGTTCGTAGCCTTCCATTTCGTAGACCCAGCCTTTTACGGTCTGTATTATCTCCGGCTTCTCAAAGCTGTATATGTGGTCCCAGCCCCTTCCGTCGCCTCTGTTCGACGAGAAGAAACCACGGTTGTGCGGTCCTTCGAATGTCATTCCGAAGTCGTCGCCCTGCGAGTTGAGTGGATATCCGGGATGTTCAAGTACGAATTTGCCCGTCTTTTTGTCGGGCGAAGCAATGAAAATGTCCAGTCCGCCCATGCCGGGATGACCGTTGGATGAGAAATATAGGTCGCCATTTGGTCTGAATGTGGGGAACATCTCGTCACCCGCCGTATTGACAGGCTCGCCCAAATTCTCCACACCACCAAGCCCGGCGCCCGTTATTCTTACGCGCCATATATCCAGTCCGCCCTTTCCTCCCGGCATGTCCGATGTGAAATAGAGCCACTCTCCGTCTGGTGATATGGCGGGGTGGGCATAACTTGACAGCGTGTCGCGTGTGATATCGAGCTTTGTAGCCTTGCTCCATGCCGCGTCGGTGCGGTTGGATGTAACAATTGTGGCGTACCTTGGATATGCCGGATCGCTTGTACATTGTGTCAGATACATCTCTCTTTGGTCCGGTGTAAAGCAGCATGCCCCCTCGTCAAACTCAGTGTTCAGTCCCGACTCTATGGTCTGCGGCTTTCCCCATTTGCCCTTGTCGTCTTTTTCAGAGTAGAATATGTCGCCGTTTTTCGTACCAGTTATGCCGCTCAACTCATCACCCTCAGCTTCGTTTCGTGTGGAAGTGAAATAGAGTCTGTCGTACTCGTCGCCGTAGAACATCGGCGAGAAGTCTGCCCGTCGTGAGTTGAAAACGTCCATTTTCCTTACGATATATCTTGACCCTTCTTCTTTCTTGCGTTGCGCCGTAAGAGCGGATTCCAGCCCGTTTTCAGCCAGTCGGTTTCCTTTAAGGGTGTCCAATACCGTTTGGAACTCTCTTGCCGCCTCTTTGTAATTGCCGTTTTTAAGCAGCAGTCGTGCAAGGGCGGCATGTGTTTCGGGCGTGTCCTGCTTGTATCTTATCACATTGCGATATGCCGCTATGGCTTTCTGGTGAGAGTTCATGCGGTCGTAGCAACGGGCAAGTTTTGCCGCCCGCTGTCCGCGCTTGTCCCTTTCCTTGGGCGGAGTCTTGCCGTAAGCCTTCTTAAACTGTATCGCCGCCTCGTAATACTCGCCTATGGCAAGAAACTTCTCGCCCTTCTTCATATTCTTGTCCGCGCCGCACGATGCCGTCATAACAAGCATTACTGCCGCCGTGCACACTGTGATGATTTTGTTTCTCATTTATTATTGCAAACCCTCAGAAGTGATTTTTATGTTTATATAATAACGTACCGGCGCGCAATATATTGCAGATGCGTCATTTATGTGTGTCATGAGATGTCGCGGACGGGTTGCCGTCGAAAGGCATGCGATATCCGCATCCTTCTTTCCAGCGGCTGCATCCGTATGCCGTCTTACCTTTTATTATCGTTCCCTTGCCGCATACGGGACATGTCTTGTCTATGTACGGATCGGTTTGAGAGTTGTTTTCGGGGGCTTGCACATCGGCAGTCTTTTTCTTCTTTGGCTTGGTTGCGGCTTTCTTTCGTGGCGTGGAGGCTTTTTTCGCAGCCTTTTTCTTCGGCTCATCTTCCGTGGTTACGGTGATGTGACGGTTGCTGTTGTCGGCAAGCACCTTGCTCACTATGTCGTTTATTTGCTGTTTCAGCTCTTCAACAAACTGTGCCGCATCGTATTTGCGGTGCTCTATGTCGCGCAGTTTCTTCTCCCATATACCCGTAAGTTCGCAGCTTTTGAGCAGTTCTTCGTGTATAAGGTCGATCAGTTCCATGCCCGTTTCAGTTGCAATTAGGTTCTTGCGCTCGCGCCTTATGTAGTGTCTTTTGAACAAAGTCTCTATTATCGAGGCGCGCGACGACGGCCTTCCGATGCCGTTTTCCTTAAGCGCAGCGCGCAGTTCGTCGTTTTCCACGAACTTACCTGCCGTTTCCATGGCCCTCAGCAGCGTTGCCTCGGTGTACGGTTTGGGCGGTGTTGTCCATTTTTCGGTGAGCGTTGGCTGATGATCTCCGCTTTCTCCTTTGGTAAAAGCAGGCAGAGTGCGTTCGTCGTCGCCTTTCTTTGCATCGTCATCGTCGTTTTCTTTCGCCTCCTTTCCATACACAACGCGCCATCCCGGTTCGAGAATTTGCTTGCCGGAAACCTTGAACTCGATGTCGTCAACGGCTCCGAGTACGGTCGTTGTGGAGAACTTGCAGTCCGGGTAGAATGCCGATATGAAGCGGCGTGCCACAAGGTCGTACACATGACGCTCCATGTCCGATATGGCGCGGGCAGGTACTCCGGTGGGAATTATGGCATGGTGGTCGGTCACTTTCGACATGTCGAACACCTTCTTGCTCTTTGTAAGCGGTGCTCCGACGAGCGGTTGTGTCAGTGTTTCATATCCGGCAAGTCCCTTGAGTATGCCCTGGCACTTGGGATAGATGTCGTCGCTGAGGTACTGAGTATCCACACGGGGATACGTGGTGAGCTTCTTTTCATAGAGACCCTGTATGATGTTAAGCGTCATTTCGGCGCTCATGCCGTATTTTTTGTTGCATTCAACCTGTAGGGATGTAAGGTCATAGAGGTGTGGAGGTGCCTCGGTGCCACGTTTCTTCTGCACGTCTGTTACGGTGAAGGGCTTCCCTTTAATCGTCTCAAACGATTTCTCGCCTTCCTCTTTGCTCGTAAACTTGCCCTTTGTGGCGGTGAACAGCGTGTCGCGGTATATGGTTGAGAGCACCCAATAAGGCTCGGGCACAAAGTTGTTTATCTCTTTCTGCCTGTTGACAATCAGTGCGAGGGTGGGGGTCTGCACGCGTCCCACGGATAGAACTTGGCGGTTTTGTCCGTATTTAAGCGTGTATAGACGGGTTGCATTCATGCCGAGTATCCAGTCTCCCACGGCACGGCTCAGTCCCGCAAGGTACAAAGGACGGTAGTCTTCCTGGTCTTTCAGGTTGTTAAACCCCTCACGTATTGCCTCGTCGGTCATCGATGATATCCACAGACGCTTCACTTCGCATGTGGCGCGTGCCTTCTGCATCACCCAGCGCTGTATCAGTTCACCCTCCTGCCCGGCGTCACCGCAGTTTATTATGCCGTCGGCTGCCTGCATAAGTTTCTCTATCACGGCGAACTGTTTCCTTATTCCGTCGTCATCGATGAGCTTTATTCCGAAGCGTTGCGGTATCATCGGCAGGGCGGAAAGGCTCCAGCGCTTCCACATATCGGTGTAGTCATTGGGCTCTTTCAGCGTGCACAGGTGACCGAAAGTCCATGTCACCTGATACCCGTTGCCCTCCATGTATCCGTTTTTTTGCGTCGTTGCCCCGATGATACGCGCTATGTCACGCGCCACACTGGGCTTTTCGGCTATGCAGACAATCATGTTTCTAATTGATAATTTACAATTTATAATTTATAATTGGGAGATAAAGAGGAGATAAAAGAAGATAGAGGGAGATAGAAGACGTATGCTTTGTTGTTTCATCATGCCATTGCCCTTCATCTTCCGTGGCGCAAGCCACATGACTTCTCATAATTCCTTTTAACTTTGTATATTGACAATCCTCTTGTAAACCGTGAAATCCGGGTTGTTGATACATCCTTGTCAATAACCCAAATCCTCGCCTACGAGTATAACCGTATGCCGTTTCACGGGATGCGAGTTGCGCATGAAATGAATGTAGTTGCATATACATTCGGGCGAATTGCAGTTGTGGCAGGCACCGTCTTTCATACATGGCGTGTCGATATCGAAGCGTGCCGCGTTTATAGGGCTTGCCGTTCCGCGTGCCCTTGCTATTGCTGCCGGAACGTCTTGTGCCACCTTGTTCATGCCGATGATAAAGATTACGTTCTTCGGTCCCCATGTTATTGCAGCCACACGGTTGCCGTTTCCGTCTATGTTTACTATCACCCCGTCCTCGCTTATGGCGTTTGCGCTCGACAGATAATAGTCGCACGAGAAAGCCATGCGGTATATCTCCGCTGCCTCTTCGCGCGTGGAAACCTCGTCACGGTCGTACACCGTGTAGTCGTTGTCGTGCAGCGCCCTTGTCAGTCCCATTTCCCTTATGGTCATGCTGCCGCCCCATGTCACGCTGCTTCCGCGCGGAATAATCTCCAGAACCTTGCCTACAGCCTCTTTAGAGGTCTTGCAATAGAACGCATTGAAGTGCCTTCTTTCAAGGCTCTTTATCATCTTGTGTGCCAGTTTCTCGTTTCTTGTTTCCTTTGGTGTCATATACAAAGATGTTGTCTGATATGTTGAACAGGGTGTCAAAGGTAATGCTTTTTGCTTAAAAACGTGCCATTTGTCCTGTGTAATATTGTCTCTCGCCCTTACTTTCCATGCCGGTATTTGTTTATACCGCCGTTTGTTGCGCATGTTGCGACGCGATATTTGCAACAGAGTTGCATGCATAAAAGTGTAATTTTGCATCATAAACAAATAAGGAAGATTTTATGATAGATATTAAATTCGTTGTTCCAGACCTGCGTAAAGTAGTGAAAATGTCTGCGACAGTTATGCTTTTTATGATTGGGACTGGCGTTTCGGCTCAGCAAGATACCGTCAACAGTGTCGTGCCGGACTCTGCAATACAGATGAAAGGCAGTACCGTCGGCGAGGTTACCGTCGTGACACGACGTCCCGGCACATCGCGTTTGGGCGGAGCGGTGAACGGTGTAAAGATAGGGCAGGAGGAACTTTTCAAGGCGGCATGCTGCAATCTGGGCGAGAGTTTCAGCACCAACCCCTCGGTGGATGTCAATTATTCCGATGTTACAACGGGCGCAAGACAGATAAAGCTGCTCGGACTTTCTGGCACGTATGTGCAGATGCTTACCGAAAACCTGCCCAACTATCGTGGTGCGGCGGCGCCTTACTCGCTTGGATATGTGCCCGGACCATGGATGAAAAGCATACAGGTGTCCAAGGGATGCTCGTCCGTAAAGAACGGTTATGAGGCGATTACCGGACAGATAAACGTGGATTTCAAGAAACCGGAAGATGAGGAAGGGGCGGAAATAAACGTCTTCGGCGACACAAAGACACGCTTTGAGGCAAACGCGGACGGCAACATACATATAAACAAAAGCCTGAGCACGGAACTTCTTGCACACTTTGAGAACTCTTTCGAGAACCATGATGAAAACAACGACGGCTTTTACGACAAGCCCAAGGTGAGACAAATCAATGTCAACAACCGTTGGTTCGGACGGACACGCAACTATATCTTCCACGGCGGCATGGGAGCTTTGACCGAGAAACGCGAAGGAGGGCAGACGCATGCCGCCGACATGCAGACCGCACCTTTATATAATATAAGGATGAATACGGACAGATACGAGGCTTACATGAAGCATGCCTTTATCCTCGACCACTCTCACGGAACCAACATTGCCCTTATGGCTTCAGGAACCATGCACGCCATGGATGCGGCATACGGGAACAAGTGGTATGACATAAACGAAAAGAACGTATATGCCTCTCTCATATTCGAGACAAACCCGACGAAAGCCCATAATATCTCGGCAGGATTGAGCTTCAATCACGACTATCTGAAAAACACACTTTATATGTACAATATTGAGACCGGCGGTCTCAGCTTCATGCGTCTCCGCGAGAAAGAGAATGTCCCCGGCATGTATGCCCAGTATACGTACAACCTGCACCACAGGTTTACGGCAATGGCGGGCATCCGTCTCGACCACAGCAATGTCTACGGCACGTTCGTCACGCCGCGTTTTCATCTGAAATATGCTCCGGCAGACATCGTCAGCATAAGGCTTTCGGCAGGTAAAGGCTACAGAACACCGCATATTCTGGCGGAAAACAATTATCTTTTAGCAAGTGGCAGAAAGCTTGTCGCAGAGCCGCTCAGGCAAGAAGAGGCATGGAACTACGGAGCAAGCACGGCTCTTAACATTCCGTTGTTCGGCGAGACGCTTAAACTCAACATGGAATATTATTACACACGTTTCAAAGAACAGGCTGTCATAGATTACGATTCGGACCCGTTTGAGATACGAATATACAATCTTGACGGCAAGTCCTATTCGCACACATTCCAGATAGATGCCACTTACGAGTTGTTCCGCGGCATGACACTCACGGCAGCCTACCGTCTCAGCGATGTAAAGACGACCATCGGGGGCAGGCTTATGGAGAAACCTCTTACGAGCAAGTACAAAGGATTGCTCACCGCTTCGTACAAGACACCGCTCGGATTGTGGCAGTTTGACGCCACATTGCAGCTCAACGGCGGCGGACGCATGCCCGCTCCATACGAAAAGGAAGACGGAACGCCGTCGTGGAACACGCGTTTCGGTGCGTACGAGCAGCTGAGCGCGCAGATAACGCGCTGGTTCCGTCACTTCTCCGTTTACGTGGGCGGCGAGAACCTTACTGGTTTCAAACAGAAAACTCCGATTATATCGGCTGACAACCCATGGAGCCGTGAGTTTGAACCGACTATGATATGGGGACCGGTGCACGGTGCCATGGTATATGCCGGCATAAGAGTGAAGATAGGACGTGACTGAATACGTTTAACTACAAAATAAAATTAGTTTTATCATGAAGAGGAATTTGTTTTTATCGCTATTGATGTTTGCCGCAATGGCTGTTTCAGCAAAAGACATCCGCAAGGTTACGGTTACGACCACTCCGCAGATGCACTGTGAGGCGTGTGAGAACAAGATAAAGAACAACCTGCGTTTTGAAAAGGGAGTGAAGATGATAGCCACCGATATCGAGAAGCAGACGGTTGTAATAACCTATGACGCCGACAAGACAACGGTGGAGAAGCTGATAAAAGGATTTGAGAAATTCGGCTATAAAGCCCGTGTGCCTGAGGGAAAACATGCCGTGCCGGCGGCTGAAGGCAACAGCTGTCATTGAAAAAGCAGTGTGAAGAGTCTTTGTACCATCCGCATTGTAGGGACATATTCTTGTATTTGTCCGCCCGTAACAGACATATTGTCAGATTGTTATACAAGCGGACAAATACAAGAATATGTCCCTACAACGCGAATGACTGACTATTTTGACACCATGCTCATGTGTCAACCACGCCCCTGTTACAGTTCAAGCGGCGTATATTCCAGTCCCCATACGTTAGCCACAGCCTCATACGTAATCTTGCCGTATGCCATGTTCACGCCTTTCTTCAGTGCCTCGTCGTCCCGGCAAGCCTGTTCCCAGCCCTTGTCGGCAAGCGATACGGCATAACGAAGAGTGGCGTTTGTAAGAGCGTATGTAGATGTGTTGGGCACCGCTCCCGGTATGTTTGCCACGGCATAGTGCAGTATTCCGTCCACCATATACGTCGGTTCGCTGTGTGTTGTCGGGTGCGAAGTCTCGAAACATCCGCCCTGATCTATCGCCACATCCACGAGCACGCTGCCCGGTTGCATCAGTTTCAGCATGTCTCTTGTAATGAGTTTCGGAGCCGCATCACCCGGCACGAGCACCGAACCGATAACCACATCGGTATCGCGAAGCTCGTTTTTGATGTTGTGTTCCGACGAATAAAGCGTGTGCACGTTGGCAGGCATCTCCACCGAAAGCTGTTTCAGTCGCGGCAGCGATATGTCGGTTATTATCACGTCGGCGCCCATTCCTGCGGCTATCCTTGCCGAAGCCTCGCCCACGGTGCCGCCGCCTAATACCAGCACCTTTGCCGGTTTCACTCCCGGCACGCCCATCATCATCTTGCCTTTTCCGCCCTTTGTGCGTTGCAGGTAGTATGCACCGTTGAGCGCAGCCATGCGTCCCGCCACCTCGCTCATGGGTATAAGCAGCGGCAACGAGCGGTCTTTTTTCTCCACCGTCTCGTATGCAATGCACACCGCACCGCTCTTCTGCATGGCGAGTGTAAGCTCTTCGTCGCAGGCAAAGTGGAAGTATGTAAACACAACCTGCCCGTTTCTTATCAGTGGATATTCCGGTTCAATAGGCTCTTTCACCTTTACAATCATGTCCGCCCATGCGTAAACATCTTCTATCGTAGGCAGAATGTCCGCCCCAACGTTGCGATATTCGTCGTCGTAAAAGCCGCTTCCTTCGCCGGCCGTGTGCTGTACGGACACTTTATGTCCATGTCTGATAAGTTCTGCAACGCCTGCCGGGGTCATGCCCACGCGGTTTTCGTTGTTCTTGATTTCTTTTGGAATTCCTACTTTCATGGTGTTTAGATTTAAAGGTTAGTATTCATTGTGGTTAAAGAGGGTATATATCACTCTTTCTTATGTTTACAAATATACGAATAAGTCGAGAACAAAACAACAAATTCATTTGTTTTTTATTGAGCATGAGGATATTTTAAAAGGAAGGAGATAAGGGAATATATATGAGGAGATAGGGGAAGATAAAAGAAGATATGTGGCTAAAGCCACAGAAGATAGAGGACAAATGTCTTGAAATCAAACAACAAAGCATACGTCTTTTATCTTCCTCTATCTTCTTTTATCTTCCCCTATCTCCTTATCTATCTTCCCTTACAATCCGGAATATGGCTCTTTTCTTGCCGATACAGTTGTACATTCAGCCTTTATTTGCTAATTTTGCGCTCAAAGAATATATACATATAATAATTATGGCAATGACATTATATCCCAAACTGATAATGGATGCCCTGGCAACTGTGACGTATGCGGGCACGAAAAAGAACCTCGTGGAGAGCGGAATGGTGGCGGACAACCTGCATATCGACGGGATGAAGGTGGCTTTCTCACTGATATTCCCACGCGACACCGACCCTTTTCTCAAGTCTACGGTCAAGGCTGCCGAGGCGGCAATACACTATCATGTGTCCAAAGACGTGGAGGTGGAGATATCGACAGAGTTTAAAAGCAAGCCGCGTCCTGCCGTAGAGAAGCTTCTTCCGGACGTTAAGAACATCGTGGCTGTAAGCTCCGGCAAGGGCGGAGTGGGCAAGAGCACCGTTGCGGCAAACCTTGCCATAGCGCTTTCGCGCATGGGATACAAGGTAGGACTGCTCGATGCGGACATCTTCGGACCGTCTATGCCAAAGATGTTCGGCGTTGAAGACGCGCGTCCGTATGCTGTCGAGAAAGACGGGCGCAACCTGATAGAACCTATAGAGAAGTATGGCGTGAAGCTGTTGAGCATAGGTTTCTTCGTAAACCCCGACACGGCAACGCTGTGGCGCGGCGGTATGGCAAGCAATGCGCTGAAACAGATGGTGGCGGATGCCGACTGGGGCGAGCTTGACTACTTTATTCTGGACACTCCTCCGGGCACAAGCGACATACATCTCACGCTGCTTCAGACGCTCGCCATAACGGGTGCGGTGATTGTAAGCACGCCGCAGGCGGTGGCTCTTGCCGATGCGCGCAAGGGCATAGACATGTATACGAACGACAAGGTGAACGTGCCCATACTGGGACTTGTGGAGAATATGGCGTGGTTTACTCCCGCCGAACTGCCTGAGAACAAGTATTATATCTTCGGAAAAGACGGTTGCAAGAACCTTGCCGAGGAGGTTGGATGCCCGCTGTTGGCGCAGATACCGGTGGTGCAGGGCATCTGTGAGGCAGGCGACGACGGCACGCCCGCCGCTCTGAACACAGAGACAATGACCGGAAGCGCGTTCCTCAGTCTGGCACAGGCGGTTGTGACCATGGTCAACAGGCGCAACAAGGAGAAGGAACCGACGCGTATCGTGAAGGTGAAGAAGTGACATCACTCACGTCGTAGGGATATTTTTCACTTCGTTCAACAACACGTCCTTGTAAATATCCGTTGCTAACAATCTTGAAATAAACGATTTGTACGTCGGACATTTACAAGGAAATACGTGAATTCGGGATAAGAAACAATAGCTTCAGTCGTGTTCTCCTCAGAGTAGGGACATATTCTTGTATTTGTCCGCACGCATCGAAGAGGCGTTCATATCAACAAATGAGGTTTTCAAGACAAATGTCTTGTTGTTTCGTCCCTTATATATATACGTGTAGATACAACAAACGCCCTATGGGGCGTACGGACAAATACAAGCATATGTCCCTACTCTGAGGAGGATATGTTCGGATGTCCGTTATCCTGAACTTGCGTAAGGAAAGTCCCTAATAGCAGATGTTGTATATTGGCATACCCCTCATTGTGGTTTGTATAATCCGCAAAACTAACGTTGTCTATACAAGAAAGTGCGGCAAATCATATTGTTATGATTTGCCGCACTTTGCTTTCATAATGGTTTCCCGTAACCCTTGAATACGCCGTCTCTTTGAAAATAAAAATCAGCCCGACGCAAAAACGGCATAAAATCGTGTGCAGCGGTAATGCGTTGTACGACAGTTCTTTATGCGATATACGCGCATTCTGTGCAACAAAGATAAACCTTTTTACCCGTAAATATGCCCCTTTCCGGTGGAAAATGCGCCACTTTGGGGTGCAAACCTACATGGTTATGGTTGTAATATGCGGCATTTTGGAGGGTGAAACACGGCATATTGCAGTGTGAAATGCCGTATATCACAACCTCGAACGGCGCTTTTGCGGTTGCAAAAATGCAGCATTCAGTCTTTTTAACATCTCGTTTGGGGAAACAAACAGATGTTTTTCATATAACAAAATGGCAGGCGAAACGAGTGTTTGCCTGCCATTCTGATATTTCTCAGTCGATAAATCTCTTTGTGATATCGCCGTATTCGTCTATCCTTCTGTCGCGCAAGAAGGGCCACCAGCGGCGCACCTGCTCGCCGTGACCAATGTCGAGGGTTATTATCTTGTGCTCCTCTTCGGTGTCGGACGCGCGGTATAGCATTTCTCCCTGCGGACCTGCAACGAACGAACTGCCCCAGAATTGTATGCCTTTTGTCTGTCCCGACGGGTCGGGCTCGTGCCCCACGCGGTTTACTGCCACAACATGTATGCCGTTGGCTACGGCATGTCCGCGCTGAACCGTTGTCCATGCCTCGCGCTGGCGCAGCTGTTCATCTTCCGTGTCGCTGCTTTCAAAGCCTATGGCTGTGGGGTATATCAGCATGTCGGCGCCCTGAAGCGACATGAGACGTGCCGCCTCCGGATACCACTGGTCCCAGCATACCAATATGCCGAGGCGCCCCACGGACGTGTCTATGGGGCGGAAACCGAGGTCGCCGGGCGTGAAATAGAACTTTTCGTAGTATGCCGGGTCGTCGGGAATGTGCATCTTGCGGTATCGTCCCGCAATGGTTCCGTCTTTCTCTATCACCACTGCCGTGTTGTGATAAAGCCCCGGCGCACGCCTTTCAAACAACGATGTGACTATCACCACGCCGTGTTCTTTGGCGAGTTTTCCGAAGAACTCGGTCGAAGGACCCGGTATCGGCTCTGCCATGTCGAAGTTGTTCACGTCCTCGGTCTGGCAGAAATACAGGCTGTTGTGCAGTTCCTGCAACACTATGAGCTGTGCTCCGAGCCGCGCCAGTTCTGCCGTTTTGTCGGCAAGGCGCTTCATGTTGTCCGCCGCGTCGGCGGTGTTGTGCTGTTGTATTATGCCTATCTTAATTTCTTTCATTGCTTTATTTGTTTGTATTCTATGTCTTTCTGATGCCTGTCTTGATATCTTCCGTTCCCGTTTTTACACCGTTCCCTCCGGATATTGCATGGTGCAGCAGTGCAGAGAGCCGTGCTGCCGTACGACGGTGAGGCTGTCTATGCCTATCAGCTTGTGATTTGGGAAGGCGGTGGCGAGCACTTGGCGCGCCCTCTCGTCGTTTTCAGGCTGTGCGTATATGGGATATATCACGGCGTTGTTCATTATCACGAAGTTGGCGTATGTAGCCGGGAGCCTGTCACCGTCGTCATATATGGCGTCGGGCATGGGCAACCGCAGCAGGCGGTAGGGCTTGCCGTCGGCTGTGCGGAATGTCTTTAACTGCTCTTCCATAAGCAGCAGGTCGGCAAAGTGGCAGTCTTCCCTGTCGTCGCAGCCCACATATACCAGTGTGTCATCGGGTGCCGTGCGTACAAGTGTGTCGATATGCCCGTCGGTGTCGTCGCCTTCAAGATGCCCGTGGTCTATCCATAATATGCGTTCCGCGTTGAGACAGCTCTTCAGCTTGTCCTCTATCTGCTGCTTTGTCAGCGGCTGGTTGCGGTGGGGTGCCATGAGACAGCCCGTCGTTGTGAATATCGTGCCCTTGCCGTCGCTCTCTATCGAACCGCCTTCCAGCACAAATCCGTCAAGATCCGTATATTCTCCCCGGCATATTCCCGCGGCATACAGGCTGCGGTTTATGGCATTGTCTTTTTCATAGGCAAACTTTTCTCCCCAGCCGTTGAACCGGAAGTCGAGCAGTTTGCAGGCGTTTCCGTCAGTGAGGGTGATAAATCCGTGGTCGCGTGCCCATGTGTCGTTTGTCTCACATTGGTGAAACCGTATGTTTCTTTTCTGTACATCGGTGAGCGAAGCGTAGAGCATGTCTTTCACCGTCTCCGTATCGGGCGAGACGACAATCAGAAGTTCGTTGTCGGTTATCGCCTTTGCCATTTCCACGTATGTGGCGTTTATGCTGTCAAGATAGTCTTTCCAGTCGGTTCCGGCGTGCGGCCATGTCAGCTGTATCGCGCTCTGCCTTTCCCATTCGGCAGGAAGTCTCATCGTGTTTGCCATGTGTTCAGTAGTTATCTAATTGTTGTTTAAGTTTCTCTTTCTTGGACATTTTATGCTTGTCTTTCAGTGCATTTATTGCAAGAGGTATGAAGCCGAGGATGTTGAACCCCTTTGCCATTCCCTGGTTTGCAAGGAGTTTACGGTCTGTTGCGGTCATGCCGCTGTAGTTGAACTTGGGTCCCGGCTTCTTGGCATACACCACAACCTCCGCCAGAGTCCTTCCGTTGGGCAGCAGGAACACCGTGTCTTTTATCTCTTCACGGTTCATGTTGCGCGACAGATAGCCCGGACGTGTGAACGTGGCGCTGCTGAAATCATCGTTAATGGAGAAAGATCCGTTCCATGAGGTCTTGACACCCCGGTTGTTGTTCATGTTTATCATGACGTCTCTTATCGGTATCCGCGTCTCTATATCCACCACAACGCCGCTTATCTGTGCCCGGATGTTGTGGCACAGGAGTGTAAGAAATGATATAAAGAGCGTCTTTTCCATAAATATAGACAGAGATAATGCAAGCCTGACGCAATCAAACTTGCTTGAAATTGCTGAGGCGAAGCTTGTCTTATGCAAAGATAATGCAAGCCGAATGCAATCAAGTTTGCTTGAAATTGCTGAGGCGAAGCTTGTCTTATGCAAAGATATTGTGTTCTTTTCATAATGCTGTAACAATCAAAACCTATTTAATTACATTTATTTAAATTTAGTAGTTAACCTGCTTTGCCTTTGCATATATTCATTGTTTTTAGTACTTTCGCAGCCGTTATGCGAACAGTTATACTATTATTTACGCTCGTTTGTTACGCCGTTCTTTCATCGTCGTGCGGCATAGGCGGCGGCAAAAAGCCTCTTATGGGAGGCATAAGAGACGGCAGAAAGCATGTTGGACAGGCATCGGAAAAGCATGATGACGGCGCTTCCGGTGACCGTATGTATGGCGGATTTACAGGTCTGCCGGCACCGCTGTCGCATCTTCCGGAGCAGATTTTGAGGCGGACGGGTTATGTAGTGTCGTACAACAAGGACACCCGCCTGCCCAACTGGGTGGCGTGGCATCTCACTGCCGAACGGACAAACGGCGACGCAAAACGCCCGTCGAGGGCATTTCATGAGGACGACGACGTGCCGGTGCCGAGGGCGGAGGACCGCGATTACTATAATTCGAGCTACGACCGGGGGCACATGTGTCCGGCTGCCGACAACAAATGGAGCGTCGATGCGATGCTCGAGTCGTTCCTGTTCACCAACATGTGTCCGCAAAACCATAATCTTAACGTAGGCGACTGGAACGAAATGGAGAACCAATGCCGCCGTTGGGCGCAGCAGTACGGCGACATATACATCGTTTGCGGACCTGTGTTGTACAAGGGAAAGCATAAGACCATTGGCAGAAACAAGGTCGTTGTGCCGGAGGCTTTCTTCAAGGTTGTGCTTTGTCTTGCCGGCACTCCCAAGGCAATAGGTTTTATATATAAGAACGTGGCGGGCGACAGACCGAAGGGAGACTACGTGAATACGGTGGACGAAGTGGAGAGAATAACGGGTATGGACTTCTTTCACGACCTGCCCGACGATGTCGAAGAGGCTGTCGAAGCCAAGTGCAGCCTGTCCGACTGGTGACATCTTGCCTTGCAACAGGTTGCCTGCGAATAGTTAAAATAGAATAATTATCACCCTTTTATACGTCGTTTGTGCTCCGGAATGCTTAATTTTGCAGCGCAATACATATTAAATAAAGGCTGAAAAGCGTGAAAATAAGAGAAGTGGTTGATGCCCTTGAACGTTTCGCGCCTCTGCCCTTGCAGGAAGGATGGGACAATTCCGGTCTGCAAGTAGGATTGACAGAGGCGGAAGTATCAGGGGCATTGTTGTGTCTTGACGTTACGGAAGAAGTGGTGGACGAGGCTTTGCGGTTGGGTTGCAACCTCATTGTTTCGCATCATCCGCTGATATTCCGTGCCCTGAAGCAGGTTTCCGACGCAACAGATGTTCAGAGAATAGTGATTAAGGCTATACGTAACAATGTGGCTGTGGTGTCCATGCACACAAACATGGACAACGCCCGGGGCGGCGTGAACTTCAAGATTGCCGAGAGAATGGGGCTTTCCAACGTCCGTTTCATCGGTGAAGAGAGCCTTGACGCGGAGAAAGGCAGCGGTGTTGTCGGTGAGTTTTCCGAGCCTGTGCAGGCTGTTGCATTCATCCGGATGCTGAAAGAACGCTTCGGCGTGCAGTGTGTTCAGTGCAACGAACTGCTGCATCGCGGCATAAGGCGTGTGGCAATCTGCGGCGGCTCGGGCGCGTTTATGCTCGATGAGGCGGTAAAGGCGGGCGCCGATGCCTTTGTTACCGGCGAGATGCACTATCATGAGTTCTTTGCCCGCGAGCAACAGATACAGATAGCGGTCATCGGTCATTACCAAAGCGAACAGTTTACAAACGAAATATTCAATTCAATAATCAAGGAGGCGTGTCCGCAGGTGAGGACTTTCCTTACGCAGACGAACACTAATCCGATAATCTATTTATAAATATGGCAAAGAAAGATCTTACAGAACTGTCGGTGGAAGAGAGGCTTAAAACTCTTTACCAGTTGCAAACCACCCTGTCGGCAATCGACGCGAAGAAAGCGTTGCGCGGAGAGTTGCCTCTCGAAGTAAAAGACCTGGAAGACGAAATCGTCGGTCTTAACACACGTGTCAAGAACATTCAGGCGGAGATAGCCGACTTCAAGGACGCGGTATCCAAAAGAAAGGCGGACATTATGGAGGCAGAGGCGAGTGTGGCACGTTATAAAACGCAGCTCGACGACGTCAAGAACAACCGCGAGTACGACACGCTGAGCAAGGAAATAGAGTTCCAGTCGCTCGAGATAGAGTTGTGCAACAAGAAAATAAGGGAAGCAAACATAAAGATAGAAGAGAAGACGCAGGATCTTAATGCCGCAGAAGAGCTTATCAACGACCGTCAGTTGGCTCTCGCAGAGAAGAAAAGCGAGCTGGACGAGATTGTAAGCGAGACACGTGCAGAGGAGGAAAAGCTCAGAGAGAAGTCACGTGAGCTTGAGCTGAAGATAGATCCGCGTCTCCTTACGAGCTTCTACCGCATCCGCGACAATGCCCGTAACGGTCTGGGACTGGTATATGTGCAGCGTGATGCCTGCGGAGGATGCTTCAACAAGATACCGCCACAGCGTCAGCTTGATATAAAGATGCACAAGAAAATCATTGTCTGCGAGTATTGCGGACGTATTATGATCGACCCGGAACTGGCAGGTGTGAAGACCGAAAAGCCCGAGGAGGAGAAGCCGAAGCGCAAGCGCGCGATCAGAAAGACCAAGTCTGCAGAGGAGACGGAAGACTGATCTGCCGTCATAACGAGGCGTTTTCCATCGTGATATAAATAGAGGTGTGTCAACGAACGCACCCTGTTAGCAGTAGGGACATATTCTTGTATTTGTCCGTTTGTATAGAATGAACACCGATTGGTGTACAAACGGACAAATACAAGAATATGTCCTTACTTGTCGGATGACTCATAAATGCCATGTGATTCAAGGCATTTCTTTTGCCGTTACTTTATGCCTTCCACCGTATATCCGGCTTTTTTCAACAGTTCTATCACGCCTTTCTCACCTACAAGATGTGCCGCTCCGACGGCAAACAGCGTGGACTTGTCTTTCATTATTCCCGGCATTATCTTCACCCATTCGGCGTTTCGTCCGTATATCAGTCTGTCTTCTTCCTCCTGTGTGGCATCGCACGAGTTGTTGTATTTCATGTCCGTAGCTTCTTTCAGCAGTTTCATGTCCTGCGAGAAATAGCCTTTCGTTACCATGTCCGTCACCTTCTCGTTCATTTCCCTGTTGTCTACAAAACACATCAGCAGTTCTTTCTGCCTATCGAGTGTATAACCTTTGAACAATACATCAATTTGATGTTCCATTGTTTCGAGACCTCCTGTCGGCTTGCCTTTAGCCATTGCCTCTTTCTGGAAGTAGTTGTCGATGGTGTTTGTGGGGTCCATGTTCGGTGTCTTCTTCAAGTATGAGAGCATTGTGAGCTGTGTCAGCAGTGCCTGCGGAGACAGTTTGTTCAGCTGTTGTGCCACCATCGGGTTTGTAAGGTCCATTCCTATGAGTTCTTTCAGAACGGCGTTCAGTCTTCCCGTTTCGTCCGTATCAAGCAGTTTGTCCAGTGTCTGTCCTTCGGGAAGCATCATTGCCGCCTGCATTGTCATCAGCTTTTCAGGGTTGGCAAGGTCTGCCGTTACAATCTCACCGTATACTTGCTCTGCCGCATTCATTGCCTCTTTGGCACCTTTTATGCTGTCTGCGAACGTTCCGGGAGCAAGATGATAGGTTCCTACTATGTACGAAGGCTTCTCCAACCCGTTGCCTGTGACCTTCCATAATAACTGTGCCTGCATGCCGACTGCGGCAACAAGCAGCATCACTGTCGATAAAATTTTCTTCATGATTGTTTTATTTATATTGTTAAATGATTTCATAGGCATGCGGATTACAGTATAATAATGTATTAAGGAACAAGCTTTATTCTTGAAAAAGAGAGCGTACAATTGTACGCTCTCAACCAACACAAAAACTAAACTAGACTTAATTAGACAAAGCAAGCTTTTCACAAAGCCCTCATTGTCGTATGCAAATATACGATAAATAATCGAAATTACATCAAAGCATACGTTGTTTTTTTACACTTTTGTTGTTAATTGTCATATTATCGTTGTTTTATCGGCTAAATAAAGGTCTAAAACAGTCATCGCAGCCATCGCCTCGACAATGGGAACAGCCCTTGGCAACACGCACGGATCATGGCGTCCGCGTGCCTTCACTGTTATATTGTTACCGTCTGTGTCCACCGTTTCCTGTTCTTGCAGCAGTGTTGCCACGGGTTTGAATGCAATGCGGAAAAATATGTCTTCGCCGTTGCTCATGCCTCCTTGTATGCCTCCGCTGTTGTTTGTGGCGGTACGTATATGCCCGTTGTCGCTGACAAACAAGTCGTTTATCTCGCTTCCGCGTGCCTCTGCCACGTCAAATCCCATGCCGAACTCGATTGCCTTTGCCGCATTTATTCCCAGCATGGCACTTCCCAGCATGGCATTCAGCTTGCCGAACTCCGGTTCGCCCAGACCTACCGGGCAACCCTTTATTACGCATGTTATCGTTCCGCCGATGGTGTCGCCTTGCGCTTTCACTTCGGCTATGAGCCTTTCCATTTCCCTTGCCTTTGTCTCGTCCGGACAGCGCACGGCGTTGTCTTCCGTCTTTGTCAGGTCGTATGCGGTGTAATCCTTGTCCAACCGTATATGTCCCACCTGCGATGTATAGGCATTTATCTCCACTCCTATTTCCTTAAGAGCCAGTTTTGCCAGTGCACCGCCCACACATCTGCTTATCGTTATGCGTGCCGACGAACGTCCGCCGCCGCGATGGTCGCGTATGCCATACTTATTATAATAGGTGTAATCGGCATGCGACGGGCGGAAAGCGTTGCGCAAATTGTCGTAATCGTCCGAGTGCTGATTGGTGTTGTGCACCACGAAGCCTATGGGACATCCTGTCGATTTGCCCTCAAAGACACCGCTCAGCAGTTCCACCCGGTCGCCCTCGTTGCGCCCGGTGGTGATATTGCTCTGCCCCGGACGACGCCTGTCAAGTTCATGCTGTATGAAAGCAGTGTCTATGGCTACGCCTGCCGGCATGCCGTCTATCACTCCTCCAACAGCTTTGCCGTGGCTTTCGCCGAACGACGTCAGCGTGAAAATGTTACCGAAAGTGTTCCTCATCATCCGTTTTTATCAGTGGCAATGCCCGCATCCGCATCCGTTGTCGTTACCGTGGTGGTGTCCGCAGCCTTCGTCGTGACCGTTGTGTCCGCCGCAATCACCCTCGCAGTGACCTCCACAGCAGCATCCGCCACCGCTCATGCGGTTTATCAGTCCCTGTATCTCGTCGTTTGTTGCCTCGCGCGAATCGATGATAACGCCCTTGAAGAACAGGTCGTTGCCTGCATAAGGGTGGTTGAAGTCCATTTTCACACTGTCAGTTCCCACCTTGAGAACCTTTGCCTGAAACTGATTACCGTCCTCGTTCTGCATCGGAACGATGGCTCCGGGATAGATATGCTCATGGTCGAAATGTCCGTTTATGGAAAATACAGACCTGTCGATTTCGATTATAAGCTTGTCATCGTGAGCACCGAAAGCCTTTTCCATGGGGATGCTGAACTCGAATGTAGCACCCTTTTCAATGTTCATCACGTTCTTCTCAAATTCCGGATGAGCTATGCCGAAGCCGCTGATAAACTGGAACGGATGTTCGATATCGGTCTCTTCCAACAGTTCTTTCTTTTCACCGTTGACTGTGTATAGCTTGTATGCCACAGCGATGTACTTGTTTCCTTTTGTCTCCATTATATATTATAGTGTATTATTTTCGGTCTTTTTTAATATTACGTGAATGCAAAGATAATGCAAGTCGAACGCAATCAAACTCGTTTGAGATTGCTGAGGCGCCGCTTATCTTATGCAAAGATAATGCAAACCGAGTGCAATACAAAATAAAAAGATTGTTTTTATCAGCCGTTACGCTTTTCTTTATCCGTCCGTTTTGCAATGTCTTTATTACCGACGCACATGCCCTGCGTTTTCAATACACGACCTTTCGCGTTTCAAAAGGTGCCCTTTCAGGCTCTAAGAGGTGCCCTTTCGGCGTGCAAAAGACCGCCTTTTAGAAGGTAAAAGGTATCATCTTGATTATCAATAAGTTGCAAGACACGTTGGAAACACCGTTTTCACGGCTGTATGGAGACGAGATTTGAAAAGACATTGCGATGTGTTATATTGTTACATTATTGCTGAAAAACATTGCGAAATGTTTGTCAGAATGAAATAAAAGTTTTACTTTTGCAACCGTTGAATTAAGAAACAAGAAATGACAATGAACACTCTATACGCATCTTTTTATTACTTTTATTTTTACTTTGCAGGGCATTGCGAAGCGGGAAGTTGCGTGTAGGATTTCAACTTATGACAAGACAATCTTTAAAGAAAGATACAATCAAGTCCCGCTTCACAAAAGATGAGGCGGGATTTTTGGTATAACGGAATATATATAAACGATGAAGACAATAGCAATACAAGGATTTGAAGGCTCGTTCCACGACATTGCCGCCCACGGTTATTTTGCCGGCGAGGATATAAGGCTGATATGCTGTGCCACGTTCGAGCAGGTCTTTGAAAACATAAGGCGTAGTCCGGACATTGTGGGGCTGGTGGCGATAGAGAATACCATTGCCGGTTCGCTGCTCCATAACTACGAACTGTTGCGCGATTCGGGTACGACGGTGGCGGGCGAATACAAGTTGCGCATATCTCACTGCATCTGTTGTCTGCCCGAAGACTCGTGGGAGACAGTTGCCGAGGTCCACTCTCATCCCGTAGCCCTGATGCAATGCCGCGGTTTTCTTGCCAACCATCCCGAGCTGAAAGCAGTTGAGGCGGAAGACACGGCAGGCTCGGCAAAGTTCATTGCCGAAAACAAGTGTCGCGGTTGGGCGGCGATATGCAGCCGTCAGGCGGCCGAGATGTATGGCATGAAAGTGCTTGAAGACCAGATAGAAGACAACAAGCACAACTTTACGAGATTTCTTGTCGTGGCAACTCCGGGCAGGGAGGGTATGCTGAGAACATGCAGAGAAACGGACAAGGCAAGCCTTGTCTTCTCGTTGCCACACGAAGAGGGCAGTCTGTCGCAAGTGCTGAGCATACTCTCGTTCTACAAGATAAACCTTACAAAGATACAGTCGTTGCCTATAATAGGTCACGAGTGGGAATATATGTTCTATGTAGACGTGGTTTACAACAGCGCCACACGCTTCTGCCAGTGCGTGGACGCCATAATGCCATTGACAAAAGAACTTAAAATATTAGGAGAGTACAGACATGACGGAACAAACCCTACGATATAACATAGAGCCGGCAAGACGCCTGTCGGAGGTCAGCGAATACTATTTCAGTCGCAAGCTCAAGGAAGTGGCGGAAATGAATGCGGCGGGCATGGACATAATAAGTCTTGCCATAGGAAGTCCCGACATGCCGCCATCGCCGCGCACCATAGAGACACTGTGCGAAGTGGCGCGTCGTGCCGATGCCCACGGCTACCAGCCCACAATGGGCACACCCGAACTGCGCACGGCAATGGCAGGGTTTTACAGGCGGCGTTTCGGCGTTGAACTTGATCCGCATACGGAGATACAGCCTCTCATCGGCAGCAAGGAAGGAATACTGCACATAACCCTCGCTTTTGTAAATCCGGGCGACGAGGTGCTTGTTCCCGATCCGGGCTATCCCACCTATACATCGCTTAGCAAGATATTGGGAGCAAGGGTGGTGAACTATCCGCTTTGCGAAGACAACGGCTGGCAACCTGACTTCGATGCTCTCGAGAATATGGATCTGAGTCGTGTGAGACTGATGTGGACCAACTATCCCAACATGCCCACCGGCGGAAACGCACGCATGGAGACATATCGCCGTCTCGTGGATTTCGCCCGCCGACACTCCATAGTGGTGGTCAACGACAATCCCTATTCGCTTATTCTAAACGAACAGCCGCTGTCGCTGTTGCAGGTGCCGGGCGCGAAAGACTGCTGCATAGAGCTTAACTCGATGAGCAAGAGCCACAACATGCCGGGCTGGCGTGTGGGGATGTGTGCCACAAATGCCACATTCATAAACTGGATACTGAAAGTAAAGAGCAACATAGACTCCGGTACGTTCCGCGGTATACAGCTTGCGGCAGCCGCTGCATACGACAACAGCGACGAGTGGCACCGCGAGTCAAATATAGAAGTGTATCGCCGACGCCGTGAAACGGCAGAGCGGATAATGCGCGTGTTGGGCTGCAAGTTCGACGAAGGGCAGGTGGGAATGTTCCTGTGGGGGCGCATTCCCGACGGATATGCCGATGCCGAGCAGTTGACGGAACGTGTTCTGCACAAGGCAAGGGTGTTTATCACCCCCGGATTTATTTTCGGCGAGAAGGGCAGACGATATATACGTATCTCGCTCTGTGCCAAGGAAGAACGGATGAAAGAGGCTCTGGAGAGAATAACCGCGAGCATTGGAGATAATAAACATAAGGACAATAATAAATAAACATACAGCAATGGAACTGGAACTGCAATCTTTAAACCTGCCGTGCGATGACGAGCGTCTTATCGTAATGGCTGGTCCGTGTTCGGCGGAGACCGAAGAACAAGTTATAACAACTGCCCGTCAGCTGGCTGCAAAAGGCTGTCACATGTTCAGGGCGGGCGTGTGGAAGCCGCGCACAAAACCGGGTGGATTTGAAGGAAACGGCGAGACGGCACTGCCATGGCTGAAGACTGTGAAAGAAGAAACGGGCATGATGGTGGCTACTGAGGTGGCAACACCCGAGCATGTGGAGCTTGCTCTCAAGTACGGAGTGGACATATTGTGGGTGGGAGCACGCACCACGGCAAACCCGTTTGCCATGCAGGCGCTTGCCGACAGTCTGTGTGGAGTGGATGTTCCCGTGTTTGTGAAGAACCCCGTCAACCCTGATCTCGAACTGTGGATTGGTGCCATGGAGCGCATCAACCAGGCGGGCGTGAAGCGTCTTGCCGCAATACATCGCGGATTTTCGAGCTACGACAAGAAGATTTACCGCAATCTTCCCATGTGGCAGATACCCATAGAGCTGCGTCGGCGTATACCGCAGTTGCCCATTATCTGCGACCCCAGCCACATAGGTGGCAGCCGCGAGCTTATAGCACCGCTGTGCCAACAGGCTATGGACCTTGGTTTTGACGGACTGATTGTAGAGAGCCACTGCAATCCCGACAGCGCATGGAGCGACGCAAAGCAGCAGGTTACGCCCGATGTGCTCGACTACATACTGAGCCTTATTGCCATACGCGATGACAAGATGACCACGGAGGGTATCGTGGCGTTGCGCAAACAGATTGACGAACTGGACAATCAGCTTATGGAACTGCTTGCAAAGCGCATGCGTGTATGCCGCGAGATAGGACAGTATAAGAAAGAACACAACATGACGGTGTTGCAGACCGGGCGTTATAACGAAATACTCGACAAGCGCGGTGCGCAGGGTGTGCTGTGCGGAATGGACCCGAAGTTTGTGAAAGAAATATTCGAGTCGGTACACGAAGAGTCGGTAAGACAGCAGATAGAGATAATAAACAAATGAGGCGTTTATGAAAATTCTGGTACTTGGTGCAGGCAAGATGGGTAGTTTCTTTCTCGACCTGCTGAGCTTTGAACATGAGGTGGCGGTGTATGAGAAAGACCCTTCACGGCTGCGGTTTACCTATAACACCCTGCGGTTTACGCAGACGGAGGAGATAAGGCAGTTTGCTCCCGAACTTGTGATAAACGCCGTTACGGTGAAGTATACCATACCTGCGTTCGACGAGGTTCTGCCCCTGTTGCCCGACAACTGTATAATAAGCGACATATCATCGGTAAAGACCGGTCTGAAGGAATACTATGAAAAGAGCGGGCGCCGCTATGTGTCCACTCACCCGATGTTCGGTCCTACCTTTGCCAATCTTAACCAGTTGCATGAGGAGAATGCCATAATAATAAACGAAGGCGACTATATGGGCAGGATATTCTTCAAGGACCTGTACAGCAGTCTGGGGCTTAACATCTACGAGTATACCTTTGAAGAGCACGACCGCACAGTGGCATACTCGCTCAGCATACCGTTTGTGAGTACCTTTGTCTTTGCTGCCGTGATGAAGCATCAGGATGCACCGGGAACGACTTTCAAACGTCACATGCGCATAGCACAGGGCGTGTTGAATGAAGACGACTATCTTTTGCAGGAAATACTATTCAATCCGTATACCTCGGAACAGGTGGAGAATATACGCACGGAGCTGAAAGACCTGCTCGATATAATAGAAAAGAAAGACGCCGCGGGCATGAAGGATTATCTTGAAAAGATACGGAAGAACGTGGAATGAGTGGTAATTTATAATTAATAATTTATAATTATGAGGATGACTCCTCAATTCCAAATTCGTAATTCCGAATTCCTCATTCATAATTCTTAATTCTTAACTCTTAATTCTTAATTAACATCATGTTGTCAAGTTTGCTACTCGGGATATTCACTTTTGTCCAGTTGAATTGTGAGAACCTGTTCGACTGCAGACACGACACTCTGAAGCAAGACACGGAGTTCTTGCCCGAAGGCAGCCGCCACTGGACGCGCGGAAGATATTGGCGCAAGCTGGACAATATATCACGTGGCATAGTGGCATGTGGCATGGACGGGCGTGAATGGACGCTGCCGGACATGGTTGCATTGTGCGAGGTGGAGAACGACAGTGTGATGCACGACCTTACAAGGCGCTCGCTTCTGCGTGGGGCAGGCTATGAGTATGTCATGACATGCTCGCCCGACGTGCGCGGAATAGACGTGGCATTGATGTACTCGCCGTTCTCGTTCGCTTTGATAAACCATTTTCCCATACGCATCAAGCCGTTGAAAGGCATGCGCCCCACACGCGACATACTGTATGTATCCGGCAGGGTGGTGACCGGCGACACGCTGCATGTGTTTGTAGTCCATGCCCCGAGCCGTTACGGAGGAGAGAAAGCCACGCGCCCGTATAGGATGCTTGTGGCGGAGAGGCTTGGCATGGCGGTGGACTCTTTGCGCCGTTTGTCGCATGAACCAAATATCATTGTTGCCGGAGACTTCAACGACGAAGCTGCCGACAAAGCTCTTGTGATGTTGCAAGACATGGGGCTTGCGGATGTCTCTGCCGGCGCGTCGGGACGCAACGGGGCGAGAGGTACATACAAGTATCGCGGCAGATGGAGCAGCATAGATCACATACTTATTAGCAAAAGTGTTAAAAAGTGGTTTAAAGACTGCACCGTGAACGATGAGAAGTTTCTTGTTGAAGACGATGAACGCTATGGCGGCATACGTCCGAAACGCTGTTATACAGGGTATAAGTACGTTGGCGGGTATAGTGATCATCTGCCTCTCAGGGCACGTTTCGTGCTGTTAAAAGATACTGAATAACCTTTCTAAATGAGGGACTTATTGCAGAAGTGGTTATATTTGCACTGTAAACAATATGTCTAACCCTTAAAAATTACAGTTATGATTGGATCAATTATTATCGGTATCCTTGCCGGTTTTCTTGCCGGAAAACTGATGCGTGGAGGTGGTTTCGGATGTCTTTGGAACCTGTTGCTTGGTGTTGTCGGCGGTGCTGTCGGCGGATGGGTGTTCAGCTTGTTTGATATTTCATGGGAAGGAAGCTGGATAGGTCAGCTTGTTACGGCTGTCATAGGTGCTGTTCTTGTTTTATATGTGGCGTCTCTTTTCAGGAGAAAATAGCCAAAGGACATTCTTTGCGCCTGCATTTCTTGTTTTTATAAAATAAATCTTTCTGCCTATAGGCTTGTTCAGGATAACATAAAGGACATGTTGTTACGGTGGCAGAAGATTTTAGAAAGTATGTTTATAGACAACAGAAAGGGGGTGTTCTTAAGAAAAAGTGCAGGCGGCAGATCCTTTAATGCGGGTGTTCTCTTCGGGGAGCACCCGTAATTGTTTTTGTATATGCCATTTTACACCTTATTATATATATGTAAGGTTGAGACAGAAAATAGGCTCTTATATCGGATGTTGTCTCGTCCGTCTTGTTTTTTACATTCAAAAGTTTGTTTATGTCGCCATAAAGAATTACATTTGCAGCCCCTTGTTTAAAGGCATACTATTTATTGACGACTATGAATATACGTAAAAAGACATTCTTATTTTATGCAATGCTGTGCATGGCGGCACAGATGTTTGCGCAGGGACCGAACGGAAGCGGTACTTATTATCAGCCTGCAAACGGCAGGAAAGGACAGAGTTTGAAGACGGCGTTGTACGGAGTCATCACCAAGCACACCAATGTAGGCTATGACGGATTGTGGTCTTGCTACCATAAAACCGACAGGCGTGCCGACGGAAAACTGTGGGACATGTATTCAAACACCACCAACTTTGTGATAGGAGGCAGTGCCCAAGGACATAACTACAGTAAGGAAGGAGACGGATACAACCGCGAGCATTCCATGCCGAAGAGTTGGTTCAATGAAGGTTCGCCGATGAAGAGCGACCTTGTTCATGTTGTTCCTACCGACGGATATGTGAACAACCGCCGCAGCAACTATCCTTTTGGTGAGACCGACGGAGGAACTTATAAGTCGAACGGCGGCTTCAGCAAGGTGGGAACATGTACCACAAGCGGATACAGCGGTGTCGTTTTTGAGCCCAACGACGAATATAAGGGCGATTTCGCACGTATATATTTCTATATGGCAACATGCTATGAGGACAAGATACAGGGCTGGAGCAGCCCTATGCTGGCAGGAAACAAGTATCCGGTATACAAGGATTCCGCCATACAAATGCTGCTGCGGTGGGCGGAAGAAGACCCCGTGTCGCAGAAAGAAATCGACCGTAACAATGCCGCATACGAACTGCAAGGCAATCGTAACCCGTTTGTTGATTATCCCGGACTCGAGCAATATGTATGGGGAAACAAGAAAGATGTGGCTTTCAGCTATGACAACTATGACGGGACAAATCCCAATCCGGACCCCAATCCGGACCCGGATCCTGATCCTAATCCCGATCCCGACCCTGATCCCAACCCCGAAGAGGGTGCCGTGACATATAAGAAGATAACGTCTACAGCAGACTTGCAGACCGGAACGGCGTATCTTATTGTGTGCGAGGATGCCAAAGAAGGTGTGCCGGTGGCAATGGGTGCATCGGATGGTGATATTCGCAGCGTTGTGGCAGTCGACGTTAAAAACGGCACAATAACAACTGTCGTGAATGAAGAGGGCAAGCCAAGGCAGATGATACTCGGCGGTTCAGTGGGCGCATATACATTCTATGACGAGAAAGAGAACGTGTATCTGGCACTTACATCGGACGGAAACAAAATTCATTATCAGTCGGATGCGTCGGCAAACAACGCAAAGTGGACCGTAACGTTCAGTGGCGAGAATGCAAATATAAAGAGCAACGCCTACTCAAACCGTTCCATACAGTACAATATAAGCGCTCCGCGATTTGCATGTTATAAGCCCGGACAGAAGCCCGTGATGCTTTATAAAAAGGAAGTTACGACCGGAATAAGCGGTACAATGACTGGCGGCACATTAGGAAAGGTCTGCGTGTATAGCCTGACCGGCGTCCTTGTACGTTCTAACGTTGATAGGGCAAACGCCTTTAAAGGGCTTCCTAAGGGCATATATATAATAGGTAAGAACAAGTATGTGGTGAGATGATGATGTGATAGGACCGGTAGGGTGTCATGACCGTTTCATTTACAGGATTACATGAGATGTTAAAAAACGTGATAAAGGGTACTTATTGTAACCCAAAAGCGTAAAAATTAGCGTTTTTATTAGTAAAATATGTTTATATGTATTGTTAAAACGGAAAATTGATACAAGAAATTTGGTTATCTCATTATTATTTTATTTCTTTGCAAACAGATAAAGGCAAAATAATAAAGTTATAAGGTTTAATTTAAAATCAGAGAAGTATGAAAAAATTATTTACTTTGGTAGCAGCTGCAGCTTTTGCTGCTTCTGTATCAGCTCAGACAGTAACTGAGAGCAAATCTACTGACAACTGGTATGTTGGTGTAAATGGTGGTGTAGCTTCTGCAATGAAGGGTCACGCTCTTCTGAAGGATCTTACTCCTAATGCCGGCATCCGCGTTGGACGTTACTTCACACCGGTATTCGGACTTGCAGTTGAGAGCAATGCTTACTTCAAGAACACAAACGGTTACACAAACGGTACTGTAGTTAACGCAATCAACACATCATTGCTCGGTACTGTAAACCTGAGCAACTGGTTCGGCGGTTACAAAGGCGAGCCCCGTTTCTTCGAAGTATCTGCTGTTGCAGGTATGGGTTGGGGTCACATCTTCGGTACTCCTTCAGACTATACGAAGGATGACCACCTGACATCTAAGGCAGGTCTTGACTTCGCTTTCAACCTCGGTAAGAATAAGGCATGGCAGGTTTACATCGAGCCGGCTGTTATCTGGGGTCTCGGTGGTGGCGAACTTAGCGCAGCCAACAACTTCAAGTACAACGCTAATTTCTCTAACCTCCAGCTGAACGCAGGTGTTGTTTACAAGTTCGGTAACTCTAACGGTACACACAACTTCACTATCGCACAGGGTCGTGACCAGGCTGAAATCGACGGTCTGAACGCACGTATCAACGACCTCCGCAGCGACCTGAACGGCAAGGATGCACAGCTTGCAGCTAAGGACCGTCAGATTGCAGACCTCCAGAAGGCTCTCGACGACTGCAACAAGAAGCCTAAGTATGAGAAACCTGCTACTGCAACAAACCTCCAGCCGACAGTTCTCTTCCGTCAGGGCAAGTCTGTAGTTGACGCTGCACAGTATGCTCCGATTGAGCTTATCGCACAGTACATGAAGAATCACAGAGATGCAACTGTTGAGATCAAGGGTTATGCTTCACCGGAAGGCTCTAAGGAGTTCAACCAGAAGCTTTCTGAAAAGCGTGCAGAAGCTGTTAAGAACATCCTCGTTAAGAAGTACAAGATTGCTGCTGACCGTCTTACAACAAAGGGTTGTGGCGAGACAGACAAGCTCTTCGAGCAGGTTGAGTTCAACCGTGTTGCTACTTTCAACGACAGCACAAAATAATTTGAAAGATTATTCTTAACCATAAAGCCCCTGTTGCCGAATGCAGCAGGGGCTTTTTCATGGTATATGGCAATGAGGAATGTGGTGGCTGAGCAAATATTTCCCCGTTTCTTTCCTTATGCCCGCTTATCTCTCCTTTTGTGTTTCATGAACTTTGCATAATGTAATCAGAATGCTGTTTTGTCTGTCTTTATGCTTTCTCTCAACTCTCCATGCTTGCGTTGTTTTCAAATCTAAACCCTTTTTCACGTAAATATCGCACGTATGAGTGTGCAGCCGTAATGCTTTTTGTATAAGTCCTTTATGCTGCATGGAGCTTGATGTGTGCAGTATGTTGTGTCTTTTTAGATGAGAAAATTCCTGCTTTGTGTGCTAAAATGCGCCATTTTATGCGTCAAAGTTGCTGACAATACATGCCAATGATGCCTGCTTTATGCACCATAGATGCCCGCTTTAGAGCAGAAAAGCATTGCTTTTGCAGTCGTAACCCTATGCTTTTCCGTCCCGCGAACGCTTTTTGGCAGTTCTTTTCGTGTAGTTTGCCTGCTTTCGCGTATGTTTTTCAACTTACATATTGACATGTTTTTGCCCCAAATCCTTACATGCGGACTTTTGCGGGGCAGCGGCATGTAAGTCGTAATTGTCAGACATGGACATCTTTTCCGCGTAATGCAGATATTGCACATTATGTTTGTAAACGTGCAATATTTCTTTCGGTTTATAACAGAAATATCGCAAAAGTGTTGCAAATTGTAACAAACAGGCAAATTAATTATTTAAATTATTGCCTGTTAATCTAAAATAGACTACCTTTGCAAGGGTATATAATAAGGAAGGATATGCGTTCCTGCCGGGCATGGCAAGCCGCCGGAGTGGTGCTTGAGACTTGTCTGTGAAGGAAAGTATAAATGCAAGTAAGGATAAAAATACATATTTATATGAAACATCAGTTGAGAAGTGCAGTGTGTACGGAAGGCAGACGCATGGCAGGAGCCAGGGCGTTGTGGGTGGCAACGGGCATGAAGCGCGGGCAGTTTGGCAAGCCTATCATAGCCGTGGTCAACTCGTTTACGCAGTTTGTGCCCGGACATACCCACTTGCATGAGATAGGTCAGATAGTAAAGAGTGAGATTGAAAAGATGGGATGCTATGCCGCAGAGTTCAATACCATAGCCATTGACGACGGTATTGCAATGGGGCATGACGGCATGTTGTACTCATTACCCTCGCGCGATATCATTGCTGACTCGGTGGAATATATGGTTAACGCCCACAAGGCGGATGCCATGATATGTATATCCAACTGTGACAAGGTGACGCCCGGAATGCTCATGGCGTCGATGAGGCTTAATATTCCAACGGTATTCTGCAGCGGCGGTCCTATGGAGGCGGGACGCTGGAGGGGCGAGAACGCTGACCTGATAACGGCTATGGTCAAGGGTGCTGACAAGAGTGTGGGCGATGATGAAATGGCGGAGATAGAAAGCTGTGCCTGTCCGGGGTGCGGAAGCTGTTCCGGAATGTTCACCGCCAACTCAATGAACTCGCTTACGGAGGCTATCGGACTGTCACTGCCCGGCAACGGTACGGTGCTTGCCACGCACAAAAACCGCATACAGCTGTTCAAGGATGCTGCAAGACAGGTTGTTACAAATGCCTTCAGGTATTATGAGGACGGTGACGAAAGTGTACTTCCGCGCAGTATCGCCACGCGCGAGGCTTTTCTCAATGCCATGACGCTTGATATTGCCATGGGCGGAAGCACCAATACAGTGCTTCATCTGCTTGCCGTGGCACAGGAGGCGGGCGTGGATTTCACTATGCAGGATATAGACGCGCTGAGCCGCAAGGTGCCGTGCCTGTGCAAACTTGCCCCGAATACGCAGAAATACAGCGTGCAGGAGTGTAACCGTGCGGGAGGTATCTTCGGCATAATGAACGAGCTTGCCAAAGGCGGACTGCTGCATGAGACGGCAATGCGCGTGGATGGCGTAACGCTGGGCGAGCAGTTGAAGAAGTATGATATAACAGGAGAACGGCTGGACGGCGATGCCGACCGCATCTATAGAAGTGCTCCCGGCGGCAGGTTCTCTACGGTGATGGGGTCTCAGAACACATGTTGGGAGACGCTTGATACAGACAGGGAGCACGGTTGCATACGAAGTCTTGAACATGCCTATACGAAAGACGGCGGACTGGCGGTGCTTTTCGGCAACATAGCGCAGGACGGCTGTGTGGTAAAGACGGCGGGAGTGGACGAAAGCATATGGCGGTTCCGCGGTCCGGCAAAGGTCTTCGACTCGCAGGAGGCTGCTTGCGAGGGCATTCTCGGCGGTAAGGTGAAAAGCGGCGACTGTGTCGTCATTACCCACGAAGGTCCTAAAGGAGGACCGGGAATGCAGGAAATGCTCTATCCCACATCTTATATAAAGAGCATGCACCTTGGAACGGAGTGTGCGCTTATTACCGACGGACGTTTCAGCGGTGGAACATCGGGACTGAGCATCGGTCATGTTTCGCCCGAAGCTGCAGCCGGCGGCAATATAGGAAAGATACAGGATGGCGACATGATAGAGATAGATATACCTAACCGTTCGATAAATGTGTTGCTTACAGATGCCGAACTTGCTTCGCGAGACCAAAGACCGTTGACAAGAAACCGCAGTGTGAGCAAGGCACTGCGCGCATATGCACAGAGTGTAAGCTCGGCAGACAAGGGCGGAGTGAGAATGCTGTGAGTCATATTGCCGATATGACTGTAAGTGCGATAAGATCAATAGGAATTAAAGCTCATTGACAAAAAGAACAATGCAATGTGTAAGGAAAAGATAACAGGAGCAGATATATTGATGCGCTCGTTGAAGTGTGAGGGCGTGAAGACCATATTCGGATATCCGGGCGGTTCCATTATGCCCGTGTTCGATGCTCTCTATGGATATACGAGAGGTGAAAACCGTACGTTCGACCATGTGCTTGTACGTCATGAACAGGCTGCCGTCCATGCCGCACAGGGCTATGCTCGCGTGAGCGGCGACGTCGGTGTGTGCCTTGTCACAAGCGGACCGGGAGCTACAAATACGCTTACGGGCGTTGCCGATGCCATGATGGACTCTACGCCCATTGTCGTTATAGCAGGGCAGGTGGGGGTTGATGCACTCGGCACCGATGCTTTTCAGGAAGTGGACCTCGTGGGTGTAGCCCAGCCGATAAGCAAGTGGAGTTATCAGATACGCCGTGCCGAAGACGTGGCGTGGGCGGTGAGCCGTGCGTTCTACATAGCACGTTCGGGGCGTCCGGGACCGGTAGTGCTCGATTTTACGAAGAATGCTCAGATTGCCGCAGCACAATATCTTCCTGTAAAGGTCGACTCGGTGCGCGGTTATGTTGCATATCCTATGCTTGACAAAAGGCAGGTGGCACGCGCCGCCGAGATAATAAACAATGCACGCAAGCCTCTTGCACTCGTAGGGCAGGGCGTGGAGTTGGGAAATGCGCATAACGAGCTGACAGAGTTCTTGGAGAAAGCCGACATACCGGCAGCACGAACATTGCTCGGGCTGTCCGCACTGCCGTCCGAGCATCCGCTCAACGTTGGCATGCTCGGCATGCACGGCAATTATGCGCCAAACATAAAGGAGCAGGAGTGTGACGTACTTATAGCCATTGGCATGCGCTTCAGCGACCGCGTTACGTGCAATCTTGCAACATACGCGCGTCAGGCAAAGATTATACATCTGGATATAGACAGTTCCGAGATAGACAAGAACGTGATGACAGACGTGGCTGTGGTCGCAGACTGCAAGGTTTCGCTCCCGGCTATAACGCGTCTTCTGCGTAAGAACAGCCACAGGGAGTGGCGTGAGAGCTTCATGCCGCTTTATGACATGGAGTATGAGAAGGTGATACGTCCGGCAACGCTGCCTGAAAGCGGTCCCCTTCTTATGGCGGAGGTGGTCAATGCCGTTGCCCTTGCCACTCAAGGCGATGCTGTTCTTGTGACGGATGTAGGTCAGAACCAGATGTTTGCAAGCCGCTATTTCAAATATGGCAAGAAGCGTTCAATGGTAAGCAGCGGCGGACTTGGTACAATGGGCTTCGGACTTCCGGCTGCAATAGGTGCCACCTTTGGTGCACAAGACCGTACGGTGTGCATGTTCTGCGGTGACGGAGGATTTCAGATGAGCATACAGGAGCTTGGGACAATAATGGAAAGGCAGGCTCCGGTAAAGATGATTTTGATGAACAACAATTATCTTGGCAACGTGAGGCAGTGGCAGGACATGTTCTTCGACGGGCGCCGTTCGTTCACTTCCATGCTCAATCCCATGTACTGCGACATAGCCAAGGCGTATGGAATACCCTATGGTGTGGTGACCGACCGTGCCGTACTGCATGCAGAGATAGACCGTATGCTGTCGGTCAAGGGACCGTTCTTGCTGGAGTGTGCCGTAAAGGAAGAAGATAATATTATGCCGATGACACCTCCCGGGAAGTCGGTGGACGAGATGATGCTGGAAATATAATGCTGACGGATGCCGGGCGTTGTGATGAAAGATTGTTTTTTTGTTTCGCCCTGACTGATGATTATATACTCTTGTGTCGCATTAGTTGTTTGTAACTTGTAATAAAAAATGGATACATTATATACATTGCTTGTATATTCGGAAAACCTGGCGGGAATATTAAATCAGATTACTGCGGTGTTTACGCGGCGGCAGGTAAATATAGAGAGTCTTAACGTGTCGGCTTCGAGCATAGAAGGTGTGCATAAGTACACCATAACCGCGTGGAGCACCGAAGACCAGATAAAGAAGATAACAAAGCAGATAGAGAAGAAGATAGACGTAATAAAGGCAGACTATTATACAGACGACCAGCTGTTTATCAGGGAAGTGGGCATTTACAAACTGTCTACGCCCGAGGTGATGAACAATCCTGAGATATCACGTATAATACGTAAGGCAGATGCACGTATAATAGAGGTTAACCCTACGTTCTGCAGCGTTATAATGAGCGGGATAACCGATGAGATTACCGGACTGTACTATGCTCTTGACAAGTTCAACTGCCTTTTGCAGTATACCCGGAGCGGGCGCATTGCCATAACGAGGAGTACGGTCGAGGAAGTAAGCGACTTTCTAAAGAAACAGGAAGAAAATACAACAGGACATGGAGACAGATAAGAATAAGGTGGGGAAGTATGAGTTCCTGGCGGAACCTTTCCATTGTGATTTCTCCCACAGGCTGTTTATGGGACATCTCGGCAATCATCTTCTTAATGCCGCAGACTTCCATTCGAGCCATAGGGGCTTCGGCATGCCGTATCTTAACCCGCTTCATAAGACATGGGTGCTGTCGCGTCTGGCTATAGAGATGGATGAGATGCCGTTGCAGTATTCCACATTTGCCGTGGAGACATGGGTGGAGAGTGCCATGAGATACTTCACCAACCGTAATTTCCGCATCGTGGATACTGATGATGACAGCCATGTGTACGGCTACGGACGCAGTGTGTGGGCGATGATAGATACGCAGACGCGCCGACCACAGAATATAATGGAGATACGCGACGGGGAGATAATGAAATATGTCGATGCCGAGAAACCGTGTGCGGCACAACCATTGTCGCGTGTACGTATCAGTGAGGGTGCACGGCTTGTGCGTACCATAGACACGCACTATAGCGATGTGGATGTCAACGGGCATATAAACAGCGTGAAATATATCGAGCATGTGCTCGACCTTTTCCCCGTTTCCCGTTACAAGGAATATGCGGTGAAGCGCATAGATGTGGCTTATGTGGCGGAAAGTTATTACGGAGACAAGTTGTCTTTCTATATGGAGCAACTGTCGGAAGAGGATTTTCTGGTGCGTATAACAAGGCATCGTGAGGATGGAACGGATGAAACGGAAGCATGCAGGTGTGGAATTAAATTTGTAAAAGATTATAAGTAAATTTGTTTGTATCGTTTTAATTTTATATCTTTGCATGCGGTTTTAGTAACAATTTAAGGTTTTATAATATAAGGATGAGGGCGTTTCAGTATATGGTTCCTGTAAAACGGACGTGATATATGTATACGATACGCTTGCGTATTTAAACAAACAGTTAGCAATTATGGCAGAAATGAATTTTGGAGGAGTGCTCGAGACGGTTGTTACCAGCAAAGAGTTCTCTTTGGAAAAAGCACGTGAGGTATTGAAAGATGAGACTATCGCAGTATTGGGTTATGGTATTCAGGGACCGGGTCAGGCTTGTAACCTGCGCGACAACGGTTTCAATGTGATTGTAGGTCAGCGTCCCGGCAAGACTTACGACAAGGCTGTTGCAGACGGATGGGTGCCCGGCAAGACGCTGTTCTCTATCGAAGAAGCGGCCGAGAAGGGTACTATCGTATGTATGTTGCTGTCTGATGCAGGACAGATTTCAGCATGGCCCAAGGTAAAGAAATATCTTACAAAGGGCAAGGCACTGTATTATTCGCATGGCTTTGCAATAAACTGGAGCGACCGTACAGGCGTTGTTCCTCCTGAAGATATAGATGTTATAATGGTTGCTCCCAAGGGCTCGGGTACATCTCTCCGCACAATGTTCTGCGAGGGACGCGGTTTGAACTGCTCGTATGCCGTTTATCAGGATGCGACAGGCAAGGCAGAAGAGCGCACAATAGCCTTCGGTATCGGTATCGGAGCAGGTTATATGTTCAAAACAACGTTCCAACGCGAGGCGACAAGCGACCTTACGGGTGAGCGCGGCTCGCTGATGGGAGCCATAGAAGGACTGTTGGAAGCACAGTATCAGGTGCTGCGCGAGCATGGTCATTCGCCTTCCGAGGCTTTCAATGAAACTGTTGAAGAGCTTACACAGAGCCTTGGTCCGTTGTTCGGAGCAAAGGGAATGGACTGGATGTATGCCAATTGTTCGACAACCGCACAGCGTGGGGCTCTCGACTGGGCGCCTCGTTTCCGCGATGCCATAAAGCCTGTAATGGAGTGGTTGTACCTTTCGGTACAGTCGGGCAATGAAGCTCAGATCTCTATTGACAGCAATTCGAAAGAGGATTATCGTGAAAAGTTGAATGAAGAGCTTAGGGCTATGCGCGAAAGCGAGATGTGGCAGGCGGGTGCCACCGTGCGTAAGCTTCGTCCGGAGAATAACTGATGCAGTTTTTTTAGCGTAATATAACAAGGAGACAAGGGGATGTTAAAGTGAAAAATCATCCCTTTGTCTCCTTTTTATTTTGTATTTTGATGCGTTTTATTTGACGGAAAGAGACACGGAATAAGTTATGTAGGGGCATAAGAATGTTACGATATGCCTACCACAGCGATATCATGCCGTCTTCGATGTAAACCTTTTCTTCATTGACAAGCCATTGTAGAGCCTCGCCAATCAAGTCGCGTTCCATCTTTATGGCATTCAGTTCGGACACGGAATGCGGGTGTCGATCTTTCAGAATGTCTGTTATAGCCTTTTCGGCAGCGTCAAGAAGTTTCTTTGGAGTTTCTCTCCTGTTGCAATCTATGCACACATCGCACTGACCGCAGTCGGACGAACGTTCCTCTCCGAAATACCTCAGAAGCTGTCGGCTGCGGCATACAAAATCAGTTCTTGCATAATCCAGCATGGCGTAGATACGCTTGCGGAACTGCTCTTTGCGCTCCTCGTATACATCCCGTGAAATGACCAGACGTTCAGTTTCCTCACGTTCATGCACGTATACTATATGCGGAATCTTCTTACGCGGTATGAAATGGATGATTTTCCGCTCGCTAAGGTTCTTTAGAATCATGTATATCTGCGGCCTTTCCATTTCCGTAATCTGTGCGATGAGAGCCTCGTCTATATATACATAGTCGGTGAACAGTCCGCCGTATGTGCGCAACAGAGCCGTTATCACAGCCGTTTCTTTCTCCGAAAGCGTGTTGAGGCGGTAAAGCTCGTTGCGGCTCAATAGAAACCTTACACGTGCTTTTGTATCAGAATCCTCCTCGTATTCGATGTATCCTGCCTTAGCAAGTATTTTAAGAGACGAGTCCACTTGTACGGGAAAATGCCTGAACGTGTAGCAGAACCTGTCGATGTTGAATTCGAACTTGTGTCCCAAACCGCTTCCCATACCTATCTGGTAATAGTATGCAAGATGTTCGTACACCTTTTTAATATAGTCCTTTTCCGGAAAATTCTCGTTTATGCGCTTTTCAAGTTTGCCGTTGTCGCTGTTGTTGTATAGCAGTACGGCATACGCTTTGTTGCCGTCGCGCCCCGCGCGCCCCGCCTCCTGAAAGTAAGCCTCTATCGAATCCGGACTGTCTATGTGTATCACCACGCGCACATCGGGCTTGTCTATGCCCATGCCGAAGGCATTTGTTGCAACCATCACGCGCACCTTGTCATTCTGCCATTCCGTCTGCCGGCTGTCTCTTGTGACATGTTCCAGACCGGCATTATAGAAAGTGGCGCTTATTCCGCATTTGTTCAGCAGTCCGGAAATCTCCTTCGACCGTTTGCGACTGCGTACATACACTATGGCGCTGCCGCTGACAGAGTTGAGAATGTGTATCATCTCCTCCTGTTTGTCGGCAGTCCGGCGCACTATGTATGCAAGGTTCTTGCGTTCAAAGCTCATTTTGAACACGTTTTTTTCCTTGAATGCAAGCTTTTCCTGTATATCGTCTGTTACCAGCGGTGTGGCTGTGGCGGTGAGTGCTAGTACCGGTACGCCCGGTTTTAGTTTTCGTATATCTGCGATTTTCAGATATGACGGGCGGAAATCATATCCCCATTGACTTATGCAGTGAGCTTCGTCTACGGTGATGAAGCTCACTTTCATGTGCTTCAACTTTGTTTGGAACAGTTCGGAAGAAAGCCTTTCCGGCGATACATATAGGAGGTCGATGCCTCCGAATATGCAGTTTTCGAGCGTCGTTATTATTTCGTTGTGCATCATACTGCCATAAATGGCAGCCGCCCTGATGCCGTGTTTGCGCAAGTGCATCACCTGGTCTTTCATCAGAGCAATGAGCGGTGTGATGACAATGCACACTCCTTTCATTGCAAGTGCAGGTACCTGAAACGTCAGTGACTTGCCTCCACCCGTGGGCATAAGCCCGAGCGTGTCACGCCCCGAGCATATACTGTCGATTATCTCGCGCTGTATGCCACGAAAATCATCAAATCCCCAGTATTTGCGGAGTATCTCCCTGTATCTGTCTTCAGTAGGCTGCATGTATGTGTTGCTGAACTTCTTGTTGTCGCAACCGTACTTTCGGCTGCGCTTTTACGGTCATCCCTCCCAGTCCTCGTCGCCGTTGGTGGGTCTGATGTCCTCTATTTGCAGTTGCACGTCGTTGTGCTTGAAGATGTTGTTTTCTATCGTATATGCGATGTCGAAGCTGTGTTTGGACTGTATGTAACGTGCCGAACCGCTTTGTCCGAAGGCAATGCCGTTCATTACGTTGTTCGACTTTGAGTCTACAAGCTCAAGCTTTATATGCTCCTGTTCACGCCCCACCACCTTGCTCGTGCCGAAATCGTATACTCCCGTTGTGCAGAACAGCGGTTTGGGATTGCCCGGACCAAACGGACTGAAACGTTTCAGTTCAGCATGGAATTTGCGGGTGATGTCTTTGAAGTCTATCATTGCATCGATGTTCAGCATCGCTTCGGTATGTTCCGGCAGTATGTTCTCGTCCACATACTGTTGGAAACGTCTTCTGAATTCGGGCAGATCGTCCCATTTCAGCGTCAGTCCGGCAGCGTATGTGTGTCCTCCGAAGTTGATGAGAAGGTCGCGGCAGTTCTTTATTGCGGAATATATATCAAAGCCTGTTACGCTTCTTGCCGAGCCTGTTGCAAAGTTTCCGTCTCTTGTGAATATCACCGTGGGGCGTATGTATATCTCTGTCAGTCTTGACGCCACGATGCCTATCACGCCCTTTTTCCAGTTTTCGTCGTACAACACTATGCTTGAGTGGCGCCCTTGGCTTTCGATGCGCTCCACTATCACGTTTGCCTCCTCCGTCATCTGCTTGTCTATGTCCTTGCGCTGCTCGTTATATTCGTTTATGTGCTTTGCCTCTTTCAGCGCGCATATAAAGTCTTTCTCCACAAGCAGGTTCACGCTTTCCCTTCCGTTTTCCATGCGTCCGGACGCGTTGATGCGCGGTCCTATCTTGAACACTATGTCGCTCATCGACAGTTCCCTGCCGTTCAGTCCGCAGATGTCAATGATGGCTTTCAGTCCTATGTTAGGGTTCTTGTTGAGCTGTTTCAGTCCGTGATAAGCCAATATACGGTTTTCGTCCACCACCGGTACTATGTCCGCGGCGATGCTCACGGCGCAGAAGTCGAGCAACGGTATGAGTTGCGAGAACGGTATGCCGTTGTTCTTGGCAAATGCCTGCATGAACTTAAATCCCACACCGCACCCGCTGAGGTGCTTGAAAGGGTAGGGGTCGTCCGGTCTTTTGGGATTCAGTATGGCGGCAGCCGGCGGCATAGTCTCGTCCGGCACGTGGTGGTCGCAGATGATGAAGTCTATTCCGAGGCTTTTCGCATAGCTTATCTCCTCGATTGCCTTTATTCCGCAGTCGAGGATTATTATAAGTTTCACGCCCGTTTCGTGGGCATGGTCTATTCCCTTTATGCTTACGCCGTATCCTTCGTCATACCTGTCGGGTATGTAATAGTCTATGTTGGAATAGAACTGTTGAAGAAACTTGTAGACAAGAGCCACTGCCGTACATCCGTCCACATCGTAGTCGCCGTATACCATGATGCGTTCTTTTCGCCCCATGGCATCGTTTAGCCTGTCCACAGCCGTGTCCATGTCCTTCATGAGGAACGGATTGATGAGATCGTTGAGCTGTGGGCGGAAGAATCTTTTTGCCGCCGATTCGGTGTTTATGCCCCTTCTGATGAGCACAGAAGACAACAATGGGCTTATTCCCAGCTTGTTTCCCAGTTCATTGGCGGCGTTCTCCTGTTCTGGTGCAGGCGGTTCGTAAATCCATTTGAAGTGCATTTATATTGTTTTTTTATTTTCTTTCAGACAAAAGACTATCCCTGTTTATTGTAGAATACAATGTCAGGTGTATAATCAGTCTGTAAAGTTACTAATAAAAAACAAGAAAATATGAAATACCCATATAACTTTTGTAGTTTTTAACCCAAACGCTAATGTCAATTTATAATTGATAATTTATAATTCATAATGAGGAGATAGAGGGAGATAGGGGAATATATAAGGAGATAAAGGACAAATGCCGGGGTTGATGTGATAAGGACATAAAAGAAGATAGGAGAAGATAAAGGAAGATAAGAGACAAATGTTTTATTGCTTAAAACAAGACTATTGTCCTTTATCTTCCGTGGCGCGAGCCACATATCTTCTCCTATCTTCCTTTATCTCCTTATCCTAATTAGATTCCCATCTTCTTGCGGATGTCTTTGGGTATGGCATTCTTGTTAACCATGAAGTCCATTGTGTTTGCTGCAATGAAAGCCTTTGTCATGTACCATGTACCCTTGTAGTCGCCATACTCGCCCCATGAGTTCTTCACCATGTAATACTCTTTGCCGTTCTGGTCCTTAGCCACGCCGTAGATCAGCATGCCGTGGTCGTCGGTAAGTTCCCAGTTGTCGAAACGTTCCTGACGCATTTCCTGTGTCGGAACAATCTCCGGAGCGTTTACACCCAGTGAGTCGAACTTCTCGCTCTTCTTTGCCGGTGTAAGACGGAGCCAGCGTGCAGCGTCGCTTCCCGTAAGGCTCTGCACCTTCTTCGTGTCGTATGCGATGCCGAGACCCTTGCGTGTGAAACCTTCTTCGCTCACGTCACCGCCCCATGCAACGGTATATCCGTTCTCTACGGCGTTGTCAATGATGCGCATCATGTCGTCCATAGGGATGTTCCAGCTTAGCGGCCAGCGCCAGTTGTCCTGCACCTCAACAGCGAACTGTGTCCAGAACGGGTGGTGTGTATAGCTTGTTATCGTCACGTAGTCGTCGAAATTCAGACCAAGGCTCTCTGCAAATGTTTTCGGGGTATATGTCTTGCCCTCATATTTGAAGCTTTCCGGGCACTTGCCAAGATAAGCGTCGAGGATGCCTTGAAGTCCCACTTTCCATTGAGAGCTGATTTTCTTTGCCTTGTTGCGTGCCACTGCGTCTACGTAAGGCTCCATTACGCTGAAGAACTCGTTGAAGTTTGCCAGCGAGTCGCCTGTCATGCTTCCCGGTGCAGCCATAGCCTCTTCGGGGCAGATACCGTAGTTTTTCAGTACATAATATACGTCGTATGCCGAACCTCCCTGCGAGAACTGGCTGTCGCCGTGCATGCGCACCGTCAGTATGGCGCGGTCCATGTAGTCCTTGCTTGCCACGAACATCTCTGACAAGTCGTATGTCTTGCCGGTTTTCTTCAGTATCTCGCTCTCGAAAAAGCTCAGTGTTGAATAAGCCCAGCATGTGCCGCTGCGGTTCTGGTCCTTGATACTTGTAATCTTGTTCTCCTTGATTGTGGTGAACACAGGCTTGTTGCTCTTTGCAGAGTCTTTCTTTTCCTGTGCGTTGGCGCCGGTGGCAAGAACAGCCAGAAGCACCATTGTCATAAGTTTTTTCATCGCTCTTGTTTTATTGTTAATGTTTTAATTGTTTCTCATAAAATTCTCTACGTCCGCCGGATGATACGGTATGCGCTCTTTTCCGAGGAAGCGGCAGCCGTCTGCCGTAATCAGTATGTCGTCTTCTATGCGTATTCCGCCAAAGTCCTTGTATGTCTCAAGCATGTCGTAGTTTATGAAGTCACGGTGCAGTCCGCGTGCCTTCCAATCGTCGATAAGTGCCGGAATGAAGTATATTCCCGGCTCGTCTGTCAGCACGAAGCCCTCTTCGAGACGTCGTCCCATGCGCAGGCAGTTTGTGCCGAACTGTGTCGACGGGCGCGTTTCCTCATCAAAACCTACGAAGTCCTGTCCAAGTCCTTCCATGTCGTGCACGTCCATGCCCATCATGTGTCCCAGTCCGTGGGGCAGGAACATTGCATGTGCGCCGGCACGTACGGCCTCTTCCGTGTCGCCTTTCATCAGTCCTGTATCCTTCAGGCGTTCCGTCATCAGACGACATACCGCCATGTGCACGTCAAACCACCTCACTCCGGGTTTTGCCACGCCGAGAACATAGTCGTGACAAGCCTCCACGATGCTGTATATTTCGAGCTGTCTCTGTGTGAACTTGCCGTTCACGGGATATGTGCGCGTGTTGTCCGAGCAATAGTTGTTTATCGTCTCGGCTCCGGCATCGCACAATGCAAGCCGTCCGTCTTCAAGTACCGACATCGACGGGTTGCCGTGCATTATCTCTCCGTGCTGCGTGAATATTGTAGGAAAGCTTACCATAGCCCCGTAGGAATTGGCTGTGCCGTCCACCTGTCCGCCAACAAACTTCTCCGTAACTCCGGGTCTTGTCAGCCTCATTGCCGTGGTGTGCATCTTGTATCCTATGGCGCATGCCCTCTCTATCTCGTCTATTTCCTGCTGTTCCTTTACCGAACGCATCTTCACAACAGCCTTTATAAGCTCTGCCGAGGCTGCTTCTTTCTGCAACGAGGGGTGTATGCCCAGCAGGTCGTGTATCTGTATCTTTGTGTCAAAGCGGTATGGCGGCAGGAAATGTATCTTTTGTCCCTTTTCCCGTGCCTTGTTGCAGATCTCTGCAAGCGTTGCCATGGGAGCCGTGTTGACCACACCCGTGCTTGCCGCCATGTCGCTTACGCTGTCTACGGAGCCGAACCACACGATGTCTTCAATGTCTATGTCGTTGCCGATTAGCGTCTCGCGGTCGTTGTCGATGTCTATCACTCCCACAAGCCCTTCGCGGTTCAGTCCGAAATAATACAGGAACGACGAGTCCTGACGGAAAGGATAATATCCGTTGGAAGGATAGTTCGCAGGCGATTCGTTGTTGCCGAAGAGCACGATTATGCCGTTTCCGACGAGTCTTTTCAGTTCCGAACGCCTGCTGACGTATGTTTCTCTGCTAAACATGTTTGTATTTTAAAATGTTTAAAGTATGTTGCAAAGATACATATTTATAATGTAAAATCGTTACCTTTGCAACTGTTTTAATCAGTTTTTATGCAAATCGACAGAAATACGGGATTGGTACTTGAAGGCGGCGGCATGCGCGGTGTTTTTACGAGCGGTGTGCTCGATGCGTTCATGAAGCACGAACACTACTTCCGTTATGTCGTGGCGGTATCCGCCGGAGCGTGCAACGGACTTTCGTATATAAGCAGGCAGAAGCGCAGGGCACGCATTTCCAACATTGACTATCTTTCCCGTTACAAGTATATCGGTCTGCGTCATCTCGTAACCCAGGGCTGTATCTTCGACCGCAAACTTCTCTATGAAGATTTTCCAAACACACTGTTGCCTTTTGACTATGACACGTTCTTCGCCAATGAGGGCGAGTTTGAGATGGTTACAACAAACTGTCTTACGGGCAGGGCGTGCTATCTCAGCGAGCGACACGACCGTCAGAGACTGCTCGACATAGTGCGTGCAAGCAGCAGTCTGCCATACGTAAGCAAGATTGTACACGTGGACGGCATACCGATGCTTGACGGAGGAATTGTGGACAGCATACCCGTGATGCGCTCCATGCAGCAGGGACATCATAAGAACGTGCTTGTGCTGACTCGTAATTACGGATATCGAAGCACCGAGCACGACCATAAAATACCGCGCTTTGTGTATAAGAACTATCCCCGGCTGCGTGTGGTTTTGAGCAACAGATGCAAGGCTTACGACCGCCAGTTGGAAATGGTTGAGGCGATGGAGCGGGCAGGGCAGGTGGTATGTATACGTCCCGAGCGCCCCATGGAGGTAGGAAGAATGGAGAAAGACACGGCAAAACTCGAGGCTCTTTACGAGGAGGGATTTGCTCTCGGAGAGCAGTTTTGCAAGGAATATCTGTAGTATAAAAACGCTGTTTGTAAACTCTTGAAAATCAATATGATATCTTTTGCGTTCCAAAAGGTGGCATTTCAGACTCTAAAAGGGTACCTTTTAGAACGCAAAAGGTGCCCTTTCGGAATGCAAAAGGACACCTTTTATAAAAAGATATGGTACGTTTAAACGTTCATGACATCTTCCATGCCATTTTCTTCGGTGACATATTTAGGTGACGGACCATACTTGTTTGCTTCCGGTTTGCTGTCGATAAGGCAGAAAACGAGTATCGTTATGTTTACTATGCAGCTCAGCAAGCCTATCACGAGCATTTCCGGCTGTGTTATAATCTCGACAATCTTTTCCGGATTAGGATTTATACTGCTTGCGATTTCATAAAATCCCGACTGCTGCATGAATATCTGTCCGACAATGCCTATTATGAATGCTGCCACTACCCACAGTCCGCTGTGACCGGTGTCGTGCAGACGCCGTATCGTTACGGCTGCGAGAATGACAACCTGAATGATGACGGCAGCAATGCCCTGTGCCGTGGGAAATGCGCCTAAAATCGTGTTTGCCACAAGGGCTACGATAATGTAGAGCAGATAGTTCCACCACAGTTCCGAGCGGCGCGAACGCCCGTTGAAGTCTTTAAGGCTGTTGAAATTCTTTTTCACCGCCTCACCGAAACCGAGCTGTGGCAGTGCCTTGATGTTTTGTTTCATGATTTTTTATGTTTTTGGTTAATGCTATTTATGATATTGTTGCCGGTATGATACGGCTCCACGCGTGCTTAATCAATTGCCGAAATGCTGCCCCCTGAATTATAAATTATAAATTCTTAATTATAAATTATCCAACAGGTCCGGTCTCAACCGTCGTGTTCGTTCGTAGCTCTGCTCGATCTCCCAGTCCTTTATCTTAGCCTCGTTGCCGCTCAGAAGAATGTCCGGAACCTTCCATCCCTTGTAGTCGGCAGGTCTTGTATATATCGGTGCAGACAACATGTTGTCCTGAAAGCAGTCGGACAGCGCGCTCTGCTCATCGCCCACCACACCCGGGATAATCCGTACTATGGCATCCGCCATTACCGCCGCCGCCAGTTCTCCGCCTGTCAGCACATAGTCGCCGATGCTTATCTCGCGTGTTATCAGATGCTCCCTTATGCGGTGGTCTATGCCCTTGTAGTGTCCGCAAAGTATTATGATGTTGCCTTTCAGCGACAGATCGTTGGCGATATGCTGGTCGAACTGCTCTCCGTCGGGCGACGTGAATATCACTTCGTCGTAGTCGCGTTCCGCTTTCAGTGCCGATATGGCTCGGTCTATAGGTTCGCATTGCATCACCATTCCGGCGAAACCGCCGTACGGGTAGTCGTCGACGCGCCGCCACTTGTCGGTTGTGTAGTCGCGGAGGTTGTGGAGATGTATCTCCGCCAGTCCTTTCTTCTGTGCCCTTGCCAGTATCGACTCGTTGACGAAGCCCTCGAGCATTGCAGGCAAAACGGTTAAAATATCTATTCTCATGTCTTTTCGGTGTTTAACTTCGGCAGTCCCAATTATACTTGTCAAGTATATCTTTATAGCCGTATATTTTATACAAAGATAATGCAAGCCGAACGCAATCAAGCTTGTTTGAAAGTGCTGAGGCGTAGCTTATTTTATGCAAAGATAGCGAAAAGATAAAGAATAAGGTACAAATAAGTGTAAGAATGTTGCTGTATTTTAGGATGTGAATAAAATTATAAGCAATAATTTTCACATATCACACAAAAATAATAACTTTGTGTGGCGTTCAAAATAAGGTCGGATTTTTATGAAACTTGTTGTTTCGTAGTAATTATAAGAAAGACGATGAATATGGAAAATGAGAAAGATATACGCTGGATACAGAGATTTGCCAATTACCGCAAGGCTCTGTTAAAGTTGTCGCAGGCAGTAAATATCGTTTCGGATAGGAATGATAGGGATGATGATGTTGACGACTTGATGAAAGAAGGACTTATCCAACGATTTGAATATACCCATGAACTTGCCTGGAAAGTGATGAAAGATTATGCTGAATATCAGGGGTATACGGATGTACGAGGCTCGAGAGATGCTTTCCGTCAGGCTTTGCAGATGGGAATAATAGACAGCGGTGTGTGGATGGAATCAATCGAAGACCGCAATCTTACATCACATAATTATGACGAAAATGTTGCAGAAGAAGTGTATGAAGCAATTGTAATGAGATATTATCCATTGTTTGTCAAGTTCGAACAAACCATGTTGTCTCTTCTGGAAACAAACGCCCCGATGTCTTGAATCATGCAATACGGACTAAAAGAAGCAGAACTGAAAAAGCTGCAAGAATTGTTTGCGGCAAATGGGAGCATAGAGACGGTTATCCTGTATGGCTCTCGTGCCAAGGGTAATTACAAACCGTTTTCTGATGTGGACATAACATTGGTGGGAAACGGATTGTCCCGCAGTGATATGAACATACTCCATGCGGCTATAGACGAGACATCGCTTCCTTATAAATTTGATATTTCAATACTTGCAACATTAAGGAATGAGGAACTTATAGACCATATAAACCGCATGGGGATTGTGATATATAAGAGAAATAATATTTAATATAATGCAATAATAGTTTTATATGGAGCGACCGTGGCGAGAGTAACCACTTCTATGCCAAACCTATGGTTGCCGTCAGATGGATATTTTAAAGACAATGAACGAGAAAGAACGAATATTGCAGTTGAGGGAAATGCTGCATGGATATAACCGCGATTACTATGTGTTGAACAGACCGGTAATAAGTGATATGGAGTTTGACGGGCTGATGCGCGAGCTTCAAGAACTTGAGGCACGTCACCCTGATATGGATGATCCTAATTCGCCCACACGTCGTGTGGGTAGTGACCTCAGTCAGGACTTCCGCCATGTGCTGCATAAATACCCTATGCTGTCTCTTTCCAATACATATAGCGAGGCGGAAGTTGCCGATTGGTATGAGAGCGTGAAGAAAGGACTTGGCGGCGAGGAGTTTGAGGTTTGTTGCGAGATGAAGTACGACGGTCTGTCGATATCGTTGACATACAAGGACGGACGACTTGTAAGTGCCGTGACACGCGGCGATGGTGTGCAGGGTGACGACGTTACGGAGAATGTGAAGACGATACGCTCCATACCACTTATAATTAAGAATGAAGAACGGCAGGAAATGAAGAATGAAGAATTAAGAATGAAGAATGAGGGCTTGCCCGGAAGCAAAACAGATACCGCGGCAGCAAATTCTTCATTCTTCATTCTTCATTCTTCATTCCCCAATTCTCGTTCTTCATTTCCAAAGGAGTTCGAGATACGCGGTGAAATATTAATGCCGTGGAATGTTTTTGAACAGTTAAACGCTGAACGTGAGGCGGCGGAAGAACCGCTGTTTGCCAATCCGCGCAATGCGGCAAGCGGAACATTGAAAAGTATTAGTTCTGCTGTCGTGGCAAAGAGGCGGTTGGATGCATACCTGTATTACATGCCGGGAGATAACGTGCCGTGCGACGGTCATTATGAGAACCTTATGACAGCGCGGCAGTGGGGCTTCAAGATAAGCAGTGGCATGAAGAAGGTGAAGACCCTTCAGGAAATATATGACTTTATAAATTATTGGGACACGGAGCGCAAGAACCTGCCTGTTGCCACAGACGGCATAGTGCTTAAAGTTAATTCAATGCGCCAGCAGCGTGCCTTGGGATATACGGCGAAGAGTCCTCGGTGGGCTATTGCGTATAAGTTTAAGGCGGAACGTGCCTGTACGAGACTGGATGAAGTTACTTTTCAGGTGGGACGTACCGGGGCGGTGACACCCGTTGCCAACATGGAACCGGTGCAGCTTGCCGGCACAACGGTGAGACGTGCCACGCTTAATAACGAAGACTTCATACGTTCAATGGACCTGCATATAGGCGATTATGTCTATGTAGAAAAGGGTGGGGAGATTATACCGAAGATTGTAGGTGTGGATATTGACAAACGACCGCTCATGGCGCAGGCAGTGACATTTGCCCATAGGTGCCCCGAATGCGGCACGCCGCTTGTACGCTATGAGGGGGAAGCGGCATATTACTGCCCCAACGACACCGGATGCCCGCCGCAGATAAAAGGAAGGATAGAACATTTCATATCAAGAAAGGCAATGGATATTGATAGTCTTGGACCGGAAACGGTTGACGGATTTTACCGTCAGGGACTGATAAAAAACTTTGCCGACCTGTACAAGATTGATGTGCAGCAGATAAACGGAGACGGCAGCAGGCAGAAGTCGGCACAAAAAATAGTGGACGGTATAGAGAAGTCCAAATCCGTTCCGTTTGAACGTGTTGTCTTTGCACTTGGCATACGCTTTGTCGGTGAGACCTCGGCTAAACTTCTTGCACGCCGTTTCAAGAATATGGACGCCCTTATGTCTGCGACTGAAGAGGAACTCATGGAGGTTGACGGCATAGGCGGTGTGATGGCAAAGAGCATTGTGGGATATTTTGCCGATGCTGTAAACAAGGATATCGTGGAGCGTCTGTGCAGCTACGGGCTGCAGATGTCGTTGTCGGAAGAACAGTTGTCGTCGGTTTCCGACAGACTTGCAGGCAAGAGCATCGTGATAAGCGGTGTGTTCAGTCGTCACAGTCGTGACGAGTATAAGTTGCTTATCGAGCAGAACGGTGGCAGAAACGTGGGCAGTATAAGCAAGAAAACATCGTTTATACTTGCCGGAGAGAACATGGGACCGTCAAAGTTACAGAAAGCCGAGAAGCTGGGAATACCGCTTGTCGATGAGGACGGGTTCCTTAAAATGATTTCGGATGAAGGCTGATGAAGGAGAAGATAAAGAAAGAAAAAGACACGTGTCTTGTCGTTTGGTACAAGGTACATGTCTTTTTTCTTATGTTGTATCAGTTGTGTAAATCCTACCGACTTCCTTTAATCTTTTTTCTTTAAAAGTCTCTGTGATTATCTCAGCTTGTTACAGTTGTAGTGAGGCGTGACCTTTAGCACAAAGAATATCAGCGATACGGTGCAGAGCACGGAGCCTGTAAGATACACCATGTAGAACGTGAAGTGCTGTGCAATGACGCCACTGCCTACAATTCCGATACCGATGCCCACATCCCATGCCGTGAGATAAGTACTGGTGGCTGTGGCACGGCGGTTGTTGGGTGCCAGATTAATATATAAGGTGTTCATTGCCGGGAACATTATGCCGAAGCCTATGCCCAGCAACAGTGGGACAATGAAGAAGCATGCTGTTGCTGCGGAATGGCTGTAGCCGATGATAAAGCGGCATAATGCAAGCATAAGAAATGCCGTTATAACCGGATAGAACCCAAGGTGTATGCAGCGTGTGACATATCCGCGGTCGACCTGTTTGCCTGCAAAGATACGCGATATGCCCATTCCAGCCGCCATAACGGTAAAGAAAAAGCCCGATGCGGCTGTTATCCCGATTTCTTTGGCATACATTGCCACAAAGTTTGTCGTTGCCCCGTATGGTATGGACAGCAGTAAAAGCGAAAAACTTACGGGTATTCCTTTTATCAGTATAAACCTGTCCAGCGATATAGGCGGGCGTTTTGTCTGTGGCTTGACTTTTGTCTTTATTATGGAAGCAAGAACGAGTCCGGTGATGCTTGCTGTCAATCCGACAAGGAAAATCTGTTCGTATGGCATCTTGCCGTGCATGAACAGTCCCGTCATGGGACCAAGAGCCATAGCCGAGTTGTTGGTGAGACCGTAGTATCCCAAACCTTCTCCGCGTCTTGAACTCGGCATGATGTCCACACACAGGGTGTTTCCGCCCACTGTCACACCTCCGAATGCCGCTCCGTGAAGCGTGCGTATTATTATAAATAAGGTGAGAGTGCCGGCAAGCATGTATCCCACGAACGCCGTTGTGCACAGAAAATAAAACGTTATGTACAGCGGCTTGCGTGGAAAAGAGTCCATGAAATACCCCGAGAATGGGCGTATACACAGTTCGGATATGGTGTAACAGCTGAGAACGGCACCGAGAACGGCTTCCGGACACGAGTATGTCTCTTTGATATAGAAAGGAAGTACGGGAATGAGAATCCAAAAACCGAAGAAAAGAAGGAAGTTGGCTGCCAGTATGCAAAGGTAACTCTTGCTGAATAACTTGTCTTTAACCATGATGTGTGGTGTTGGTATTAAGAAATACCGAGACTGTGTGAAATACAGTCCCGGCATGCAGTATTGTACAACGTTATGTTGTTTTTAGTTTGCAGACGTGAATTCTTCGAGGAAACGAGTGTCGTTTTCAGAGAACATGCGCAGGTCGCTCACCTGATATTTGAGGTTTGTTATGCGCTCGACACCCATGCCGAAAGCATATCCCGAATATACCTTGCTGTCTATTCCACACTGCTCGAGCACGTTGGGGTCTACCATTCCGCAGCCCAAAATCTCTACCCAGCCGGTGTGCTTGCAGAAACCGCATCCCTTGCCGCCGCAGATGTGACATGAGATATCCATTTCCGCACTCGGTTCCGTAAACGGGAAGTAGCTCGGGCGCAGGCGTATCTTTGTATCGGCTCCGAACATCTCGCGGGCAAACGAGAGAAGCACCTGCTTAAGGTCGGTGAACGATACGTCCTTGTCTATGTAAAGCCCCTCTACCTGGTGGAAGAAGCAGTGCGCACGCGCAGTAATTGCCTCGTTTCTGTATACGCGTCCCGGACTTATAATACGGATAGGCGGTTGTGATGTTTCCATATAGCGTGCCTGAACCGAACTTGTATGGCTGCGCAACACGATGTTCTTTGTTACATCTTCTGCATTTTGCTCGACAAAGAACGTGTCCTGCATGTCACGTGCAGGGTGGTCGGCTGCAAAATTCATCTTCGTAAATACATGGAGATCGTCTTCAACCTCAGGTCCGTCGGCAAGAATGAAGCCCATTCGTGAGAATATGTCTATTATCTCGTTCTTTACAATGGTCAATGGGTGGCGTGTACCGAGGTCTATCGGATATGCCGAACGTGTAAGGTCAATGCCCTCATCCTGTGTTTCAGCCGTTTCGCACTGCTCCCGCAAGGCGTTTATGCGCTCCATGGCTGTCTGTTTCAGTTCGTTTATCTTTATTCCGACTTCCTTTTTCTGTTCAGCCGGAACGCTCCTGAAGTCTGCCATCAGAGCGTTGATTTCGCCTTTCTTGCTGAGATATTTCAGGCGCAGGGCTTCGGCTTCCTCTGCGTTAGAGGCTGTAAGTGTCTTGATTTCTGCCAAGAGGCTTTCTATTTTCTCAAGTATCATATCGGATAATAAGTATTAATGCGACATTAAAAATTTGTGCAAAGGTAATATTTTTGTATTAAATATGTATTGCAAATCAAAATAAAGTTGTACTTTTGCGCAAATTTGAGAGGAAGTAATACGTAAACGAATTTGTTTCCGGATATGAGAAAATGCTTTTTAACAGCCTTTGCGGTTTGTGTGTGCATGATGTTCTGGACAACGGGATGCACGGAAAGAAAGCCTATAGCAGACTCTTTGGCGGTTGATTCGGTTATCGACACAACGCTTAATGTCGATACAATGGAGCAGTTGATAGAAGAACAGCCTATGCCTGTTGCGGCAGATGAACTGTTTGACGACTTTATCTTTAACTTTGCCGCCAACCACAAGTTACAGATAAAAAGAATAAAGTTTCCTCTGCAGGTGGACGATTGCGGCGAGAAAAGAACAATTGCAAAGTCCGATTGGAAAATGGAGCATTTCTTCATGGAACAGGGGTTCTATACTCTTATCTTTGACACCGAAAGGCAGATGAATGCCGTTAAGGATACAACAATAAATAATGTAGTGGTGGAAAAGATAAACCTCGCAAATGAAAAGGTCAAGGATTATGTGTTCAAAAGGATAAACGGAGCATGGATGCTTGTTGCCATAAGAAAAAGCGAGTTGTCGCAGCACCCCAATTCATCTTTCCTTTCTTTTTATCAGAAATTTGCCACCGATGCCTCTTTTCAGGAACGGAGCCTTAACAATCCTGTAATCTTTACGGGGCAGGATCCTGACGATGATTTCAGTACGATGACCGGTGAGATTGCCCCGGAGACATGGCCCGCCTTTGCGCCTGAGTTGCCTTCAGGAAAAATATACAACATTATTTACGGACACGGCAAGACCTCAGGAAACCAGAAGATATTTCTGATGCGTGGCATTTCTAACGGAATGGAGATGCAGCTGACGTTCAAGTGTGTAGGCGGAGACTGGAAACTGGTGAAATTGTCAGAATGATTTTCATAACAGACGTACCTGTCATGGTTTGTCAAAGATCGTGATACGTCCCTTTTTTAATCAGTATTTTTTATGAAAGATATAAAGGGCTATAGCCTTGCCGCTCACAATACATTCGGCATAGACGCCGGATGCAGTCGTTTTATTGAGTTTGATAATGTTGCCGAACTGAAGTCTGTTCTGCGTCAGAGTGGCAATATTACCGAACCGAAACTTATCATTGGTGGCGGAAGCAATCTGTTGCTTACCGGCGATTATGCCGGAACAGTGTTTCATTCGGCAATAAAAGGTTTTACGTGCGAGCCGGTTTCCGATGGCGTCCTTTTGCGCTGCGGCAGTGGAGAGACGTGGGACGACATCGTAGCCTTATGTGTTGACAATGGCTGGTATGGCATGGAGAACTTGTCTCTGATACCCGGTGAGGTGGGAGCAAGCGCAGTGCAGAACATCGGAGCATACGGCGTTGAGGCAAAAGACCTTATATATAATGTGGAGGCTGTGGAGATTTCCACGGGCGAGACTTATGAGTTTTCATGTGCCGAATGCGGCTATTCTTATCGCCATAGCCGTTTTAAGGGCGAGTGGCGCAATCGTTTCATCATAACATACGTTACATATCGTCTGTCTTCCGTCTACAAACCGTGTCTCGACTATGGCAACATTCGTGGCGAACTTGCACGGAAAGGAATATCGGAACCTACGGCACGCCAGTTGCGCGAGACGATAATAGATATACGTAATGCCAAACTTCCCGATCCTAAAATAGAGGGTAATGCCGGCAGCTTCTTTATGAATCCGGTCGTACCGAGGTCGAAATATGAGGAGATAGCCGCATTATATCCAGATATGCCGCATTATACAATAGATGAAAATCACGAGAAAATACCGGCAGGCTGGATGATTGATGTCTGTGGTTGGAAGGGAAAAACACTGGGAAAAGCCGGTGTCCATGACAAACAGGCTCTTGTATTGGTAAACCGCGGCGGCGCTACGGGCAGTGACATTGTTGTCCTGTGCGAGGCTATACGCAAGGATGTGCGCGACAGGTTCGGAATAGAAATACATCCTGAGGTGAATATTGTTTAGGAGTTTTTATGTCGGTTATCTTTCGTCCACAATATTATCAGTAATATCGCAACCGCTATATCCACTACATTCCACATGGTTCTTCCCAATGCAATCTTTATAAAAGGCTGGAACAATAGGGCTAATGCCGCGAATGTAATGGCAAGTTCTTCTTTCATTTCTTTATAATACCGATATGCAATGACGGAAAATCCTGTCATGGATGCGAAACGCACCAGTTCGTAAAAGCCGTATGGCATGCGGACAAGGCACAGCAACAATAACAGTGCAAGTAACGGTTTCAGATATTTTAAGACTCCTCTTTCCATAGTTCTTCCTCCCATATTATAAGTTCCTTTGGCAGTTTAATTCTTTTAGGTTCGCCCCTTTTTCCCGTAACGAAGTAATTCTCGGCTAATGTCAAATGGAATTTCATTAGAAAAGCCTCCTTTATTCTTGTACATTTCTCGTTTATTGAGTTGTTCAGTGGGTCCGTGACGTTGATGATGCTTTTGCTGTATTTACGGTTCTTATTGTCTTTCAATGCTTTCCGCCCCATAATCATCTCGTATATGTCCGCCAGTTCGTCGCGATAGTCCGTCAACTCCTTAAATCTGATGCCCTCGTTGTGTCTTAGAAACAGTAGGAACACGGCTTTTACCAATGGTTCCATGTGTATTTCCATATCATCATAGTCAGGCAAGACAATCTTGAAATCCTTTTTTACGACAATCCTACTTAGTTTTTGTTTGGGTTTAAGCAGCTTTTCCAGCACCACCTCGCTAATGCCCATACCCCTCAGCTCTTCAATTTTCTGTTCTACAAACTTGAGTAGTTTCATTGTCTCTTTATCAAAAGCCTCGTCGGCATTTCTGTGTTCCGGCGTGTATGTAGAGAACAGAGCGGCTTCGTGGCTGAAGCATTGTTCATGGTCTTCGGATATTCTTTCGGCAAGAAAGTTAAAAAAGTCTTCGGTGTCTTTTGCTTCACTGACATCAAAATAAAAGAGAGTGAACACATAACCGTCGTTTTCCTCGCTTGAACTTTTGTTGTATTTCGCTAACGAGGGCTTGCTTATTTTGTGTCTGTTCTCCGGACGCATCATAAAGTTGAGTAGAAAATCGCTTTTGAAAGATAATGTTTCCAGATTGTTTATGCCTTCATTTCCCGGACAGTAATATCCGAAAGCATCGTTTATCCCGTTCATTATTTCCCGGTACAGCAATGGCAGATATACAAATCTTAGGTTATGATTGGCAAAGCACTTTCTTGCTGTTTCGATATTTTCCAGTATGAAACGGTTTGTCGGTTCATCATATTCGCCTTCAGTGTAAATCACTTCATTCAAGGACGTTCCAAAAGGAATGTTATCCAACTCTACTCCTCCTGTATCAAGCGAATATCGGTGACGTCTTTTCTCTCTTATTCTTTCCCATCTTGCGTATCCGGTTATTTCGCCTTTCAATATATCTATTATATCTAATGTGAAAAGTATAGGGCCAAAGATAATGGTCGCAGGATCGAGTGCGTCCCATATCTTCTTTATAGTTTGTAAAATCTTTCGCATGCAGCAAAGTTATATTAACTATGGTATATAAAAGAATGTTTTGGAAGAAAAATGACGAGGTCGTATTATAATGTTGTATTGAAAGATTGTATTCTGTTCTTGTCGGGATGTCCTTGTATATGTCTGTAATTTATAGAATGGCTATATACGGACATATACAAGGAAACTCCTATATGAGATGATTTTATTTAGACTTCCTGTTTGCTAAAACCTCCGATTAAAATGCCTAATACTTCAAATACTACGGTTATCCACCAGAAGATATTATATGCACTACTGTACAGTTCTGCCTTAAATATTGCATCGGTAAAAATACTTCTAATAAGATTAGGTATGAAGAATATCCCGTGCCATATTCCGTGATACCATGAATATGTAGTTCCAGAATTAATGTCGCATAACCACGAAGCAACAAGACATGCGATAAGTGATGGTAGGATAAGACTGTATAAGCATCCGCCTATTCCTGCACAACCGGCTAAAAAGTTTTCTTTATTTTCCATGTTTTTAATTTTTATAAGTTATATTTAGGTGATTTTCCATATTTATTTGTTTCTTTCATACTATCCATTGAACAGAAACCGATTAAGAATACGAAGTATACAAAGTTTATAAAAGATAAAAGTGATGCTGTTTCATAATCTATATATGGTGTGGCTAAGTCATTTAACAATCTAATCATATACAATACTCCAGCCCACCAACCAGAACGTCCTATATCGTGCAGTCTTCTAAATGTAATTGCGATCTCAAAATAAACTACAACTAAAGCTATGATTATCAATAAAAAGACAAATATAGAACCCAATGAACCTTCCCTGTTTGAAATAAAAGCCTCGATGTTTGTAATGGAAAAGATTATCAGGCAAAAGAGCAAAGTGTTCCACCAAAACTCAGATCTTCTTGCACGACCTTTAAAGGAAGGATTTGTATAACAATTATACAGTGCTTCTTTAAAGCTCAATCTTTTGTTATAGTTCTGTTTCATTGTTTTGTAAGAGATTTTATGGGTACGATAATTTGAATTTGTACTTTTGCTGTTATCAATGATACTGCACGAAGAACAATGGCTAATACGTTTTCGTCTTATTCTTTATCCTTTTAGATTTTTGCCCAACCCGATATGCCAACCATTATTTTATGTTTGGATGTATTTTCTTGTATTCGTCCCACCAATAGGAATGACCTTCCTCACCAAAATATTCGACATAGTGATAAGCAAGTCGTTTTATATCTAGCTTATATTTGCTTTCATATACATAGTGTAGATCACCTTCACTATATCCCAAATTTAAAGGTGGTAAATAAGTACAACATACGTTTGTAAGATCATATTTCAAAACTCCATTTACTGTAAACGGCAACACCCTTAGCCCTTCAGTTTCAATATCCGAATTGCATGGATACCAAGAGTCTTCAGTGACAAAAGAAGACATGGTTAAGTTGTTGCAACAAACATATTTGTTACAGAAATGATATGCTATTGGGACGAACCAATCTGTTGGGTCTGTTGTCGATCTACCTACTGCACGATAAAAAGAATCGCCTTCATTCATTTTATGGCACTGATATGAAATATGATTGTCATTTCTGATTGCAAGCAAATAAATCCCAGATTTCGGTGCTGTCATATCTGGTTCTAATAACAAATTCCAATGATACTTTTTCATACTGTTTTTATATTTGAGGATTTATATATTTATTTTTGAGGGGTATCAGGCATAGACAATAAACACTTGATTTTATAAAGGAATATAGGGAATGTTGTGTATATAATTAATTCAGTAATGTCATATGTACAAAAGTCTTCATAATCACGAAATGGATCAAAACTATCATAAACATGATATTTTGTAGAGAACGGCCAAAATTCACCTGCAATGTTTCTGTCCGGGTTTAAAATAGCCCCTCCTGTTAGAAATATAGTTATATGAAACATTATCCAGATTAAATATGAGGATAATAAAATTCTTTCTCGTTTTGTATAATTTTTAAATGTTTTGTTCATCATGTTTTTCGTTTTTTTATTAGTATTCTTCAATATCTTCCACATCTGCACCATTTTTTAGTGCATCTATTTTTCGTTGTAGTTTACGTATCCCTAAATCTGCTCCATATTTTAACGCATCGATTTCATTTTGTAGTTCACGTATCTTTTTCTCTCGTTTATATTGTTTATGCTTTTTATCTTGGAAGTTACCTTTTCTCAAAGCCACATCAAAGATATATGTCTTTGCAATTTCCCATTCTTTGTTTATTACCTGTATCATTTCTGAATTATTTGATGTTATGTTTCTAAACCGAGTCTTTATATTTTGTTTTCCAAAATTAGACGTTATTTTTAATGCAGACAAATTATTATTGTCCACAAGGCTTGTGAAAAGGTTAAATTCTTTGTTTTGTAATCATAATTAAATTCTTTTTGCGACATTTGGCAAAAAGAAAGGTGTGAAGCAACATTGTTGTTACTCCCTGGTATCGCCAAACACCCGTACACATACAACAATGAAGCCCACACCCAAACGGTGAGAGCATTCACTTTTTACTGTTGATGTGTACTTATGAAATTGGCGATTTCGGGTAGTACATCAAGTAAAAGTAAACACTTTCCTTTTCTCTTATGTCTTTGTTAAAGTACTATGTCATTTTTCTCTGTTTATAATTCATTTAATGCAAATATACGTATTAAATTTGATATAGAAGTAATTTTGGGAAGAATTAAATATGCACTAAATTAATTCCTCCAATAAGTTTTCGGTCCGTAATCCATAGCTTTACATGTTATAAAACTATGGGTTACGGACCGAAAACCTATGGGGTGTGTAGCCGCAGCGACGGATTTGACGCCGCTATTCCGGTTGCGCCGGAATGTCTTTCTTGACGAGTTCGAAGAAGCCGCTTATTTCCTGCTGGTCTAAAGCCTGACGTACATTGAAACGTTTTACCTGATCTTCATATCCGCGCTTCGACACTTTAATCTCTATAGTCACGTCGCGCGAGTTGTTATAGGTAAGACCTTGGATGTCAAACCCTCTTGTCTCTTCGAGCGGAGTGGTGGTAAGATATGTCTCGTTTGTGTTTTTCACCTCTGCCGGTACGCTCGAGATAACACGCCAGAAGATACGTGCTCCGCGAGAATCTGAATCGAAATACCAACGTATTATGGATTTCTCCATGGATGTCACGCCCGGATTATGGCGGTCTACATGTTGCCGCGACTCAGTCACCGTCACCGTCGGGTCGCCTTTCGTTGTTTGATTTGCCGCAGAGAAACTCCTTTTCAAGTCGCAATAAACCGTAGGATTATGTTTAAGCTGGTCTTTGGTGTAGGTAATGGCAACCGATGAAGACTCGTATCCGTTTTTACGGAAAGAGAAAATCATCATCTTCGATGCTGTCTTCTTGTCTACCTTTATGACGGCAGGAGTTGTTTGGCTTACAAGTGTACCGTTAAGATACACCGTTGCATTATCCGGATTGCTCGTCACAATGATGTCATAATCTTTTGCCGTAATGGCAGATGTATCCGCAAAAATAAAGATGAGGGCTGCAAGTGTTTGTTTGATAATACTGTTCATTTTTCTATATGTTTTTAGTTATTCGTTTTCGGAACCAACTCAAAGAAGCCGCTTATTTCCTGCTGGTCTATAGCCTGGCGCACATTGAAACGCTTGATCTGATCTTCGTATCCGCGCTTCGACACCTTTATCTCTATGGTGACGTCGTTGGCGTTATACATGTTAAGTCCGGGAATATTAAAACTGCGCGTTTCTTCAAGTGGGGTAGTGGTAAGATATGCCTCGTTGGTATTTTTCACTTCAGACGGTACGTTGGATATCACGCGCCAGAAGATACGTGCACCACGCGGGTCGGAGTCGAAATACCAGCGCAGAATTGCTTTCTCTGCATCTGTTGCACCGGGGTTCTCACGACTGACAGTCTCCGGACGGAATGGCACTTCCACCTGTGGCTCGACAACACTTTCCGAACTGGGAACCAGTGTTACATCCATAATCTTTGTTGCATACTTGTTCATTCTGCCTGTGGCAAGGTCGATTGCCATGCCCGGAAGTCCGCCAAGAAGAATGTTTCCCCAGAAAGCACCTTCTATTTTTGTTGGCAAAACAAATTCTTTGTTTTTATAGCCTTCTTTTGTTGCCAGAATTGTCATTTTCTTCTGCTTTTTCAGTTTTGCCTCGGCAAAACCGTTAGGCTTGATTTCCGTAATCGGCTGATTGTTCTTCTTATTAATCAAAACGGTTCCCGGAATACCTTTAAATTCAACATCCTGACTTGATTTTGTAAACAGTGTTGCGCATGAGGTCATAAACAGTGCGCAGATGCCCGTGATTGCAAGGAATCTTAATTTAGTGTGTATCATAAATAAATATTATCGGGGAGTATGCTGGATAATTACTAAAGCATGGCATTGAGACCAACTCCCCCTTTAAATCTCATGCCTGCTGTGAATAGTGAATTTATGAAAACGAGTTGTTTTATTACGTACTTTGTTTTTCAGATTGCTTTAATCCTGTTTCATCCGTTCTCTTTCCGGGCAAGCGGTTCAAGGAAAGCCGTTGGTATATATGCCGTGGCAACAGTGAGCAGTCCTTCTATACACGACACAAAAACATGACACTCAAAGTAATGATTTTGAGAGATTTGTTTTGTAGTTTGAGAGAAAGCATGTAAATTTGTAGATGGACTATACTGAGAATTATCGTTTGATGGTGTATGGTAAACAGACATTGTACAAATAGCATTCTATAACCTCATGTAAAACAAAAATATCCTATGAATAAGCATACTATTTTATTGGCAATAGTTGTGATTGTCGTGACTATTGTGTCATGTGGGAATAAAACACCTGATGATGAATTACGAGCTCCTCAATTTCCTTATCAATCCTATCTTGATTCGGTTGATGCTAACGAAGATGAAATTTTCCCAACTATAGGAGATGACGGTAATGGATTCAATGCTATTAGCCATAAGATACGCTATCCCCAAATACCGGATTCTTTATCTTTAAATCATTTTGCAGACTCGTTACTCCAGTTTTATAATATAGTCTTGGCATTCAATACAATGGCTTATGATATAGGAACGGCAGAAAGATATATGTCTGAGTCTGATTCTGGGCTTGAACAAGCAGATGCACTATATTCTATAAACCTTTCCGGGATTTCAGTCCGTGAAATCAAAGAACCCTTGCAATGCATCTCGCAAGATGCTGCATCATTGATTAGACGTGGAATTACACCCAATTCCGTTGAGAATAAAGCTATTGACAAACTTTATAAAGAACTGCACAATTACACTGACAATCTTTTCAATGCCCACTTGGATGAAAGTGAGTTTGATCCAAGAAGCATTATTGAGGACTATGATGTCATTCATAACAAAGCGTTGACAGATACCGTCTCGTTCCGTCATGAGTTGATGCAACGGCTACTCAGAGAAAAAATTTTTGCTCGGCGATGCGTATTGGCTCGCGAATTAGCATATGCCAACTACCGCAGTCCCGTGAGAGATGATAAAGAGCTTGTAGCAATAATAGACCAACTATTACGAGCCGGAGAATATTCTCCGCTACTTGGTGAATTATGGCGGATATGGCGATTGTCACTTCAGATAAATATATTTGGAAGCAGAAGCAACGATGGCGCAATGTATAATCTTTTCTATAATGATATGCGCAATAGTATTGCATTAACTTACATTGTTCACTTGACAACGCATCCCGGTGACAAAATAGCTTTCAAGGAGTTCATAAGATTGGCACAGGCATATAATATCGTGCGTAATAGTTCATGTATGTTTGGCAATAATGCCAATTTGGAAGATATGGAATTATTGTATTCAGTATTCAATCCTTAAGATGGAAAAGATTATGAAAACTAATGACGCTGTTGTCATATAAAAAATGCAATGGAAAATTCTGCTTGAGTTGTTTGTAAAGTGATTCTATTGCCCACCTAAGCCGGTAAATCTCAGAGATATCTTTCTACGGTGAAGTTTGTACATTCAATCAAACTGGGTAAAGATGCACGAAAGTGAATAAAGGAAGGGCAGAATATTAATCGCTAGAAAATAGTATCTTTGCAAAAGGATATAAAAAACCGGATTCATCACCAGTAACTGAGAGCTGGGAGAGGATTGACCGGGACTGCGATGCAAAAATACAATAATTCATGGAATATAAGAATATAGCAAACATTTTTTCGAGAAAGTTTTCTCAATGAAGCGCATGGAGAGATGTAATTTTTCATTGTTAATCGCGTTAGAATAATAACTTCATGAGGTAAAAAGACAGGTTTGTTTATGAGACTGACATTCTTGGGAACAGGGACATCTGTTGGTGTGCCGGTGATAGGTTGTGGCTGCAAGGTATGTAAAAGCGATGATGAACATGACAAACGCTTGCGCTGTTCGGCATTGGTGGAGACGGATATTACAAGGATATTGATTGACTGCGGTCCCGACTTCCGTCAGCAAATGCTTGCTGTTCCCTTTCGCAAGATAGATGCGTTGCTGCTCACCCATATTCATTACGACCATACCGGAGGGCTCGATGACCTCAGACCATATTGTTGTTTCGGGCAGATAGACGTTTATGCCGACAGTAATACGGCACGAGGGATAATGAAAACAATGCCTTATTGTTTTGAAGAAAAACGCTATCCCGGTGTGCCTGATATAGGTTTGCATGTGATACATCCGCACGAACGGATGTGTGTTGGCGATATTACGGTGTTGCCTGTGCAACTGTTTCACGGCAATATGCCTATCTTGGGATACAGAATAGGCGACTTGGCTTATATCACCGATATGAAAACAATGGACGACCGTGAACTTGAACTCATCAAAGGGGTACGTGTATTGGTGGTAAATGCGCTACGCTTCGCTCCGGAACACCATTCCCACCAGAGCGTTCCCGATGCCATAAAGTTTGCAAAAAGGGTAGGGGCGGACAGAACTTTCTTTATACACTGCAACCACGATATAGGTCTTCATCGCGAAGTCAACGCAACCTTGCCCGGTGGTATGTCGCTTGCATACGACGGACAGACGGTGGATCTATAGTTGAAAAAGGCGTTATTTCTTCAACTTCCTGTATAGTTTCCATGCAAACAACATGCCGTCTACCACTCCGGCACCGGTGTTTACAATTCCGGAGACGCTTAATCCTTTCCTGCCTTTTGCCACCGGCTTGTTGAAAAGCCCGTGCCACAGTGTGTTCATCTCCTTGCTGTCCTTGCGTATCTCCTTCAACAGTTCAGCCTTGCGCTGCTGTATTTCGTTAAGCGATGTATATTGCGGACGCTGCCGTGTCTGTTCTGTCATATTGTTATTTTTCCATTAATAAACCGGTGATGAACCTTATAAGCGGCTTTTCTATCCAAGTTTTTCTGAATAAGAATAAAAGCAGGAATATAATAATGTATACCGCTGCTACTATACAGAACGCTCCCGGATATCCTATATGCGGTCCCATGGCGTATGCAGCGGCAAAGGACAGATATATAAGGATAATCACAATGAACAGGAACAATACCGAGAATATCAGCAGACCGGTTATAAGTCGTACGACTTTTTCGATTACATCAAGCCTCAGATATTCATTCTGAAGCCCGATGTAATGTCTGAACATCTCTATAAGACGTCCTACGATACCGATATTTCTGTCGTTGGAAAACATCTTTCGTGTTCTCTTATATTACGTCTGTTTCCGTTGCAGCCTCCTGTATGTCGTCTGCAAAGTCGCATATCTCCTTGCGGCTCAGTTTAAGATTGTGCTTCTTGCAAAAATCATCTACGGCATCTGTAATCTTTTCGCGTGTGTCCTTTCCCTTCTCCGGAGCTATCAACAGACCTAAAGCAGTTCCTGCAATGGCGCCGCCGAGAAATGCACCGATGTAACCTAATGTTTTCATACTCTTTTTAGTTTATATAGTTATACATGTTTCTATCCGTTTCCGTTTAACGGACGTAAGTTGGTGTTCCGAAAACAAATATACGGCGTTTTCTTTTTCATAACAAAAAAGTGCTGCTTATTTTTGTTAAAATTGTGCCATTATGCTCATTTAACAAACTTTATGTGCGTTTTTCCCTTTAATTAAGCTTATTTTGTGTAACTTCGCAAAGTATATTGTTTTATCTTGAAATAAAGTTTAATTTCTAATAACATCAGAAAATTATGAAGAAGTACATGGTACTGTGTGCCGGTTTGTGTGTGGCACTTGCTTTTACAAGTTGTAAATCCTCCGAAAGCGCCTATCGTAAAGCATACGAGAAAGCTCAGGCACAGGAGCAGACAAACGTTGCGCCGCAGCCGGTAGAAGAGATTGCGGTTGTAACTCCGGTTGTTGAGAAGCCGGCAACAGAGACAGTTGTTGTAGACAATGCGGACAATGTTCCTGTCCGTCAGGAAACTTTGTCGGTAATTAACGGTGCCGGTCTTAAGAATTTCAATGTCGTTGTAGGTTCGTTCTCCGTAAGGGCAAATGCCGAAGGACTGCAGAATACGCTGAAGAACAGGGGCTATGACGCTCAGGTTGCTTATAATTCGGCAATAAACATGTACCGTGTCGTTGCGGCTACATCCGACTCCAAGAGCGAGGCTGTGAGCAAGCGCGATGCTCTCCGTTCGCAGTATCCTGACGCATGGCTGCTGTTTAACCAGCGATAAACTTTAATATACGTGGCTCGTATCCTTTCAATAGATTACGGGAAGAAACGTACAGGCTTGGCAGTCACCGATCCTCTGAAGATTATAGCAGGAGGATTGGCGACTGTTTCTACGCATGAGCTGTTCGAATATGTGCAGGCTTATGTCGGTCGTGAGCCTGTAGAACTGATCGTTGTGGGCAAGCCGTTGCAGACAAACGGACGCCCGAGCGAAAATCTTGCCCGTGTGGAACAGTTCGTAAACCGCTGGCGCAAGGCTCGTCCGGATATCCCTGTAGAGTATTATGACGAGCGTTTTACCTCTGTCATGGCACACCGGGCGATAATAGACAGCGGACTTAAGAAGAAAGCAAGGCAGAACAAGGCACTTGTAGACGAGATAAGTGCAACGATAATATTGCAGGGATATATGGAGTCGAAGCGCATTCTTCTGTGATGTATCCCGCTTTGTCAAGTTAAAAAATCAATTGCTTAATATAATGATATTACCTATATATATATATGGACAGCCTGTGCTGAGAAAAGAGTCGCAGGACATTCCGGCAGACTATCCCGGACTGAAAGAACTCATCAGTGACATGTTTGAAACACTTACGGCATCGGAAGGCGTAGGGCTTGCCGCGCCGCAGATAGGCAAGGACATACGCCTTGCCGTGATAGATCTCGATGTGCTTTATGATGATTCTGATGAATTCAAGAAGTATAAGGACTTCCGCAAGGCATACATAAACCCGCATATACTCGAATATGACGATACGGAAACGGAGACAATGGAAGAGGGATGCCTGTCGTTGCCCGGCATTCACGAGAGGGTGACGCGTCCGAAGCGCATCCTTGTGAAGTATCTCGATGAAGACATGCAACCGCATGAAGAGTGGGTTGACGGCTATCTGGCACGTGTAATGCAGCATGAATTCGACCATTTGAACGCAACAGTGTTTACCGACCGCATATCCCCGTTACGCAAACAGCTTATAAAGAGTAAGATGAAAGCTCTTCTTCAAGGACGTTACCGTTGCGCATATCGTACAAAGGCGGCGCCCAAGCATCGTTAAATGAGAAACATAATCCTCATCATACTTACACTTCTGCCGTCTGTCGCAGGTGCGCAGTTCAACACCGACAGGCTTGTGATGGTGGGGCGCAGCGCGCTCTACTACGAGGATTATGTGCTTTCGATACAATATTTCAATCAGGCAATCAACTCCAAGCCCTTTCTTTATGAGCCGTGGTTCTATCGCGGCGTGGCAAAGTTCTATCTTGACGACTTTACCGGGGCGGAGTCCGATTGCTCCAAGGCAATAGAGCTGAACCCCTTTGTGCCCGATGTCTTTGAGTTGCGCGGTTTTTGCCGTATACGCCTTAAAGATTTCAAGGCAGCCATTGCCGACTATGACGAGACAATAAAGTATAACCCCGACAAGAAAAATCTGTGGTACAACCGCGTGTTGTGCCGCATGGAGGACAAGGACTATGAGGGCGCGCATTCCGATCTTGACAGGATGATAAGCCGTTGGCAATCATATTCCAAGGCATACGCACTGAAGGCTGAGGTCTGCATGCAGCAGAAAGACACGCTTGAGGGCGTGAAGTATCTTGACAAGAGTCTTGAAATAGACCCTTACGACGCCGATGCCTGGTCTGTAAGGGCAATGATAAGTCTTTCGCGCTCGCAGTGGAAAGACGCCGACATGCAGCTCGGCAAGGCGATACACCTGAAGCCTCATACCGCAGGCAACTATGTAAACCGTGCCCTTGCGCGCTATAACATCAATAACCTTCGCGGTGCCCTTGCCGATTATGACAAGGCGATAGAGATAGAGCCTGAGAATTTTCTTGCACATTACAACCGCGGACAGCTGCGTGTGCAGGTTGGCGACGACAACCGCGCTATAGAAGACTTCGATTTTGTCGTGAAAATGGAGCCGGACAACGCTCTTGCCATTTACAACCGCGGTCTTCTTCGCGAGCGGACAGGCGACATACGTGGGGCAATCAACGACTATTCGGCTGTGATAAAGCAGTTTCCCAACTTCTGGGTGGGGCTTAACCGCCGTGCACATTGCTATCGTCTGCTGGGCATGACGGGCAAGGCGGAGATGGACGAGTTCCGCATATTCAAGGCACAGAACGACAAACACAACGGCATACAGCCACGGTGGAGCAGGAAGATGCGGCGCAGTGTGCGCAAGAAGAGCGACATAGACATGGATAAATACAACCAGCTTGTCGTTGCAGACGACAATACCGTGGACCATGAGTATGCAAGCGACTACCGCGGACGCGTGCAGAACCGGAAGACCGATACCGGTTTTCTGCCCATGTACCGCCTGTCGTTCACACGATACACCAACGGAATAAAGTCATATCAGGTGTTCGACAACGAGATAGAGACATTCAACCGCGAGTGTCGTCCGCGCCATACCGTTCATATCAACTGCAATTCAAAGGCACTTGATGCGACAGAGACCGAAGCATGTTTTGCGCTTATAGACACGCTCTCGGCAGAGATAGACCACTCGGGCAGTACGAAGACAAGTCGCGGACTGCTGCTTCAGAGGGCTGTGGCATACATCGTAACCCAGAATTTCGATGCCGCCGCGAACGATCTCACCACTTATACACAGATAGACAGTACTGCATCGTTTGCTTATTGGCAGCGTGCCGTGTGCCAGACAATGATGAACGAGTTCAATGCCTCGCAGGGAATGGAGACGGAACTAAAGGGCATGCGTGCGTTGGCAGACTTCGACAAGGCTCTGTCGCTGACTCCCGGCAATGCGTACATATATTATAACCGTGCCAACCTGCATGCCATGCGCAAAGACTACGCCGCTGCCGTAGCCGACTATACACGTGCCATAGAAATAGATCCGCGCCTTGCCGAGGCTTATTATAATCGCGGTCTTGCGCGTATACATCTGAATAAGAAGGCGGAAGGCATACAAGATCTCAGCAAGGCGGGCGAATTGGGCATATACGGTGCCTACAGTGTCATAAAGAAAAACAGGTGACGCCGGGTGCCGGTCTGTATTGTATTTATTATAAATACCATTATTGTGGTATTGCACAACACGCATAACCTGCTTATCTTTGCATAAACATTCAAAACAAAATAGATATGGCAGCAATTTATCAAAGTCTGACGGAACTAATAGGCAGGACACCGCTCCTGCAGTTGAGAAACATAGAGAAAGCAGAAGGGCTTAAGGCTAGGCTTATAGCCAAGATAGAATATTTCAATCCCGGTGGAAGCGTAAAGGACCGCATAGCTCTCGCGATGATAGAGGCGGAGGAAAAGAAGGGTAATCTTGTCCCCGGCTCGGTGTTGATAGAGCCTACGAGCGGAAACACCGGCATCGGGCTGGCGTGGGTGGCGTCGGTAAAGGGGTATAAGCTGATACTCACCATGCCCGAGACGATGAGCATAGAGCGCCAGAACCTGCTTAAGGCGCTTGGCGCCACGCTTATTCTGACACCCGGAAGCGAGGGAATGAAGGGAGCCATACGCAAGGCAAACGAGCTGAAAGAGCAGATACTGGGCGCGGTGATACCCCAACAGTTTGAAAATCCGGCAAATCCGGCAATGCATGTAAGGACCACTGCCGAGGAGATATGGGCGGATACCGACGGGCAGGTGGATATATTCGTTGCCGGAGTGGGTACGGGCGGAACGCTCAGCGGTACGGCGCAGGGCTTGAAAAACCATAATCCGGCTGTCAAGGCAGTGGCGGTAGAGCCTGAAACATCACCGGTTCTTTCCGGCGGACAGGCGGGACCGCACAAGATACAGGGCATAGGAGCGGGGTTTGTGCCCAAGAACTTTAATGCCGTAATGGCGGACAGCATTGTGAAAGTCGGTGATGACGATGCCATACGCACGTCGCGTCTGCTTGCCCGGAAAGAAGGATTGCTTGTCGGCATATCGTCCGGCGCAGCCCTTTATGCCGCCATACAGCTGGCAAAGAAAGAGGAGAACGCCGGCAAGACCATTGTCGCCCTTCTTCCCGATACGGGCGAGAGATACCTCTCCACGGTGCTTTACGCCTTCGAAGACTATCCCCTTTAATGCTTTAGTGTGTTTGTTTACTCGTAGGGCATGGACCAATACAAAACATTTATCATAGCAGACAATCAGGATATCACCCGTGCCGGAATGCACGGGTATATCTCTTGTCTGTTTCCCCGCAGCACAATAAAAGACGTATCGTGCAAGAACGAACTTGTTTCAGCCATTGTTGACAGTGGAAAAGAGGTTGTCATTATAATAGACTACACCCTGTTCGACATAAACGGTGCCGATGAGATGCTTATTCTTGCAAACCGTTTCAGACAGAGTTACTGTCTGCTGTTCTCAAATGGCTTGGGAGATGCGTTTATACGCCGGCTCTCTTCCGAGCCGAATGTCGGCATGTTGCTGAAAGAATGTGCCGATGACGAAATCCGCAGTGCGTTGTTTTCCGCTGTTGCCGGCAGGCACTTCCTATGCGGTATGATAAAGGAACAACTTGCATCCTTGCCCGCGCAATGCACCGGAATGTCCTCGCTGACGGCAACGGAGACCGAGATTTTGCGGCTCATAGCACACGGTAAATCGGTTAAGGAGATAGCCGCGTTGCGCATATCGAGCGTCCACACAATCGTAACACATAAGAAAAACATTTTCCGAAAGCTGGAAATAAACAACGTATATGAGGCAACGCGGTATGCGTTGCGTGCAGGACTTGTGGAAATGGCGGACTATTATATATGACAGACATTCCCACCGATGTCCTCTGATGAGTACTTACGGACGGGGACAACGGATATGCTATGGCTTTTCCACTCAATTGTTTCTTCCTGTGAGTTGGTTATTACAAGAAGATTGTCGCAATGAAGTTCGTTTGCAGCCTCTGCAAGAGCATCAAGTTCGCGCTTGCGTGTCTTTACGGAAGTCATGTCATGACATACTTGTATCAGTTGCTTTACTTTTGTACCATTACAGGTTACGAAGTCAATCTCTTTGTCATTGCGCGACCGATAGTAGAACATAGTCTGCCCCGGGGCATATCCACGCCGTAACAGTTCGACGAAGATCTGGTTCTCCAACAGTCTGCCGAGGTTCTCGCTGAGGCTGAATGCCGTGCTTTGTACAAACCCGTTATCGATGACATATACTTTATTTGGAGTTTTTTTCATCAGTTTTATTTTGTAATTGAAACGCGGAAGAAAGAAGAACAGATATGGTTCGGCAAGATAATTGCAGAATTTCTTGGTAGTGGCGACGCTTGCCAATCCTAATCTTTCCGCAAGTTCATTGGCGGAGACAGGATTGCAGAAGTTTGACAGCAGATAAGACGCCAGATTGTACAAGTCTGTAGTGTTGCGAACGTTATGTCTCTTGGCAACATCTTTAAGCAGTATCGAGTCGAATAGTGTTGAAAGATAGTTTTTTGTTATGTTGCGTGCCTGTATTGTTTCCGGATATCCGCCGTTGCGCAGATAGTCGTCTGTCAGCGCAACTATCCTTGACTTCTGTTCATCTTGCGGCATACGCATGTCGATACCGTTCCATTTCATTGTCTCATCGAGGCTGAACGGTAACATTTCTATCTGTAAATATCGCCCGGTCAGTACTGTTGCCATTTCACTACTCAGCATTTTTGCATTACTTCCGGTTATTATCAGATTTGTTCCGCGGCGATATAGCTTGCCAACCCATAAATCCCAATCGGGCAGATTTTGAATTTCGTCAAACAAAAGATACTCGTATCCGGGATAAACATTGTCAAGCATGGTCATAACCAAATCTTCATCCCAGTTCTTCAGCAGTAGATTGTCGTCAAAGTTAAGATATGCAAAGTTTTTTCCTTGCAGCATCAACAATGCAAACACAGACTTTCCCGTACGTCGCGGACCGGTAATGAGCTTTATTAACGGATTTGCAAGCAGTTCATCCGTCTTATATCTTGTCTCTCTTTGCAGATACGGACGAGCCATAAGTTCGTCACGCTCTGCTTTCTGATTAAGGATTATACTTTTCATGTTATGCCGTCTTTGACTGCAAATATATCCATTTTTATTCAATTAAAACGCTGTATTGAATAAAATATGGCATTTTTTATTCAGTATAGTGACATTATTGAATATTGTGAGTGATGTTAAGCTATGAAATTTTAAAGGAAATAAGAGCCGTTATATGCCTTGTGCCGCATGACGATAAAGGACACATCGTATTGGAATAAGTAACAAGACATCCGTATTTTATCTTCCTTTTTCTTCCCATTTCTTTTTACTTTTTTCTCCTTCTTCCCGTTACGTTTTTCATAGTTTACGGTTTGTTGTTGTTTTACAATGTGTAAGAGAAATGACAGTTTGCCTTTCTTTCTGCTTTTTCCAAACTCTCCATGCTTGCGATATTTGCGCATTCCAAAAAAGTTTTCCGTAAATATCGCGTAGAAATGTGTGCAGTTGTAAAGTGTGTAATACCAACGTTTTATGTTGTTTTTATGTCGTAATGTGCATCGCGTGATGCTTTTTATAGGTTAAAGAAGCGTGTTTTTGATGCTAAAGCATGCTGTTTTGCATCCTAATACATATTGTTTTGTGTCATAAAGTTGCGTGTTTTGCACCCTGAAGATGCCTGTTTTGGGATGTAAAATGCCATGTTTTGCAGTCTCACTTGGCTGCTTTTACGATATTAAAGCACTTTGACGTCAATGTATCCCGTGTAGTTTGATTGTTTTCACGTGAGTTTTTCAACTTACATACTGACATGTTTTTCAGGGAAATACTTGCACGCTGATTTGTGTCTTTTACGGTTAAATATGTCAGTACACATGCTCCAAGAAGGAAACATTGCCTCATCGGACAAGTGTCCCAAAGTATTCCGGAACCGATAAATATTACGTAGTGACCACAGAATTTGGAACTTGTATGCCCAAAATCTTAAGAAAAAAGATTAACTTTGTAATCAAAGACGCGAGTTCGGGATAACGGACATCCGAACATATCCTCCTCATGTAGGGACATATTCTTGTATTTGTCCGCACGCATCGAAGAGGCGTTCAGATAAGAAGTCAAGGTCTTCAATACCAATGCCTTGTCGTTGTGTCATTTTTATCTGTATGAACAGTATAAAGAACGCCTCTATGAGGCGTGCGGACAAATACAAGAATATGTCCCTACATGAGGAGAACACGACTGAAGCTATTATTTCTTATCCCGAATTCACGTAATCAAAGCGTAGTGTGCAAGGACACATTATAGTGTAAAAAAGTAAGAATATTTGAAATGGAAAGTTTGTTATGGATACAAAGACTCTTGAATTTGTAACATATTGTATAAGCAAGCTCGCGCATGTGTTGAATATGAGCCAGCGCGAAGTATACCAAAGGCTAAAGCAGTCGGGCATACTCTATGACTATATAGTGCCATCGTATGATGTCCTGCATACTTTCAGTTCACGTTATCTTGTGGAAAACCTCACCGATTATATGAGGGAGAAAGGAGTATTGTAGCAATGAAAACTGCTTGACGAATGTCTGAAACATATTGAAAGCAAACAGTTATGACCGAAGAAAGCAAATTGGCTTGTCAAGCCATAAAGAGTGCCAATATTATAAAGAGCTTGTGTGAACTCTACGGAGTGTCACTCAAAGAAGCAACGGATATATACTATCAATCCGATATATCGGAATTGATGGAAGAAGGTGTTGCAGAATTGCATTGTCGTAGTGACAAATATCTCGCTACGCTTATTTGGGATGAACATAAGGAAGATACGGGTCATCTTGTAGTCCCCACGTTAATATAACTATTTCATTACCACTGTAAACAATTTTATATAAAACTGATTTATCATGAAAAAGACAATCTTGCTGCTGATAGTGGCATTTGCCGCAACGGCAGTTATGGGACAGCGCAGCCTTACGCTCAGTGTTCCCAAGTGCACAACGTTCTTTAAAGTCGGGACTGACGGGCTGAACATGAGAAAAAGACCCGATGCCGCCGGTGCAAAACTTATGGCATGGCATTCGGATGCAGGTTCTTATGAGACCGTTACAAAGTATTATTTCAGTGATGAGAACCGCGGACGGTATAAAGCCAATGACTATAACGGGGCTTATATCGAAACGGTTCATCCTGATAAGGATGCGTTGCTGCCCGTAACAGGTGAGAGCGGCGACTGGGTACAGGTGGAGTGGCTTGCGGACAATGTGTGCATGAAAGCATACGTGATGAAGAAATTCGGTACGCTGATGACAGTTTCTGACACCGGTCTTGAAGGCTTCTGTCCGTCAATGAGCGAATACGACCTGAACGGTAATGAGATGTCGAGGGTGAATGTGGCGACTATTCATCGCCCCATGGGCAAATATAAAGACCTTAAATTCAGTCTGAAGACAGACGAAAGCTATTCCGTAGACGACCCGTTCTATGCAACGTTGCGTTTCCCGTTCCTGATAGACGGCAAGTATCTTGCCGTTGAGACTGCCAATATACAGGTGAAACCGGTGCGTGGACTTCGTGCTTCGTCGCTATATTGGGAAAAGGAATATGGCATGGACGACGAGGTGTTTTATACAACCACACTGAAAATAGAGGCTTGTGCCAAGAGCATGCAACAGCAGACTGTGGAAAACATCCTGCTGAATATGACTGACCGGCAGTTTGAAATGATGCTTGACAGTGTGCTTTTCAATAATGACGAGTATCCGCTTGAGATATGGATACGCTCCGACCGGCAGTCATACGAGATGCTGAACACCAATATGCAGTATTCTTCCTACCCGAAATGCAGGCAGACATTTACTTTCGGCGACAGGAACAGCACCGTAAGGAAAGAGTAATAAGGCACAATGATGCGCTGTCATGGGATATTCTATGGACAGCCGTAATGTTATATTCCACTTGTTTTTATGAAGCTTCCAAATCGAAGTGCAAAACTTTGATTATGGAATAGCCATTACCTCACTCCTCTCGTGAGGGGCTGCCCGAGCGGCGGGGGCGGACGAGACCGCCCCCGAGAGCGGACAACAGCAGGATA
>NZ_JABKKJ010000058.1 GCF_013166515.1 Xylanibacter caecicola | reverse complement strand
CAAATCGTTCTTTGTCATTTTGAAATTTAGTTTTGTCAAAGAGGTCTCGAAGAGGCGTTTTATCGGTCAACGAGATGCTCAATATTTGAAGAACTTCGTATGTGCTTCTATCCGGTTGCATATCGTGTTGAACGATTGCCACCAAACAGTAAGTACATATAGCAGCGTAGACTTGTATCCGAACGGCATTCTCGGTAACACCCCAGAACTTTTTGATTTTGAGGTGTTGCTTCAGCCATTTGAAAAACAGCTCTACTTGCCAACGGTTCTTATAAAGTTCGGCAACCTGAAGGGCGGAAATATGCGTTGCATTCGTTAAGAAAACAAACTCGCGTTTTTGTTCTTCATCCCAATATCTGACCAAACGAAGCGGCTCTGGATAATATTGCTTGGGATAAAACCCAGTCAATTCGATAGTCATATCCGAAAGTACATTTTTGGGCAACCTTCGCTTCCACTTAACAGGCTTGTATTGAAGATTCTTTTTGGCTCTGACAACGAAGTAGGCACCTATCCGATGAATCCGATACAACATCTTGAAGTTGTTGTAAGCACGGTCAAAGATATAGCAGGAGCCAGATTCATAGGGAATTTCACTCATCGCTTTTGAGTCATGAACAGAAGCTTCGGTGATATGAAAGAATGCAGGTATCTGTGTTTCCACATCGTACAGTGTATGTACTTTGACGCCACCTTTCTTCTTGCGAAACTTCGCCCACCAGAATACGGAGAGGCATAAATCAATGGTTGTTGAATCAAAAGCATAAACGTTTCCACCGAGTTTGAAGATGTCGGTAACACGCTTCTGCCTTGCTTCGTTTACCAAGTAGTAGGCATACTCCTCAAAGATGTGATAGTCTCTATCTTGATTGGCTCTCGCCAAAGATGACCTTGAAACATTCCTGCCCATCCCCAGATGATAACATTTGGAATGGTGAGCATCAAGAGCGACAATCAAGTCTCGCAGACTCTCACGATTGGAGAGTTGTCCGAACATCAAAGAAAGCAGTTGATTCCAGCAAGTGAAATGCTTTACATAGCGATTCCCTTGGTACTTGTTGACTATTCGTCGAAACTTATCTTCATTCAGGAATGAGATTAATTGAGCAAACACATATTTCTCTTTATTCATTGCAGCCTTTGTTATAGGCGGCAAAGGTATCAAATGAAATCGTCGTGAAATCGTCGCGCTCGAAAAATCTCTGTAACTAACTAAATTTCAAACATTTCAAAGAACTATTTTGGATTTTAATGGGACAGCAATGA
>NZ_JABKKJ010000057.1 GCF_013166515.1 Xylanibacter caecicola | reverse complement strand
GTTTTAGATCCATACTCACGAGATTTGATACAACCGTATCCAGTTGGAAAGGATGGAATTATCTCGCATTTGCTGTGGTTTTTCTTAATAAAATTCACAAATCACAAAAGTTTAAATGAGTTCAATAATATAAAGAGCATAAAAACAGCTTGATATATGGATGTTCTCATAACTTAATCCTGTTAAGACCATTGTTCTATATGTTCAAAGTTGAAAAGCAGACCTATACGAATACACACTTTGCCGTCAAAACGTTTCCGGCAAGAAGCATAGAATTCTGCAAAAACAAATACTCTTCCATATCGTTTATGTTTTTAAAGTTTGTTTAAGGCTTGTCTTTCATATTGCAAATATAGCATTTTCATCATTATGTTGTTTGATATCATACGTGAATTCATTATAACGACAATGGCTTTATGCGTGTTCTCCGCCAAGTAGGGATGTTCCCAGGAACATCCGAAACCGCGTGGTTTGTATCATTAGTTATCACTTCGGCTGCACCGGGGTACAGCCCTACAGGTTGGATGGACATTGTCCGATATATTGACCCATGTTAAATACTTTCTCTGCATGTTCTATTTAACTTGTGTTCGAAAATTATACAAACCACCCCTGCTCCTCCTTTGAAAATGAGGGCAGTGGTGGTTTGTGATATATCTTGGAACGTGAATATTTCTAACTCGCATTATTTAGATATTTTGTAAAAAACATAAGTTGTTTTCGAACATCTTATTACCATTTGGATATCAGTAACTTTAATTATTTCTCCACAAAGCATTCTCGCATTAGGATTACCCTTTTCTATTGAAATTAAGAAATGTCCTGATGTTTCTTCATTGGCTTTTGAATAGTCAAAAGTTTCCGGTTTCTTGTCAGACAAGTAATAGAAATTCGTGTCTATTACATCTTCTATACCCTTCCCAAGTATAAATCTGTTTATTAAATATTTATCGTTGAATGTCCTTATTAAAGAAAATCCTTCATTATAAGTCTTATCCACCACGCACCATGCACCTTCTAACTGTGATTTATAAAATGTCTGTGCAGTTAAATTCAGGCAAGAGACCAATACAAAAAGGACTGTATATACTATATATTTCATAGCAACATATTTTACAACTGTGATTTTTCATCATACAATTTGTCACCCATTAAAGTTACAATTATTTTCGCTATATAACATTTTTTAAGACATGCAGGATTCAAATTAATAACGCAACAACTTTAGAATTGTTTTATTTTCTCCATATTTTTGTTTTATAAACTCGATTGGTGTTTTGAAATCCAGTCTTTTTCTTGGTCTGTTGTTGATTCTTTCCTGT
>NZ_JABKKJ010000056.1 GCF_013166515.1 Xylanibacter caecicola | reverse complement strand
TTGTTTTGTCAGTTAAAAACTTTGGCTCCGTCCTCTCTTGGGGGCGCGCCCCCAAGAGAGGACGGACAATACTCTGAAAGAGGTAATTCCTAAATCAAAATTTTGCACTTCGATTTGGAATCTTCATGGGTCGGGCTAAATCTACACATCTGTTTGTCTTTCGGTTGCAGAGTATATTTCCTGTAAAATACGCGGTTTGTAATATAAAGTGGAGTACGAATTCGTCGAACTCACTCTATAAAATCATCCTCAATTGTCTTATATCTTCCCTTTTATCTTCTGCAACTGTCTCTTTATCTCCTTTTATCTCCTTCTATCTCCCCTTATCTCCTCTTGTCTTCCCTCCCAGAAAAGAATATCGCAAAACGACTTTGGCAGGCATATATTCTCCACGTCCAGAGCTTCTCTGAACAGCGGTGCTATATCCTTTTCGCTGAAACCGGCTATGCCGCAGCCGATGGGTGTGACATAGAAAAACAGTTGTTTGTTGTCGCGTGCGAATGCAATGAACTCGTCTACATACGGTTTTATCGTGTCTACGCCTCCCTGCATTGTCGGTATGGCATAACTCTGCCCTTGCAATCCGGTGCCCTGTCCCCATATTGCGCCAAAGTAACGGTGGGCGGTGCGTGCCGCTCCTCCGCCATGGAAACCGCCCAAGTTGCTGCCGAAGACAAATACCTCGTCTTCTTTCAGAGACGATATATACGGGGGCGTGTAGCGCGGTCGGGTGTCCGGGGCATGCTCTTCTGTGCAATTAACCTGCGGCTGCGCGCTGTTCTCTTTCTTTTTTGCCGATTTGAATAAGTTTATGAACTTCATGTCTGTCGATGATATGTTTGTGATGTGATGCTCCGCATTTGTATTTGCTTTAGACAATGTATCGGTTGTCCGTATGCTATTATAAGAGATTTCCATGCTATATGCCACAGATTTCTATACTATATGCCACAGATTTCTATACTATATGCCGTAGACTTCCATGTTATATGTCGTTGATTTCCATACAAAGGTAATGAAAGTTTGCAAAACACCGGCTTTGCCATGCAAAAAAAACGGCATGTTGATAGATGTCAGATAATTATTTTTATCATATTGTGTATTGTCTTTTATCTTCCTTTATCTCCTCCTGTCTTCCTTTATCTCCTTTTTAACTCCTTCCTTGTTGTAAGCTAAAACACCATTATACCTTTCTTTTTGTAAGGTTGAAAACTGCTGTGAAAAACATACAACAGGGAAAAGCAAGGACCGTTTATATGTATTAGGAATTGTAAAGATGCCTGTTTTGATGCGTAAAGCTATGCCTTTTGTACCCTAAAGTGCCTCTTTTTGGTCTGCAAAATGCCGCATGTTGCGTTGTAAAACGGCACATTTCCGGGCTGTTTATGCCGCTTTCCATCGGAAAATATGCCTTTTCCGGCAGTGTGGAGTTGCACACTTGTTGTCTTTGAAATGTAATATATTGATAGTGTGTTGCTTAGAATTGCACGTTCGTTTTTCGCGTTTTTACGGTCATGGGCAAATATTTTTCAAAGTAAGGCATTCTCAGCGGTTATGTAAAATCAAAATGAAAGCATTTCGGACGCTATGATGTCAATGTGTAATATTGAAGTCGTCTAAACTTTTATGACGGATAAGAATTATGAAGATTCCAAATCGAAGTGCAAAATTTTGATTTAGGAATTACCTCTTTCAGAGTATTGTCCGTCCTCTCTTGGGGGCGCGCCCCCAAGAGAGGACGGAGCCAAAGTTTTTAACTGACAAAACA
>NZ_JABKKJ010000055.1 GCF_013166515.1 Xylanibacter caecicola | reverse complement strand
TAAAACGCCTCTTCGAGACCTCTTTGACAAAACTAAATTTCAAAATGACAAAGAACGATTTGGACCTGATGGACCAAGTTTATTTGATTTTTAACAACGTCCCAATTTTAATGGGACACTAGTGATTTAGTATATAAACAATAATCGCTATGTTCACCGAATAATTAGTCACTAGATTTTCCGATAAAGCCCAATACTCCCAACACTTCAGAAACTACAGTTATCCACCAAAATACATTATAGGCATTACTGTACAGTTCAGCCTTAAACAAAGCATCGGTAAAGATACTCTTCAAAAAGTTGGGGATAAAGAATATGCCATGCCATATTCCATGATACCATGAATATGTAGTTTCGGGATTAATCTCGCATAACCATGAAGCAACAAGGCATGCAATGAGTAATGGTATCGCATGTAACAACACTACTAATAAACAGCAGCCGCCAGGAAAACAGCAATCTAAAATTGATTCAAAAAAGTCTTTAATTGAATCTAAAAAACTTTCTTTGTCATTCATGTTTTTAATTTTTATAAGTTATATTTAGGTGATTTTCCATATTTATTTGTTTCTTTCATACTATCCATCGAACAGAAACCGATTAAGAATACGAAGTATACAACGTTTATAAAAGATAAAAGTGATGCTGTTTCATAATCTATATACTGTGTGGCTAAGTCATTTAACAATCTCATCATATACAATGCTCCTGCCCACCAACCGGAACGTCCTATATCGTGCAGTCTTCTAAATGTAATTGCGATCTCAAAATAAACCACAACTAAAGCTGTGATTATCAATAAAAAGACTAATATAGAACCCAATGAACCTTCTTTGTTTGAAAGAAAAGCTTCGATGTTTGTAATGGAAAAGATTATCATGCAAAAGAGCAAATTGTTCCACCAAAACTCTGATCTTCTTGCACGACCTTTAAAGGAAGGATTAGTATAACAATTATACAGTGCTTCTTTAAAGCTCAATCTTTTGTTATAGTTCTGTTTCATTGTTTTGTAAGTATTATAAGATTATATTACAGTCGCTATTGATTTCAGATATCGCGTTATCTATAAAATAGGTAATATAATTGATATCATCATCTGTTGAAAATTCCCATTTAAACTTTTTGTATGCTCCATATTCTGCATAAGGTCGTTCTAATATATAGAATATGCTTATAAGTTTGAAATTTTGTTGGATGTAGAATTTCCATGTTTCTTTACAGTCTAAAAAGTTAAAAGCGCTTTGACTTAGCAATGATACATCTTTAAACCTACCGGAAATAGTTACATTCGTTGCTTTAGATTCTACTATTTCAGCATCGTTATATTCTAAAATTTTGTCTATGAGTGGTTTGTATATAGTTTCAACACCGCCTTTAACTCTCATCTGCTTGCAAAATATAATATGTGATATAATCATTATACCGATAAATGCAGCAATTGCAATTGTGATAATAATAATCCAATTCATTTTTTTGTTTGTCCTTTTGCGACACTCGGCAAAAAGAAAGGTGTGAATTTCGCCTGTTGTTACTCTATGGTATCGCCAAACACCCGTATCCATACAACAGTGAAGCCCACACCATACGGTGAGAGCATTCACTTTTTACTGTTGATGGATACTTTTGAATTTGGCGATTTCTAGAGTACATCAAGTAAAAGTAAACACTTTCTTTATTCTTATGTCATGTTAAACTTTTATGTCATTTGCATCTTTTTTTATTTACGCTTACAAATTTAACGAATTATTCGTTATTATGAATATATATCTTCAAAATTATTATTTGAAAAATAAAATTGTTATGTAGGGTAGTTTCAACTGGCAAGTGCAAAATTAATGATTTGTTTGAAGAATTCTTCTTTCGGGGTTGAGAAATTTAGTTTCTTTCTCGGTCTGAGGTTCAATTTCTTTCCCACTTTCTTGATATAGTTGT
>NZ_JABKKJ010000054.1 GCF_013166515.1 Xylanibacter caecicola | reverse complement strand
AAGTCGCAGATACTCTCCATCAACATGGCGAACAACCCTTCACGGCTCTACAAGGAGGTGTGGATAGGCTTGGGCGGCACGCAGTCGGCGGTCTATGCCACGGAGGTCAGCGCGGAAGAGTATCTGGTGCGCCCGTAAAGGGAATTTGACGAATGTCGCTTTGGCAAGCGACTGGGCAAGTGTTTAAAATGCCCATTAACAACCGCTAACCGGAGGGGAAAACCCCACAAGGGAACATAGCACGTTGGTAAAGCCATAAGTCAGCCAACTGTCAGGCTGCGACCGAATGGCAAGTTAAAATGATAGATATGAGGATAAAGCCTGCATTGGTTGAACGATAGTCCGAGCAGTCGTATCCTTGGGCAATGACGGAAGACAGTTGAATAATTCTTCGGAATTATACCGTTATGTTGCGGTACTACACTGATGACACGTAGCAGGAGTAGCATAAACTTACCGCAAGGCAACTACCATAAGTAGTAAAGGACGAAAGTCGTATCCGACAATCTATCGAGCCAAATAGTCGTCAAATTTCTAAACGGGGATTGCCTAAACCGGAAAGCCAGTTGTAGGGCTATGGGGTCTGCCCCTGAATATCCGGCATGGCAACGGAGCTTCCATAGTAGTCTGAGCAGGGTAACGCCCTGTACATGGCGAAGGGGAGCAGCTAATTAAGTTTAACAATTTAAAGGAAGATGTGAGAGACATGAGAAATCCAGAAAATGTGTTGAACAGTCTGAGTAAACACAGCGGTAACTTGAACTATAAGTTTGAGCGGCTGTATAGAGTGCTGTTTAACGAGGAAATGTTTTATGTAGCCTATCAGAATATTTACAGCAAGACAGGCAACATGACGGCAGGAGCCGATGGTAAAACCATTGACGGAATGAGTATTGACCGAGTTGAACAACTGATTGGCAGTCTTAAAAATGAGACTTATCAGCCTAATCCGTCCAAAAGGACGTACATACCTAAGAAAAACGGGAAAAAACGTCCGCTTGGCATACCCTCTTTTGATGATAAGCTGGTACAGGAAGTAGTCAGAATGATACTTGAAGCAATCTATGAAGGTAGTTTTGAACATACTTCACATGGGTTTCGTCCCAAACGAAGTTGTCATACTGCTCTTATAGATATACAAAAGACATTCACTGCCGTGAAATGGTTTATTGAAGGCGATATTAAAGGATTCTTCGACAATATCAATCATGACGTACTGATTAATATTCTTCGGGAACGTATCGCCGACGAGAGATTTTTGCGGCTTATCAGAAAATTCCTGAATGCCGGATATGTGGAAGACTGGGTATTTCATAGAACGTACAGTGGAACTCCGCAAGGCGGGATTATCAGCCCAATACTGGCTAACATCTACCTTGACAAGTTCGACAAGTACATCAAGGAATACATCAATCGGTTCAATAAAGGGGTAACAAGAAAAGGCGACGCTCGATACAAGCTCTACGAACAGCGAAGATACCGACTGGCAAAGAAACTAAAGAATGAGAAAGATGTAAAGGTAAGGAAACAGATGACCGCCGAAATTAAGCGGCTACGAGAAGAACGGAACAACTATCCGGCACGTAATGAAATGGACAGCAGTATCAAACGGTTAAAATACGTGAGATACGCAGATGACTTTCTGATTGGAATTACCGGTAATCTTGAAGACTGCAAAACAGTAAAAGAGGATATTAAGAATTATTTGAATGAAGCTCTTAAACTGGAACTGTCAGACGAAAAGACACTGATAACCAATGCGCAGAAACCAGCGAAATTTCTCGGATATGACGTATTTATACGTAGGTGTAACGATTTACGTAAGGATAAGTACGGTAAAACGGTTCGTGCATTCGGACACAAGCCTGTATTGTACCTGAATTTTGAAACGATGCGGAAGAAACTCTTTGATTATAAAGCCGCAAGAATCGCGGTCGTCAATGGCAAAGAGGTTTGGAAATCCATCGTCAGAACGTACATGCTGAACTTGGATGACTTGGAAATAGTCAGTCAGTTCAATGCCGAAATCCGAGGGTTCTATAATTACTACTCAATAGCCAATAACAGCTATGTCATCAATTCTTTCTATCACATTATGTCATACAGCATGTATAAGGTATTTGCGAACAAATACAAATCATCTGTAAAGAAAATACTTCTGAAATATAAAAAGAACAAGGTTTTCCAAGTGGCATATGAAAATAGCAAGGGTAAGACACTTTACCAATCATTTTATCATGATGGTTTCAAACGCAAAAAGGTTGCAGGGAATATTTACTGTGACACTATTCCACGGACAGTTTCCATAACAGGTGGACGTAACAGCCTTATGGAAAGGCTGAAGCTCCAAGTTTGCGAATTATGCGGTGCTACCGATAAACTCGAAATGCATCACGTTCGCAAACTTAAAGACCTGAAAGGTAAATCCGACTGGGAAAAGAAAATGATAGCTCGAAGACGAAAAACTTTGGCTGTCTGCTCAAAGTGTCATGCAAAAATAGACCCCGACCGAAGAATCAGACTGAATTAATTAGTGGAGAGCCGGATACAGGGAGACTTGTAAGTCCGGTTCGGAGGCGAGTACTCGGAAACCTACCATAGAAATATGACAAGGCGCTGGGTGCTTAGCCTACGCGTACACCACCGAGGAAACGGAAAAAGTGGAGGTTTACCGTCTGGCGGAGAAGCTGGGCGACGACATCGAAGCCGCCATCCGGCAGCTTGCCGAAAGGCGGAGAAACAAGGAATAACTAAAAAACA
>NZ_JABKKJ010000053.1 GCF_013166515.1 Xylanibacter caecicola | reverse complement strand
TGTTTTGTCAGTTAAAAACTTTGGCTCCGTCCTCTCTTGGGGGCGCGCCCCCAAGAGAGGACGGACAATACTCTGAAAGAGGTAATTCCTAAATCAAAATTTTGCACTTCGATTTGGAATCTTCACTAATATTATGTAGAAGTGCTTAACGGTCATCATGTTATGCCGACCATGATGCCATGTGCGGGTGTGTCGTGAGGCGTGCAATAATATTGTGCGGTTATGTATGTTAATCAAAAAAAACATTACCTTTGCACCTATTATAATATAAAGACAACGTTAAAAAAGTACAGATGACAATGCTCAGCGAAAAACGCAGCAGCATGCTTCACGGTGTGTTGCTCATCACTTTGTTTTCATGTGCGGCTTTTTATATAGGCGACATGAGTTTTGTAAAGAACCTTTCCCTTAGTCCTATGATTGTCGGCATAGTGCTCGGTATGCTCTATGCCAACAGCCTGCGCAACAATCTGCCCGACACATGGGTGCCGGGTATACAGTTCTGTTCCAAGCGTGTGCTCCGCATAGGCATCATTCTCTACGGTTTCAGACTTACTTTCCAGGATGTTACCGCCGTTGGTGTGCCGGCAATATGCGTGGATGCGATAGTGGTAACGGTTACCATACTCGGCGGAATGCTGATAGGACGCATGTTGAAAATGGATCGTGAGCTTACGCTTCTCACGTCGGTGGGCAGCGGTATATGCGGTGCGGCGGCAGTGTTGGGTGCCGAGTCGGCAATAAAGACGCAGCCCTACAAGACGGCAGTAGCCGTGTCTACGGTTGTTATTTTCGGCACTATAGCCATGTTTCTCTATCCGGTGCTGTATCGCAACGGTGTGTTTGCCCTCAGTCCGGAGGAGATGGGCATCTTTACCGGTGCCACGGTGCACGAGGTTGCCCATGTCGTAGGTGCCGGCAATGCCATGGGAAAGGCTGTCTCCGACCCGGCTATCATCGTGAAGATGATACGTGTCATGATGCTTGTGCCCGTACTTCTTGTCATAAGCTATGCCATGGCGCGTGCGGCTGTGACAAGACGCGGGGCAAAGACCGGCGGCAAAGTATCAATGCCGTGGTTTGCCATACTGTTCCTTGTCGTAATCGGCTTCAACTCTTTCGATTTGCTCCCGGCTGCTACGGTCGACTTTATCAACAACTTTGACACCTTCCTGCTCACCATGGCAATGACAGCCCTTGGTGCCGAGACAAGCATCGACAAGTTCAAGAAAGCCGGTTTCAAGCCGTTTCTCCTTGCTTTCATACTCTTTGCATGGCTTATAGGCGGCGGTTACTGCCTTGCCAAGTTCTTCGTGCCTGCTCTGTTGTGATATGGGCAAAGGTGTTGTTTTTTTATAACAATATGTTGCGACTTGAAATATGAAAGTAGGCAAAGGGGAGGCACCTATGCCACTACTTTCGTCATAGTGGTTTTAATTGCTGTGTCCGACTTTGTCCTGTTTATTCCGGACAAAGTCGGCTTTTCTTTTTCTGCGGTCGTTTCCTTATCGGTGTAACGAAATTATAACCATGGCACGGAATATCCATATTTTCAGTATCTTGTGACTTACATTGACTGATGCAAGGCTGAAAATGGCTAATCCTCTATCCTTATTTCTATATTAAGTTACGAAACTATTTAGGGCTTTGCAAATGTGGAATGCGTTTCACTGCGAAGGAGGTAGTGCGCTATCAAAATAGCCCGCCAATCCAAATATAAAAGCGATGAAGCCCACAAAGATTAAAATAATACCTCCGATTATAAGTGTTAAGAACACTGCAAGTAATGGATAAGGAATTTTCTGCGCAATCAAACTCATTATATATCGCATAAGATAGAATGCTAGAATTATTATGCCGATGATAACAACAAATCCCATTTTTATCAATCCGGGAAGTTTATAAGGTCAAAATACATCGCCCTTGTGGAAGAATGTTTGTCTTTTTCGGAGAGGAACATAAAGCCGCATTTCTCATAGAATGGTACTGCTGCGGCGTATGCGTCTACCGTGATGAAACGGCAGGCACTTCGCCGCATAGTAGCGAAAACATGCTTGACTTGCAACAATATCGCCCTGCCTATCTGCTTTCCGGCGTAATCTTTAGATATGGCAAGACGCCCGATTTTAACTGCCGGATATTCCTTGCGCCGTTTGGAGTTGGCAACACGACGGTTAAGACGGTTCCACAGTTTCTTCTCACCGGGATCAAAAACAATCTTATCGTTGAGCAGGCTGTAATATGCAACAGTCTTGTCCGCCTCGTTATCTTCAAGCAGATAAGTCAGCGCCATCATCGACTTGTAGTAGTTGACGGCATCGGAAATCAAAAAGTCATTCAAATCGGCGTCGCCGCAATCGAATGACTTTATACGTGTATCGGCATCAATCTGCCTGAAAGTGAATTTGTCAAAGTCCATAACTACATAGGGAATGTGCTTATGGCTTTGAACGCCTCATACGCCTTTCTTGCCTCTTCCTTTTCAGCTTTGCTGACGGGAGCGGGGTTCGCCATTCTCTTGGCGAAATTTTCAGCGTCCTTGCCCTTTAATACCGGGGTCTCTTTGATAGGTCGTGCCATGTCTTTACTCCTTTGTTGCTTATTTATATTACAAAGATACAACAAATTTCTGACATACAGAGTTGTTAAGTCGAAAAATCTTACATCTTTGATTACAAGTATGTTGCAAGGTAGTTTCAACTGGCAAGTGCAAAATTAATGATTTGTTTGAAGAATTCTTCTTTCGGGGTTGAGAAATTTAGTTTCTTTCTCGGTCTGAGGTTCAATTTCTTTCCCACTTTCTTGATATAGTTGT
>NZ_JABKKJ010000052.1 GCF_013166515.1 Xylanibacter caecicola | reverse complement strand
CGTCACCAGTCCTTCGTGATTGAGAACGAGGATTTGGTACGCGCGGGTACCATCAACGAACTTCAAGTACGCTGACCATGAGAAAGTACATCGCAATAATCATCGCGTCGCTTGCCCTTTTTACAGGGCAGGCGCACGCCCAGCGGTGTCTGCCGAAGATGCAGGGCATCGAGGTGAGGGCGGACATGGCGGACGGCTTCAATCTCGGCGGCAAGGACGGCGGGTACAGCTTCGGGGCGGCTCTCTCCACCTACACGAAGAAGGGGAACAAGTGGGTGTTCGGTGGCGAATACCTGTTGAAGAACAATCCCTACAAGGACACCAAGATACCCGTGGCGCAGTTCACGGCGGAGGGCGGCTATTACTTCAAGATACTGTCGGACGCCCGAAAGATTGTTTTCGTCTATGCCGGGGCTTCGGCTCTCGCCGGATATGAGGCGGTAAATTGGGGGAAGAAGGTGCTGCATGACGGCTCCACGCTGCACGACCGGGACGCCTTCATCTACGGCGGTGCGCTGACGCTCGATGTGGAGTGTTACGTGGCAGACCGTATCGCCCTGCTTGCCAACCTGCGGGAGCGTTGCCTTTGGGGTGGCGACACACGGAAGTTCCACACGCAGTTCGGGGTCGGTATCAAGTTCATCATCAACTGACACGGGCATGGAAAGGACGGAAATAGATGCTGTCAGAAGGATGCCGCTTGCGGATTTTCTCGCACGGCTGGGGCATGAGCCTGTCAGAAGGAGCGGTAACGAGCTGTGGTATCTTGCCCCGTACAGGGGCGAGCGCACATCCTCTTTCCGTGTGAACGTGGCGAAACAGCTCTGGTACGACTTCGGTTTGGGCAAGGGCGGCGACATCTTCACGCTTGCCGGGGAGTTTCTGCAAAGCGATGACTTCATGAAGCAAGCGAAGTTCATAGCGGAAGCCGCCAATATGACGGTTGCCGGATGGGAAAAGCCCGTCTATCTCTCGAAGCCGACCGAATCCGTTTTTGAGGATGTGGAGGTCGCTCCGCTGCTCCGCTCACTGCTGACGGAGTATTTAGAGGAACGGGGCATCCCTTACGCCATCGCATCCCGTCACTGCTGCCGCTTGAACTACGGTGTGCGTGGGAAACGGTATTTTGCCGTTGGCTTTCCGAACATGGCAGGTGGCTATGAAGTCAGAAGCCGATATTTCAAGGGTTGCATACCTCCGAAGTCTGTATCACTGGTAAAGGCGAATGACATCCCGGCTGACGAGTGCCTCGTGTTCGAGGGCTTCATGGACTTTCTCTCTGCCGTGACGCTTGGTGTAACCGGTAACGCTGACTGTCTTGTGCTGAACTCAGTCGCCAACGTGGAGAAGGCGGCGGGATTGCTGGACGGATACGGGCGCATCGGCTGCTTCCTCGACCGTGACGAAGCCGGACGGCGGACGCTTGCCGCACTTACCATGCGATACGGGGAACGTGTCACCGACCGTTCCTCCCTCTATGACGGTTGCAAGGACTTGAACGAGTACCTGCAACTGACAACGAAAAAACAGAAAAACAACCATCTAAAAATCGAAGAACAATGAACATACTGAACAACAGAAACAAGAGAACATCAATATTCAAGGCAGTGGCGTTATGCCTGATAGCCGCCATGTCATTCACCCTCGTGTCATGTGACGATGACATGGACATCCAGCAGTCCTATCCCTTCACGGTGGAGGTCATGCCCGTGCCGAACAAGGTAGTAAAGGGGCAGACAGTGGAAATCCGCTGTGAACTGAAAAAGGAGGGCGACTTTTCGGGTACGCTCTATACCATCCGCTATTTCCAGTTCGAGGGGGAAGGCTCGCTCAAAATGGATAACGGCATCACCTTCCTGCCTAACGACCGCTACCTGCTGGAGAACGAAAAATTCCGCCTGTACTACACGGCGGCGGGTGATGAGGCGCATAATTTCATCGTGGTGGTGGAGGATAACTTTAGCAACTCCTACGAACTGGAATTTGACTTCAACAACAGGAATGTAAAGGACGACGATCTTACCATCGTTCCCATCGGCAACTTCAGCCCCTTGTTGAAATGATGCGTGTATTCATGACAATGCTCTGTTCACTTCTGACGGTCTGTTCTGTGTCCGCGCAGATCAGCCGCCAAGAGGGAACGGACGGGCAGGCGGCAATCTACCGACTGCCGCTTATGGAACGTGCTTTTTTATGCTGCCGCTACTTTGAAGGCTGGCACTCAGAAAAACACTACCCATACGTCGGTTGGGGTCACAAACTTTTGCCAAACGAGAAGTATTCGGCACGAACCATGACAAAACGGGATGCGGATGAACTTTTGCGGAAAGACCTGCGCAAATTTGTCGCCATGTTCCGTAAATTCGGGGTTGATTCGATTTTGCTTGGCACGTTAGCTTACAATGTGGGACCGGCGAAGCTGTTAGGCAGCAAAACAATCCCCAAAAGCACCTTAATCAAGAAGCTGGAAGCTGGTGACAGGAACATCTACCGTGAGTATATAGCCTTCTGCAACTACAAAGGAAAACGCCACGCCATGCTGCTCAAACGGAGAAAGGCGGAGTTTGCGCTGTTGTATATCCCATAAAAGGACTGACAAAACTGGCAAAAGACGTGCCATATTTAACTTGGCACGTCTTTTGCTCTATCACTTGATAGATTATCGTAGGATTTTCTCGTTAATTGACATCGTTGAGCCATTTTTGCCTATCGGTTTCCAAATAACACTTCAAGTTGTAAGTGTTGTGAGAGCAATACAAAACATAGTTATTAACCATAAAAAGTATAGCGAAATTATGAAGAAAGTATTTAGGAAAATTCAGAAAGGAACAACAAAAATGATTGAACGTATCAAATCGTTGGGGGAAATGGAGACGAAGCAGAAATGTGTAGTTCAACGGTTCGAGATTATCATTCCCCTCCACCAAAAAATAACGACCCAATATATAGCCTCCGCAAGTTTTACTTGCGGATTTTTTAGTTATCGCAGATTGGACAAAGGTTTCTTTGCTACTTTCTTTGTCCGCCATCATGCTCACTGAAAGAAAGTAGGGCGGCTCTCGCCGCCCCGCCACTCAAAAGCGTGTGTAAAGTCCCGTCACCATCGTGAACATTTCCTCCAGCATATCAAAATAGATACCCTCGTGTACGGCAATGTCCTTTGTCTTGCACTCAAAGGTCTTTTTGCTGAACGTCCTGCGGTAGAAGCGCATATTGTAGAGGTCTGCCCCTTCGTCATAGATGATGTCAAGGCGGTTGGCACTTGTTTTGTTCCTTGCAAGGCTCATCCGTAAGCCGTTGCCCATATCTATGAAATCACGGCTACCTGTCATGGCGGTGAAGCGTTTTCCGCCTATCTGCTGTAATATCGTCTTGGCTATCATATCTTTTGTTTTTAGGGTTTTAAGTATTGGCGGTGCGGACACCGCCATCCCGTTCAAAATTCTCGCATTTCGGAAATGGGGGTCTGCCGTTGTAGCCACTCTTTCACACATTCCATATTGTACTCGCTCGTGATGACTGCCGTATGGCTGTCGGTGGCGGTGAAACGTGTGCTTTCGTAATCATCTATCCACCCCTTGAGGGTGTCCGTTCCCCACGCTCCGGTATCGTCAAAGATACCGTCCAATGCCGTGATAGGTTCGCTGAACTTGACTATCAGCGTTTGATAGGTCGTGTTCATAGTCTGTCCTCCTTTCCCTTCTTTGCGTTCAGCCACTTGTCCCGTGCGGCTCGGCACTCGTCCAACGTGGGTTTGACACAAGAGAACAATTCTCTGTCTATGGGGTGGCGGTAGTCGTACTGCACAAGTGTCCGCCTGCGTCTTCCGATACCCGATTGGAAACGCTCGTATTTCTCCGTACCTGCTTCCGCGCAGGTGCTTACTCCGTTGATGGTCATTCGTGTTGTCATAATGTTGCTTTTTAGATGGTTAAAAATGTACTGACAGAACTCTGTTCTTCATCACCATTTCGGGGTTGCTTGTGTAGCGTTGGTGCAGGTAGAAATGGTGTGAGCCGAAGCCGTAAAGGAAAAACTTGTCAAGTTCGTGCTTCTCGGCAAACTCCTTTACGCTCTTTCTCAATTCCCCCTCACTCGTTGTGAGAGTGAGGAGGTTCACAAATTCAAGGAACATCGTGGGGATTGCATCATCCCACACACAAATCATACTTTCAATTCTTACTTCCATATCAATGTTGTTTTAGGGGTTATGCTATGCCGCTTTCATCCGCTCACGGATAAGGTTGGCGTTCTTGTTCACAAGGTCTATGATGCGCTCGTGATATTCGGTGTCCTGGTTGTGCTTGCCGTGGCACTGCACCACTTCGAGGGTTCGCAAGTCCACCTCTACGGTTTCAATAATCTCATCGCCAATCCTTGCC
>NZ_JABKKJ010000051.1 GCF_013166515.1 Xylanibacter caecicola | reverse complement strand
TTTCGGCATTGGTTCGATAAATTAAAGTGTCGCAACTCTAATATAGCGAATTTCTGCGGAAGTACGCTGTATTTTAATATATTGGCAGGAATTTTAACAGTTTGAAATTAGTTTAAATCACTTCATAGTCATTAAAATGAAATCTTCTTTATTTTTAATTAAAAAACATATCAAGGTTCAAGTTATACCGACTACATACTAAATATCCGAATGATACCTGACGAGACCTTCCATTGGGCTTTTCATTACCGTTCCTATCCTCATGCCCTCCGCACGTGCTGCCTCTTCAAGACATTCACGGTAGTGATAAGCCATGCTGCCTATGGCGTTCACAGGCAGGTCGGGACGGCAATAGGGACGGATATTGCGGACAAGGAAACTGCGGAAGTTGTCAACCACAAGACGGTGCAAGTCCGGTTCGTCAATATGTCTGCCGATAAACAGCGAGAGGCTCGCAAGAAAACGGTTGGGCATGGGCTGGCGATACACCTTATTTATAATTACAGGCATGGTGAGTTGCGTCTCAGCTTCAAAGGCTGTGCGAACCTTATCGGACAACCGACCTTTGAACAGGGCATTGACAAAAAGTTTTCCAAGCACAGCTCCGCTACCTTCGTCGCCAAGAATGTATCCGAGGGCGGGGGTATTCGCCGTAATGTGTTCGCCGTCATATAGACATGAGTTTGCGCCGGTGCCCAATATACAGGCTATGCCCTCGTTCTTGCCGCAAAGCGCACGGGCGACGGCAAGCAAATCGCTGTATACACATACGTTGACAGCTGCGGGAAAGACCTTTCGCAACAGCCGTTCCAAAACGGTTATCATCTCGTCGCGACACCCGGCTCCATAGAAACGGATGTCCGTAATGTCCGAAATATATGTCATTGCGGGCATGAGTTCTGCCCTGAGCACACGCTCCACCTCATTCTCACTCTGCACAAGCGGGTTTATACCCTGCGTGGAAATACTCAATACCTTTCCACTGTTACCAACAACACACCAGTCTGTCTTTGTGCTTCCGCTGTCTGCTATAAGTATCATTGTTGCGTCTCCTTAATAAATAGCGGCATCTGTCCGTGCCGTAACTACTGCAAAGTTAAATAATATATATGTCATGAGCCAACAAAAACGGAACAAACTGCTACGTTGTGACAAACATATTGTTGGCTGTCAATACTTTATTTTGAAATAATCAAGCAGTGACTTATAATAATCTTGGGCTGTAAGGCAAGTGTCTGTGAGATAACCGGGGATATGCCGCCATTCGTGCAACCCTCGATAATAAAACATTTTCAGTTCATCCGTAATGATAAATGGAACGATATCACAACGCAGACATTCCTTAAACATTACCAATCTTCCAACACGCCCATTGCCGTCTTGAAACGGATGTATCGCCTCAAAGCGTTGATGGAAGTCGAGTATGTCAACCAACTCAATATGTTTCTTTGCACGATATTCTTTGAGCAACTCCCTGATGGCACTCCCTACCTTTTTAGGTTCAACGGTTTCCATACCGCCAACCTCGTTAGGTAATCGTTTGTAATCCCCAACCGCAAACCAATCCTTTGACGCATCAGAGGTGCCGGACTTCAACAGAGCATGAAGTTGCTTAATCAGGCTTTCTGTAAGTGGCTCTGTCGCACGGTCGATTATAAAGTCAATGCATCGGAAATGGTTGGTGGTTTCTATTATGTCATCAACCTTAATAGCTGTTTCAAAAACTCCAATCGTATTGGTTTCATATATATATCGTGTCTGCTCTTTTGTCAATCGGCTGCCTTCGATATGGTTTGAATTATAGGTGAGGTCTATTTGGGTGCGATGATAAACGCCACCCTTTATTTTAGTCTCTTTCTGTTCCCTCAACGCTTTCAATAATGGCGATATGCGCACTCGTGCATTTACACGTCCCGGTAATGGCGCATCAACAGGGATACTCCACGATTTACCAACGAGGACAGCCCCCGGCAGTTTTCCCTGAACGCAATAGTTGCGTACGGTTCGTTCGGCTATTCCTCGTAAACGAGCGTACTCTTTAACTGAAATGAAACCCATAATTGGTCTGAATCAAAACAAAAACGTCAATGCAAAAATACCATTTCTTGCCGATAACGGCAAGAAACACACTGTATTTTTATGTAATATCAACTATTTCATGCCGCAACCGTCTGTGGTAATTACTCATTCAGCATACCTCGAACTTGTTTATCAAAGTCAGAATCTATCCGCTGCGTTTTATTAAAAATATCATATTCGCTTTCAGCCTTTGCCTTAGCTTGCGATGCAGAAATACTTCCCTTGTCCGGTAATATCCGATATCTACGGAACGTGAGAAACTCATTTACACTTTCCGAAAACTGTGACATATTGAATGTATTCTCACGTTCGATAAGATCTTCAATGTAATCAAAGAAACCTGTTACAGCACGTTCCAACCATCGTATTTCCTTTTCCTGCAAATAGTTCTTGGCTATTGAAACATCCGATTTCAATATACGTCCGTCAGGAGCATTCTTCCATGTGGTCAGCCCCATGTTGTCTTTGGTGTGATTTGCTTTTGTGTAAATAATTTCCGCAGCCGTCTGCCCTGTAATAGCATAATGGAAACGATTTTGTATCATGGCATAGAAATCGCGTGTCGTTGGTGAGTTTTTGTCATAGTCTACACAACATTCAGCATATATATCGGTGATTTGCTGCCAGATGCGCCGTTCGCTGGCACGTATTGACCTGACACGTTCAAGCAATTCACGGAAGTAATCTTTTCCGAATACTGCCATACCCTGTTTCAGACGCTCATCATCAAGCACGAATCCTTTCTTGATATACTCGTTAAGTATCTTGGTTGCCCATTGACGAAACTTGGTTGCTTTAGGAGAAGAAACACGATAGCCAACAGAAATAATCATATCAAGATTATAGAAATCTACCAACTCTTCAACTTCACCTCTTATACCTCGGTTTACGACGGTTGCAATTTTTGCAACTGTCGTGTCGTGGTTTAGTTCTCCGTCTTTAAATATATTAGCAATATGCCGACTAATGCCTGATTTGTCAATACCAAACAACTGCGCCATAGCTTTTTGTGTACACCAAATGGTTTCATCTCTAATAATGACTTGCACCTTTCCCTCTTCATCGGGGAGACTATATAGCAGAAATTGTATTTCGTTGCCCATTGATTTAATCTGTTTTTCTCGTTTATATTTGTGCCACAAATTATGGCATATTCTCATTTTTCTAATTGTTTTTCATCTTTACGTTGAGTCGTAAAGCATCCAACTGTTTCACTATCTCCTCTTCCTATTAGATAACTCTCTGCAAATTGTTCGGCAAACAACAGCATCCGTCAGTAGCGTAACTACTGCAAAGTTACACAAAAAACATCACTTATCATGTTTTCCGCGCACGTTTCATTCAACGGAACAATGCTTATATAAATCCGATATGCCCCACCCTGTTATTATACACCGCACATACACGATTGTTTATCACAATGCAACAATATACGGTATTTTCCTTTCTTTCTGACATTGCATAACCTTTAAATACGGGGCACGCCCGGAAAATAAAAGTTCACGGGCGCAAATACGGGCTGTATTTATGTGCAATAGTATTTTGCTGTGTATCAAATTGTTACACTATATATAATGATATCGTGCAATAAAAAAATGCTTACAACGATAGAAACATGGCGTTTTGGAGTGCTAAACATGGCGTTTTAGGGTGCTAAAGCACTGCCTTAAGGTCATAAAACGGCGCATTTCATGATGAAAAGTGCGTGACTTTCGAGAATAAAATGACATATTTCACAACTTTTTCTGCCGTTTTTGACAAGCGGATATGCCGCAAAAGACTTTTTAACATCTCGTTCAACAAAAATCACAGACATAATTCCAATGACACTTTGCACCGTATTATCTGCTTCTGATTACATTTTGCCACAGCACAAATAATTTCTCAAAGATGTCGCGAATTGCACCAAAATCGCCAAGTACTTCCGGCTTCCTACGATAAAACAGCAAAAAGCAGAGGTGTATAAACATTCAATACTTTTCCCTACACGGACAACTATTATAATTATTTAGATACACCATCACAACGAAACAACAAAAAGGGGCATGCCGAAAAGCATGCCCCGAATATCAAGAAACAACTATATTCATTTAGAACTTGTAGTTGATACCGAACAGAATGTTTGTTCCGTCAAGGTCAAGACCGAAAGAATTAACCTTTGTATCATTAATCTTATCATGCTCGTAACCGATGAAACCTACATGAGTGACAAAGTTCAAGTGGTCTGTAAGCTTAACTGCAAGACCCGGTTTGAAACCAACTGTGAATATATCCGTATCAATATTTTTACCGCCATACAGATGTTCGTAACCAACACCACCGTCAACGAATACATCAACAATCTTAGAATGGAGGAATGTATAACGTGCATAGGGAGCTACGCCAAATCCCTTCTCACCGCCTTTATTAGATCCTTTCCAGCCGAAAGAAACTCCAACAGCCCAGTCATCGTTAAGGTTGTAACCCACTTCCGGTACAAATTTATATGATGTAACAGACTCTGCACCGTCCGCATCAACCTTTGAGCTACCGATACCAACGCCACCTCCTACATAAACCTGAGCGTTTGCACTTATTGCCATTAATGCAACTACCATGCTTAAAAATAACTTCTTCATTTTAATTCCCTTTCTTTTAAAATTAATATTGTTAATTAACTCTATCCTTGTGTTATGTATTACAAATATATAAAATATACCCGTTGGCGGAATTAATTTAAGTTGATAAATATGAGTAAAAAGTTGTACATGTCGCTGATTTTTAGTAACTTAGTGGTGATTAAAACATTAAGTTCAAACCATCGTATGTACAACCTTTATG
>NZ_JABKKJ010000050.1 GCF_013166515.1 Xylanibacter caecicola | reverse complement strand
ACAGGAAAGAATCAACAACAGACCAAGAAAAAGACTGGATTTCAAAACACCAATCGAGTTTATAAAACAAAAATATGGAGAAAATAAAACAATTCTAAAGTTGTTGCGTTATTAATTTGAATCCTGCCAAGAGTACTATTAATAATAAAATGCCATAACGACTCACATCGCCATGGCACAATCCATAAAGAAGCAGCAATCATTTTTTCTTTTGTCCTTTACAATCGCTCCGATTGCTTCTGACATGAGCAGACACATGAATGGTTTTGCCATTCTGGACTCGATCATATTCAGGAATGCGATTGAACTTACGGCCATCACTATCCTTTGCCATAATCATTGTTGCCCGTCCTGTGGCGGGGATTCTTAATTGGTTGCATGTTTCAGGCAACCATTATATAAATATCACAATACAATTTATTATCTCAAACAATCTACAAGTGCTTTACTATAATTTGAAGACTCTGAATTATGCACCCTCAATTCGTTAAGAGTATTAATACCAATGACAGGATACAATAACAAATACTCCTGCCTAGAATGAATTGTTTCGTAGCCCTTTTGGACTGGCATAATAAAACATTTGCCGGTATTACCATCAACTACTCCAAGTTCCCAAGGCATCCATTTGCTTATTGCTGCATTCGATGATTGTGCATAGATCAAAGACCTGCTATGTTTCAATCTGCTTTGCATGCGCTCTGCGGTTTCCTTTGTGACTTTACTCCTATCCATTTGGGGGTCAATCATAAAATCGACATAGACTTTAAATCCCATTTTTCTTAGTACATAATAGATACCCTTCACAACATCCTTATCGTTTATATTATACGACAAAAATATATCAAATGATTCATTTGAGCTGGCAGAGAACGTTCTCTGCTGCTCATTAATCGGCATTTTCGTAACAATGCCTTTAAAATAGCTTTCTCTACTATAGCTAATCATATTCTCAAATATTATTGTTTTTTACCAATCTCCAATAGTGCTTACCAAGAGCCGTCAGTTTACAACCTGTACCGTTCATCGCTGCGAAATACATAAAAGGTGCATCAACAGGTTCTACCAAACCTATACTCTGCAATTGCTGAAGCAGCTTGAACTTTTTTACGTTCTCTGGTTTCGCATGCGGTTCAACCAACTTGTGCTGTTCCTCGGGGCTGTTAGTAAACTCATAGGATGAATCCAGTTTATGAACTCCATTGGCTGCAGAGAATAGATTTGGAAGTTCTCTAAACACACTTAAAGGAACTTTAGGTTCCACTTTTTTCAAAGATACGAAAGCTGAGACATTTGTCTTAAAGACGGGTCTTTGCTCCCATTCCCCAAAACTTCTATCAATGTACGCATAGATACTACCCATCGTGATGTTTCCATTAAAATCTGCCGCGCCTCCTTGTAGCGCACTGCAAAGTAACTCTGTGAACAATCCATGACCACCAGCCTCACAAGCAGATTCATCTTCTCTGCAAGCAGTAAGAATAGAAACACCCTCGTCAAGAACGCTACCAGTTTCGGTAATATTGAACTTTCCCATCTGTCCTGAGTGGCAGCAGTCTAGTATAATAATCTTGTTCTTTGCCTTTGAGTTATGAACCACCTCCATGATATCCTTCATTTGCACTCCCTTATAGTACATTCCAGAATGTTTCAATTCATAAGGGGTAACGATTTCTGCACCGGTTGTATTCACATAGCCATGACCAGAAAAATATAGCAATGCAACTTCAGCATCATCATGAAACAACTCAATTATGTTTTGCAACACTTCATCTGATGTCTGTACATCTTCTAGCATTTTCACACCAAAATTCTTTTCGCCATTTCCATGACGTTCAATAGCGGACTTTAAACAATGAATGTCTTCAATACAACCACTCAGACGTAATTCGCCTGGGTAGTTGTTGATGCCAATAAGTAAAGCTTTTCTCATATGCATATTATTAGAGTGAATAATTTTTTACAGCATTAGCTACTGAAGTTGCATTCCAGCCCACAACCACATCGGATGCTTGCGTAACAGCGTCAGATATTCTCTCGGCGCCCCAATGTCTAACACCAATAATTGGTTTGCCATACTTCTGAGCAATTGCAATCTCCTTTTTAATCCATTTGCTGCAAGATGAATACACCCCTGCTAGAATTATCACACAGCTACAGCCTTTAATCTTTGCATCAATGGCATCTTGAAGTTGTTTGTCAGTACCATTGGTATGAACAGGGTCATCTTTCGGTACGGAATGATTATAATACGTTATGGCTCCATCATCAAGAAACTCAACAATCTTGTCGTACTGATTGGAATACTTCCACGAATGCGAAATAAAAATCCTATACATATTTTTCTAAAGCAAACTCTCTGGCTCCTTGGCCAGGGTTTTAATTTCGAGTTTGCGATGCAAAGGTACACAAAAATCCTGAATTTTTCAAAATATTGCGTGGAAAATTCACGGAATATTTTGAAAATCAAACCGATTTTGATACAAAACACACTGATTTGCTCTATTTTTTCACGCTTTGAAGTTCTTGTAGCTCCTTCAGGAATTCACTCACCAAATCACGATATTCTATAAATAGCTCCTTCTTTGCCATCAATTCATCCAGTTTCGGATCAAGGTTCTTACTATATAGTTTCTGGAAATTGATGGTATTATGTACATAAACATGTTTCCGTATATAGGTACTGCCGTTTTCATCTTTCTCAAACATACGAACTGCATCACGCCTCAAATCTGGATTTCCCAACAGGCTCAAATCATGAGTTGCTACGGCAATCTGACAATCCTCAGCTATCGAGAGGTACATTTTTATGATAAAGGCCAGTGCCTTAGCATGTATACCCGCATCAATTTCATCTATACAGGAACACTTTCTACCCATTACGATGTCATATATTACCACTAGCAACCTTATGATGTTAATCGTACCAAACGACTCCAACCCGCCATCAAGTGATTTTTTGCCAGCATGAGCTGTAGAATGAATAAACCGCAAGTTCTTGTGTGATATTATGCCCGTAGGAAACTGCTCCTGCATGGCCTTAATAACAATCTCAGGAGCTCCACTTTTTACCAAGTCAGAAATCAGCACACTAGCATCGTCCACCTCGTAGTCCACTATGTTTGTCCCCACGTCTGCCAACAGTTTCAACAACAAAGTCTTCACACGTTTATCGCGTTCTTTATCACCAGTTTGCAGTCTATCAGCCAGGCTCTGATCGCCACGCCTAACCAAACTGATTCTTTGACTAAAGTAATCGTAGTTTTGTCTCAGAATGACACTCTTCAGGTTCAAGGCACCAAACACAGACAACACTGTACTGTTCTGAATTACGTTTGCCTCCAACATTCGTTGATCGTTTTTGCTCAGGTCGCAGGCCTGTCCAAATTTAATGGCAACTGTATCTTTTTCCTTATTATAAACCCTTTGAAAAATTGGTGGATTCCCAGCTTGCTGCAGAACCTCCTCTTCTATCCTGTCAGCACTCACTGCAACCTTATAATAATAAGATATATTATCTATATAATATGATATAGTAAGCACAGTTGGCTTATTACGCGAATCATCGTCTAGCAGAAACGGTCTGTACTCCGGTCTATCGTCTGGCTTATCTGGCTTATCTGTAGCTATCATCCTAAGATAGCTAAGAGCAGAGAACATCTTTGATTTGCCAGTGCCATTCAGTCCCACACATAGCAATAATCGCAGTATTCGCTTCCCATCAATCTCCTGATACCACTCAGGCGGTAAAACTGATGACTTTTCTTTTTTCGATGCTAGAAACGATAACTCTACCGGATCCCTATAGGACATATAATTCTTTACTGTAAATGACTCTACCATAACATATTGATTTTAATATATGCGAAATTAAAAACATTTTCAGAGTGCAAAATTAAGAAAAATATTCGAATAACACATCATTTTCCGTGATTTTTTCACGGAAAATGATGTATTATTAACAATTTTAGCATTGATTTCAAACCAAAGCTTATTTGTGCTTTGATTAATATCAATATGAGTAAACGAAAAAAATCGGGCAAAAACTGATGTAAAGTTTGTTTCCGCCCGATTGTTATTTAGAAGGTAGTCTTTCCTACTTCGTTATCACATTTCTCAAATCCGCATAGTTCTTCACCACATCGTAGGTGGCAGTGCTGTCAGATATTGTAGCGAAGTGACGACGTGTACATTCATTCTTGATTCTCTCGGTATCTTCCTTGAATACCATTCCCAGTCAGGATTATAGTGTCCGGCAGGGGTGTTGATGTAGAAGTTTCCAAGCAGTTTGATATAGACGATGACTTCATTCTGATGTTCAAGTGCTTGGGCAAAGTTCATTTCTACCCCTTGAGAATCTACCACTACAAGGTCGTAGAGGAGTTTTTGCGACTCCATTGCGTTGACGCCCAGTTTGTCCTTTAAGGCTGATGTACTGAAAATGTCAGAGTCAAAGGTCTTGTCGAATTTGTGATATGCCACGTGTTTTATTACAGCAATGGCTTTGCATTGGTTAATGATGTTGCCTGCCTTGATAATGAACTCTTCAGGATTAACCCTGAACAGATAGAAAGTTGTTGGATCTTATTTTTTGTAATATGGTAACGATGACACGGCGTGTCTGTCTATTTACTCCACTAAATTACCTGTGAGGTCAGACTACTTGTTCACCAATTCCTTGCCTGAATGTGTGTTCGTGTCAGTTACTATCATGGCTGTGCCTTATGCAAGTTCCTGTGTGCTCATTATTTCATTAAGAGTACCAGTCGTTACTTGAAAATTTATTTCCTATATCAAAAATGTTTATTGGTAAATCTTTATCTATTTTGATATGAAGTATCAATTTTCAAAAATATAATTTTGTTGTGGTAGAATTGATAAACTATAATATATACCCCATTTCGTTCGCTAATAGATACTATTTTGTCTATTATCGAATATTTTTAGACACTAGTGTCCCATTAAAATTGGGACGTTGTTAAAAATCAAATAAACTTGGTCCATCAGGTCCAAATCGTTCTTTGTCATTTTGAAATTTAGTTTTGTCAAAGAGGTCTCGAAGAGGCGTTTTATCG
>NZ_JABKKJ010000049.1 GCF_013166515.1 Xylanibacter caecicola | reverse complement strand
AATCCGTCCCGGAAACCTCCTGCCGTGGAAGTGTCCGGGACGGAAATCAAAGAAGGCGGCTACCTACTCTCCCGCATTGCATTGCAGTACCATCGGCGCGGGCGGGCTTAACTGCTCTGTTCGGAATGGGAAGAGGTGGAACACCGCCGCTATAGCCACCTGAAATAACGGTGACAAAGCTGTACACAAGCAAGTACAGAAATTTGAAACATGAGCCTTAAACGAAGCAAAAGTCTTCGGGCAATTAGTAGCGCTCGGCTTTGACGTCGCCGTCTTTACACCTGCGCCCTATCAACGTCCTCGTCTGGGACGACCCTAAAATGGAGTTCTAATCTTGCGGACGGCTTCGCGCTTAGATGCTTTCAGCGCTTATCCTTTCCAGACGCGGATACCCGGCGGTGCACCTGGCGGCACAACCGGCAAACCGGAGGTCTGTCCAGCACGGTCCTCTCGTACTAGTGCCAGCACCACGCAAAACTCCTGCGCCCACGATAGATAGAGACCGAACTGTCTCACGACGTTCTGAACCCAGCTCGCGTGCCACTTTAATGGGCGAACAGCCCAACCCTTGGGACCTTCTCCAGCCCCAGGATGTGACGAGCCGACATCGAGGTGCCAAACCACCCCGTCGATATGAGCTCTTGGGGGGGATCAGCCTGTTATCCCCGGAGTACCTTTTATCCTTTGAGCGATGCAGTTTCCATACACTTGCACCGGATCACTATGCCCCAGTTTCCTGCCTGCTCGGCATGTCTGCCTCCCAGTCAAGCGCCCTTATGCCATTGCACTCTTGAAGACCGGTTACCAATCGGTCCGAGGGCACCTTTGGAAGCCTCCGTTACGCTTTTGGAGGCGACCACCCCAGTCAAACTGCCCGCCAAGCAGTGTCCGCGCAAAAAGCGCGTTAGACCTCAGGCACAGGAAGGGCCGTATTTCAAGGACGGCTCCACGATGACTGGCGTCACCGCTTCGAAGCCTCCGGCCTATCCTACACATCCGGTGACCGAGGTCAGTGCTAAGCTGCAGTAAAGGTTCACGGGGTCTTTTCGTCCCATCGCGGGTAATCGGCATCTTCACCGATACTACAATTTCACTGAGATCATGGTTGAGACAGTGTCCGGATCATTACACCATTCGTGCAGGTCGGAACTTACCCGACAAGGAATTTCGCTACCTTAGGACCGTTATAGTTACGGCCGCCGTTTACCGGGGCTTCAATTCAATGCTTCCCTTGCGGTGACATCTCCTCTTAACCTTCCGGCACCGGGCAGGTGTCAGGCTGTATACGTCATCTTTCGAGTTTGCACAGCCCTGTGTTTTTGCTAAACAGTTGCCTGGACCTATTCTCTGCGCCTCACCGTAAGTGAGGACCCCTTATTCCGAAGGTACGGGGTCAATTTGCCTAGTTCCTTAACCATGAGTCTCTCAACGCCTTAGTATGTTCTACCCGACTACGTGTGTCCGTTTGCGGTACGGGTGCCCCACAGATTAAGCTTAGCGGATTTTCTAGGGAGTCTGATTACCCGCGCTGTCTCCCCGCCCCGAAGGGAGGGAAGTACTTTCAGGTTCGGCTCAGCGTACGGATTTGCCTATACACCTCATAACCTACACCCTTAAACGGAGAATTCCGTATCTCCGCGGCGGTGTCACTGCTCCGTCTCCACATCGCTCCATGGGGCAGTAACGGAATGTTGACCGTTTCTGCCATCGCCCTCGCCGTTCGGCTGAGACTTAGGACCCGACTAACCCCGGGATGAATGACATTGCCCGGGAAACCTTGGTCTTGCGGCGGGAGGGGTTCTCGCCCTCCTAATCGTTACTTATACCTACATTTGCTTTTCCGTAAGCTCCAGCAAGGGTCACCCCTTGCATTCGACGCCGACGGAATGCTCCCCTACCGATACTTTTATTATTGCTATCCCGCGCCTTCGGTATCTGCCTTATACCCGATTATTATCCACGCCCGAACCCTCGACCAGTGAGCTGTTACGCACTCTTTGAATGAATGGCTGCTTCCAAGCCAACATCCTGGCTGTCACGGGGACCAGACTTCGTTAGACTAACTCAGGCAGAATTCCGGGACCTTAGACGACGGTCTGGATTCTTCTCCTCTCGGGGACGGACCTTAGCACCCGCCCCCTTACTGCACGGCTGCGGAACGTGAGCATTCGGAGTTCGTCAGGACTTGATAGGCGGTGAAGCCCTCGCATCCTACCGGTCGCTCTACCTCTCACGATGAACACCGTACGCGGCACCTAAATGCCTTTCGGGGAGTACGAGCTATCTCCGAGTTTGATTGGCCTTTCACTCCTACACACACCTCATCCGGAAGCTTTTCAACGCTTATCGGTGCGGACCTCCATCCCGTGTTACCGGGACTTCATCCTGGACATGTGTAGATCACTCGGTTTCGCGTCTGCCTCCACGTACTCGACGCCCTCTTCAGGCTCGCTTTCACTGCGGCTCGGGACATCATTGCCCTTAACCTCGCACGTGACGGCAACTCGTAGGTTCATTATGCAAAAGGCACGCCGTCACATATAAATATATGCTCCGACCGCTTGTAGGCGCATGGTTTCAGGATCTCTTTCACCCTTCTTGTCGAAGTGCTTTTCACCTTTCCCTCACGGTACTGGTTCACTATCGGTCTCACGGGAGTATTTAGCCTTGCCGGATGGTCCCGGCCGATTCGCGCAGGATTCCTCGTGTCCCGCGTTACTCAGGATACCGCTATGTCACATTCTTGCTTCGCGCAGGGGACTTTCACCCGCTGCGGTCCGGCTTTCCAGCACGGTCACGCTCGCAAGAGCATGTACAACGACGCGGTCCTACAACCCCGCGGATGCGTTGCCACAACCGCGGTTTGGGCTCTTCCCCGGTCGCTCGCCACTACTGGGGGAATCATTGTTTATTTTCTTTTCCTGGAGGTACTAAGATGTTTCAGTTCCCTCCGTTTGCCTCCACACCCTTGTGTGGATGACAGCGCTTCACGCTGTCGGGTTGTCCCATTCGGAAATCCGCGGATCACAGGTCATTTGCACCTACCCGCGGCTTATCGCAGCTTATCACGTCCTTCATCGCCTCCGTGAGCCTAGGCATCCGCCATGCGCCCTTTCTTACTTTCGCCTCTGATTATTCCACACGGCTACTCTGTTCGCCGCGGGAGCTCATACTTCAGTTTTCTGTTTTACTCCGGATATTGTTCCGGAGTGAGCCTGCCTTATAGACAGGCTGCAGTCTTGCTTGTGTCAGAATGTCAAAGATCTATTGCCGTAATAACGGCATCGTGGAGAATAACGGATTCGAACCGTTGACCCCCTGCTTGCAAAGCAGGTGCTCTAGCCAGCTGAGCTAATCCCCCGAATACGGAAAACACCGTCTCAGGAACCAGACTGTAGTCCCAGGCAGACTTGAACTGCCGACCTCCACATTATCAGTGTGGCGCTCTGACCAACTGAGCTATAGGACTATGCCGACGGTTGCCGCACTTACGGAACCATACGTGTCATCACGTACCTGCTTTCCTTATATTTCACAAACAGACTTCAGCACAAGAGCCGGACATGACAACAAACCGTAAAAGAAACGTCCGCTCCAGAAAGGAGGTGTTCCAGCCGCACCTTCCGGTACGGCTACCTTGTTACGACTTAGCCCCAATCACCGGTTTCACCCTAGGCCGACCCTCGCGGTCACGGACTTCAGGCGCCCCCGGCTTTCATGGCTTGACGGGCGGTGTGTACAAGGCCCGGGAACGTATTCACCGCGCCATGGCTGATGCGCGATTACTAGCGAATCCAGCTTCGTGGGGTCGGGTTGCAGACCCCAGTCCGAACTGAGGGACACTTTCATGATCCGATCATGCTTGCGCATGACCAACTCTCTGTATGCCCCATTGTAACACGTGTGTAGCCCCGGACGTAAGGGCCGTGCTGATTTGACGTCATCCCCACCTTCCTCACACCTTGCGGCGGCAGTGTCGCCAGAGTGCCCGGCATTACCCGATGGCAACTGACGAAAGGGGTTGCGCTCGTTATGGCACTTAAGCCGACACCTCACGGCACGAGCTGACGACAACCATGCAGCACCTTCACAGATGTCCCGAAGGAAGTCACCATCTCTGGATCCGTCATCTGCAATTCAAGCCCGGGTAAGGTTCCTCGCGTATCATCGAATTAAACCACATGTTCCTCCGCTTGTGCGGGCCCCCGTCAATTCCTTTGAGTTTCACCGTTGCCGGCGTACTCCCCAGGTGGGATGCTTAACGCTTTCGCTTGGCCGCTGAATAAAAATACCCAACGGCGGGCATCCATCGTTTACCGTGCGGACTACCAGGGTATCTAATCCTGTTCGATACCCGCACCTTCGAGCCTCAGCGTCAGTAACGCTACGGTAGGCTGCCTTCGCAATCGGAGTTCTTCGTGATATCTAAGCATTTCACCGCTACACCACGAATTCCGCCTACCTCCGGCGCACTCAAGCCCCCCAGTTCGCGCTGCAGTGCCACGGTTGAGCCGCGGCATTTCACAACACGCTTAAGGGGCGGCCTGCGCTCCCTTTAAACCCAATAAATCCGGATAACGCCCGGACCTTCCGTATTACCGCGGCTGCTGGCACGGAATTAGCCGGTCCTTATTCATGCGGTACCTGCAATAAGCCACACGTGGCTCAGTTTATCCCCGCATAAAAGCAGTTTACAACCCATAGGGCCGTCATCCTGCACGCTACTTGGCTGGTTCAGAGTTGCCTCCATTGACCAATATTCCTCACTGCTGCCTCCCGTAGGAGTCTGGACCGTGTCTCAGTTCCAGTGTGGGGGACCTTCCTCTCAGAACCCCTACCGATCGATGGCTAGGTGGGCCGTTACCCCGCCTACTACCTAATCGGACGCATCCCCATCCGTCACCGCTGAACCTTTAGTCCGAATCTGATGCCGTCTTCGGACCACATACGGTATTAATCTGCCTTTCGGCAGGCTATCCCGTGGTGACGGGCAGGTTGGATACGCGTTACTCACCCGTGCGCCGGTCGCCATCAATCTTTCCCGAGGGAAAAATCATGCTGCCCCGCGACTTGCATGTGTTAAGCCTGTAGCTAGCGTTCATCCTGAGCCAGGATCAAACTCTACATTGTAAAAT
>NZ_JABKKJ010000005.1 GCF_013166515.1 Xylanibacter caecicola | reverse complement strand
GACAACTATATCAAGAAAGTGGGAAAGAAATTGAACCTCAGACCGAGAAAGAAACTAAATTTCTCAACCCCGAAAGAAGAATTCTTCAAACAAATCATTAATTTTGCACTTGCCAGTTGAAACTACCGGATACTGAAAAGACATGTTTTCAATAAATTCTTATGACTTTGCATTAGCTGTTGGACTTTACATGTTGTGTGATTGTTAATTAGCTGTTGGAACATGAATGCTCCGTCGCTTTATATAAAGGACACTTGATGCGGAGTTAGTAAGCCCGGATATGGAATAAACCAATATCCGGGTTGTCGTATTGTTCTGTGGTGATTACTTTTTTATGGAGTCATGCGATAGAGGACACATGTGTCTCTGGTTCTTTATATTTATTAAGCATGATATTATTTTTTCTCCGGTCTATTTCCTCTGCTATTGCAAGCGGAACACATCTTTTGTTTATAGGATTGAAGATTGTTGATAATGCCTTAGCTTCAGCCATGGCGCATGGAATTCCTATAATACTAATAAACTGTATGCCGATGTGTAAGGCAGAAGCGAATGCAGCAAGGCATCCGAATGGGAAGAATAATATGCGTATGACAGTAAACCACCACTTCACGGCTGTTGCCTGCTCCTCTCCAGTAAGAAGAATCAAATCTTGCTGTGACACCATTCTTTTTGTAAATGGTGCAAGATAAAAGAGGCTAAGTTGAAACAATCCCAATCCAATAGGAATGCCTATTACTGTGAGACACCATATCAGTCCGCCAATGGCGGTGATTAACGACATTGCAAATCCGAAGAAAGGGAAATGCCAGATAATATTACCAAATGTTTTCATATTACTTGTTTTCTCTCTTCCAGTTCCCTTAAGAGAATTAATAATTTTAGAAGCGTGGAACTGCAATGCCACGTCTTCGAATGATGGTCCTGAGAAAACCGTTGTATACAGATGTAGTAATAGCAGCCCACGCCACATGCGTGAGAACCACTATGCTCTATCCTTGTATACGTTTGAAAGTTTCTCAGGTTTTCATTCGCAAGAGATAAGCATAACGCTTCTTTTTTCAAAAAAATCAGGAAAGATAATCATATCAATCCAAATACAAAATTACAAATAAATAATGATAATCGTCTGTTCTGTAAACTCTTTTTTATTTAAACCATTCTTTTTGCCGTTCGTTTCGCGTCTTTTTTCTAAAGGACATCTCTTCAATTTCCGTTTACAGCAATTTCCATTATAGAAGCAATGTGATGAACAATGTAACAGATTGTTAGCTGTTTTTTACTGTATGTCTGCAAGGTGCAGCCGTTGTCGTTGATAAACAGTTCATTCTATTGATGAAATAATTCTTGATGGCTACGGACAACATGTGCTTGTTGCAGGAGGGAATGTCTTTAAAATCAGAAATTTATGTCTTATGCCTTGTTTTTTATATCCCGCGGTTAAAAATATGGGCTTTTCATCAGTCAGGAGTGCTTATCATTGGTTATATTTGCAGCCGTAAATAATATGCCGGATGAAGAAACTCTGTATCTCAGTGAAGATAGCCATAGGCTATGTTGCCGTTTTGTTTGTTTTTTGTATCGCATCATTGTATATATACAATTATATACTTTCTGTCGGAATACTGTCTATGTGGAGCGATATGTTTCCGTGCGTTCCGGGCTTATAAACCGTTTTATGTTTGATGTACTTGGAGTTGAGTATGCCGAAAAGATGGTAATTCTCGGCAATACCGACGCTTTGCCAGATTATGAACGTATGATAAGGCTTACCAAGATAGATGTCGACAGACTTAAGCTGTTAGTTGATTAGTTGTTGGACTTTGCATATTCTGCATCTTTATGTATTATTCCTAAAAAAATACTTCTTCGTTTGTGATTTACAGCCATTTTCTTTATATTTGCAGGGTGACGAGCAATGTAATAGGGCGTTTAAAGAATATTCCCGTATGGTTTGCAAGGTGCAGACACTGTCGCGGGTTTGGTGTACAGTCACCGTGGGCGTATGCTTTCATACGCTATGTAATAGGAGAAAAGTGGCCTTATTACGCTTATGAACATTTGGACAAAGTTGTTGAAAACATTGGTTGGAGAGACAGACGGCTTGGTCGTTTGTTTTTCAGAATTGCTAATTATTGCCGTTCGTCTGTGGTTCTTGATTTTTCATCCGGTGAGAATATATATGAAGAATATATAAAGGCAGGCAGTGTAAAAAGCCGTATTGTAAGGGTTTCGACAGATATGACATCTGCCGATTATATTTCTTTTCTTGATGACATGTGTGTGCCGGGATTTGTCATGCTGACACTTGAAGGGCGGTGGCGAAGCTTTCTTGACGCAATCCGCCGTAGTGCTGATGACAGGACTCTTGTTGTGGTCAGAAACATAAACAGTGACAACGAAGCACGTCAATGCTGGAGAGAGATTGTCGGTGATGAAAGAAACATTGTGACGTTCGATTTATACTATTGTGGAATTGTCTTTTTTGACAAGAAGCGATATAAGCAAAATTATATAGTAAACTTTTAAATCATAAAGCTATGAAGATTACAAGAGTATATACCAAGACCGGAGACGAGGGAACGACAAGTCTGGTAGGCGGCGTAAAAGTAAAGAAAACAAACTCTCGTATAGAGGCTTACGGCACGGTTGATGAACTGAGTGCAAATCTCGGGTTACTTGCGTCCTTCATGAAAGACGGGGCGGATAAGGATCTTATAATCAGAACACAGCGTAATCTTTTTACCGTGTGCTCATACCTTGCCACGGACAAGACACAAACCGAGCTTGCACCATCTTACACCCTTGATGCAGGTGAGGTCGATATATTGGAGCAGGAGATAGATGCGATTAATGCCAATATCCCCCAGCAAACGGCATTTATACTTCCGGGCGGTTCGCACGAGGCTGCCTTTGCCCATGTCTGTCGTACGGTTTGCCGCCGTGCCGAGAGACGTATCTTTTTCCTTGGTGAAACAACCGAGCTTGATCCGGAAATACTGCAATATATGAACCGCCTGTCAGATTATTTGTTTGTTCTTGCGCGCAAACTGAATTTTATTGACGGCGTGAGGGAAAAAGTATGGACAAAACCTTGCAGATAAGAAAAAAAATATTATTTTTGCGTTCAATTTTTAACGCAAAAGATAACGACTATGTATTGGACACTTGAATTGGCTTCAAAACTGGAAGATGCGCCGTGGCCTGCAACTAAGGAAGAACTGATTGATTATGCGACCCGTTCCGGCGCTCCGCTTGAAGTATTGGAGAATCTGCAAGAGATAGAGGATGAAGGTGATGTATATGAAAGCATAGAGGATATATGGCCAGACTATCCTACGAAAGAAGACTTTCTTTTCAACGAGGACGAGTATTAACAAACATTCTTATGCTGTGTGATAAAATCGACCGAGGCATGTTCTTATGCTCCGGTCGATTGTTTTTTTTGTATCCAATATACACTTAGTCTTTATCGAACATACCTTTGCGGCATGCGGCGTGGGCAGATTTTTGTGACAGTCTTTTCTGCTTCTTTGTCATTCCTGTGGGGGCAAATCTGTTACCTTTCACATTGTTTTTAAATATGTACTCATACCAGGTGCATGCCGCTATGTAGCGTCCCACGAGATGATCGAGATGATATCCGTCGGCATTCAGATTGTCGCCAAGTTCCGTTGAGCGTGCTATTTGTATTGCCGTGCCTGCCGGTATAATCCCTTGAAGTTCATTTTCCCGTGCTGCTCTTGCCGAACATTCGGATATGGCACGATACATTGTCATCTGGTTGTTGCCATATCGTTTGAAGCCGCTGTGGTCGCTTGTCTGTGCATATGCCCAAGTCTGGTGAAACAACACCTTAGTATAAGAAGGAACGCGCGCGCGTATGTACGCCACAAGTTCAGGAAGGAGCGAGAACGAGTCATAGTTTCCGGAGTCATAGCTTGCCTGCTGTACGGTCACAATATCCCACTGCTCCTCTCTTAAAGCCTCGTTCTGTCGCTTGTTGTCAGTCTGCACCCTTATACCGTCCGTTCCTATTTTCCTGTATTCGTATGCCGGAGCATCATTGCGGGCATTGTCTACGTGCCTGCTTATAGGACATCCTCCTATATAGAGGTTGCCTATTATACATTTCTTTCCATCGGCATCAGCAAGGTCCCATAGATATTGCTCGACGGCATCACGTGAAAAACTGTTGCCCACAGCAAGTATTTTCATCACTTTCTCTTGTGCTGCCGCCGATATCGATAATATCATCATGGCGGCAATCACTGTTTTTCGTAAAAAGCTTGTTTTCATTGTGTTTTTGTTTTATTGTTCAGTGCAAAAGTATTGATAAGTTGTTTTACTATAATACTTTTATGGCGTTAAAATGAGGTGTATCGGCAAAATAGGTAAAATAGTATCAATGTCTGCTAAATTAATATTATATATTGTTAGGATAAAACACGAATTTTGCAGATATAAAAATAAATCCAATAACTAAAACCATTAAATCATGAAAAAAACTACATTTATTCTTTCACTCTTGCTGATGGCAGTTCTTAAGGTCTCAGCAGAAGTAATTACTGTATGGGAAGGTGCCCAGTCGGGCAATCTTACTTTCTTCAGCGGTGAAGATAACTACAATGCCCTGATGGGTAATGCACCCGGTCAGGCAAATCTTTCCGCAGGTGATAAAATTGATATTTATTATACAGGTGCAGTTGAGGGCAGCAAACTATGGTTGCAGGATAGTGAGTGGAACACTTATCCCTCTTCCGTGACAGGTGCTGATGTTGACCTGCTTACTGCCGGCGACGGTGTTTTCACTGTGAATGTTTCACAAGATTTCGTGGATGCACTTAAGGTTAAGGGACTACGCCTTCGTCGTGGAGGTGAAGCTGTATATACCTTTACTAAAGTAAATGTTGTTAAAGGCGACGGTACTTCCGGTGGCGACGAACCGGGAACAGGCGACGAGGATCCCGGCAACATCGTGGTATGGGAAGGCTCTTCTGCTTCAACACTGCGCTTCACTCCCGAGTCGGGATCGTTCCTTGATAATTACAACAAACTTGTAGGCGATGCCAAAGGTCAGGCGAATCTTTCTGCCGGCGACAAGATAAAGTTCTATTACACCGGTGCGGCAGAAGGCGACCAGGTATGGTTCCAGGATATGGAGTGGAATAATATCATGGCTATAGACATGAACTCTCCCACAATCGAAGCCGGTGACAACAGCTATGAGTTTATGGTTAGTGTTGCTGCCGTTGAGGCGATAAAGCAGAAAGGAATAATGTTGCGCCGTCCCAATGATGCTTCATACACCTTTACAAAGGTCGAAGTGATAAAGGCACAGATAGGTGACGATGTTATTGTTCCCGATGCATCGGAAACAATCGTATGGAGCGGTTCTGCAACGGGAAGCACATCTGTCGATTTCCGCTACGATCCTAACAAGTCGGCGCTTCTTGGTGCAGACCTCCAGCCCGGCAAGTTCATAAAGGTTTACATGAGCGATGTTGACGAGGGTGACCAGATTTATATTAAGGATACAGCTTCTTGGGAATGTCTTAACAGTGAGACCACAATGGCGGCTGGTACACAGGTGTTCAGCATGGAACTTACCGAGGACATTATCAATAAGATAAAAACATCAGGCATGATTATCCAGCGTCAGGGCAACGGCACTACATACGATTTCGAAATACGCTATGTAACTGTGGCAAATACCGGAACTACAGGTATCGGCTCTATCGAGAACAATAAGGTTTCGGTTGATAATGGCGCCGTTTACAATCTGTGCGGTCAGCGCGTTAGCGCTTCTCATAAGGGTATTGTCATAAAGAACGGCAGAAAATATATTAATAGATGAGTTGGTTGATTAGTTGATTTGTTTATGGTTAAAGATTAAACCCGTAACTTAAAAACAAATATTCTTTTAAAAAATCAGGATGACATTCGGCGTCCTTTAACATTCCGTAGCTTTTCCGACGGTCTGTTAAAGGGCGCCTTTTTTCTTTATATGGTGCTTCTTGCATGTGGCTTACATTCAGCACTTTGCGCCGTTGTTTCATTCCGCGTTGTAAAAGGTGCTCTTTTAGGCTCCGATATGCCGCCTTTTAGACGCTGAAAGGTCACCTTTCGCAGTCCGAAAGGTGACCTTTTGCAAATCGTCCCGTTTTATCGGTTATGTCAAAGTATGATACGTGCCTTTCTTACCTGTTCGCGAAACTCCGAAGGTGAGCATCCTTTGCGGTCTTTGAATATGCGGTTGAAGTTGCTCAGATTATTGAAACCGCAGAAGAAACTGATGTTCGCAATGCTTTCTCCGGTGTCAAGCAGAAGTCTTGCCGCATTGCCGAGGCGTATGTTTATCAGATATTCGCGTAGCGTGTATCCCGTATGCAACTTGAAGAAACGGCTGAATGCACTTGTGCTCATTCCGGCAAGGTCGGCAAGCATCCCAAGCCGTATGTCGTCCATATAATGGTCGTGTATGTATGTCTTGACCTTAAGTATACGCTTGCTGTCGTCCTGTATGTCCACTTTGGCATAGCTGTTTGTTGCCAGCGTGCGTGCCCCCTTGCACAGGGACAGGTCGTAGAGTATGCCCATGAACTGGCTCACCGCCCAGAAACTGTCGTTCATTTTGCTCAGTTGTGTCAGTCGCGGATATACCTGTATTATTGCTTCCATAGGGAATGCCAGTCCTTTCCGTGCCGTTTCCATCATCTTGCGTATACTGCCGAATGGGTTTCGCGCGAGGAATCCTTCATCCATTTTCCAGTGAAACTGTATCGTTATCTCGTGTATGTTCTCACTTGTGCACGTGTTCTGTTCCCAAACATGTTCCAAATCCTGACTTGTTATCAGTACCAGGTCATAGTCTCCGATCACTTCGCTGTGGTCTCCCACTATCCTTCTCACGCCGGCGGCATGTTCTATGAAGTTCAGTTCAAATGCTGCATGGTTGTGTATAGGATAGCTGAACATCATTTTGCACCTGTCGGCGATGTATAGCGAGTCTTCGTCCTGAAGAGGAGTTATTTCGTGTAATATTCGTGTCTCTTTCATGATGTATACTATTATATAATGTGTTATGTATTTTCAAGCATGCTGCAAGCCTAATGCAATCAATCTTGCCTGTAGTTGTTGAGGCGGAGTTTATTTTATACAAAGATACGCAAAAACACATAAATGGCAATGAAACTTTGCTTTTTTTGCTTTTTATCAATACTGATATGCCATGTCGCATGCAGATAGGTAAAATAGTATCAAAATGGGTCAAAATAATATAATATTATGTGATATAAGATATTTATTTTTGCAATATAACTTAATAAAAAAGATATGACCAAAAATTTAATACTCTCGTTTATGCTCGCGATATGTGCTTTTGCAACGTGCCGGGCAGAGGAAAATGTTGTTTATAGCGGTCCGGCGGTAGTTTCCGGATGGACCGGGGTGGATTTGTCTGCGGATGTTTTCTCCGATGTCGGTGCGGGCGATGTAGTCCGTGTCTATGCTTCGGGATTTTTAGGAGCAGACAAGAGCGGCATCGCAGGTTTCCTGTCTTCCGGCTCTGCGCTTTTTCCTGATGAGACAGAGTTTAAGGTATATGGTGACTTTTCCTTGATAGTTTCTCCCGCAATACAGTCGCAGTTGCGTTCCGGCGGACTTACTGTTTCGGGATATAATTATACGATAGACAGGATAACACTTGAGAAAGACCCAAAGAATAAGGTGCTTTTCAGTGGCAGCGTTGCCATTGCTTATTATACGCCGACCATTTCCGTCCCTAAGTTCCAGTTTCAGACTGCGAAAATCGGAGATGTCATAAAAGTATCGGTAAGCAATGTTACATCCGACTCGCGTGGCTGTCTTCAGAATAGTGAGTGGAGCGAACTTAAGTCCGGCTACAGCGGTTTTGAGATGACAGGCGACTACAGCATGGTTATTGACGAAAGTGTCCTTGCACAGTTGCGTGACGGTGTTCTGCGTGTCCGCGGGGCATACCATACAGTGAATAAGGTTACTCTTTATTGTCCTTCTGCCGGCTATGATGTTGTTCCGGGTGAGAGGCGTGAGGCAGTAATGATGTTCGGACTGAATGAGTCGGGAGGCGAGTTCGCGGGGGTATATCCCGGCGTGGACGGAACTCATTACGGTTATCCAAACTACGACGACCTTGCCTATGCGCGCAGAAAAGGTTTCGGTATAATCCGTCTTCCTTTCCGGTGGGAACGTGTCCAGCGTCCTTTAGGATCGGCATCGCTAATCAAGAGTGAGACAGACAAGATAAAGAAAGTGTTGGACTGGGCATCGGAACTCGGTCTGAAAGTGGTCTTTGACATGCACAATTTCGGGCGTTACTGTACATATTGTAATGGTTATAGTTCTGCCGATAATGTATATTCCGTGATAGGAGAGTCTTCGTGCACGCTCGACCAGTTCTGCGATGTATGGCGGATGCTTGCCCGTGAGTTTAAGGATTATGAATGTATATGGGGATATGAAATAATGAACGAGCCGTATGCCATGCTTTCCTCCATGCCGTGGTTTAACATTGCTCAGGCTGCCATATATGCAATACGTGAGGAAGACATGTCCACCCCGATTGTGGTGGATGGCGACCAGTTTGCCACGGCGCGCAACTGGGTATATTACAGTGACAACCTGCGCAATCTTAACGACCCCGCCGACAATCTCATCTTTTCAGCCCATTGTTATTTCGACAAGGACTCTTCAGGAGAGTATAAAGACAGTTATGAAAACTCCGGTGCCAATGCACAGACAGGCGTGACACGTGTAAAGCCGTTTGTAGACTGGTGTAACAAATACGGCAAGCGCGGATATATAGGTGAGTACGGCATTCCTGACGACGACTCGCGATGGAACACTGTTCTAGACAATACCCTCGCTTATCTTCAGGAGAACGGGATGGGCGGAACATACTGGTCTGCCGGTCATCGTTGGGGTGACTATAAGCTGGCTGTCCATCCTACTAATAATTATACCAAGGATCGTCCACAAATGTCCGTACTCGTTAAGTATCAGAGCGTTGGAGCCGGGATTGTGCAGATAGAGAGGTCTGACGCTTCTGTAAGCCCAGATGCATGGTACACACTCCAGGGAATAAAAGTTGAGAACCCCGGGCGCGGCATATTTATACATAAGGGACGGAAGATTGTACGATAATTGGCAAGAAAGTATCATTATCGGGCAAAAATGTGTATAAGCAAATAATTACTAATGCGTATCTTTGCATAAGATAAGCTATGCCTCAGCAATTACAAACAAGTTTGATCGCGTTCGGCTTACATTATCTTTGCATTTGACAAGTTCTATTAATGGCAACAGGAATAATATCTTGCAACGTTCATTTGTCATGATTTGAATTGTCATCGGGGAAAACACTTAAAAGTATATCAACCGTAACAACAATGATGCCACGAATATCACATATTATCGTCACTCTGATACTGTCGTTGTTTTTTGCATCGGGTGTAGAAGCCCGGAAGCGTATTGTAGTACTTGGTTCGTCGACAGCTGCCGGTGCCGGAGTGAGTTCACCGGATAAGGCATGGACGTCACGCGTGTCGGCATGGCTTGAAGAGAACCATCCCGGATGCACATTGATAAATCTTGCAAAGGGAGGATATACCACGTGCCGTATAATGCCGACGGGCACACCGTGCTATCAGGCACGTGAGCATCTGCTCTGTGTCGACACCCTGCGGAATATAGACAAGGCTTTGTCCCTGCATCCGGATATACTTATTATCAATATGCCGACAAATGACACTTCGCACGGTATAAGCGTGAAAACGCAGATGAAACATTTCCGGACAATTGTGCAGAAGGCGCGTAAGGCGGGCGTGGAGGTCTTCATTACAACGTCGCAGCCTCACAATTTCGGTGAAAAATATCAACCTCCGTATGTCGGAGGCAATAAGCCCGATGCCTCAAAACAGTATTACCGCAATTGGTTTGATGAACTGTCACGGAAAATAAAGTACAGATATGGCAGGCATGCCATAGACTTCTATACCAACATTGCCAGCCCGGACGGATTAGGATTCATATCTCCGGCATACGATTCGGGCGATGGGGTTCATCTGAACGATGCGGCTCATTATATATTTGCAAGGCGTGTGATAGACAAATTAATATATTCTATAAAATGAAAAACCTATGAACAAGAAACCAGAATTATTGTCTTTGTGCAGACGAGGTCTGTTTGAAGGCAAGCAGAGAATTCTCCTCGTGCTTTTGGTCATGATACTGAGCGTTACCGCAAGTTTCGCCCAGAGTATCAATGTCCAGGGACGGGTTATTGACAAAAACGGTGATCCGGTAATCGGTGCAAGTGTCATCGAGGTCGGAAGCAAAGGTAACGGTACTGTCACGGACATTGACGGAAAGTACAGTATTTCATTGAAGAGCCGTTCTTCGCAGATCTCATTCTCGGCAATAGGATATGAGACGGTGAAGGTAAGTGTGAAAGGACGTGCGGCTATCGATATCGAGATGAGAGACGATGTCAATATGATAGACGAACTTGTCGTTGTCGGTTATGGAAAGTTGCGCAAGAGCGACCTTACCGGTGCCATGGCTTCCATAAGTTCGGAAGAACTTATGCGTGGAACGCCGACTGACTTCGGAAGCGGACTGCAGGGAAAGATTGCCGGTGTACAGGTTAACCGCAACGATGGTGCTCCGGGTGCCGGTATCAGTATAACGATACGTGGTGCCAACTCTACAAGTACGAGTACACAGCCTCTGTATGTAATCGACGGTATACCGTTTGAGACGAGCGGAACTCCGAAGAGTGATGCCAATTCAGGTAACAATACCGTTGACAACCCGCTGTCTATGATTAACCCGAACGATATTGAGAATATCGAAGTGCTCAAGGATGCGTCTGCCACTGCCATTTATGGCTCGCGCGGTGCTAACGGAGTTGTCCTCGTTACAACCAAACAGGGTAAGGCAGGTGCACAGCGCATAGAGTTTTCAGCCAACTGGGGCGTCATGAAAATTTCCAAGAAAATAAAGATGCTCGATGCCTATACATACGCAAACTATGTAAATGAAGGTGTTGTCAACGGCAGCATATACGACGGTCTTGTTGCCGGCAACCCTGCCTATTCCGGCAAGTGGAGCTATCGTTATGACTCGGATAACAATCTTATTCCCGAGTCTGGAAGCTATCATCCGCTTCCCGAGGACTTCCTCACGCCCGGTTGGCATACAGACGGATATGGCAATACCGAGTGGGTTGAAGGTACGAACTGGCTCGACGAGGTTACACAGACAGGAACAGACCAGACATATAACCTCAGTATTTCAGGCGGAAGTGACAAGAGCAACTATGCTATATCCGGAAACTATACAAATCAGGAAGGTGTCATCAAGAATTCCGGCTATGAGCGTTATACATTCCGTACGAATGTAAACTCCAATCCGCTTAAGTGGCTTAAGGCTGGCTTGAACATAAACTTTACACATTCTGAAAACAAATTCTCAAAAACAAATTCATACGATTACAGTATAATCCGTTCTGCACTTATTTATCTTCCGACAATATATGTAGGTGACAAGTCGGATGCGGATACATATGCGTGGCTGTCTGCCAACCCGCGTACATACGTCAATACGGCAAAAGACGAGATGGTCACGACAAACATATTTACATCGGCATATCTCGAGGCGCGCCTCGCACCCTCTCTCTCGTTCCGCCAGAATCTCGGTATAAGCAACATAAACCGTGAGCGTGACACCTATTATAATAGGGAGACCGGTGAGGGTAAGACAGCCAAAGGACGTGCAGGAAAGGCTGACAACTGGAATACTCACATCACGTTGGAATCCATGCTTACTTTTGATAAGACTTTCGGAAAGCATCACCGCCTTAATGCTGTTGCCGCATTTACATACGAACGTAGCAATTGGGGAGGCAAGTCTATCACGGCAAGTAATTTCCCGACAGACCTTACACAGGATTATGACATGAGCGCAGCCATGACCATTGACACTCCGACGAGTGACCGCGGACGCTCTACCATGGTGTCTTTGCTCGGACGTGTGAACTATACTCTCATGGACAGATATATCGCGACACTCTCGTATCGTCGTGACGGTTCAAGCAAATTTGCCGAAGGCAACAAGTTCGCAAACTTCGCATCAGGCGCGTTGGCATGGAATATATCAGAAGAGAAGTTCATCAAGGATCTTAATATTTTCTCTAATCTTAAGCTCCGTGTCAGCTATGGACAGACCGGTAACCAGGCCTTGTCGGACTATATGACTATGGACAGGGTACGCGTGGCAAACTATCCGTTGGCCGGTTCTCTGAACGGTGGTTACACGTATGATACGGGAAGTGGTCCGCGAAACACCAAACTGCGCTGGGAGACAACAGATCAGTTTAATGTTGGTCTTGACATGGGCTTCATGCGTAACCGCTTGAGCATGAGCATGAACTGGTATCTCAAGGAAACAAACGACCTGCTTCAGACCATTTCAATTCCTACCAATACCGGATACAGAACGATGTGGACGAATAGCGGAAGCGTGCGTAACACCGGTTTCGAACTGTCCGGTAACTTCGTAGTAGTTGACACCCGTGATTGGGGACTGGAAGTGGATGCAAACATATCATGGAACCGCAACAGGCTATTTAACCTTCCTGCCGACCAGTATGCGTCACAGTTGTGGTACGGTGCAAGCCAGGTATTCATACAGCGTAACGACATGCCTATAGGGGCGATATACGGATATGTGGAGGATGGTTTCTATGACAATATAGCCGAGGTTCGTGCAGATCCGATGTACCGTACGGTATCGGACGCTGAAGCACAGCGCATGGTGGGTGAGATAAAATATGTAGATGTTGACGGAGACGGACAACTTACGGCAGACCGCGACCGAGTTGTCATAGGCGACACCAATCCCGATTATACCTACGGATTCAATATCAGCGGACGCTGGAAGAAACTCAGTCTTAGCATGTTCTTCCAGGGAACCCAGGGCAATGATGTCTACAACGGTAACTTGATGATGATAGGAATGTCAAGTATCGGAAATATTACAAGAGACGCGTATAATACACGCTGGACACCTGAAAATGCCTCGTTTGCAAAATGGCCTCGTGTTACGACTGCAATGACACGCAACATGCTTCTTTCAGACCGCTATGTTGAAGACGGCTCGTATTTCCGTCTTAAGACCGTAAGTCTTGAATACGACTTCGGACGTATAGCAAGAACGGTTGGATTGAGAGCATATTTCACGGCATCTAATCTCTTTACGATAACCGGCTATAGTTGGTTTGACCCGGATGTAAACGCTTTTGGTACCGATGCTTCACGTCGTGGCGTGGATATAAATTCATACCCGAATAACAGGAGCTTCTCTTTCGGTGTTAAGCTGACCTTATAATATACACCTGTACTAATCAATATAAAAATGATTATGAAAAGCAAAATATTTCTATCAGCCATGGCCTTTGCGCTTATGTCAGTTCCTGTATTTACTTCGTGTGAGGACTGGCTTGAAGAAAAGGCATATACGTTTGTCACGACAGATGACATTCCAAATAGTAATGAAGGTGCCGACTCGTGGACGCTCGGTGTCTATAACTCGTTGTTCTCGGACATGTTCATGTATGGTTCGTTTCCGCGCCCGTTGGATTACGACTGTGACTATATCTCAGGCGCAGTGTGGCAATTCTCGGAGTTTGGCAGCGGAAACTTTCAGGGCGGTACGTCACAGGCAGATGCCATGTGGAACGGCATGTATGCCCTAATTAACAAGGCTAATAAGGCTATTACCAACGTGAAAGCTCTTGACGGGGCAACGGAACTGCATCGTAACAATTGTCTCGGAGAACTTTATTTCCTTAAGGCATGGGCATATTTCATGCTGACGAGAGCCTATGGAGACATTCCTGTGCATTCTGTAAGTGTGGACGAGGAAGGTACGTATGACAACTTCCCGCGTATTCCGATAAAGGATGTATACGAGAAGACCATAATACCGCTTCTTGACGATGCCCGCACAATGCTCTATAAAAATACCACCGGAGCTTATACCCCCGGACGTGTCAATGCGGCTTCTGCTGCCGGGCTTGAGGCAAAAGTGTATGCAACGATGGCTGCCGGTGCAACTGCTGATGGTGAGGATATTGTGGTGAAGACGGGAGTACCTTATGTGGTACAGAATATAAACGGAACAGCCACTAAAGTATATACCGACCCTGTCAAGACATTGATGCACAAACGCGTTGTTGCCGGATATGAGAACTTTGACGCAAGAGAGTGCTGGCAGAAAGCATACGACCTTGCAAAGGCTGTGAAAGCCGGTGACTATGGCAAAATAGAACTTTCCGATTATGCAAACTTGTGGAGCAATTCAGGAAAGACAGCATCGGAGCACCTCTTCTCCTTGCAGACAATATCCGGAGACAATATGTATGGCACGTTGTTCTCTTATCACTACTGCGGCATGACAAATGCAGCCGGTCATATCGTAAACAGCCTTACGGTGGGTATGCGCTGGCACTGGTATATGCTGTTTGAAGAAATGGATCATCGTATCTATGAAGGAGTTCTTCACGCCTGGATACGTGATGGTTCTGACACAAGCTGGGGCGGAGGCTCATATTTCCCTAACTTCGGTATATGGCAGAAGAGAGTCGAAAACCGTGAAGCACCGTATGACAATACGGATGTGACGTCAAGCTGGCGTTGTGACGGTGCCGGATCAGAACAGTTCTTTGCTTTCCAGACAAAGTATCTTCAGCAGATCAGCGACCGTTCTCTGAGCCGTACAGATGCCAACTATCCGTTCTTACGCTATGCGGATGTGCTTCTTATTCTTGCTGAGGCTGCCAATGAGCTTAACGGTCCGACACAGGAAGCTGTTAACGCGCTTAATCTTGTGCGTGAGCGCAGTAATGCTACACCGCGTGATATAGAACAGTTTGAGGAAGGAACAATAGTGAAGGTTGACGGCGTTAATACAAAGATTTCTCCTAAGGCTTCGTTACGCTCCTCAATCATAGAGGAACGTGCAATGGAACTTGCCCTTGAGGGAGACCGTCGTTGGGACCTCATACGTTGGGGTATATATCTTCCTGCCATGAATGCTTTGGGCGGCGCCGATGAACCGGGAAACGTGAAAGAGCGTTCGGAAAAGCATCTTCTTTTCCCGATTCCTACTCTTGAAGTGCTGACGAACAAGGGTATTAAAGCCAATAATCCGGGCTGGAACTAATTAATGAAACGATTAAGTAAAACAAAACACGACAGAAGTATGAAATGTATATCATTTTCTATTATATGTGCCTGTATGATGTTTGGGTGTATTGCATGTGACGACATAACACAAGTGGATGAAGTCCTTGCAGGTGAGAATATCCCGAGTACCGGCGCTCCTGCCATTACGAAGATTGTGATGGCAAACGACACTACCGGAACGCCGATAGAGACGGCGGCATTTACTCAGGTGGTGCGCATAGAAGGAACAAATCTCGGCAACGTTACGTCGTTGAAGTTTAATGATGTTGATGTAGACCTGAGTGAAGTGTATTCAAGTTACGATGCAGTGCTTGCGAAGGTTCCGAGAGTGCTTCCCGAGACGGTTACAGACCGTGTATATGTATCAACAAAATTAGGCGAGACATCGGCTCCGCTGAAAGTAACGATACCCGAACTGAAGATACAGGGACTGTATTGTGAATTTGCACAGCCCGGAGATACTACGTATATACAGGGAAACGACTATGACCTTTACGGAATAACGGCAGAAGATGCTGTCGTTAAAGTGGGTGATAAGGATGTAAATGTGCTTGCAGCTTCGGAAACAGAACTTATGATACAGATACCCGGTAATGCAAGAATGGGCGACCCTGTAACTGTTCAGGGCAGTAAGATGGCAGAGCCTGTAACCTTAGACTATGCCAAACCGGGTGTTTCGGAACTGTTTGACTTTAATAACTGGCCGGGTGTAGGTGCATTTACCCATGCAAGCAAATATCCGTGGGCACCGAAGAACTTCTTGTACAGCAAGTTCTCTGCTGGACCTGATGACCCCAAACCTTTAGGTAGTGACGGTAAGTACATACGTTTTAAAGATCAGGTGAACGCTTGGGGATGGATGGTGTTCTGGGCCGGATACATCGATTTGCCTGCCGATGTGGCTGCCAATCCTCAGGATTATCAGATGCGCTTTGAGTTCTGGAATGATCAGAAATATCCTCTGAACTCCAATTACAGGATTATTTTCGGCAACTATCAGTGGTATCCGGGTGGTGACGGTATTGCTTTGAATACGAAAAATCAGTGGAAAACCATACGAATAGACCTTGACGAGGAAGATCCTGAGGGACATGTGCTTGTGCCGGCCGGAACCGACAGCAGCGTACGTTATTCGTTCATGATAATCTTCTCTCCAACTTCGGCGCAGACATATAATATAGCAATGACAAACTTCCGTTTCGTAAAAAAATAATCAGATATGAAGAATATTAAGTTTATCAATATAATTATGGTTCTGGCACTGATGTGTCTGGGACTGACGGCATGCGACAGTGATAATGACGGCAACGGTGAAGAAACCGGCGGAGGTACCGGTGGAGGAGGCTCTGTTGCTAAACTTGCGGAACCATATTTTGGCGTGAATATGTCCGGTGCCGAGTTTGCTGCCGTCTATCCGGGAGTGGATGGTACACATTACGGTTACCCGACCCGTTCGGATATAGAGTATTTTGCAAATAAAGGCTTTAAGCTGATACGTTTCCCGTTCAGATGGGAGCGTATACAGAGACAGCTTGGCGGTGAACTGGATCAGGTGGAACTCGCAAAAATGAAAGCTGTTGTCAGTGCGGCTCAGGAACTTGGGATTTATGTAATCCTTGATTTGCATAACTTCGGGCGTTATTGCACATACAGCAACGGTCATAACTCTGATGCCAACAATTATGCCATCTTGGGTTCCCGTACATGTTCTTCTGCTCATTTCTGCGACTTGTGGAAACGTTTGGCACAGGAGTTTATGGGATATACAAATATATGGGGCTATGATATAATGAACGAGCCTCATGATATGCTGAAGTCTTCTCCTTGGGACAAACTGGCTCAGGAATGTATAGATGCCATACGTGAAGTGGACAAGCAGACACCTATAGTTATTGAAGGCAATGAATATGCTTCGTCCAGCAAGTGGACAAACTTGAGTCAGGATCTTAAAGACCTTACAGACCCTTCGGACAAACTTATATTCCAAGCGCATGTGTATTTTGACAATGATGCCAGTGGCAAGTATGTCAAGAACTATGATCAGGAACAGGCTACGGAGAATATTGGTGTAGAGAGACTGAAGCCGTTTGTTGAGTGGTGTAAGAAATATGGCAAGCAGGGTTTTGTCGGTGAATACGGTGTGCCGGATGACGACCCGCGCTGGCTTGTCACTCTTGATAAGGCGTTGGAATATCTTTCGGAGAACGGAATAGGCGGTACATATTGGTCTGCCGGTTCGCGTTGGGGAGACTATTCTCTTGCAGTACAACCTGTAAACGGACAAGACAGACCCCAGATGTCGGTGCTTGAGAAGTATTTTAAGGCGAAATGATGATGTTTCTTATGAGCAGAATTAAGATTGTTATTATAATGTTGATGATGACTGTGGCTGCCTCTGCCGTTACTCCGGTGAAGAGGTGGGGGCAACTGCAGGTCATTGGTAATCAACTGTGTGACAGTAAGGGAGAGCCTGTCGCTCTTCGTGGTGTAAGCCTTGGCTGGCACAATCTGTGGCCTCGTTTTTACAATGCAAAATGTGTAAAATGGCTTCGGGATGACTGGAACTGTACTGTATTGCGTGCAGCCATGGGCGTCTGTATTGAAGATAACTACAAGGAGAACCCTGAGTTTGCTCTGTCGTGCATGAACAAAGTTATTAAGGCTGCCATAAGGAATGGAATTTATGTCATAATAGACTGGCACACTTATTATCCGGAAAAGGAAGAAGCCGTTAAGTTTTTCGGTATGATGGCAAAGGAATACGGCAAGTATCCTAATGTCATTTATGAAATATATAATGAACCTATGGAGGATACATGGGAGAGTGTCAGTGACTATGCGTATGCTGTAATAGCGGAGATACGCAAGTATGATAAGGACAATATAGTTCTTGTCGGTAATCCGCATTGGGATCAGGATCTGCATCTTGTAGCGGAACGTCCGTTGGAGGGACAGACAAATATAATGTATAGTCTTCATTTTTATGCTGCCACTCATGGACAAGAACTGCGCGACCGTGCTGAAGCGGCATGGAAAAAAGGAATTCCTATCTTTGTTAATGAATGTGCAGGTATGGAATGCACCGGTGACGGTCCGCTTGACATGGAAGAGTGGCAGCGTTGGACCGATTGGATGGAGGAACATCGTATAAGTTGGGTCAACTGGTCTGTTTCGGATAAGAACGAGACATGTTCCATGCTTATTCCAAGGGCACGCAAAGACGGGCATTGGACGGATGATGTGATAAAACCATACGGCAGGATTGTAAGGTCAAACCTGCGTAAATATAATCCTTGAATTTAAGAAAGAGTTGTTTGCAAATGAATAAAACGTTTCTCACGGTAATATGTCTGATGTTTGTTGCATGTGCTGTACATGCTCAGGCTTCACTTGACGAGATAGATCGCCGGGCATGGCACGATGCTGTATCGCCGCTTGATGTGGAAGCTGTCGATATGTCCGATATTCCTGTGAGAAAAATGAAACATCGTGCTTCGGATCGTTGCATGTCCTTAAACGGTTCATGGATGTTGACCGGAGCAGATAGTATAAATTCGGACATCTCTGTTCCGTGTAATGTTCCCGGAAGTATACATACGGCATTGAAAGGTGCCGGGGTTATTCCGGATCCGTGCTTGGGACGGAATGATACTATAGCGGAACGTTGTTCTTATAGGCGTTGGTATGTTACGAGGACGTTTGACTATGATGGTACGATGTCCAATCCGTTGTTGTCTTTTAAAGGTGTGGCAAATAAGTGCCGGATTTTTATAAACGGGATGCTTGCGGCTGAGCATGAGGGAATGTTCGGAGAACCGGACATTGAGGCGGAAAGATATCTGAAGCGTGGCGAGAATGTTATTAAGGTGGAGCTCTTGCCGATACCGGAGATATATAACGGAGGATGGCCGGCAACGGCAAATGAGGCTTGGAAACATACTGTAGTAGCCAATTGTGTTTATGGATGGCATTACTCAAAGATACCTTCAATGGGTATATGGAGTGATGTACAGATTTTAGACAGACCTGATTTAAGGATAGAGACCCCGTTCTTTATTACTCGCTCTGTAGAAGGTGACATGCGGATGCAGATCACATTTCCGAATGTGACTACAGGAGAAATACGTTTGTTGATAAAGCCTTATAATTTTGATGGTAAGGCACAGACTTTTGCTAAAACAATAAATGAAGCTAAAGGGAATGTCGCTTTCGATTTTAAAATAAAGGAACCGAGCCTTTGGTGGCCCAATGGTGTCGGTAGCCCTAATCTATATGATGCAGAAATACAACTTTTGATTGATGGCAAAGTAAGGTCTGTTTGTGAGAGGCGTTTCGGTATCAGAACAGTAGAGATGAAGCCGTTCCCGGAAGGGAAACGTGAGGATTTATATAACTGGACGTTCTGCATCAATGGACATGACATGTTCGTAAAAGGAACAGGGTGGTGTATGATGGATGCTTTGCTTGATTTCTCAAGAGAGAAGTATGAACGGTTCTTGTCCGTTGCCCGTCAGCAAAATATCCAGCTGATAAGAGCTTGGGGAGGAGGTATGCCGGAAACGGATACGTTCTATGAACTTTGTGATGAAAAAGGCATAATGGTCATGCAGGAGTGGCCTACTGCATGGAACAGTCATGAGACACAACCGTTTGAAATGCTGAGGGAAACAGTTGTCAGCAATACCGTTCGTCTGAGAAACCATCCGTCTCTTGTTATGTGGGGAGGAGGCAATGAGTCTGAGAAACCTTATGGTCGTGCTATAGACATGATGGGACACCTTAGTGTCGAACTTGACGGATCCAGACCATTTCATCGCGCAGAAGCATGGGGCGGTAGCCGTCATAACTATAACTGCTGGTGGGATGAGATGCATCTTAATCATAATCTGAACATGACCGCACGTTTTTGGGGTGAGTTCGGTGTGCCGTCATTACCTTCAGTGGAGTCTGTTATGAAATATCTTAATGATGAGGAATATGTATGGCCGCCAAAGAAAGAGTCGGTTTTTACTCATCATACTCCAATATTCGGTACAAATGGAGAGATTAGCAGGTTGGGGCAGTATGCCGGTTATTTCACATCTTTGGAAACTTTGGATGACGTTGTGTTCGGGTCACAGATGGCACAGGTGGTAGGCGTAAGGCACACTCTTGAGCGTTCTCGTACAATGTGGCCAAATACAACAGGTGCTCTTTATTATAAGTTAAATGATAACTATCCGGGATTGTCATGGTCGAGTATAGATTATTACGGTGTAATAAAACCTTTGCATTATTTTGCTAAGCGGGCTTTTGAGCCTACAACTACTGTCTTGTTGTTTGACAGGACAAATATGGCAGGGCAAGAGGTCAGTATTCCTTATTATCTTCTTGATGATAATAATACTATTACGGACCGGAATGTAAAAGCCCGTCTTTCTGTTTGGAACCATAAGATGAAGTGCGTTCTGGATACGTTAATTACGATTAAGCCTAAAGGAAGGGTTGAGAAGATTTCGGACATTGTACTGAAGGATAACCAGACATTAAGTGAGATGCTGTATATGAAAACAGATCTTTTGAAAGATGATGGTACACTTATAGCAAGAAACTGGTACTTCTGTAATTATGAGACACGCCGTGGTGTAATGCAGGAATCGTGTGCAGCAGATGTATGTTTTGAACAGGACGGAAATACTATAACAATAAAAAATCAGTCTGATTGGCCGGCTGTAGGAGTTACTATAGATGTGCCCGGAATGTCTTCGAGTCTGCTTTTATCGGACAATTATTTATGGATTGATCCGGGTGAGACGGTAATAGTAGATGCTAATACATCGCGTCCGGCTATAGTAAAATGGTGGAATTCAAAAAATAAATGAAATTATGAATAAGATGAAGTTAAGTTTAATATCGGTGTTGATAGCATTAAGTGGTGTTATGTTTGCCGGTGAGCCTTTTGGTGTTAATCTGGCTTGTGGCGACTTTGGTTCTGTATTCCCGGGCGAATATAACAAGCATTATACATATCCCACGGATACGGATCTTATATATTGGCAACAGAAAGGGTTGATGCTTGTACGTCTTCCTTTCCGCTGGGAACGGCTTCAGCATAATCCCAATGGACCTTTATGTCAGGATGACTTGTCTAAGGTAAAAGATTTTGTCAGGGCTGCTGAGAGGCGTGGAATGAAAGTATTGTTTGACATGCATAACTATTGTCGTCGTATAGATGATGGTCGTGAGAAGATTATAGGTACCTCTGATTTGTCTTATGAGAGTTACGGACAGTTCTGGCGCATGATGGCACAGGAGTTTAGCGATTTCGGAAACATCTATGGTTACGGATTGATGAATGAGCCTCATGACCTTCCGGCAAGTGTGTCATGGCATAAGATGGCTCAGGTGGCGATAGACTCTATCCGAAGCGTGGATACAAAGACCCCTATTGTAGTAGGTGGATATCATTGGAGCTCTGCGCGTCGCTGGGTACAGATGAGCGATAATCTCAAGACGCTGAATGACCCTTCGGAAAATCTTATATTTGAGGCTCACTGCTATTTTGACTTTGACGGTTCGGGTACTTATAAGTTTACATACGAGCAGGAAGAAGGTACTCCTAAACGTGGTGTGGAACTTGTTCGTCCTTTTGTGGAATGGCTTAACAAAAACAAACTTCGTGGCATAATAGGAGAATATGGTATACCCGAGGGTGATGAACGCTGGGAGAAGACATTGGATAATTTTCTTGCATATTTGCAGAAGAATGGCGTGCCTGCACTTTATTGGGCTTCAGGTCCATGGTGGACGGATGCTGTAATGACAATTCCGACATATCGTGGCGGTAAGGAGAAGCCTCAGGTGAAGATTATGCAGAAATATAAGGAGACAAAATAATAGGGAAACCGATAAACAGTCCGTATGCTTTGTTGATAGTTTATTCCGTATGATTAATAAGTTGTTTATCATATTTGCTATGTTCTTTACTTCTGCCGTTTATGCCGGTATACCGTTTACACACGGTAATCTTAAGGTTGACGGTAGTGGGAGATATCTTGAGCATGATGACGGTACACCTTTTTTATATATGGGTGATACAGCGTGGGAAATGCTCTCAAGGCTGACGTATGAAGATGCATGTGCTTATATGGACAACAGGGTAGGGAAAGGTATAAATGTTATACAGACTGTTCTTCTTTCCGAACTGGTAGGTGTCAGGGATACGACAGCTATAGGCGTCCCGCAATTAATAGACGGAGATGTCCGCAGACCCAATCCCTGTTATCTGGCACATGTTGATTCCGTTCTTGCATACGCAGAACGTATAGGGCTGTATCTTGCAATATTGCCTACATGGGGTGATAAGGTTGATAAGCAATGGGGCAACGGTCCGGAGATCTTTGACGAGCATAATGCCGAGACGTATGGTAAACTGTTGGGTAACAGATGGGCTTCACGTCCTAATATTATATGGATAATAGGGGGTGACCGTGGAGGAGACGGCAAGAACCGTGCAATATGGAATGCAATGGCAAGAGGCATAAAGTCTGTTGATAAGATACATCTTATGACGTATCATCCGCATGGAGAGCATTCGTCTTCCATGTGGTTTCATAATGAAGACTGGCTCGACTTCAATATGATACAGACCGGTCATTGCCAAGGTAGGTATGATATATATCGCCGTATGATGTTGAATGACATGTCTCTGAGACCTGTAAAGCCCGTTATGGACGGTGAGCCGCGTTATGAAGATATACCGCGCAATTTTAAGTTGGAAGACGGCAGGTTTGCGGCAATAGACGTAAGGCATACATTATATCAGAGCATGCTTACGGGGGCATGTGGATATACTTACGGTAATAACAATCTCTGGCAGATGTATGCCCCCGGGCGGGAACCTAAATGCAATGCACAAACCTATTGGTATAATGCCATGGACATGGAGGCTGAATGCCAGCTTATACATTTTGTGAGGCTTTGGAATGAGATTCCTTTCAGGGGCGGTACTAACATTCCTTGTTGTGCAACCCCGACAGATGAATACGCCTCGGATGAGGCTGTAGGGTTTATGACAGAAGATTATATGTTGTGCTATTTCCCCGGAGGGAACAAATGGAACATGAAGATACCCGATAAGTTTGCTTCTTGCTATACGATAGAGTGGATGAATCCCCGTACCGGACAGCGTATAGTTAAAGGCAAGTCCGGAGGATGTGAACTTGACATAAATCTGCCTGAGGGCGGCAATAATGACTGGCTTTTGATATTGAAAAAAGAAAAATAATATTAATACCATTATGAAGTTAAAGAATATAAAGGAACTTACACGTGACTATGAGGAACTTATAACCCGTCATAATGAGGTGGGAACCAGTGTTAATGGCATTTATTGCCGTTATAAGAACCCGGTGCTTACAGCAGAGCATGCCCCGTTGATTTGGCGGTATGACATGAGTGAAAATGATAATCCCCTGTGTGAGGAGCGCATAGGAATAAATGCAGTAATGAACTCCGGTGCAATAAAACTGGATGGTAAGTATTACCTTATGGCGCGCGTTGAAGGTGCTGACCGTAAGTCTTTTTTTGCCATTGCAGAGAGTGATAGTCCCACAGAAGGTTTCCGCTTTTGGGATTATCCTGTTTTGATGCCTGAAACACCGGGTACAATAGATACGAATATGTATGATGCCAGATTGACCAAGCACGAGGACGGATACATCTATGCCGTGTTCTGTGCCGAGCGTAAAGACCCGTGTGCCGAGCCGGGCGATCTTTCTTCAGCGGTGGCTGCAGCGGCAATAGCGAGGACAAAAGACCTGAAGACATGGGAACGTCTTGATGATGTAAAGACAGATACACAACAGCGTAACGTAGTTCTTCATCCTGAATTTGTCGATGGCAAGTATGTACTTTACACACGACCGCAGGATGGCTTTATCGATACCGGTAATGGTGGCGGAATAGGCTGGGCGCTTATTGATGATATATGTCATGCCGAAATACGTGATGAAAAGATTATCAATGTGCGTGAGTATCATACGATAAAAGAAGTAAAGAACGGTGAAGGTCCTCATCCTATAAAGACTTCACGTGGCTGGCTGCATCTTGCCCATGGCGTGCGTGGTTGTGCGGCAGGGTTGCGCTATGTGCTCTATCTTTATGTTACGTCTTTGGAAAATCCGGCTCATGTAATAGCAGAGCCTGCAGGATATTTTATGGCTCCTGTCGGTGAGGAGCGTATCGGCGATGTAAGCAATGTGCTTTTTTCCAATGGCTGGATTGAAGATAATGGTAAAGTCTTTATATATTACGCATCGAGTGACACGCGTCTACATGTAGCAGAGTCTACTGTTGAGCGACTTCTGGACTACTGTTTCAATACGCCTTCCGACGGGCTTCGCTCGATAGAGTCTGTAAAAGCTATCTACAATCTTGTTGATAAGAACAGGAAGTGCAAGGTTAAATTATAGTTTATGGCTAAGTTAAGAGAGAAAATAGGATATGGGCTTGGCGATATGTCATCGTCAATGTTCTGGAAAATATTCAGCTATTACCTTCCGATATTTTACAGTGATGTCTTCGGGCTTAGCCTTGGAGCGACGGCGGTGCTGATGCTTGTGACACGTATATGGGATACTGTCTCGGATCCGATGATGGGCATTATAGCCGACCGTATCGATACAAGGTGGGGTAAGTATCGTCCTTGGCTGTTGTGGATGGCTTTGCCGTTTGTATTGGCAGGTTGTCTGTTGTTTACCACTCCGCAGTGGGACGAAACATGGCGTCTTGTCTGGGCTTATGTCACATATATCCTTATGATGACCGTATATACGGCTATCAATGTGCCTTATGGCTCGATGCTCGGTGTGGTTACGGATAATTCCGATGAGAAAACAGTGTTTTCCAGTTTCCGTATGTTCTTTGCTTATGCCGGCTCTTTCGTAGCTGTTTTTGCATGGGAACCGTTGGTTAAGTTCTTTACCGATTTATGCGGTGGCGAAACTCCGCTCATTGCATTGCAGAACGGATGGCAATATGCCATGTTCGTTATTGCGACGGTTACGTTTATACTTTTCCTCCTTTGTTTCCGCATGACGCGTGAGAATGTACGCCCGTCCAAAACCGGTTCTGTCTGGGACGACCTGAAGGCTCTTGCTTCAAATTCTCCGTGGTGGTTGCTTACGTCTGCAGCTCTTTGCACCAATCTTTTTAATACGCTTCGCGGTTCTGTTGCTGCATATTACTTTAAATATTATATAGGAGAGACGGCACAGATAGACTTGGGCTTTGTGTCTTTTCTGTTCTTTGCGGGTATATTCCTTGCCGTAGGTGAAGTGTGCAATATGATAGGTGTTGTACTTGCCGTTCCGATGTCACTTCGTTTGGGCAAGAGAAAGACGTTTATTGTTTCTGCGGCGTTGCTGGCACTCTTGTCTGTAGCATTCTTTTATGTTCCGATGACCAATAACGGTTTTCTGATGATACTTTTCTTGCAGGTGCTCATAAGCATACTTACCGGTGTCGTATCGCCGCTTGTATGGTCTATGTATGCCGATGTCGCCGACTACTCGGCAAAAAAACACGGAACATCATCCACCGGTTTGATATTCTCCTCCGGTTCCATGGCTCAGAAGTTCGGCGGTGCAGTAGCCGGTGCGGCAGTTCTGTGGATATTGGCGGCTTTCGGTCTTGTACCTAATGCTGCCCGGCAAAGCGACACAGCCATGCTTGGCATACGTCTTGTAATGAGCTACATACCTGCTGCCGTGGCTGTTCTTGAAATCGTTATTCTTCTGGCTTACCCGTTGGGAAAGAAGCCGTAAACAGGTAACAGATGTTTGGAATGAGAATATTTGCATTATATCTTAGAACTTTACTGACGGTGCTTGCCGTTGTGTTTTCGCTTACTTTATATGCGGAAGTGGACAATCTGCGTTGTGAGTATATGAAAAATCCGGTAGGCGTGGATGCGGTTCATCCGCGTCTCAGTTGGACTTTGCCGGAACTTAAGGGCAAGATACGTGTCATAATTTCAGAAGACAGTCTTGCCATATCGGAATTCAGATATGGACGCACGTCAGACCGTTCGGGACATATACGTGTATATGATCTTGCTCCTGCGACGCAGGAGTTTTCCGTTACAGGAATGAAACTGGAACCTGCCCGTAGATATTACTGGCGTGTGTTTGCAGGAAAGCATGGCTCGGCTGTTGCAAGTTTCGTTACAAATCTGCCTCTCGGCAGTGCGCGTTGGATTACCGACGGCAACGATGTCGCTTACCGTCCCTTGGCTTTATATCGTCATACTGTGAACGTAGCCAAACCGGTGAGGGAAGCTTTCATTACCATTGCCTCTGCCGGTCTGCACGAGATTATGTTGAATGGCGCGAAAGTCGGTGACCATTGTCTTGACCCTATGTTCACACGTTTCGACCGTCGTGTTCTTTCCGTTATGCACGATGTTACCGGACTTCTCCGTGAGGGCTGCAACGTTGTAACGGTTGAGCTTGGCAACGGATGGTACAATCACCAGTCTACGGCAGTGTGGTTCTTCCATGAGGCATCGTGGCGCAACCGTCCGCGATTTGCCGCAAACCTGCTCATACGATATATGGACGGCACCGAGGAGAATGTCGTGACGGATGCCAGTTGGCAGACGGCTGAAAGCAGCACGGTCTTTTCAAGTATATATACTGCAGAACATTATGATGCCCGAATAGTTCGGAGCGAGTCGTCATGGCATAGTGTTAAGGAGGTTGATTCTCCAACGCGTATCGTTTCTTCTCAGGTTATGCACCCTATAAGGCGTACGGCTGTTTTCAGGGCTGATAAGATAGACCGACTGTCCGATACCCTTGCCGTTTATCATTTTCCAAAGAATATGGCAGGTGTTACGCGGCTTCGTGTACGTGGTCCGCGCGGTGCGGTGGTTAGGCTTAAGCATGGTGAGATGCTTTATGCCGACGGAAGGGTAAATCTGGGGAATATAGATTATCATTATCGTCCGACAGACGACAGCGACCCGTTTCAGACAGACATTGTTACGCTTAGCGGAGGTGATGACGAGTTTGCCGCACGGTTCGGGTATAAAGGCTTCCAGTATGTAGAGGTAAGTTCTTCCGTACCATTGGAACTTACAGCGGAGAGTCTTGTGGCTGAGGAAATGCACAGCGATGTGCCACGCACGGGATATTGGCATTCATCGTCGGAATATCTTAATAAACTTCTTGAAGCTACGGAGAATTCTTATCTCTGTAATCTTTTCGGTTATCCTACCGACTGCCCTCAACGTGAAAAGAACGGATGGACGGCAGATGCCTATCTTGCACTTGAGACAGGAATGGCATATTATGACGTTGTGACCATCTATGAGAAGTGGATGGCAGATTTCCGCGACGAGCAGCGCCCTGACGGTACGTTGTCCTGCATAGTGCCTACGGACAAATGGGGATATGACTGGGCTAACGGCGTTGACTGGACAAGTGCTACGGTTATCATACCATGGCAGATTTACTGCTGGTATGGCGACAGACAAATTCTTGAACGTCACTACGACTGCATGGACAGGTATGTACGCCATATAGAGACCGTTGCCAAGGAAAACCTGACAGACTGGGGACTTGGCGACTGGATACCCGTAAAGACAAAGAGCGACTTATGCTATACCACGTCCGTATACTATTATGTAGATGCGGTTATAATGTCCAAGATTGCAAGGCTTCTTGGAAAGTCCGGCGATGCCGCTCATTATTCACGTCTGGCGGATGACATACGCTCGGCTATAAACCTCCGTTTCCTCAATCCGGAAAACGGATTGTATGCAGGCGGTACGCAGACTGAACTGTCCATGGCTTTGTATTGGGATGTCGTTCCGGATGAGTTTCGTGCCAAAACGGCATCACGCCTTAACGAGCGTGTTGTTGCAGACGGTTTCCATCTTGATGTAGGCGTGCACGGATGCAAGGCTCTGCTGGGAGCCTTGTCCGACAACGGATATGCTGATACGGCATACAAGGTCGTATGCCAGAAGACGTATCCTTCGTGGGGATATTGGATAAGCCGGGGCGCCACTACGCTGCATGAGAACTGGAAAACAGATGTTATAATAGACAATTCGCTCAATCACATAATGTTCGGAGAGGTAGGTGCATGGCTGTTCAAGTCGCTGGCAGGCATAACCCCCGATGAGACGGTGCCGGGATTCAGGCTCGTCAATCTTCGTCCTTACTTTCCGTCGGGGCTCGACAGTCTCAATGTGAGCCGTGAGACATCCTACGGCAGGCTTGAGACATCCTGGAAGCGTGACGGCGGCGTGATAATATATACTGTAAATGTACCTGCTGCAATGACGGCAAAACTATTATTGCCCGATGGCAGGAGATATATAATAAGAGGTGAAAGTAAAACATTTAAGATAAAATCAAAATGACAAAGAGAATAAGAATAATGCTGCTGCTTTTGGTTGCCGTGCTTCCGGCAGCGGCTCAACTGAGGCTTCCGGCGATAATGTCCGACCACATGGTCATACAGCGTAACGAGAAAATATGCTTTTGGGGCTGGGCGGACAAGGGCGCCAAGATTACTGTTTCCATTGCCGGGAACACTGCCTCTGTCAAGGCGGGCAGGGACGGGCGATGGAGTGTCGAACTGCCGCCGCTTCCGGCAGGCGGACCACATACGGTGACCGTGAAGACAAAGAAAGAGACATTGACCTTGAACGATATTCTTGTGGGCGAGGTCTGGATATGCAGCGGACAGTCGAATATGGAGTTCAGGATGAGGTCCATAAACAATGCCGATGAGGAAATACGTACTGCAAACAACGCCAACATCCGTTCGTTCGACGTACAGAAAGACATGGCACGCTTTCCGAAGGACGACCTTAAGGGAGACTGGAAAATCTGCTCTCCGCAGACCGCCGGCAATTTTTCCGCCGTCGGATATCTTTTCTGTCGCGAGATTGCAGAACGTCTCAATGTCCCTGTGGGACTGATAAACACGTCGTGGGGCGGCACCGACATAGAAAGCTGGATGAGCATGGAGGCGATAGATGCCTTTCCTAAATACAAGCGCCTTATGACAAGGCTCCGTTCCGAGGAGCTTGAAGCTTATCTCGCCCGTGGCAAGGAGGTAGAAGCAGCCTTTCTGAAGGCAATAGCCGAAGAGCCGGGCGAAAAGGAGCAGTGGTATCTCCCGTCGTATTCCAAGGAAGACTGGAAACCTCTGCGCGTTCCGGGACTGTGGACCGACGATGCCTTGTCGGGTGTGGACGGCGTGGTGTGGACCACGGTTGAGTTCACCGTGCCCGAGGCGCTTGCCGGACAGCAGGCCGTGCTCAGTCTTGGGATGATAGATGATGACGACGTTACATGGATAAACGGCACGAAGGTAGGTTCTACCGTAGGCTACGACATAAAGCGCCGCTACGTGGTGCCCGCAGGCGTGCTGAAAGGCGGCAAGAACGAGCTTACGGTGAAGATCGTGGACAATCATGCCGGCGGCGGATGCTACGGCTCGAGCGATCTGTTCTTCCTGCAGGTGGGACAGGAGCGCCTGTCGATACTCGGCGACGGGTGGAAATACAAGATAGCCGTGGACAACGAGGCGTTCGAGTATGTGGAGGACGGACCTAACGCCTTCCCTTCACGCCTGTTCAATGCCATGGTGGCGCCTATAGCCGGCTATCCGGCGCGCGGCTTCGTATGGTATCAGGGCGAGAACAATGCGCCGAGGGCAGAAGAGTATTACCGTCTGTTCCCCGCGATGATAAACGACTGGCGCAAACACTGGAACCGTGGCGACATGCCGTTCTACTGGGTTCAGCTTGCCAACTACATGCCTGCCGACGACCATCCTGCTGCAAGCAACTGGGCGGTGCTGCGCGATGCGCAGAACTCCGCACGCAGTCTTCCGCACACCGGACAGGCGGTGACGATAGACGTAGGCGATGCAAACGACATACATCCGCGCGACAAGCAGACGGTGGGACACCGCCTTGCGCGTCTTGCCCTTCACAACGACTACGGAATGGCGGACGTATACTGCGAGAGTCCGCAGGCGCTCAAGGCCGTGAGGAAAGGAAACGACGTGCTCGTGACTTTCGGCAACGTGGCGGGAGGGCTTAAGGCAAAGAGCCGTTACGGATATGTATGCGGATTTGCGGTTGCGGGAGCCGACGGCAAGTACCGCTGGGTTAAGGCGGTGGTGTCAGGAACCGACGGCGTGCTGCTCGATTGCAGCGGTATGGACGCGCCGAAGTCCGTGCGTTATGCCTGGGCGGACAATCCCGACGACGCCAACTTGTATAACAGTGCCGGGCTGCCCGCCGTGCCGTTCGAGAAAGCCGTTGAGGAGTGAGCGGAATGCACGGACAGCAGAAAAGCATTAAGTAAAGGATAAAGCAATGAAGCCATATAAGTTTGAGCCGTATCTCAAGACGACAATCTGGGGCGGCTACCGCATAGCGCCGTTCAAGGGTATATACACCGCGCAGCCCAACATAGGGGAGTCGTGGGAGATATCCGGCGTGCCCGGGCACGAGAGCGTTGCCGTGGAGCGCGGTCTGATAAACGACGTGGACGTGGGGCTGAACCTCACGCAACTTATCGAGAAGTACAAGGGGCTGCTTGTGGGCGAGAAGGTATACAGAAAGTACGGCGGCAAGTTTCCGCTGCTTGTGAAGTTCATCGACTCGCGGCAAGACCTCTCCGTGCAGGTTCATCCCGACGACAAGCTCGCCATGGAGCGTCACGGCTGTGCCGGGAAGACAGAGATGTGGTATGTGATAAAGAGCGACGTCGGCGCGAAGATATACGCCGGACTGAAGGAGAGCATAACGCCCGAAGACTACGAGCGGATGGCGACGGCGGAGCCTGTGGGCGGGCGCTCGCCGATGCAGGATGTCATAGCGACGCACGAGGCGCATCAGGGCGACCTTTTCTTTCTTCCTGCCGGGCGCCTGCATGCCATAGGCGCCGGCAACTTCCTTGCGGAGATACAGCAGACGAGCGATATAACGTATCGTGTGTACGATTTCGGAAGGAAAGACGCCCACGGCAATCCGCGCGAGCTGCACATAGCCGAGGCGAAGGATGCCATCGATTATCAGGTATGGCCCGAGTACCGCACGTCGTACGACTCTACGAAGCCAACGTCGCAGCTCATAAACTGCCCGTACTTCAACGTCAACCGCGTGGTGGTGCAGGTGGCGGCGGAGATAGACTTCAAGGTCGACTCGTTCGTCGTCGTGGTGTGCCTGTGGGGCGAGGCTAACATCAACGGCGTGCGTGTGCGCCGCGGTGAGACGCTGCTCGTGCCGGCTTGCGAGAATGTTTTATATATATTCGGTAACGCGACGTTCCTCACAGCGACCATGTGAGGGATGTCCGGAAAAAACAAATGTTTATGAAAAGAATGATTTGCGGCGCCGCGATGTCGCTGCTTTTGTGGCAGAGCATCGCCGCGCAGCACGGGCTTATCGACAATGCCGTGAGAAATCTTCCGCTGCTGGCTCCGGCGGGCACGGAGATACACTATCAGGGGAGCATAGACAAGACAGGCGGAAACGCCGACTGGGACTGGTATCTGTATGAAGACGCCAATCGCGAGTGGGTGGTGCTCGACGTGGACGGTCCCGGCTGTATCCAAAACCTTACGCAGCACCGCTATCTCACGTGCAGCGACCCACTGTTCCGCTTCTATCTCGACGGCAGCAGCGAGGCGCAGTATGAAGTGAGGTTGTCTGAGCTTGGGACGAAGTTCCCTTTCTGCCGTCCGCTTGCCGACAGCTACATAGGTCCTTACGACAACGGGCGCGGACCCATACGCGTGGCGCGCAGCTTCGTTCCCCTTCAGTTCAACAAGGGCTGCAAGGTGACTACCGACGTGCGCCTTTTCGGCAACGACCGCATGCGCGGCGAGAGCGGCTGGGGGCACATCGTGTATCACACGTACGCCTCTCCGCAGGCAGATACGCTTGCCGTATATAAAGAGAGCCTCGAGAACGCGAGGCAGCTGAAAAGCCGCGGGCTTGTCGTGGGCGCGGATGAAAGGGCGGACACCGTCACCGTGCCGCGCACCGACCTGCAACCGGGCGGCACGTGCCTGCTGGCGCGCGTGGACGGGGGCGGCGTGCTCTCGGCGGTGCGCCTCTTTGCCGACAGGGCAGACGCCGAGGCCCTGCAGACGGTGTGGGTGGAGATAACGTTCGACGGGCACGACGCGCCCGACGTGCTATGTCCCATCGGAGCGTTCTTCGGCAATTCCTTCGGCTACAACTCCACGGAGTATCTGCTTATGGGCGTTGCAGAGGGCGGCATGATGTACAACACGTTCCCTATGCCGTTCTGGCAGGGAGCGTCGCTGAGCCTGCACAATCGCGGACGACGTCCGTTTGCGCTTGCCGGCGGTGCGGTGGTGACATCGGCGAACGGCTATGACAGGGCTTCGGCGGGCTATTTCCGCAATACACCTTATTATATACGTCGCCACGTGGAAGGAGAGGACAGCCGCATAGGCACCGCGACGGGCAGCGGAAAGATGGTTGCCGCACACGTCACCTGCTGGGCGGAGCGCCCGAACGTGATAAGCTGCGAGGGCGACGTGCATGTGTACATCGACGACGAGCGGACGCCCCGTGTGCAGAGCGACGGTTCGGAGAGTTTCGTGTCCTACGGCTGGGGCTTTCCCACGCCGCCCGAGACGCATCCCTTCGGCGGATACGACGGGCTGGCGGACAATCCGTGGTCGATGACGCGCCTGTGCATACTCGACAGCTATCCCTTCGACAGGAACATCAGCTTCAACATAGAGAGCGGCGAGCGCAATGACCAGTATCTGGAGCACGCCGGCACGATATTCTACTACGGTCAGGACGCGCCGCGCGCCGTTCTCACCGACTCGCTACTGACGGCGGACAGCCGCTCGCGCCGCCGCCACTCGTGCCGCGTGTCGGGTCCTCACGCCGTGGAGACCGCCACGTCGGTCTACGAGGGCACATATAACAATGTGAAGCTCACGCGCAGCTTCGTCTCCTACGGCGAAGGTTCCGAACTCTCGTTCGGCGTGCGCATAAATCCCGACAACGACGGCGTGCGCCTGCTCCGCACGAGCAACCAGAGGGCGGCGCGCCAGCTGGCAGAGGTGTACGTGGACGGCAGCAGGGTGGAGGAGCGCAACTGGTATCATGCCGACGGCAATCCGCACATGCAGTGGCTCGACGACAGCTTTGTGATTCCGGCGCGTTATACCCGCGGCAAGAGCAGCGTGAAGATACGCATCGTGCCCAAGGCGGCGGGTGCGGCGGTGGCATGGACGGACTCTGCATACCGTGTATATTCGCTGCGCGCAGGTGGCGGCGGCGAATGACGGGACTTTCCACGTAGAGTGTCACAATGACGGATTTTCCCCGTTTTTGCTTTCACCGTGATTTTCCGTAACCTCTCATTTTCGCGTTCTTTTCGCGAGCGTGTACAGGTGGCGGGGAAAACGCCCTAAAATACGTGTGCAGCCGTAACGTGCATTATATCCGTGCGTTACGGTTGCACACCGTGCTTTTGTGCATCGCAATGGAGCGTCTTTTCGCACCGTATATGGCGTCTTTGGGCGCAAAACGGTGCTTTTTTTGCTGTAAAAGGAGCGTTTTTCCATCTTTGAAGAGCGTTTTTTCATTATAAAAGGTACATTTTTCCGCGCAAAACGGTGCTCGGGAGGATTTTCCGGATGCTCCGCAAGAATTTTTGAACGTGCCGGGCGGAATTTTTGAACGTGCCGGAGAAAAATTTGGAATATGCCGGAGAAAATTTTGGAATATGCCGGAGAAAAATTTGGAATATGCCGGAGAAAAAAATCTCACGTTCGATAGAAAAAAATCTCACGTTCGATAGAAAAAAATCTCACGTTCGATGGAAAAAAATCTCACGTTCGATAGAAAAGAATCTAACGTTCGATAGAAAAGAATCTAACGTTCGATAGAAAAAAATCTCACGTTCGATGGAAAAAATCTCACGTTCGATAGAAAAGAATCTAACGTTCGATAGAAAAGAATCTAACGTTCGATGGAAAAAAATCTCACGTGCGATAGAAAAGAATTGAACGTGCGATTTTTCCGCACGGCGCCTCCGTATGTTCAAAAAGCGCCTCCGCAGGCACGCAAAGCGCGTCCGCAGCACTCTCCGGGCGCTCTGTTTCGCACAAAACGACGGGAGTTTTTATTCTGACACATTGTCACGATTTCCGCCCGAAAGCTCTCACCGTGATTTTCCGCGGCGCATGCGGACGCAGAAACAGCATCTTACGCGAGTTCGGGATAACGGACATCCGAACATATCCTCGAGAGTAGGGACACATTCTTGTATCTGTCCGCACGCATCGAAGAGGCGTTCAGATTAGGAATTAACGCTTTCAAGGCAAAAGTTTTGTTCATTATTACTTTAATTCATGCAGATACAACAACGAACGCCTCTTCGATGCGTGCGGACAGATACAAGAATGTGTCCCTACTCTTTGGAGAAACTTGATAAAAACTATTGCTTCTTATCCCGAACTCACGCATCTTAATTTTCCACAACGTACAATAAAAGACGTAAAGCCGCGTTATACAGAAGTGTTTAGACATCTTTTTATTATAATATCGGCGCTTGCCGTCCTTGTCTGCATGCCGGCGAGGGCGCAGTATGACGTGGCTTTCAGCCATTACTGGGACATGGAGCCTTATTACAACCCCGCCGCCGTGGGAAAAGATACCAAGCTGAATGTAGTGGGGGCGTACGCCCTCGACTTTGCAGGCTTCGAGAACAATCCGCGCTCGATGTATCTCGGCGCAGACATGCCCCTCTACGCCCTCAAGGCGTATCACGGCGTGGGAGTGTCGCTGCTCAACGACCAGATAGGACTGTTCACCCACCAGCGCATGGCGTTGCAGTATGCCTACAGGCACCGCCTCTTCGGCGGTAGGATTGCCGCCGGCGTGCAGTTGGGCTTCATCAACGAGAAGTTCGACGGCTCGAAGGCAGATCTCGAGGACCCCAGCGACCCGGCGTTCACGCGCTCGGACATCAACGGAAACGCCCTTGACGTGGCGTTCGGACTATATTACACCCGCGGACCGTGGTATGTGGGCGTGTCGGCGCAGCACCTCAACGCACCGCTCGTGGAACTTGGCGAGACAAACGAGCTGCAGGTGGACCCCACGTATTATTTGACCGGAGGATACAATATAAAGCTCCGTAATCCGTTTCTAACAATACATCCCTCGGTGCTTGTGCGCACCGACGGGTCGGCATACAGGGCAGACGTGAGCACCCGCGTGGTCTATACCAACGAGAAGCGGATGATGTATGCCGGAGTATCCTACAGCCCCACCAACTCCGTGACCGTACTCATCGGCGGCAGGATTAAAGGCATACATCTGGGCTACAGCTACGAGATGTACACGTCAGCCATACAGCCGGGAAACGGCAGCCACGAACTGGTGGTGGGATACCAGACAACGCTAAACCTGTATAAAAAAGGAAAGAACAAACATAAAAGTGTGAGACTACTGTAAAAGATTATGAAGAGAAAAAGTATCATAGCCCTTTGCATCGCCGCCACGGCGCTGCTCTCCGCGTGCTTCGGCGGTCGCATGTCGTCGACGGCAGGCAGGGGAGGCGAGGTGGTAGGCGTCGGCGGAGGCAAAGGATTCACCGAGCCGACACCATTCGGCATGACCATGATAAAAAGAGGCTTCCTTAAAATGGGAATAGACAAGCAGGACAGCCTGTGGGGCAAGCAGACACCGGTGAGAGAAATATCCGTGGACGGCTTCTGGATGGACGACACCGAGGTGACGAACTCCGAGTACAAGCAATTCGTCTTCTGGGTGCGCGACTCCATACTCCGCACGCGCCTTGCCGACCCCTCGTACGGCGGAGACGAGACATACATGATAACCGAAGACAAGAACGGAGACCCCGTGACGCCGCACCTCAACTGGAAAAAGCCCCTCCCGCGCAAGCCCAACGAGGACGAGCAGCGCGCTTTCGAGAGCCTCTACACCGTAAACCCCGTCACCGGCGAGAAGATGCTCGACGCCGCGCAGATGAACTACCGCTATGAAGTCTACGACTACACCGCCGCAGCACTGCGCCGCAACCGTCTGAACCCCGCCGAGCGCAACCTCAACACCGACATCGAGGTGAACCCCGACGAGGTGGTGATGATATCCAAAGACACCGCATACATCGACGACGAGGGACGCATCGTCCGCGAGACGATTGACCGACCGTTGAGCGGACCGTGGGACTTCCTCAACACGTACATCGTGAACATCTATCCCGACACGACGTGCTGGGTGAACGATTTCCGCAATTCCGACAACGAGACATACATGCGACTGTACTTCAGCAGCCCGACATACAACAACTATCCCGTCGTGGGCGTAACCTGGGAACAGGCAAACGCTTTCTGCGCATGGCGCACCGACTACCTGCTTAAGGGGCTCGGACGCGAGGCGCGCTACATGCAGCGCTACCGCCTGCCCACAGAGGCCGAATGGGAGTACGCCGCACGTGGCAAGGACGGCACCGAGTTCCCGTGGGACAACGCTGACGTGAAGAACGACCGCGGATGCTTCTACGCCAACTTCAAACCCGACCGCGGCAACTATACCCAGGACGGAAACCTCATCACCAGCAGCGTGGGAATATTCTCGGCAAACTCTAACGGACTGTACGACATGGCAGGAAACGTGGCAGAGTGGACCAGCACCATATACACCGAAGCCGGAGTGGAGGCGATGAACGACCTCAACCCGCAGCTCTCCTACAACGCCGCAAAGGAAGACCCGTATAAAATGAAGAAGAAGAGCGTGCGCGGAGGCTCGTGGAAAGACCCCGAGTCGTACATCCGCTCGGCATGGCGCACCTGGGAATACCAGAACCAGCCCCGCTCGTACATAGGCTTCCGCTGTGTAAGAAGCATGGCGAGCACAAGCAGTACTAAACAGAAACCAAGCAAGAAAAGAAAATGACAGAATACAGCAGATACAACGTTGTCTACCGCCTGCAGAAATGGCTCGACAGCGTGCCCGGGCAGACTTTCCTCAACTACGCATACAGTTGGGGAGCATCAATCGTGATCCTCGGAACATTGTTCAAACTCACTCACCTGCCGGGAGCGAACCTCATGCTCTATCTCGGTATGGGTACGGAGGTGATAGTGTTCTTCATCTCGGCGTTCGACCGTCCCTTCGACAAGACGGCGATAGGCAAGGATATACCTACACATGTGGGCGAGGACGAAGAGGAAGAGCTTGAAACGGAAGAGGAGACGGCGGAAGACATGCAGGAACAGCTCCCCGGAATGGCAGCCGCAGGATTTGTACAAGGCGGAAACATCGTCTTCGGCGGTCAGACGGCAGCATCTGCCGACGGTACGGTTATTCCAGCCGACGCCGCATCGTGGCTTGCCGCACAGCAACAGCAGGCACCCGAGATGGAAGAGGCGACAAGCAATTATGTCGACGAGCTTCGCAAGCTGACGGACATGCTCGCCAAGGTATCGGAGCAGAGCGCACGCCTCACACGCGACTCGGAGGAAATGGAAAACCTCAACCGCACGCTCACCGGAATATGCAAGGTCTACGAGATGCAGCTTAAGAGCGCAAGCTCGCAGATAGGCACCATCGACGAGATAAACGAGCAGTCGCGCAAGATGGCGGCACAGATAGAGCAGCTCAACGGCATTTACGCACGCATGATAGAGGCGATGACCGTAAACATGAGGGCTGCCGCACCAATAAAAGAATAGAACTTAAGAACGTATGGCTATAAAGAAAAGACCGGTTTCCCCGCGCCAGAAGATGATCAACCTCATGTACGTCGTCCTCATGGCGATGCTTGCGCTGAACGTCTCCACCGAGGTGCTCGACGGATTCTCCATCGTTGAAGAGAGCCTGAGGCGCACCACGGCGAACTCTACAAAGGAAAACCGCTCCATATACGACGGCTTTGAAGCACAGATGAAGTCAAATCCCGAGAAAGTTCGCGCATGGTTCGCCAAGGCTACCGAGGTGAAGAGCACGAGCGACTCGCTATACGACTTCGTACAGCAGTTAAAAGTCGAAATCGTCATGGAGGCGGACGGGGCACACGGCGACATAGACAACATAAAGCGGAAAGACGACCTTGAAGCGGCAAGCCAGGTGATGCTTGCACCCGGAACGGGCAAGGGCAAGACCCTTTACAACATGATAAACTCTTTCCGCAACCGCATACTTTCCATGATTACCGACGAGCATCAGCGCTCCGTGATAAGCAGCAACCTCACCACGGAACTGCCAAAGAACGCCGTTACCATGGGAAAGAACTGGCAGGAATACATGTTCGAGGATATGCCCGTGGCTGCTGCAGTGACATTGCTGTCCAAACTACAGAGCGACATACGCTATGCCGAGGGAGAAGTGTTGCACACTCTCGTGTCGAACATTGACATGAAGGACATCCGCGTCAACAAGCTCAGTGCATTCGTCATACCGAACGCGCAGACCGTGGTGCGTGGCGACAAGTTCTCCGCACAGATTGTGATGGCTGCCGTGGACACCACGCAGACACCGCAGATATACATCGGTGGCAGACAGATGAATCTGAAGAACAACACATACGAGTTCATCGCAGGACGCACCGGCGACTTCAACCTTACGGGATATATCACCATGCAGAACGGCAGGGGCGACGTGATACGTCGCGACTTCTCGCAGAAGTATACGGTGGTTGACCCCAGTGCGACGGTTTCCGCCGACCTTATGAACGTGCTCTACGCAGGTTACAGCAACCCGATGAGCGTCAGCATTCCCGGCGTTCCGCTCAACAAAGTATCGGCGACGATGAGCGGCGGCACTCTGCAGCCCGTAGGACCGGGCAAATACATAGCGCGTCCGGCGGCGGTGGGCAAGGACGTCACCATTACAGTGTCGTCTTTACAGACCGGCAGTCCGAAGCAAATGGGACAGTTCACTTTCCACGTGCGCAAGCTTCCCGACCCGACGGCATACATCGCCCTTGGCGACAACCGCTTCCGCGGCGGTGGCATGGCTAAGGCATCGCTCATGTCGGCAGGCGGCATAAAGGCTGCGATAGACGACGGACTGCTTGATATAGAGTTCCGTGTGACCGGCTTTGAGACCGTGTTCTTCGACAATATGGGAAACGCCGTACCGATGGCATCTGCCGGAGCATCGTTCTCGCAAAGGCAGCGTGATGCCTTCCGTGGGCTGTCACGCAACAAGCGTTTCTATATAACGCGCATCTCAGCGGTGGGACCTGATGGCATCACGCGCAATCTGCCTGCATCGATGGAGGTCATCGTAAAATAGGTTTTGCGCTTGAACGGATAAGAAAAGATAACAAAGAAATAATACAGATATATGAAAAGAATATTGTTCATACTATTGGTGGCTTGCCTCGCCGAGACTCTCTCCGCCCAGCCGGCGGCACGCAGGAGGGAACAGCAGCAGAAAAAACAGACGTCTGCACAGACGCTGACCACGCGTGCGCAGATAGCTTTCCCCACGGCGGCGCCCATGTCCGAGGACGTTGTCTGGAGGCGCGACATCTACCGTGAACTGAACCTGAACGACGATGCCAACGCCGGACTTTACTATCCGGTAGAACCCGTCGGCTCGCAGATGAACCTGTTTACATATATATTCAGGCTGGTGATGCGCGGTGCCGTGAAGGCTTACGAGTATCGTTTGGACGGTAACGAGGTGTTCACCGACTCGGCAAGGGTCAAGCTTCTGGCTTTTCTCGACAACTATCATATCTTTTATGAGAGGGTCAACGGTCGTGTGCGCATCGACAACAGCGATATACCGTCGCGCGAGGTGAAGTCGTATTATATAAAGGAGAGCGCATATTACGACCAGGCAACATCTACGTTCCATACCAAGGTCGTTGCCCTTTGTCCGATAATGACGCGCGACGACGACTTCGGTGATGTCTCGCAGTCGTACCCGCTGTTTTGGATAAGGTATGACGACATAGCCCCGTATCTGAGCAAACAGATTATAATGACGAGCAATCTCAACAATGCCGCTACGATGAGCGTGGATGATTATTTCACGAAGAACATGTACAAGGGCAAGATATATAAGACCACAAACATGCTCGGAAAGACCTTGCGACAGTATTGTGAGACCGACTCTGCGCTTACCAAGGAGCAGAAGAGGATTGAAGGTGAGCTGGAAGCGTTCGAAAAGAACATTTGGGGCGACCAGGCGCGCAAGGATTCTCTCGACAGCATTGCCAAGGCAAACATCAACGTCAAGGGCAAGAAGGCGCGTACCAACAGAAACCGCCGTGCAGGCGGAACATCTTCGACTGTCAAGAAGAGTTCCGGAAAATCTTCGTCACGTGGAGGCGGCTCGTCTGCAGCAAGGGTGTCGGTGAGAAGACAGAGGCATTAATGGGGTTATCCCAAAGCCCTCGAAGGGCTTTGGGATAACTGAGAACTCTGAGGGCTCGGAGCTCTCAGAGACCTCGGAGCTCTCCGATAAGATAACAATAAATCAAAAAGATATGAGAAAAGTATTAAGCTTGGTATTTGCCGTTGCGATGATGTGCGTGGCAATGCCTTCAAATGCACAGGTAAAGCTTGGTGTAAAGGGCGGTCTTAACATCTCGGACATGTCTATAGACAAGAAAGTGTTCGACTCTTCAAACCAGACAGGATTCTTCATCGGTCCGACCCTTAAGGTGTCTCTTCCCCTTACAGGACTTGGAGTGGATATTGCGGCACTCTATGACCAGCGCTCTGCTAAGGTCAGTGCTGCCGAGGAGAACGACGGTAAGGAGACGCTGAAGCAGCAGGCAATAAACATTCCGATAAACTTGCGTTACGGTATAGGACTTGGAAGTCTGGCAAGTGTTTACTTCGCTGCCGGTCCGCAGTTCGGCTTCAACGTTGGCGACAAGGACAAGAAGATATTCGACGAGGCTACATGGCAGCTCAAGAAGTCCACTTTCAGCATAAATCTTGGTGCAGGTGTGTCACTTATAAAGCACATCGAAGTTGGTGCCAACTATAATATCGCCTGCGGAAAGACGGGTGAGGTTACGTTTACCGACGGCGTGAAGCATGTCATCAAGGGACGTAACAGTGCATGGCAGATTTATGCCGCATACTATTTCTGATAACATTCAGACAATCATAAACGAAATCCCTTGCCTTTATCACAGGTAAGGGCTTTTTTATTTGTATCCTGTCCGAATGCTACTGTGAATGTGTGGCGTCCCTTATCGTATGTATATGTTATGTCCCAACCGTAGTAGTCGCATATCTGTTTTACGATTGCAAGTCCCAGACCGTTGCCGCTTTTGTTGCACGTGCGGTTGTTGAATCGGCTGAAAAGAGTCTTGCGGTCAAGTCCGCCGGTTTCCGACATGTTGCTTATTGAAAGTGTCTTTCTGTTGATACTCATTTCCACTGGTATTCCTGCCGTAGTGTTACGCAGCGCATTTATGGCGAGGTTGTTCACAAGAGTCTCCAACAGAGCCTTGTTTGCGCTTATATCAAGGCCGTTGCAGCTTGTCAGCGTTATGCTGTTAGTGTATATTTTTGCATATTCCGGTAAGAGCATTTGTATGAAGTCATGAAGAACGATGTGTTCTTTTTCCTCATACTGACTGTTTTCTATTTTTGCAAGTAGCAGCAGGCTGTGGTTCAATTGCTCAAGTCTTCGTGTCACGTCATACATGTTGTCCACAATCTTCAGCTCTCTGGCATTTAGATCTTCTTGAAGAAGCATGTCCAGATCGGCACGTATTATGGCTATCGGGGTTTGCAGTTCGTGTGATGCGTTCTCGGTAAATTCTTTCTGTATCTTATAACTATCTATGTTGCGGTGCAGCAGTTTTGCGAGTGTTTCGTTAAGTCTTGCAAATTCTCTGATGTCCGTGTGGGCGAATTCCGGTATTTTGTCTTTACCCAATTTAAAGTGTTCGATTTTTCCGAGCGTATCGTCAAATGTTTTCCACAGCCGTTTTGTAAGCCGTCTTGTGGTAAAGAACACCGTTACGCTTATCACCGATGCAATGAGAATGTACTGAAGCATCATTCCCTCGATAACATCCTGTTCCAGGTCGAGATCGTCTTCAATCTTTCCCGTCATGCGGTAGTCTTCCACAACGTCTATGAGGTCTTCGGCGTAGAAACGCGTAGTTAGGAAATAGAACACGGGAGCGCATAGCAGCATTACTGCCGCCAGTGTCAGCGACAGGTGTTTCATTGTTTTTTTTAGGAGAGTTTCTTTCATTGTTTATTCAATCCATTTATATCCTGTGCCGTAGAGCGTCTTAATCCTGTCCCGGCATCCTGTGGCTTCCAGCTTCTTCTTCAAGTTCTTTATGTGAGTGAACACAACGTTGAAGTTGTCCATAAGGTCGGCAATCTCACCGACGATATGTTCGGCTATTGCAGTTTTCGATACAACCTTGTTACGGTTGCATATCATGAACACCAACAGATCGTATTCCGTTTTTGTGAGCATTACCGCCTGTCCATCAACGATCACAGTCTTACTTTGCATGTCCACCTCTACGTTGCTGCTCACCAGTCGGTTGTTACCCTTTGAATATCTGCGCCGCATCAGTGCAAAAATCCTTATTTTCAGTTCTGACAGGTTGTATGGCTTTGATATGTAGTCGTCAGCGCCTATCTGCAGCCCTTCAATCTTGTCATCGATGCTGTCTTTTGCTGAAACTATTATCACCCCGGTGTCGGGCTTGCGCTTTTTCAGCCTGCGAAGCACATCCAGTCCGCTACCGTCGGGCAGCATAAGGTCAAGGAGTACACAGTCGTAATCGTATACACTTACGCGCATCAGTGCGTCGCTTGCGGTGAAAGTCTGTTCGCAAAGATAGTTGTCGGCGGCAAGGAATTTGACAATGTTGTCTGAAAGTTGTTTCTCGTCCTCTACTATAAGTATCTTCATAGTTGGTATATGTATTATTATAAAACGGTAAAAATCAGTGTTTATGAGGTCTTTTACATCTTTTAAGTCCTGCGGCACGGCTTTTTTGATGAAGCATGATGTTGCGTATGTATGCCACAAGTCCTACAGACTGTCCGAGTATCAGTACCGGGTCTGAGCGCACAATGCCGTATGTGACAATTATTGCCGAGCCGGTAAGGCTGATAATCCAGAAACCTACAGGCAGTACGGAAGCATGCCGACGGTAGGAATAATGCCACTGATAGACGAAGCGGAGAGTGAGGATTATCTGTCCCGCCGAGCCGAATAACAGCAGTAGGGGAGGCACGTCGCCGTTGTGGAGAAACCTGCTGACAAACGCTGTGCCCTCGGATGCGGTCATCATCAATGCCGCCACGGGGAGCGCGGCAATGCCAATGCGTGCCGGGCGGCATACTTTCTGCCACACACCCTTGATGTTAAGGTTCCATATATATATGTAGTACGAGATGAGTTGTCCGAGTATTATCGGGAAGTCATCGCGCATCCAACCGTATATATACAGCAGTATGCTGCCCACAAGGCTCAGTATCCAGAAAACATCGGGCGACAGCACGCGCCTTGCACGCTCCGACATAATCCATTGTATAAGTATTCTTGCTGAGAAAAGCCCCTGTGCAAGAAAACCCACGGCAAACATCCACCAGTTGCTCATAGCTCTTTTTCGTTTATCTCATATCTTATATAGCGGTTTTTCATCCATCTGAAGGCAATGCAGTCGGCAAACGGTTTTCTCAGTCTGTTCCACAAGTGATACTTCGATTTGCCTGCCGTGCGCGGATAATGTCGTACCGGAACTTCCTTGAAATTAGCTCCCTCAAGCGAGAACAGAGCCGGCAGAAAGCGGTGCATGCCGTCGAAAAACTGTATGCGCCGTGCATATTCGGTCCACATAACCTTGAGCGGGCACCCCGTATCGGTTGCCGTGTCGCCCGTCATCCGTCGTCTGAAACTGTTTGCAATCTTCGACTGCATGCGCTTGAAACCCGTATCCTTGCGTCTTGCCCTTATGCCCGTGACAATCTGATTGCTGCCGATGTGCTGCAGCAACAGGTCAAAGTCTTCCGCATCTGTCTGCATGTCGGCGTCCATGTATCCTAAATAGCGGCTCTCGGTATTGTCTATTCCTGCATTCAGCGCAGTACTGAGACCACGGTTACTGTCGTATGATATATAAAAGAAATCCGTGTTGCGTTCGCATATATCCTTTATGCGACCAAGGCTCCCGTCAGTGGAACCATCGTTCACCAACAGCACGCACGTTTTCATTCTTGCCTTGTTTATATATCCGGTCAGCTTCTTTTCCAACCTCTCCATGTTCTCGTATTCGTTATACATGGGTATGATAATAGTGAGATCATAGTTCTTTGTCTTGTTCATGATGTGTTTTTTCTTTTATGATTGTTACGTTGTTGATAAATTCATTGGTGTAATGCCTGTTGCCGCGAGGATGTTTGTTGTCATCAAAAATACCTATTCGTGTTGTGTCCACATTGTCAATAATACCCTTAGGCATCACCTCATGCACATTGCCGTTGCTCACAAGCACGAATGGTAGTCGTGCCTTTATGGCATTGCTGTCGGCGAGGTCGAGCGGCAGTATCTTGCGTCCGGCTTCGTATACAAGCTCAATACGCAGCGGTTCATGTGCGGGATGGTACATTCTCATGCCGTTTAGTGCCTTCATTTTTCGAGTCTCGTGTATGCTGTATCTATCCTTGTTACCGAACAGTCCGCCTATTCCTCCGAGCAAGAAACATTCCGTAAGCATAAATACACATCCCACACCGGCTGCAAAGCGCATGACGTTATGTTTTGTCACCTCGCGCATTATAAATACGGCAAGTATGGCGAACAGAGGACAGAGTATTATCAGCAGCTTTTCGTCAATCATCTTTGTGTCATACAATATTACAGGCAGCAAGATCGTGACAGACGCTGTAAGCATGCCGTTGGCACGGAACAGTAACCTGCCGGCTTTGTCGGCAGCAGTGTGTAAGTGCATAAGCAGGCTTGCAGTACACATTGAACATGGCACCATCATGGGCAGCAGGTAGCGCATTTTCTTCTCCGGCAGCAATGAGAGAAGTATAAGTGCGGTCACCATCCATGTAACGGAGAACAGATAGGGACGTACGTCCTTTATCGTCTTTTTCCAATATGGAATGGCAAGAGATGCAAGTACCGGAATCGTCCAGATGCCTGTTTCGGTAAAGAAACGCCAGTAATACCACCACGGTCGCACGTTGTGTCCTGTCCATGCTCCTGTTTCCTTGGTCATTACGACTGTCATTTCATGATGGTGAAATGTGAACAGCCAAGCGTACCACCAACCTCCTGTCACTATGCAGAGCAGTATCATGACAGCTGCTGCATCCCATTTGCCCTTGAGCGAGAAGCCCGGCATTGCCATCGATGTTATGAGCATGGGCAACAGCATGGCGTAAAACGACACCGGTCCCTTGCTCAGGAACGACAATCCCATCATTGTCCCGGCTGCCGGAAGCCAGAACCATTTCTTTCCGCCATCGTTCATAAGACCTTTTGTAAGGAAATATATGGCGCCGGTCATGAAGGCATGGCAATAAATGTCCCACGTAGCCGTGCGTCCCATTAACACGACTTGATAGCACGTCAGGAGTACTATTACGGAGAGCAGTGACAGGTCTTCATTCTTGCTTATTGTTTTTACTAATAAAAAGAAGAATATCGTCCAGATTGTACCCATTATGCCCGCGACGGCACGCTGTGCGGCAAGACTGTCGGGCATGACTGTCTCCACTGTCGCCGCCACCCATGTGGGCAATGGCGGTTTCTCCAGCCGTAGTGTGCCGTTCATTGTAGGTACGAGCCAGTTCCCCTCGTCTGCAATCTCGCGTGCGGTAACCATGTTGCGAGCTTCCATTATGTCTGTGGGTAATGCCGTGTTGTTCATGAAGAACGATACGGCGGCAAGCAGAATTACGAAAATATACTTTTTATACATTATAATATGTCTCTTAAAGGGTTCTTGTCAGACTTGTACCACTCTGCAAAACGTCCTATGCCCTCGTGCAGCGGTGTCTTGGGCAGTTTGCCCAGTTCTTTTTCAAATTTAGACGTGTCGGCGAATGTGTTGCATACGTCGCCCGGCTGCATAGGCATAATTTCCTTTATGGCGGTGCGAGCAAGTGCTTTTTCCATTTCATCGATAAATTCTGTCAGTCGGACAGGATGCGAACAGCCTATATTGTAGATCTCGTAGAGCAGATTGTCTTTACCGTCTGCTTTACTGTCGTTGCAATCGAGAACCCTTATGGTGCCTTCCACAATGTCGTCTATATAGGTGAAGTCGCGTGTCATGTATCCTCCATTGAACATCTTTATCGGCTTTCCGTGACTAATGGCATCGGCAAAAAGCATCGGTGCCATGTCCGGTCTGCCCCAAGGTCCGTATACGGTGAAATATCGCAGCCCGGTGGTTCTCAACCCGTAGAGGTTGCTGTAGCAATGTGCCATCAGCTCGTCCGACTTCTTGCTGGCGGCATATAGGCTCATCGGCGTGTCCGTCCTGTCGCTCTCGCAGAAAGGTGTCTTGTTGTTCTTTCCGTATACCGAACTTGATGATGCGTATACCAAGTGCTTTACTTTGTGATGACTGCAGCACTCAAGTATGTTAAGGAAACCGTCAAGATTGCTCCGCATATATGCTGCCGGGTTGTCTATCGAGTAGCGTACTCCAGCCTGTGCCGCCAGGTTTATGACCTTGTCGAAGCCGAATTTTCTGAAAAGCATGTCCAGTCTTTCCGTGTCTTCTATTTGCATGCGTATGAAACGGAGGTTGGAAAACTGACTGCTCGTGGTGATATTCATATCCCATTCCGCGTCTTCCCGTCTTATTCCGCATTCGTTGAGACGGGCATATTTCAGTCTTGTGTCATAATAGTCGTTGATGCTGTCGATGCCTGTCACGTCGTCACCTCTCATTGCCAAACGTCTGATGACATACGAGCCGATAAAACCTGCAGCTCCTGTAACCAATACCTTCATAATGTCTTGTGTTTCTTATAATAGTTATCTGTTCATATTCTTGGAATATGATTGCCTCTTTTTCTTCATCGAAGAGGAAACATAATGCTTTGTCAGGGAAGAGTGAATACGTATGTCCGCAGTGTTTCTGGCGCAGAAAATACCAATGGCAATGCCTGTCGCGACGTCTCCCGGATAATGTACGCCGAGGTATATTCTTGAATAGCAGATTATAAGTGACCATGTCACAAGTACGTATCCGATGAATTTTCGTTGTTTTGTGAATATCCAATAAAAAGCAAGACAAAAACTGTTTGCGGCATGACTTGAGGCAAATCCGTGGCTGCCGCCACGATAACCGTAAACAATATGTATGTATTCTGATATGGGATTGTCAAGATTGGAAGGGCGCAACCGTCCCACTAACGGTTTCAGTATGCCTGATGTAATTTGGTCGGATATTGTTATGGCGAGTATGAGAAACAGCAACCACACGGTTGCCTTTCGCAATCCCAAGTCTTTTATGACAACAAAAAAGAGCATCATGTACATCGGTATCCATATCAGTTTGTTGCTTGCCGTGTACATGATACTGTCGAGAACAGCGTTGTGGTGCCCGTTTATTGCAAGTAACAGGCTGCTGTCCATGGAGCTTAATGTATCACATATAAGAGTAACCATACACTTTTGCTTTTGTACGGATGCAAAAGTATATGGTTATTCTGTATGAAATCTGAAGATTTTGAAGATTGTCTGTTAACTTGATTTAAAAGATAATGAACGTAATCAAATGTCTTCCTCTCTCTCAAAACGCCTGTTCTTTGACTTCGTTTGCTTGCCGAAGGATATGTTGTATGTTGCCTTCAGGATAAAGAGTCGGTGTGCCGCGTCAAGTCTTATATGCTCTTTCTTTGCGGCATAGCGGTTCAGTTCCTCCGTTTCCATCCTGAGGTTGTCGAACGGGAAGAACATCATTGCGCCGAACATCCATTTCTTGTATCTGTACATGGCAGTCAGTGCCTGAAAGTTCTCATAACTGCTGACGGTCTCTCCGCGCAGTGTTTTCACGCTGTTCTTCATCTCCCACATCAGTGAAGCGTTCTTGTAGTTTGCCGAAACGGACATGTTGTAGAAAAAGTCGGTAATGCCGTGAGAGTAATTGTTGCCTTTGCTGAGATAACGAGCCACGCCTCCCGTCAGCGACATTTGCAGCATGTCGCGTATCGGTCCTACCTTTATTGTCGCCATTCCCCGCAGTCGCTGCCAACTTTTCTGGTTGTCTATTGTCTTCATGACCTTGTCATCGTAAAGGCTCTTTTCCTCCATTATGCTGTTCGGTTCGCAGTCGTATGTCCCTCCCAAGCCTACATAGAATATTCCTTTCTGCCAGTCGTAGTTCAGTTGAGTGTGGTAACGCATGTACGATTTCAGTCCGGCGTTACCCTGTTTCAGCTGCATCGAGTCTACAAACTGTATCACCTCGTCAAGGTCGTCGTATCCCGGTGATGCGTTCTTTGCCGTTCCTTTAAACCTTATTTTTGAGCTTTCCGAAATCTTGTATTGTATGTTGAGGCGCGGGTTTACGGCATACATCGTTTCCTCGTCTTCTCCCTTGTTGCTGTGGAAAGACCGTGTCACGCCCATTCCCAACGTATAGTCCAGCCTGCCTGCCCGTTTCTTGTATTCTCCGAACAGATACGTATATCCTTGGCGACTGTCCGTTTTCCTTCCGTTCAGCAGGTGCTTGTTCTCTGCAAAGGTGTGAGAGTGCTTTATTCCGGTGTTCACAACCTGCTTTCTTGCCAGTTTCTTTTCGTAAATCATCTCTCCGCTTATGGTGTATCTTTTGCCTTGCACCCGGTTGTCATTGGACGTAAGAATCTCGCTATCGGTCTCTTCCATATACAGACGGTTGTCTTTGTTTGCCTGATAAGTGCCCACTATGTTCAAGGCAAGTGTCTGATCTTTAGGCATCATGCGCTGCCAGTATATGTCGAGTACCGGTTTTATGCTGCCGGAATGGTACATGTTCGTGCGATACACGAAATCCTTCGGGTTGGCGGCATTGTACACCATGCTCTTGTTGTCCATGTGCGGCATGTTGTTGAACATCATCCTGAAACGCACGTTGAAATAAGACTTGTCGTCGGGCATGTAGCTGTAGTGTGTGTTAATTTGGTTGTTGAACTGCTCTATTTGCGACGGCATACCCGTCTCTATGCGTTTCAGCGTCTTGCCGCCGGCAAGGTTAAATGTCTCGGTTGTGTTGCTTATAAGGCTCTCCGTGTCGGATAATCCGCTGAATACGTTGATGCCCAATTCCGACTTACGCATGTTTATCTTTCCCGATACACGATAGTTTCCCCACATGGCGTTGACGCCCTGCATAATGTCGGTGCTGAAGTTTCCGCCCGACGTGCGCCGCTTTACAATGAAGTTCAGCACTACCTCCGCATTGCCGTACCGCATTCCGGGACTGTCGAGATACTCAACCCTCTTCACTTCTCCCGGTTGCAGCGCCATGATGTCCTGTATCGTAGCCTCCGCATCGTTTATGCGCAGCTGCACATCTCCTCCGTCTATGGTGGCTATTGTATTGCGGAAGCTGTTCACCTCAATTCTCGGTATCATCATTTCGCGCAGCAGACTCACACCGTTGTCCGCCAGTTTCACCTGTCTCGAGGTGGGATACAACAGCTTGCGGTCCGAAAAACCGGTCTGTCCCGATGCAGTGACGGTGATGCCGTCAAGTTCCGTCCGGGCGGCAGTAAGATATATGTCTCCTGCGGATATTACCTTTCCTGTGCCTTTCAGACTTGTTGTCGCGGTGTTGTATCCAATACATGAAATCTTCAGCAGATACGTGTCTCTTCCTTTTGTGTCGTATAACACGAAGTTGCCTTTCTTGTCCGTGGTTGTGCCCGATATGAAAACCGAGTCGGCGGTCATCATCGTGACGTTTGCAAATTCCACCGGCAGCCTGGTCTCTCCGTCTTTTATGACACCCCTTGCAGATGTTCCCTGTGCCAGTGCTTCCATTAACGTGCATGCGACAAGCAGCATGGTGACGGCTAATATTCTAATTGTGTGCATGTTTCTTACTGTTTTTTAGTATTGTCAAGGCGCCTTGTATGTTTGTTGTTTACCCGTTAGACGCAATGCGCCGGGAAAAAGTTGCGGTGCCGCATGTTTTTTTGCAGATTATGTGCCGGTACTCCTTTTGTAAATGGAAAAATACTTCCTCCCGTCATATAAATTATAAATTATAAATTATAAATTGTATAATTAACTCATTACCTTTGCATACATAATATAAATAATATCATCATGAAATACGTCGACGTTGTCCTTCCACTTCCTCTTGAAGACCGTTTCACATACTCCGTGCCGTCCTCGTTTGAATCCGTAGTGGTGCCGGGAATGCGTGTCACGGTGGATTTCCGTCGCAAGAAGACCATGGCTCTCGTGGCAGCCGTTCATGAAACGAAGCCCCCGTTCGAGTGTAAAGACATTCTCGACGTGCCCGATATCGTTCCGGTTGTCACCCCACAGCAGTTCCGCCTGTGGCAATGGATTGCCGACTATTACATGGCTCCGTTCGGCGAAGTGTACAACGTGGCTTTGCCCGGAGGACTGAAGGCACCCGGAGTTTACAGACCGAAGACCGAGACATGTCTTGCGCTCGCACCCGAATACCGCGACGGCAGGGCGCTGCGTGTGGCAATGGAGATACTGAAGAGGGCAAAGGCACAGGCAAAGGCTTTTGCCGTTTTCCTCGAACTGTCGCACAATGATACCCTTATAACCGATGGAGCGGCAGCCGGAACATCTGTCGAAATAACCCGTGACGAACTGATGAACTCCGCCCACTGCACCGCGGCTGTGGTGAAAAGCCTTGTAGACAGGAAACTGCTTGTGACATACGAGCGCGAAGTAGGGCGTCTGAATTGCGACACGCAACCCTGTCTTGAGAATATAAAGAGGCTTAACGAGGCACAGCAGGATGCCTACAACCGTATCCTCATGTCGTTCATGAAGAAAAACGTCGTGCTTCTCCACGGTGTAACATCCAGCGGAAAGACAGAGATATACATACATCTTATAAAACAGGCAATGGAGCAACACCGGCAGGTACTTTATCTCCTGCCCGAGATTGCACTCACAGTCCAGATACGCGAGCGGCTCCAGCGTGTCTTCGGAAACCGTCTCGGCATATACCACTCAAAATATTCCGATGCCGAGAGGGTGGAGATATGGAAGAAGCAGCTGTCCGACAATCCTTACGATGTGATACTTGGCGCGCGCTCTGCCGTGTTCCTTCCGTTTACACGTCTGGGACTTGTCATTGTCGATGAGGAACACGAGACATCGTTCAAACAGCAGGATCCCGCTCCGCGTTATCATGCCCGCAGTGTGGCGATAATGCTGGCACAGGCGTGCGGGGCAAAGACGCTGCTTGGCACCGCCACACCCTCGGCAGAGACATATCACAATGCCACGACCGGAAAATACGGGCTTGTGACACTCAACCGCCGCTATAAAGATATACAGTTGCCCGAGATACGGGTGGTGGACATTCGTGACATGCAGCGTCGTAAGATGATGAACGGACCGTTCTCGCCGGTGCTTGTGAAGAGCGTCAGGGAGGTTCTTGAGGGCGGTGGACAGGCTATTCTTTTCCAGAACCGTCGCGGATTTGCACCGATGATGGAATGCAAGGTGTGCGGATGGGTGCCGCGGTGCACCAACTGCGACGTCAGTCTTACCTATCACAAGAACATGAACCAGCTTACATGCCACTATTGCGGTTATACATACAAACTGCCTGAGGCGTGCCCGTGTTGCGGAAACACTGACCTCAAGGGGCGTGGCTACGGCACGGAGAAAATAGAAGACAAGGTCATGGAGGTGTTTCCCGAAGCACGTGTGGCGCGTATGGATCTTGATACGACACGCACGCGCACGGCATACGAACGCATTATATCCGACTTCTCCGCAGGGCGTACCAACCTGCTCATAGGCACTCAGATGATAAGCAAGGGACTCGACTTCGGCGGAGTAGGGGTGGTGGGCATCCTCAATGCCGACTCCATGCTTAACTATCCCGACTTCCGTGCATACGAGCATGCCTTCACCATGATGTCGCAGGTGGCAGGCAGGGCGGGGCGTAAGGGGCGGCGTGGACTGGTGATATTGCAGACCAAAAGTCCGGAACTGCCCGTTATAAGTCATGTGGTACACAACAACACGTCCGCGTTCTATGCCGGTTTGTTTGAGGAGCGTTCTCTCTTTTGCTATCCTCCGTTTTATAATGTGATCTATATATTCCTCAATCATCGTGACGAAAACCGTGTTTCAACAGCCGCCCATGAGCTTGGCAACAGGTTGCGCAGCCTTCTCGGCAACCGTGTGCTCGGTCCCGACAGACCGGCTGTTGCCAAGGTGAAGACAATGAACATACGCAAGATTGTGTTGAAACTCGAGAAGACCATAGACATGGGCAAGGTGAGGCGGTGTCTGCGTTCGGAGATCGGACGGTTGGAGAGCGACACTCGTTATAACTCGCTTAAGGTTTATTGTGACGTCGACCCACTTTAAGAGAGGGCATAATAAGAAGATAGAGGGAGGACGAATAATTTACTGCCGCGCAATATTGAACCAATAGGCTATATAATGCTTATAGGATTTATAAGACCTGTAAGCCTTATAGAATCTAAAATAATTGAACTATCGTGCAGCAAATTCCCCTATCTCCTCTTGTCTCCTTGTTCTATTGTCTTCTATCTTCTGTGGCACAAGCCGCATATCTTCTTTTATCTTCCCTTATCTCCTTGTTCTCTAAAATGCATTATGTGACCTTTAACGTTCTAAGAGGTGGCTTTTTAGGCTCTGAAAGAGCATCTCTTGGCGTCTAAAAAGCCACCTTTTGGAATGCAAAAGGTATCGTTCTGTTTATCAATGTGTTACAGCATGGTATAATAACGTGGATTTTATATAACGTATAAAGGCAGATAAAAGACGTATGTTTTGTCGTTTCATATACAAGTATTGTCCTTTATCTTCCGTGGCGCAAGCCACATAACTTCTTCTGACTTCCCTTAACTTCGTATTATAAAAAAACGGGGCAATGTCAAAACAGACACAGCCCCGATAAATAAAGGTCTTCAATGTTATCTTGAAAAATCTTTTTTAGAATGTCATGTCCACACCGACACCGAGCACGCGGTTTGTGCGTGTAAAACTGTCGGACACTTTCATGCTGCCCATGTCCTGGACTTTGTTGTAGTCTTCGTAATTTGTCTGGAAATAGGCAAGGTTCACTTTTACGTTCTTTGCAACGTTTACACCGACGCCGAAACCGAACGAATAAGAACTAACGTTGAAACTTATGTCGTTAATGCCGTTGTCCTTAAGGTCGTAGTCGGTCTTTTGCATACCGCCGCTAACCTGTACATATTTGTTTATGTCGTACTCCGCGCCAATGAGATATTCGTTCGTATCACCCAGCATGTCTTTGGTATACTGTTTTGTATCGACGTCGAAATAGTGGTGCCAGCCTGCCATAAGACGCAATGAGGGCAGCACCTCGTATTGTGCTCCCACTGTGAGCAGTGCGGGAGAGTCTTCCGCCACCTTCTTGCCGTTGGCATATTTGTCGAGCATGGATATTGCTTTGGCACTCTCGCTGTTTGCCGACTCGTTCTTGAGACGCATGCGTGTCTTGAACTCGTATTTGGCTGCAAGGTTCAGTTTGCCGGTTTTATAGTCTATGCCTATTATCGGAGCAATACCCCAACCCGTCTGGTCGCAATTCAGTTCTATGTCCTGTGTCATGGCAGCATAGCCAGTCATCTCGGCTGCCTTTTGCTTCAGTGCCGCCGCCATTTCTGCTTGTCCTGCCATTTCAAGCTGTCCTGCCTGCTGGTTCAGCGCCCCTGCCAGACCGGTGAAGAATGTCGGTGCGGCAACCATTGACAGGTTTCCGCCCGCGCTTTGCTGAAAAGCAATGTTCTTTACGTATCCGAAATAGTTGGCGGAACCATAAAGCAGACGTATGCCTCCGTATACAGAGAGGTTCTTGTTTATCTTATATGCACTTCCCAAAGTGAAGCCGTAGTAATATTGGCGTCCGCGCATGTACGGGTCGAAAGAGTATCCTCCGGTGAGCTGTGTGCCCATTGCTTGCAGGCTGTTATTGATACCGCCTGCTATGAGCTGTGCCGGAATAGACGCCACTACACCTTCAAATGAGCCGAGACCGTTGTCGAACTCGCATTTGCCGCCACCGCCCATGATGGCAAAACCAAACTGAAAACTCCATTTGTCTTTGTTGTATGCAGCCTGTATGGAGGGGATTATCGGAGCATTTGCCTTGCCCTTGAACTTGCGGACAAAGTTGTTCTCGGCTGTGGCAGGGTTGTTTACATTGTACTGAAACAGGTTGCCGTAGCCGGTAAGCACCTCGCGCGTCTGGCGTGCGTTCTGTATGTTAAGCGAAAGATGAAAACCTTCGCTCAGAAAAGCCACGCCGGCGGGGTTGCTGTATACACCGTCTATGCCTATTGCGGCATCGCGTGCCGGGTTGCGGAGGAAGATGATGTTCTGGTTGGTGTTGGTCAGAAGACCGCCGGCAAACGAAGTGCTTGCCACTGTAAAGATAAGTGCCGTAATGGCAAATTTTAATTTATTCATTTTAAAAATACTTATTTAAATTGTCCGCAAAGGTATTTATATTGTTCTATATTTCCATTTAGGTACTTTTATGTTTAATATTCATTAACACAAAAGATGTCTTTTGTTGCTCATTTATGATGTTTTGTGCAATAAAATAATGTGAGTCCGGATGTAATTCTAAGAGGATGTGACAAGTCGTGAAGTTAGAAGAAACCATGGTAAGTTATAGTGTTTAAACTGTGGAAGATAAAAGACGATATAATAAGAATATAGAAATATGCAGAGGAAGATATGCGGTTTGCGCCACAGAAGATAAAGGACAACGGTCTTGGATTAAACAACAAGGCATTTGTCTTTTATCTTCTTTTATCTTCTCTTATCTCCCTCTATCTTCTTTATTTACTTTAGTTTTTCAACCTTGTGACGGTGGATAACAAGAGAAATCAGTTCTTTTTCAACTCAGGATAACTGATGCGTGTATGGTATATAGCCTTAAGTCTTTCTATGAGTACCTGCTTGGCGATGGCAATGTCGTGGAATGTTATGGGGCAGTATTCAAAGAACCCTTCGGCCACCTGTTGGTCTATCAGCTTGTTTACAAGCGCGCTGATGCTTTCCGGTGTATACTCCGGCAGGGAGCGCGAGGCGGCTTCTATGGTGTCTGCCATCATCAGTATAGCCTGTTCGCGTGTGAAAGGATTGGAACCGGGGTATGTAAACAGGGCTTCGTTTATCGGTTCGTCCGGATGTTCGTTCTTATATGATATGTAGAAAAACTTTGTCTTTCCGTTGCCATGGTGCGTGGTTATGAAATCTTTTATCGTCTTCGGCAGGTTGTATTTCTCGGCAAGTTTCAGTCCTTCGGTGACGTGGCTGATGACAATCTGTGCCGCTTCTTCGCGCGGTAAGTTGTTCAGCGGGTTTACACCCACCTGGTTTTCGGTGAAAAAAGCCGGTTCTTTCATTTTCCCTATGTCGTGATAGAGCGCTCCCGTTCTTACCAGTTGTGCCTTGGCTCCGATTTTGTTGGCTATCTCGGCAGCAAGGTTGCTTACCATTATCGAGTGTTGAAATGTTCCGGGAGCAACCTCGCTGAGTGCCCGCAGCAAGTCTTTGCTGGTGTTTGAAAGTTCGATGAGTGTGACATTCGACGTAAAACCGAACATCTTTTCTATGACAAGCATCAGCGGATAGGCGAAGAGCAGAAGAACACCGTTTACTATTATATATTTATAAAGGCTGTTGTCCATGTCGTCAAAACTCTTGTCCTGCATCAGTTGTAGTGCGCAATAGACGGCACATCCGGACAGTGTTATCAGTAATACCGTGCGGAACAACTGTGCACGCTGTGACAGTTCGCGCAGCGAGTATATGGCAACTATGCCTGCTGTAAGCTGTACAAGGATGAACTCATACTGATATCTCACCACGGCGGCGCACAGCAGTATCATTATCGTATGTGACACGAAAGCTGTACGTGAGTCCATGAATACTCTGATGAAAATAGGTACGATAGCAAACGGAAGAACGTATACGTTCATGATATTGTTTTCTATCATCAGCGATACAAGTATGGGGAAAATGGTTATTAGCACGTACAGCATGGCTATGCTTCTCGGCTTGTCAAAATAGTCCTTGCGGTAAAGTCCGAGATAAAGTGTGAACAGCACTATGATGATTGTTACGAAAATAACCTGTCCTACAATGGTAGACGTGATTGTGTTCACCGTGGAGTTGCGGCGCTGTGTCTCACGTTCAAAAGAGCTTAGCACCCTGAACGTATATTCATCGACAATCTCGCCGCGGTCTATGATTTTCTGTCCTGTAAGTACCATACCGCTTGCCAAGGGTACGCTTCCGAGCAAGTCGTTCAGTTCGGTCTCGCTTCTTTCCCTATCGTATATCAGGTTCGGTTCTATATATTCGTTGAGATTGCACCTTTGAAGTATCTGTTTGTGCGGCGCAAGTTTCTCGTCCTGAAACAGTTTCTCGTAGGCTCCTATCATCGAGTAGAAGCATCCTATCTGTACGCTGCTTGCGTTTTTACCGTTCACTACACGCACCATGTTGGACGAATCTTTCACTATCTCACTGAAATCCTGTGTCTTCATTATTCCCGTCTGGTACAGGCGGTGCAGGCGGTCGGCTATTATTGCGGTGTAGTTGCCTTGCAGTCCCGGTATGCCGGCTTTAAAGTCGTTGAGGAAACGGGCTGTTATCCGTTTCTCCACCTCGGTGTCGTAGTTGTAATAAGGTTCGAAGATCTTCCGTATGCTGTCCTGTTCTTTCTTTACGGCTTCATCGGTCTTGTATATCGGAAAGTCGAATTTAGCAATCAGCGAACTGTACATCCATGGCTTGCCTATGTCATATCGGTATTGAGGCCCCGTGGCACGGGGCATGAACCATACCATTATTACTACGGAGATGACAATCAGTGCCATGCGTGAAAATACGTTTTGCCAGTAGTGATTGTCTGTTATGTTGAATTTGTTCATTTTGTACGGCGTTACAGGGTTTAACTTTGCGAAAATACAAAAAAAATATGCCATATTGCCGAAAATGTATTAAATTTGCACAAAATTTTATCTTCATTAATATAATGGCAGACAGAAAAGTAAGGGTGCGTTTTGCTCCAAGTCCTACGGGAGCATTGCACATTGGCGGTGTGAGAACTGCTTTGTATAACTATCTTTTTGCCCGTCAACATGGCGGAGAGATGGTTTTTCGAATTGAAGACACGGACTCAAGCCGTTTCGTGCCGGGAGCGGAAGAGTATATAATAGAATCTTTCAAGTGGTTAGGTATAAACTTCGACGAGGGCGTTAGCTTCGGCGGTTCTTTCGGACCGTATCGTCAGAGTGAACGGCGTGCCATATATAAAGAATATGTGGACAGGCTCCTGGCTGACGGAAAGGCATATATTGCTTTCGACACGCCGGTGGAACTTGATGCCAAACGTGCCGAGATAAAGAATTTTCAGTATGATGCCCATACGCGTATGATGATGCGCAACTCGCTCACCCTTTCTAAAGAAGAGGTGGATAGCCTTGTTGCCGACGGCGTGCAGTACGTTGTCAGGTTTAAGGTCGAGCCGGGCGAAGACATACATATACATGATATGATTCGCGGCGAGGTTGTCATCAAGAGTGACATTCTTGACGACAAGGTGCTGTATAAGAGTGCCGACGAGTTGCCGACGTATCATCTTGCGAACATCGTAGACGACCACCTGATGGAGATCTCGCATGTCATCAGAGGTGAGGAGTGGCTTCCCAGTGCTCCGTTGCACGTCCTTCTGTATCGTGCTTTCGGTTGGGCGGACACCATGCCGTCGTTTGCTCACCTGCCGCTTCTGCTCAAACCGGACGGCAAAGGCAAGCTATCGAAGCGCGACGGCGATCGTCTTGGTTTTCCGGTGTTCCCTCTTGAGTGGCACGACCCTAAGACGGGCGAGGTGAGCAGCGGCTTCCGTGAAAGCGGATATTTCCCCGAGGCGGTCATAAACTTCCTTGCTTTGTTGGGTTGGAATCCGGGTACGGAGCAGGAACTGTTCACTATAGACGAGCTTGTAGAGCAGTTTGACATTGCCAAATGCAGCAAGGCGGGAGCGCGGTTTGACTATAAGAAAGGTATATGGTTCAACCACGAGTATATCCTCCGCAAGTCCAATGAAGAGATAGCGAGCCTTTTTGCGCCGATCGTTGCAGGCAACGGCGTGGATGAAACGCTTGAGCGTGTGACACAGGTGGTGGCAATGATGAAGGACAGAGTTGACTTTGTACATGACTTGTGGGAGCTTTGTTCATTCTTCTTTATTCCTCCGACGGAGTATGATGAGAAGACTGTGCGCAAGCGTTGGAAAGACAATTCGGCTGTTGTCATGGGCGAGTTGGCAGACCTCCTTGGTTCTCTCGATGATTTCTCTATAGAAAATCAGGAGGCAAAAGTCTTTGCATGGGTGGAAGAAAAGGGCTATAAGCTTGGCGATGTTATGAACGCTTTCCGTCTTGCACTTGTCGGAATAGGCAAGGGACCGGGCATGTTCGACATTTCGGCGTTCCTCGGCAAGGATGAGACACTGCGCCGTCTGCATGCGGCAATAGATGTCCTTAAGTAATTATATTATATAAAGGTGTGGGCTGAAGGCGTCTTCTTCCCGCACCGAATATTTTTTCCAATTAACCAACTCTAATACTTTTGCCGTGTATAATCTGGTTATTTATCTCTATGTATTAGGTGTAGCCGTTGCCAGTCTGTTCGATAAGAAGATAAAAAAGATGTGGCGTGGCGGACACGAGGCATTCAGGGTGCTTGAAGAAAAGGTGGATTCGGGAGCACAGTATGTGTGGTTTCACGCTGCTTCTCTTGGCGAGTTTGAGCAGGGAAGACCGATAATGGAGCGTCTGCGCCGTGAGCATCCGGAGAAGAAGATATTGCTTACGTTCTTCTCACCCTCGGGGTATGAGGTGCGGAAAAACTATGATAGGGCAGACATAATATGCTATTTGCCGCTCGACACTCCACTCAATGCACGCCGTTTCTTGAAGCTTGTACAACCTTGTATGGCATTTTTCATAAAGTATGAGTTTTGGTGGAACTATCTCGAATTGCTCAGCAAGCGTGGCATTCCTACGTATAGCGTGAGCAGTATCTTCCGTCCTAATCAGATATTCTTCCGTTGGTACGGTCATCATTACAGACGTGTGTTGAAGTGCTTCACCAAGTTTTTTGTACAAAACGAGACAAGTCGGACTCTTCTTGCCACGCTTGGAATAACCGATGTGGCGGTTACCGGCGACACCAGATTTGACCGCGTGCTGGCTATCAAGGCGCAGGCAAAGGAACTGCCGATAGTGGATGCGTTCAAGCAGGGGCATAAGGTGTTTGTGGCAGGCAGCAGCTGGCAGCCCGACGAGGATATTTTCATACGCTTCTTCAATACCCATAAGGACTGGAAACTTATCATCGCTCCCCACGTTATAGGCGAGGATCATCTCATGCAGATACTTTCCGGACTTGAAAGAAAGGCTGTACGTTACACGCAGACCACGCCCGAGGAGGCGCGCGATGCCGACTGTCTGATAATAGACTGCTTCGGATTGCTGTCCAGCATATACCGTTATGGTGAGATATCGTATGTCGGAGGCGGTTTCGGTGTCGGTATACACAATGTTCTCGAGGCTGCCGTGTGGGGCGTTCCGGTTATCTTCGGACCTAACAACCGCCGTTTTCAGGAGGCGCAGGAACTGCTGGCATCGGGTGGCGGCATAGAGATTGGCAGTTATGATGATTTCTGCGGCGTGATGGAACGCCTTATGTCAGATGCGCCATATCTTGAGAAGTGCAGCCGGGAGGCTGGCTCCTATGTAGAAGGAAAGTCGGGGGCGACGGACGCGATACTTGCCGATGTGACTTTTTAAGGAACAGATTAAAGAATATAAAGGGAGATAGAAGAAGATATGTGGCTTACGCCACAGGAGATAGAGGACAAATGTCTTGAAACAAGCAACAAGGCATTTGTCCTTTATCTTCCCCTTATCTTCTTCTATCTCCTTTTATCTTCTTATTCTATTGTCCTTTATCTCCCGTGGTGTAAGCCACATATCTTCTTCTATCTCCCTTTATCTCCTTATTCAATCTTCCCATTGCCATTGTCTTTTTCCGATGCTTTCCGCTCCATTTCAAGAAATCTTTTGATGTCGTTTTGCAGGCGTATGAACTGCTCGGAAACCATATATCCGGTGTTTCTTTTCATCATCTGTTCGATGTTCTGCATGCTGTTGCTGTAGCATGACAGCTCGTTTCGCATCTGTGTGCCGTGCTTTGCCTGTCTGCGTATCTCGTTCTCTCGCTCCTGTATAAGCCTGCTGCATACTTTTGTAACAACGGGCTGCACGATTTTGTTGAACAGGTGGTGCCCGTGAATGTACATATAAGTTGTCTGCGGGGTAACTCCCAGCTTTATCAGTTCGCGTTTCAAGGCGAGATACGACTCTTTGGCGTGAGGGAAATGGCGCTGCAACAGATTTATTTTCTTCCTTACCTTATTCCTTACATTGTCTATTGCCACCTGCGGAGCATTCAGGTTGAAACCTCCGATGTCAATAATCTTGTTGAAGTCGGTTATTGTGAAATCTTTGTATATGCCGCGCCTGTAGTGCCATACCGACCATACGAAGAGAGGAAATACGGCTTCGCTGTACAAGCGCATGAACTCTTTAAAATCGAAAACGGCATGATCGTTGAGTGTAACCATTACGCATGTGTCGTGCAGAGACGGCGCATAACACTGGTAGTTCTCTATGGCGTATGCGTATGTGTGCAGCACGTAGGGACTGTCGAGTATCTGGCGTGACGTAGGTGTGGCGCCCTGCATGATGTAATCATAGTCGGCATCGACACATGCAATCATGCTTCTCCCCACCTTGTCGGGTATGAGGCTCATCAGTGCCGACTTCTTTCCACGTTCCAGTTTGGCACGCGAGGGAAGCATTACCTCGAAATATCGTGTCTCGTCCTCATGGCGGCTTAATGCCGTGCGCCAGAAGAAAACATCGTCGTAACTCTCCACGTATGCCACGATGCGCCGCCGCGCACTCTTTGCCCTGAGCCTGTTGGCAGCCTCAAAATATGCAGACGAGATGTTTTCCGTAAGACGTTTAGCCATGAGTCACTCTCTTTCTTGTTTTTTATCTGTGCGTTTCCGCTACATCAGAATGTCGCTCACTTCCGTCGTGTTGTCTGCCCAGCCTTTCATTATTACGGCAGGCGAGTGCGTGGCAAGTATTATCTGCACGTTGGGGTTCAGCTGCAGGATAAGCTCGATGAGCCTTCCCTGCCAGTCGATGTGCAGGCTCACTTCCGGCTCATCGAGAAACAGCACATGCGGTTCGTTGTCTTGCACGAGCACGGTGAGCAGTATTATGAGCATCTGTTTCTCGCCGCTCGACAACTGTTGCGGGAAGAGCCGTTCGCCCATCTGTTCGAAACGTATCTCGTTTTCAGTGCGTATTATTGTCTTTCCCGTTTCAGAAAACAGGTCGTCTATCATGTTTTGAAACGTCTGTTTGGGCATTGACAGCCTTTGTGCCTTCTCCGCGGCATCGGGAGTTCCGCTCTGCAATGCAGCGATTATGCGGTTGCCGATGTTCACCTGATAGTCAAGATATTTGCGTTGCAGGTTGAACAACTGCCAGTCCAGTTCTGTTGCAAGACTGATGTCCAGCTTGTTCAGCATTTCCGAGTTCATCACGGGGCGGTCGAACGAGCGTATCACGTCGTAGCGTATCCACCTGGCATCATCGGGGAACACCCTCAGATGCACCCCTTTGAGCATGTGGCTCGGAAACTCGCCTCCGGCAGCCAGTCCTTTCACCACCTTGTTTATAATGGTGCTCTTGCCGGCACCGTTCACACCGCTGAGTATGTTCACCCGCCTGTCGAGGTTCCAAACGACGTGCCGTCTGCCGCTCCACAGCGATTCAATCTCTATCTGCTCAATGTATTCCGCGTATTTCATGATGCACAATTATTATGTTAATGCAAAAACAATGCAAGCCGAACGCAATCAAACTTGTTTGTAATTGCTGAGGCGCAGCTTGTTTTATGTAAAGACAATGCAAGCCGAACGCAATCAAACCTGTTTGCAATTGCTGAGGCGCAGCTTGTTTTATGCAAAGACAATGCAAGCCGAACGCAATCAAACCTGTTTGTAATTGCTGAGGCGCAGGTTGTCTTATGCAAAGATAGTGTTTTTTTCCGAATGAACGGTGAAGATATATCAGGAAGAATTCTTTTAGTTTCAAGTCGGGCGCGGAGAGCTGTCCGGCACCCTTGATACCGCATTTTCGGATGCGTTGCAGTACCGTTGGCAGGTATAAAAACACTCCCCAAGACACAGCCTGATAACTATCTGGCAATCAGGATGATATCTTTTACGTTCCAAAAGGTGGCATTTCAGGCTCCAAAAGGGCACCTTTTACAATGCTAAAGGTGCCCTTTTGGAAGGCAAAAGACCACCTCTTGGAAACGGAGGAACCACAGGAGATATGCCCAAATATGGAAAAACGATGAAAAATCTTTATTCTTCATTCTTCATTCTTCATTCCTTTTAGTACTTTTGCAGCCGTAAAACAACGCGTTTTTATGGTATTTAAATACGACTTTCTGATTATCGGCGCAGGAGTTGCCGGTATGAGTTACGCCCTGAAAATTGCAAGAGCGCATAAAGGTAAGGTGTGTATAATATGCAAGACCACGCTCGATGAGGCCAACACATATTTTGCACAGGGAGGCGTTGCCTCGGTGACAAACACAAAAATCGACAATTTCGACAAGCACATCGAAGACACGATGATTGCCGGCGACTACATAAGCGACCGCCGTGCAGTGGAACAGGTGGTGAGAAACGCTCCCGGACAGATAGCCGAACTGGTGGAGTGGGGAGTGAACTTCGACCGTAAGGCCGACGGTTCGTTCGACCTGCACCGTGAAGGCGGGCACTCTGAGTTCCGCATATTGCACCATGCCGACGATACCGGAGCCGAGATACAGCGCGGACTGATGCACGCCGTGCGCAGCAATCCCGATATAGAGATAAAGGAAAACCACTTTGCCGTGGAGATTATAACGCAGCATCATCTGGGCATAACGGTGACGCGCCGTACTCCCGACATAGAATGCTACGGGGCATACGTGCTCAATCCCGACACGCAGAAGGTGGACACCTATCTTAGCAAGGTGACGCTGATGTGCACCGGCGGATGCGGTGCCGTGTACCAGACGACGACAAATCCGGTCATTGCCACCGGCGACGGCGAAGCCATGGTATATCGTGCCAAGGGTACGGTGCAGGACATGGAGTTCGTACAGTTTCACCCTACGGCGCTCTATCATCCCGGTGAGACACACCCCGCATATCTCATTACCGAGGCGATGCGCGGCTACGGAGGCATATTGCGCCTGCCCACGGGCGAGACGTTCATGGAGAAATACGACGAACGCTTGTCTCTCGCGCCGCGCGACATCGTTGCGCGTGCCATCGACAAGGAGATGAAGATACACGGAATAGACCATGTTTGCCTCGACGTTACGCACAAAGACGCGGAGGAGACGAAGCACCATTTCCCTAACATATACCAGAAGTGTCTCTCCATAGGCATCGACATAACAAAGGAATACATACCCGTGCGACCGGCGGCCCACTACATGTGCGGCGGCATAAAGGTGGACCTTGACGGATGTTCGAGCATAAAGCGGCTGTATGCCATAGGCGAGTGCTCGTGCACGGGACTGCATGGCGGCAATCGTCTGGCAAGCAACTCGCTCATAGAGGCTGTTGTATATGCCGACACGGCGGCAAGGCACAGTATGGCGCATGTGGACGAATACGACTTCAACACGGCGGTGCCCGAGTGGAACGATGAGGGCACGATGACCAACGAGGAGCAGGTTCTCATCACACAAAGTCTGAAAGAAGTTGGGCAGATAATGAGCAACTACGTGGGCATTGTGCGCAGCGACCTGCGTCTGAAGCGCGCCTGGGACCGCCTTGATCTGCTTTACGAGGAGACAGAAGCGCTTTTCAAGCGCGTAAAGGCAAACCGCGACATCTGCGAGTTGCGCAACGTAATAAACGTGGGATACCTCATCACGCGTCAGGCAATAGAGCGCAAGGAGTGCCGCGGACTGCATTTCACCACCGATTATGCACATCATGCGTACGATGAGAATTAAGAATTAAGAGGTAAGAATTAAGAATTTGCCGGTGAGGTTCTCCCAAAAACGTATAAGCCATATAAGTCTTATAGGTCTTATTTAGTCTATAGGGGCTATAACTTACGGCTTGTTGGTTGATATATTGCCAAAAGACATGCCATCAAATTCCTAATTCTTACCTCTTATCTCTTAATTCTTACATCTTAATTCTTAATTAAACAAGATAGTATGATAAAAGACAACAAACCCCTCATAGCCCACATCTGCCTGTTCTGCGCCTGCGCCTTTTGGGGACTTATGGCTCCGCTTGGCAAGGACGCCATGACACACGGACTGACCGGAATAGACATGGTGACATTCCGCGTGACAGGTGGTGCCGTGCTGTTTTGGATAACATCACTGTTTACGAAAAAGGAACATGTGCCGGCAAAAGACCTCCTGTTGTTTGTAGGGGCTGCCGTCTTGGGACTTGTCACAAACCAGTGTTGCTACACGATAGGACTAAGCATCACGTCGCCGATAAATGCCAGCATCGTGACAACGTCCATGCCCATATTCGCAATGATATTGGCGGCTCTCATACTGAAAGAGCCTATCACGGGAAAGAAAGCTGGAGGTGTGGCTATGGGATGCTGCGGCGCCATAATACTGATTGTTACCAGTGCGGCATCGGCAAATGCCAAGGTGGGTGACATACGCGGCGACCTGCTGTGCATGGGTGCCCAGCTGTCGTTTGCCCTGTATCTGTCGCTCTTCAGCGGTCTTATAAAGCGTTACTCGGTGTTCACCGTCAACAAGTGGATGTTTACCTATGCAACGCTGCTCATACTTCCGTTTTCATGGGGGAATGTGGCAGCTATCGACTTTGCCGCCGTACCGGTGAAGACTTGGCTTGAAACCGGCTTTGTGGTGTTTTTCGGCACATACATAAGCTATATACTCATGATGGTGGGACAGCACACACTGCGTCCTACGGTGGTGAGCATCTACAACTACGTGCAACCTCTTGTGTCGGTAACGGTAAGCATACTTACCGGCATCGGCGTGTTCAAACTCAGTCAGGGACTTGCCGTGCTGCTGGTGTTCGGAGGAGTATGGCTTGTCACAAAGTCAAAGTCGCGTGGAGATATGGAAAGACTCAAGGCAGGGAAGTGACATGCCCTTATGGGCTTTTGTAATAACATGAAATAAAGGGACGGGACGTGTATTGTTATCGGTCATGTCAGCCTGTAAAAATAATAATATGGAAGAAATCAGAACATTTGCAGACAGTATTTTCGAACTTATCGGAGTGTCGGGCACCACGGCAAACATCGCCTCATACGTGCTTATGGTGATCATCGTGTCGGCGTTGTCGTGGTTGGCAGGGTATATATGCCGCAGGGTGCTCATGCCTATGGTGCTGCGTTTGACAGCCCATACGGACGTGAAATGGGACGACAAGGTGTTCAACCGTACGGTATTGGCATCTGCATGCCGGATTGTTCCGGCAATAGTTATATGGCAGCTGCTGCCCCTCGTGTTCAGTGAAAGCCTGTTCCTGAATGAGTTTCTGAAACGTGCCACGGCGATATACATCACCGTAATGTCCGTTCGCACAATGATAGTGCTTGTAGACTCGATAAAGGATATTGAAAGCGAGAAATACGTTTCCATGCAGCAATACCTGCGTTCGTTCTGCGGCGTCTTCAAGATTGTACTGGTGTTTGTAGCCGTGATAATAGTTGTCGCCATACTTATAGACAAAAGTCCGTTAAGACTTTTTGCCGGACTGGGCGCCACCTCAGCCATTCTGATGCTTGTGTTCAAGGACACCATAGAGGGACTTGTGGCGGGAATACGTCTCACAAGCAACGACATGTTGCACAAGGGCGACTGGATAACGGTGCCCTCTACCAGTGCCAACGGCACCGTGGAGGAAATGACGTTGACAACGGTCAAGATACGTAACTTCGACAACACCATTGTCACCGTCAGCCCGCAGACACTTGTCAACGGCTCGTTCCAAAACTGGGTTGGCATGCAGCAAAGTGCCGGAAGGCGCGTCACGCGTACCTTATATTATAATATACACACTATAAAGGTGGCGGACGAGAATCTTAAAGGTAACCTTATAAAACACGGTTTCTTCACCGAAGAGGAGCTGAAAGGCGAACATGTGAACATGACTCTTTGTTGCCGATACATGGAGAAGTTCCTTTCCATGCAACCGGAAGTCAACACCTCCATGCAATTTATGGTGCGACAACTTGAACCGACCACAACCGGACTGCCCGTAGAGTTCTACTTCTTCCTGACCGAAAAGGAGTGGATACCATACGAACACCAACTTGCGGATATAATGAACCGTATATATGCCATGATTCCCGAGTTTGGATTAAAAATATATCAGCGTTATCCGAAAATCTGAAAAACCGTCTCCCTTGTTGAAAAAGACCGTCGTATGTACTTCACACCGTTGTGAAACGTTGTGTCCATCGGCTTTCTTGTTTATTTGATTAGGGATATTTATTACCTTAACTGACATTTACAGGGGAGTGAATAAAGTGTATATTTACATCTTGTTAGCTATTTTTAACTATTTGATATTAAGCTAATAAGAACATAATATGTAATTTTGCACCCGGTTTTTAAGTAATAAATAAGTAATATATTAATGATTAATCAAATAATCAAGTAATAGGTTCAAGATGAAAAAAAGTTACTTTTTAGGATTGGCTATGCTCCTCGGCGTGACGGTTGCGGGGCATGCGCAGGTGCAAATTGCAACATTTGAAGACTTAAAAAAAGTTGGCGATACTTTTGCCAATGCTCGTGAGGCAAATAGTAAATTGGCTACAGCAAACGAAGCGCTTAATGCTGCTAAGAAAGAGTTGGAGGCAGCAAATGGTGAACTTACTGCAGCAAACAACGAACTTAATACAGCGAAGACAGATCTTGCTGCGGCAAAAAGTGAGCAGTCTTCGGCAAGTACTGCTCTTAGTACAGCAAAAAACACTTTGGCTACAGCTGAAATGAATAAGAATTCTGTACAAAGAAAGTATGATGCAGCAAAGACTAATCTTGATAATGCAAAAGCAAAACTGGAACAATTAACAGAACAACTTAACGAGATTAAAACAAACGGAACAGATACAAAGGTATTATTCGGTCTTGAAGAAAAACAAAAGTACATTGATTTTCTTGAAGCAATAGAAAATGGATCTGAAGTTAAGACTATTTATTATAGTGTTAGTATATTAGGTAGATTTTCTTTTAGCGTATCAAGTAGGTCTGGTTTTAATCCAGTTACTTCTCAAGACTATTTAACAGTATTAGGAAATGCTATTTCAGGGAAAACAGTAACATCTGTAAGCTATTGGTATAATTACAAAGAAGGTTCAGATCCAACGGAAAAAAGCGAAAGTAAAACGGCAAGTATCGCAGCATCAAGTACAGCAGATGCTCTGTTAGGTGCATTTTTTGGGGTTATAGGTTCTTTTGAAGGTACAGAAAAAACAGTAAAAACAGTAAATGATGCCGATGTTGCAGTTGCACAAGAAAAAGTTGATACCCAACAGGATGTCGTTAATGAAAAGCAAACTGAATTTGATAATGCCAATTTGGATTTAAAAGATGCAACAACGGTGGTCAATAGTGCACAAAAAACAGTTAATGACGCACAGACTGCATACGAAACAGCTTCTGCGGCTGTTACTACTGCGGAAGGAACTGTTACTACTGCTCAGGGTAAAGTGACAGCAGCAAATGAAAAAATTACAGCGGCAAACACTAAGATTGCAGAACAAGAAAGCGAAATAGAGAAAATCAATGCTTCGATAAATGAAGTAAACAACTATAAGAATCTTTCCATTACAAATAACATCACTGTTACAGACGCATCCTTTACATTGGGTGACTGGGGAAATGACTATGAAATAACCGGTAATGGTAATGTCATAACTTATCCTGCAGGTGCAAGTGGAAATCTGGTTGGCAGCAACAGAGGCTACATCAGTAACATTGGTGTTGTGAACGGCAAAATAGCCAGAACAAATAACAACAGCATAAAGATTGGCTTTGAGACAACAGACCAGAGGACTTATGATTTGTATGATGCGGCAGGTACACACTCAACAGCTCCGATAAGTGGAGAGTTAGGATATAGAGTTCGCAACTATTTTGGACTTACAATCAATTCTGATGGAACATTCGGAACACTTGATAAGAAAGCAGACAATAACATTGTGTACAAGGTAGAGTGGACAAAGGCAAATACAAAGACAGCATCGACATTTTATGCAAACGTAAATGGAGGAGATTTGTCTTACAATCCTGCTGCAAACAAAAAGAACGCTTTTGTTTATGTACAGGATACAGACATAGAGGCTGAAGCATTTACCACAGGAAACAACATCGTTGTGAATGGCATTTGCCGTAATGCGGTGTTTGTTGACGATGCTGCTGAGGGTGATGACGGCTGGGTATACATTCCGTATGCGTTCACCGCTAAAGAACTGACATACGAGCGTACATTTGGTGCCAAGGCTCTTGCTACAGTTTGTCTGCCTTTTGAAGTTCCTTCAAGCAACTTCGAGTCAATGGGTCTGGAAAAGATAATGCAGTTCAGCAATGTAGAGACAGCAACAAACACATATTGGTTCCAGTATCAGGAAGGATCCATGAGGGCTAATGAACCTTATGTTCTGAAATTTAAGAACAACGGAGAGAATATTCCCAACGGTGGAAAAGTATTCCAGGCACTTACAGATATAAATGTCGCTGCAACAGGCAGTATCGACCGCTATGAGGTAGCTCCTTCAAGACCGGGTACAGGTGCTGAGTTCCTTGGAGTATTTGTATCTACAAACGCAAGCATGTTGGCTCGTGGAGGCTATAAACTGTACGGTTTCGGAGATGGCGTTTTCCGTCCGATGAAAATATCAGAGTCTGTTAAGTGCCAGGCATTCAGAACTTACGTGAAGACTCCTGAGGCAAACAGTCTCGCACCAGAGGCTAGCTTTACAATCGGTGAGCTTGACGAAATGGGCAATGTAGTAAACAATGGCGGCACAACAGGTGTCAACACAGTTGTGGCAGACGCTAACACATTCAGCGTGAAGGGTGGCAACGGTGCTATCATCGTTACAACAGGCAAGGCACAGAAAGTTAGCATTTACACTGTAGGAGGTAGTCTTGTAAAGGCATCTAATGTCGAGGCTGGAACAGAGACTATACCTGTAGGAGTTGGAGTGTACATCGTAAACGGAAAGAAAGTTGTTGTTAAATAATAATTTAGTATTAAAGACATATCATGAATAAGAAAAAATATATTAAACCGGAAGTGGCTGTCGTAAAGATTGACCTTGAGTCAACATTAATGCAGATGTCACAGAACAAAGACGGTTATGAAGGTGGAAATCCTGATACAAAGGATGAATGGGAAGGTGGCTTCGAAACGAAAGAGAACAACAACAGTGGTGAAATCTGGGGTGACGAATGGTAAATATATATTTATAAAAGCATAAACAAGAGTTCCGGCATCTGCGCTTATATAGCGTGGATGCCGGAACTCTTTTTATACTATACTACTTTTTAAACACGACATTCTCGGACAGATAACAGGCATAACAAAGTTTTTATCAATTAGTTCGTATTTAGGTTATGTCCTGTAATATTAAATTTGTGGCAGTTGATTGTAATGTGTAGTAACAAGATAAAGATACTACGGGCGGCAAAGAGCTTCGCAGACACGGTCCTGAAAGTTCCGTCCGGACGAAGAATGCCTTATGCCCATGTTTATTATGGAGAAACACAGAACGTGCCCGTTGGCTGCGGTGCAGTATCCCGCCAGTGCGCTTACACCTGTCACGGTGCCCGTCTTCGCTTTTACATTCTCATGTGCATATCCACGGCGCATGCGCTTGGAAAGAGTGCCGTCCACTCCGGCTATGGGCATGGTAGGCAGAAGATTTTCATATATGCTTTTATTTGCATAAGCATGGCGCAGGAATTGAATTTCCAGGTGTGGCGAGACGTAGTTGTATAGTGATAGTCCGCTGCCGTCTGCGATATAATAATGCGAAGGTTTTAATCCGAATTTCGTAATGAGACGGTTTACAGCCTGTCTGCCATGTCGGGCAGAAGTTACGCGTGAAGTGCTTGCATCTGCTGCCAGTTGATAGAACATGGACTCTGCATAAAGGTTGTCGCTCCTTTTCATCATACGTTTCATAATATCGCATAACAGCCTTTCCTTACGGCATATCTCATGTGTTCCGTATGGCGTATGATCTTCTTTCATTTCACCGTCTATGTATATACCTGCCTTTTCAAGTCTTGCCTTAAAATATTGCACAAACTCGTCTTTCCTGTTTATAAGCAACGGGGAGAGCACGGGATTGTCATCGTCCCAGCACCAGCCCTCGCCAAGACGGTCTTTGTCTTTCATCGTTACATCCGCATAGATGTCACCCCTTATAGTGTCGATACCAAGTTGCTTCACGGCTTCGACAAACATATCCATGTCCGAGTTGTTGAAAGCCGGATCGAAACCACCTTTGCAATAAACATCTCCGGTGAGTGTAGTACTGTCTATATCGCCTTTATAATGTAATGATGTTGTATACTTATATGAACTGCCAAGGCGGTCAAGGGCTGTCACGGCTACAATCATCTTCAGAGTGCTTGCCGGTCGCATGAGCTGGCGTTCATTATAAGTATATATCGTAGAGTCGGCTGTCAGGTCATAAATCTCCATTCCTACAGTCGACGTAGTGAATATGCTGCTTTCCATCAATTTGTCGATACGTGCCCGTATGTTCTGCGGCCATGGCAGTTCATGTTTCTCTTCTATATACTTCGTAGTATCTTCGACAAGCGTATCCGCCTCTTCATAATCTTCCACCGCTTTTATTTCCTGTGCCTCTACTCTGATGAAAGAAAATATGAATGCGAGTCCGAAAACAACTGTTGTTATCCCGTGTCTGTAAAGTACATTATTTATCATGCTTACAAAATTAAGCATTTTATTCCATAAAACTGACAAGATGCACATATAAAGAGTTCCGGCACCCATGCTATAAGCAAGGATGCCGGAATTATTTTATTCTATGAATAACTGTGGATGATTACCACTCACTGTCCCAAATACTGCCGCTATTGTCTTCTTTTCCTTCAAGTTCATGACCAGGTTCTTGAATGTCCGGATTACCACCTGCCTGCCCCGGTCTGTTCGGATCTGTCTGTGAGAAATCCATAAATGGAGACTCTATCTTAACTTCAACAACGTTTATTGTCGGTTTTATATATTCTTTCTTGTTCATAATAGATAGATCTTACTTTATTATTTAACAACTACTTTCTTGCCATTCACGATATACATTCCGGATGCTACAGGAATTGAAGTTGAACCAGCCTCAACAGTTGCGGTCTTTACAAGGCTACCGCCTACAGTATAGATATTCACTTTCTGTGACTTATCTGCCGTAATGTTTATTGTGTTATTACCACCCTTAACATTAAAGCTATTTGTATCCGCACCTGTTACTGTATCAAGACCTGTTGTGTTGCCACCTTCCACTACATTACCATTCTCATCCAACAAACCGATACGGAATTCTTTTGACTGTGCAGGGTTGCCTGTTATTGCTGCTCTTACATAAGTTCTAAAAGCCTTACAGTTAGTATCTGTAGCCATAGGACGGAATACACCACCAGAAAAGCCGTACAGTTTGTATTGACTTACAGGAGCTAATACACTGGCATTTGTCGCTGCATAAAGTCCGAGGAATTCTGCACCTGCACCCTGCTTCGAAGGAGTTACGGCATAAAGATCTTTGCTACCGGTTGCAGATATTTCCTTATTTTCAAGAGATGCAAATACTTTTCCGTCTGTTGCAGAAGGTTTATTACCATTAAATTTCAGTACATAAGGCTCATTTGCCGCCATTGTTCCGCTTTGATACATAAACCAATATGTATTTGTGTTAACGTCAACATCATTAAACTGCATTATCTTTTCAATTCCAAGGGCATTGTACTCTGTTGCAGTCAAAGAGAAAGGCAGACAAACAGTTGCCATATCTGTTGCAGAGAAAGCACGGTCATAAGAAAGTTTTACAGCTGTAAATCCTGTTGGAATGAACAGAGCATCATCATCTGCTTCAGATGTTGCATCTTCAAGAACAGCATTTGCACATTTACCATTTACGACAATATTTTTTCCGTTAGTGAATGCTGTAGCTTCAATGTCTGTATCCTGCACATATACAAAAGTATTTTTCTTGACTTTTACCGGATTATAAGATAAATTACCGTTTACTACATTTGTATAGAAATTTGTCTGTACTTTAGACTTGGCATCAGTATATTGTGCTTTATATACTATGTTTTCTGGAGTTTTCTTATCAAGAGTTCCAAAAGTTCCGTCTTCATTTATTGAAAGACCAAAAGCACTGCGAAGGCTATAACCTAATTCTTGATTCAATACGTTTGTCGTACGTGTGCCATTTGAATCATAAATATTGTATGAACTCTTATTTGTTGTTTCAAAACTTGTTGCTATACGTCCTACATTTGTAGCAGCAATTGCACCATTCTCTACACCTATGTTTGTTATAACACCTCCATTCTGGTTAAATAATACTTCAGAAGCCGATGTAGAGGGGTATATTATTTTATAGCCATTTCCATTGAAGACATAGCCACTTCCAAAATTAGCAAATTTAAAGCCACTTTCCTCTATGGTTATATTATTTAATAAACTTATAGTTTTCAATTCACCGATAGCATCAAGTGCTGAATTATAATTATCTAATTGAGTAAGAAGTGTCTCTTGCTTTTTTACCAATTCTACATATTTAGGATTAGGCTCGGAGGGATAATAACTTTCCGTTATCTTCTCAATCGCATCCAATGCCATGTAAAGAATGTCTTCATAATCAAAAGTACGTGGGCTTCTTCTCTCATTTATGGTCTGTTCTACTTTGTTCTTGTCTAAATAAAGAACACTTACAGTTGAAATCCCCCTTGTCGCACCTGCTGACTTAATTTTTTCTTCTGTCCAAGTGGTCATAATATTAGAAGTAGTAACTTCATCATATCCATCTTTTCGTTTAGTACTTATAGTTAATACAGATCCTTCAATCTTATAATATAAGCTTATTACTTCACTGCTTTCTGTATCATAGGCTGTAAAGAAATCATTTAATTGTTTTTTTCATCCTGAGCTACATAAACAGGAGTTTCAGACATCGTTTCTTTTTCTGTTGTCGCAAGTTCTGCATTAATAGAAGTCAATTGTCTATTGATAGAAGATATTTTTGTTTCAGCTTCTGTAGCTTTATCAAAAACATCTTTAACATTCTTCAATTGCTCCCATGTACTAATTTCAGGAGATAAATTTGTTGTTTCCTGCGCATGCCCCGCAACCGTCACGCCGAGGAGCATAGCTAATCCTAAAAAGTAACTTTTTTTCATCTTGAACCTATTACTTGATTATTTGTTTTGGGATATAAATATGTTTTATGTAAATGCCTGTTTAATATGTTCATACGTTTATTTGCTTTTAATAATAAATGTCCATAAGAAAGAGAATTAAAAAAGCATAGCTTTACGCCCCATAACCCATAGCTTTATGAGGCATAAAGCTATGGGTTATTATCGTTATTCCTTAAACCGTGAAATTATGTTTAGCATTTACTTGGATAAATGATGTTTAACTTGCAGATTGCTTTATTTAACTTTCCCCTGACATTTATAAAATCCAAAAGACTGTATATTTGCACTCGGCGGAGAAGGGTTACGCCACATGCTCATCTATTAATTTTAAAAGAAAAGGGAAAATATGAAAAAGAAAAGCTTTACATCTGTTGCCTGTCTGTTGCTGTCAGGCTCTATGCTGGTATCGTGTGTAGGTTCGTTCAGACTGTTCAACAAACTGGCGACATGGAACAAACAGGCTACCGGAAACAAGTTTCTTAACGAACTGATTTTTATTCTTATTTCTCCTGCCTATGCCGTTTGCGGTGTGGCAGATGTGTTGGTGCTTAATACAATAGAATTTTGGAGCGGCAAGAATCCGGTGAGGGCTGATATCGGAAAGACACGTCAGGTGGAAGGGTCGGACGGACTGATGTATGCCGTCAAGACGCTGGAAGACGGATATGAGATAACGTCTCCCGATGGTAAGATTAGCTACTTCAGGTATGATAAGAAGACAGATACGTGGTCGGTCGAAGGAAACGGCGTCAGCAGGGAACTTTTCAAATTTAACGAAGACGGAACCATACATGCGTATCTTCCGGACGGACGTTCGATGGATGTCAGCCGCGACGGTGCCGGAGTATACACCCTGCGCATGGCGGTGAACTGCGGCACGTGCTATGCCATGTGGCAATAAAGAACCGGGCGGCGGTACATTGATGCCGCCACTGATATGAACAGTTTTCCAAGAGGTGCCCTTTTACATTCCAAAAGGGCACCTCTTGGCTTCCGAAAGGCGGCATATCAGGACCCGAAATGCCACCTTTTAGAAGCCAAAAGGTATCATCTTGATTTTCAGCTTGTTGCAGATTATGATAAAAAGGGGCTTTGAAGAGTATGCAAGAAGCGGATTTCAATGAGATAAAATGGCACGTGTCATGTCAAAATGTCATGCTTGTGGCACGGCTTCCGGCGTTGGCACATCCTTTGTTATATACTCTGTGGACACAAGTCCGTAGATAAAACAGAATAGTAATAAATAAAAAATAAAGATTATGGGAAAGATTATTGGAATCGACTTAGGAACTACAAACTCGTGCGTTGCTGTATTCGAAGGCAACGAACCGGTAGTGATAACAAACAGTGAGGGCAAGCGCACCACTCCTTCTGTTGTGGGATTTGTTGACGACGGTGAGCGTAAGGTGGGCGATCCGGCAAAGCGCCAGGCTATCACCAACCCACGTAAGACCGTTTACTCGATAAAGCGCTTCATGGGCGAGACTTTCGACCAGACACAGAAAGAGATTGCACGTGTGCCGTTTGAAGTGGTAAGAGGCGACAACAACACCCCGCGTGTGAAGATTGATGACCGCTTGTACACTCCGCAGGAAATATCGGCAATGGTTCTCCAGAAGATGAAGAAGACAGCCGAGGATTATCTCGGACAGGAAGTTACGGATGCGGTGATAACCGTACCGGCATACTTCAGCGACTCTCAGCGTCAGGCAACGAAAGAAGCCGGGCAGATAGCAGGTCTCAATGTGCGCCGTATTGTGAACGAGCCTACAGCAGCTGCTCTTGCATACGGTGTGGACAAGGCTAACAAGGACATGAAGATTGCCGTGTTCGACCTCGGTGGCGGTACATTCGATATCTCTATCCTCGAGTTCGGCGGCGGAGTGTTCGAGGTGCTTTCTACAAATGGTGACACTCACCTGGGCGGCGATGACTTCGACCAGGTTATAATAGACTGGCTCATACAGGAGTTCAAGAACGATGAGGGTGCAGACCTGTCACAAGACCCGATGGCAATGCAGCGACTCAAGGAAGCTTCCGAAAAGGCGAAAATAGAACTTTCAAGCTCTGCTTCGACAGAGATTAACCTGCCATATATCATGCCTGTAGGCGGTGTGCCCAAGCACCTTGTAAAAACTCTTACACGTGCCAAGTTCGAGCAGCTTGCACACAACCTCATTCAGGCATGTCTCGTTCCTTGCCAGAATGCTATGCGTGATGCTAAACTCTCCACAGCCGATATAGACGAGGTAATCCTCGTGGGAGGTTCAAGCCGTATACCTGCCGTACAGGCATTGGTTAAGGACTACTTCGGCAAGGAGCCTTCTAAGGGTGTCAACCCCGACGAAGTTGTTGCTGTCGGCGCATCCATACAGGGCGCAATCCTCAACAAGGAAGGCGGCGTAGGCGACATCGTGCTACTCGACGTGACACCTCTTACACTCGGTATCGAAACTATGGGCGGCGTAATGACCAAGCTCATCGAGAGCAACACCACCATTCCGTGCAAGAAGAGCGAAGTGTTCTCCACCGCTGCCGACAATCAGACAGAGGTTACAATCCACGTATTACAGGGCGAACGTCCCATGGCTGCACAGAACAAAAGCATCGGTCAGTTCAACCTTACGGGCATAGCACCGGCACGTCGCGGAGTTCCTCAGATTGAGGTTACGTTCGATATCGATGCCAACGGTATCCTGAAGGTATCTGCCAAGGACAAGGCTACAGGTAAGGAGCAGGCAATCCGCATCGAGGCATCATCCGGTCTGAGCCAGGAAGAGATAGACCGTATGAAGGCAGAGGCCGAGCAGAACGCCGAGAACGACAAGAAAGAGCGTGAGCGTATAGACAAGATGAATCAGGCGGACTCGCTTATCTTCACCACGGAGAACTTCTTGAAGGACAACGGCGACAAGGTTCCGGCAGATCAGAAAGCTCCCATCGAGTCTGCCCTCCAGCAGCTCAAGGACGCTCACAAGAGTGGTGACATCGCTGCAATAGACGCAGCCACAGCTAACCTCAACAACGTTATGCAGGCTGCCAGCGCACAAATGTACCAAGGCGCACAGGGTGCACAGCCGGGTGCAGGTGCAGGCGCAGGCTTCAACGGTGCAAATGCCGGAGGTCAGCAGGCACAGGATGCTAACAAGCAAGGCGAGGATATTCAGGATGCTGACTTTGAGGAGGTCAAATGATTCCGATAAGGAAACGAATAATAAACAATAAGCAAAAGCGTGCAGCTCAATGAGCTGCACGCTTTTTGCGTTTATGGGGCTCATGGTTGCTATGTGTTTTCTATGGGCTTTTTATCTCTTGTTTGCGACATGTTTGCGATTATTATGCATTCACATCCCATTATCTATAGATAAAATCGTACTTTTATATAGTGTTTATTGATAGAGAGTAACTTGTAAATAGATGTGGCAACAGAAAAAGTGAAAAAGTATGCGAATAATGGGACTTTTATAAAATATATTCCAAGATTATACGTCTGCATAAGTGAATGGAGGTTGTTAAATACAATTTCTCATAAAACCGGACAATCGACCGACAGATTTGATATAGCATATATGAGATATACATCATTAAACATATGTCATGTCGGAGATATTGAATTTATGAATATTAATAAGATAAAAGCAATGAAAAAGATTATCGTAAGAAGTATTGTGACTGTTATTTGTGGAACAGCCGTTATCGCCATGTTGATATGGCTTGTAATGCTGTTGTGGAATGCGATTGTTCCCGAACTTACAGGATGGGAGGAGATTGATTTCTGGCAATGTGCCGGGCTGTGTGTGCTGTTTCGTCTGATTACCGGGCATATAGGGGTGTCGTTTGGAACAGATGATAAGTCGGAGGCAGGCTGTGAAGACGGGTTTGAGAATGATGGCAGTATGGAAAAACCTTGGAATAAGGTGACAAGAAAAAGCAAGAAATTTTGGAAAGATTGTGAGGTAGATGTCATATTAGAGACAAACGATAATGTCGAAAGCAAAAAATAACCTTTCTTGGATATTCACCACCTACCGTATACGGTTGCTGAATTTTATACGGAACCGTGTGGAAACAGCAGATGATGCACAGGATATTTTGCAGGATGTTTTCTTGAAGATGATAGTCAGCAGTGGGAGTAATGATATATCGCATGTCTCCGCATGGTTGTACCGTACCGCACGCAACCGGATAGCTGACCACTACAGGAAACACCGCGAAATGCGGCTGGAACAGATGCTTGAGAAGGATGTGGCTGATATGACAGAATGTCTTGCAGGCGATGAGAATGATCAGGAAAAAGATTTTATCCGCAATCTTATATGGTCGCGTTTGAACGCTTCGTTGGGGCGACTGCCTGAAAAACAACGGTGGGTCTTTATTGAGACAGAAATAAAAGGAGTGTCTTTCAAGGAACTGTCGGCGCGGACAGGTCTGTCTGTAAACACTCTTCTGTCAAGGAAACACTATGCGGTATTATATTTGCGTGAACAGTTATGCGACATTTATTATGAACTGTCCGGTGAAGACCGGCGATGAGTATCTCTCCGATCCGTGTCCGGATGCTTCCGGGGGTGTGATGAAGTGGGTATCTGTATTTTAACAAGCGACAGCCGCTGATGTTTTTATAAGATTACTCTTGTTTTATGCGCAGCTGCCAAAAAGCGACAGCGGCAGCGGCTGCTACGTTAAGAGAGTCTACGTTGTGAGACATCGGTATGCGGGCTATATAGTCGGCTTGGGAAATTGTGTGGTGCGGAAGTCCGTCGCCTTCCGTGCCCATTATGATTGCGAGACGCGGCTCTTCGTACAATAAAGGACTGTCTATTGGTATGGAGTTTTCGGTCAGTGCCATTGCCACAGTGCGGAAGCCAAGATTTCCAAGAGAGGCTATCGGTGCTTCAAGCCACGTCCACGGCACAAGGAACACGGAACCCATGGATACGCGTATGGCACGGCGGTTCAGCGGGTCACACGATGTCGGAGTGAGCAGAACGGCGTCAATGCCAAGAGCAGCTGCCGAACGGAATATTGCTCCAATGTTAGTTGTGTCTACCACACCGTCTATCACTACGATGCGACGGGCATTCTTGCAGACATCTTCAACAGCGCGCGGACATGGGCGTTTCATGGCACATAACACGCCACGTGTCAACGTATATCCTGTCAGTGAACTTAAAATCTCTCTTCCGCCGGTGTATACCGGGATGTCGCCACAACGCTTTATAATGTCCGCAGCATCACCCGTTATGTGCCTTTCCTCGCACAAAAGTGCCACAGGCTCGTATCCGGCATCAAGCGCAACGTTTATCACTTTGGGACTTTCTGCTATGAATATGCCTTTCTCCGGCTCTATACGGTTGCGGAGCTGTGCCTCCGTCAACATACTGAATATCTCCGTTCCCGGATGTGACAGTGATGTTATTCTGATTATGCTCATGCTGTTTTGTTTGTGGCTCCTTGCTTTTTAACGAACGCAGGATATTACCAGATGCTATTTTACATGGACTTTCTTTATCCATTTTCCGCTGAATATGCGGAAAAGGAATATCGCCCCACGGAACGACAGTTCTATTGCCATAGCCATCCAGACACCTTGCAGACCGTATGAAGGTGCCAGAACGGCAGCCAGTGTCAGGCGTATCATCCACATGCTGGCAAGATTCATGCCTGCCGGTATGAGCGTGTCGCCCGCTCCAAGGCAAATGCTGTAGCCCACAATGGCAGCTGCAAACATCGGTTCGGCGAACGCCTCGATGCGCAGCGCGTCTACTCCCAGCGTGCGTATTTCCTCTACAGGTGTCATAACGCCTATCATTTCAGGGGCGAAAATATACATTACAAGTCCCATCACCGCCATTACCGCCATGCCCATGAATATCGTCATGCGTGCAAAGCTCTGCGTCAGTCCGCGCTGTCCGGCTCCGATACTCTGCCCCACAAGTGTCGTGGCTGCCTCGCCTATGCCGTATCCCGGCATGTAGCACAGGCTTTCCGCCGTTATGGCAAAGGTGTGGGCGGCTATGGCGAAGTTGCCGAGCGGAGCCACAATCATGGTGCTAACGATTTGTGCACCGTTCATCATGACGTATTGCGCAGCCATCGGCAGACTTATCTTCGCCGCATTGCGCAGGTAGCCCCACATTGGTGCGAACACCCACTTCTCGCGTCTCAGCGACAATTCGGGCGACTTGTACACCGCAAACCATATCAGTATTATTCCGGTTATGAGATATGCCGATACCGTGCCGAGGGCAGCTCCCGCCACGCCAAGTCCCGCTCCGGGCATGTATATCTCTGTTCCGCCGATGGCGACGGTGCGCGACGGGAATATCAGGAAGAAGTTGAAAGCCACGTCGAGCACACACATCATAATGCTCATGATGCTCGGCACCCGCATGTTTCCCGAGCATTTGAGCATGCTCGAGGCAAGCATGCCTATCTGATATACGGGCAACGACACTGCGTACACGGCAAAATAGAGCGATGCCTCGCCCACGATGTCTTCGCCTCCGCCCAGCCATATAGGCAGCGGACGGGCTATCAGGAGACAAATGGAGGTGAGTATGGCGGTGAACACCGCCGTTGCCATGAGTCCCTGGCGGAACACCTGGCGCGCCTTGACGAAGTCGTTTGCCCCGATGAAGTGTGCCGCCTGTACGGAGAAGCCCATGGCTGCCGCCGACGTGAGTCCGCCGAAGAGCCACGTGGTAGACTCTACAAGTCCTATTGCCGCCGATGCCTGTGCTCCCAGCGAACCTACCATTGAGGCGTCTATGTAGAACATCAGCGTGGACGAAAGCTGTGCGAGAATGGACGGGATACTGAGTTGTACAATCAGACTGAGCTTCTGTCTGCCTGTCATAGTCTGCCCCGTGCGTATCATCGCAAGCAGTGCGTTGTCTTTCTTGCTTGAAAACATGATGCGAAATTAATGCTTTTATGATTAATAGCCAAATGTACCGACACAAAAACAGACGGTTATCCCCATTCCGGAAATCCGTCTGTCTTTTATCAATTCTACTCTAAAATAATTCCGAGAAACATTGCGGCGCGTTCGCGTTGTCCGTCTCCCGCCCTCCGCAAGCCTGTTGCTGAATGTTCAGCAAACAGGTTTTCAACTGTTGTCCTAAATAATCTCTTTACCTGAAACTTAACCTTATGTATAAATATTCGCGATGCCTCACGGCATGTTGTTATCCCTTATTGTCAATCTTTTGTGTCTACCTTAAAGCTAAACCTTGAACTCTTAATACCTATATCTTTTACTTTTGATGATGCAAAGATACTGTTGTGTACGCACACAGCAATGCTTTCGAGTGAAAATCTTGCGTGTTTATGGTGCTTATTTGATGTATATCAACAATCAAGACGTGTGATATAGTCTGTTTACGGCATACATATATAAATAAAAGACGGTCATGATATAGTTTATACCATGACCGCCGGATACGTTTTATGCAATCTTTATTCTTCTATCCACATTCCTTTCTTTGCCCGTACCTTATTCGGTTTCGCGCCGGGGCGATAATACGCAACGAGCGAAATGTCGAATATCAGCGTGCTGTATGCGGGAATACCCATATGCTCGGATTCTCCATAGGCAAGCTGATAAGGTACGTACACGAGCCATCTGTCGCCGATGTGCATTTGCTGTAGTGCCGTTACATAACCGTCAATCATTGATGCCACGTATTGGTTTACAGGTGTGCATGTTTTAGGATTGAACTCTCCCGAATATGTCTGTTCGAACACATATCCCTCTTCATACGACGTCGACGGTACGAGACGTCCGCGGTAGTGCACGCGCACGGAGTCGGTGTACATCGGGCATCCGCTTCCCGTTCCTTCTTCGAGCACCTTCACGGCGATGTAGTCGGCGGGTGTTCCGGGGATGGTATCCTCCTTAGACCATGTCTTGAACACTTTCCAGCTGCCGTCGGCGTTAGCCTTTGCCTTTGCATACACGTCGTTGAAGTATGCGATATTTGTCTCCTGCCAGTTGGGAAACTCCACCACGGTGTTGTCATCCTCGCTGCATGACACTACAGCTGTTGCCAGTAGCAGCAGTGCGGAGAATACGAATAAGATGTTCTTCTTCATTTATTGCAGTTTTTTAAGCAGGCTTGCGATGCTCACCTTGTCTTCTATGATGCCGTTGAGGTCGGCGATGTTCACTCTTTCCTGTTTCATGGTGTCGCGGAAACGCAGTGTCACGGTGTTGTCTTTCAGCGTGTCGTGGTCTACGGTCACACAGTAGGGCGTGCCTATGGCATCCTGACGGCGGTAACGCTTTCCGATGGAGTCCTTCTCGTCATACTGACAGTTGAAGTGGAACTTCAGTCCGTCTATTATCTCGCGTGCCTTTTCGGGCAGTCCGTCTTTCTTCAACAGCGGCATTACGGCGAGCTTCACGGGAGCCAGCACTGCCGGCAGCTTGAGCACGGTGCGTGTCTCGCCGTTCTCCAGTTTCTCCTCTTCGAACGAGTGGCACATCACCGACAGGAACATGCGGTCCACGCCGATACTTGTCTCGATGACATACGGAGTGTAGCTCTCGTTGCTCTGCGGGTCGAAGTATTTGATGCTTCTTCCCGAGAACTTCTCGTGCTGCGACAGGTCGAAGTTGGTGCGGCTGTGTATGCCCTCCACCTCTTTGAAGCCGAACGGCATGTGGAACTCGATGTCGGTTGCCGCGTTTGCATAGTGCGCCAGCTTCTCGTGGTCGTGGAAACGATAGTTCTCGGCGCCGAAGCCCAGCGCCTGATGCCATTTCATACGCGTCTCCTTCCAGTTCTTGAACCAGTCGAGTTCCGTTCCCGGCTTGACGAAGAACTGCATTTCCATCTGCTCGAACTCGCGCATGCGGAAGATGAACTGTCGTGCGACGATTTCGTTGCGGAACGCCTTTCCTATCTGCGCTATTCCGAACGGTATCTTCATGCGTCCCGTCTTCTGCACGTTCAGATAGTTCACGAAGATGCCCTGTGCCGTCTCCGGGCGCAGGTAAATCTTGCTTGCGCTCTCTGCCGTAGAGCCCATTTCGGTAGAGAACATAAGGTTGAACTGCCTCACGTCGGTCCAGTTCTTTGTTCCGCTTATGGGGCAGACAATCTCTTCGTCGATGATAATCTGCTTGAGTTCTTCCAGATTCATGGCGTTCATCGCCACGGCATAGCGCTCGTGCAGCGCGTCGCGCTTCTGTTGGTTGGCAATCACGCGCGGGTTGGTCTCGCGGAACTTCGCCTCGTCGAAGCTGTCGCCGAACTTCTTGGCAGCCTTAGCCACCTCTTTGTTTATCTTTTCCTCGTATTTCGCTATCTGGTCTTCGATGAGCACGTCGGCGCGGTAGCGCTTCTTCGAGTCGCGGTTGTCTATGAGAGGATCGTTGAAGGCATCCACGTGTCCGCTCGCCTTCCATATCGTAGGGTGCATGAATATTGCCGAGTCTATGCCCACGATGTTCTCGTGGAGCAGCACCATGCTCTTCCACCAATACTCTTTGATGTTGTTTTTCAGTTCCACTCCGTTCTGCCCGTAGTCGTATACGGCACCCAAACCGTCGTAGATGTCGCTGCTCGGGAAAACAAAACCATATTCTTTACAATGTGAAACAATCTTCTTGAAAACGTCTTCTTGTGCCATATAAATATTATAATTTCGAAATTACGGTTGCAAAGATAGTGCTTTTTCTTGATAGAAACGGTATATAAGGTATAAAACTTTGGTAAATGGCGGTATGCCGTTTATCCTTTGCCCCATTCGGAGGATATGTCCGGCGGAAAAGGGGGGGGAGACTGCCGCCGCAGGGCGTCGCCCGATGCCTGTCGTGACGAAGAGGGCGGCACGTGCGGTGACACTATGACATGTATATGAGCAAAAAACCGACATTATGGTTTTTGAAAAGTGCGGAGATTTTTCTCAAACTACGTGCGCCGCAAAGCTGCGGAGGCTCTATTCGGGTCGTAAAGAGGCTCTATAGGAAAAAATCTCACGTGAGATTTTTTTCCATAGAGGCGCTTTACGGGTGCTAAAGTGCCTCTTTACGAGTGCCAAAGTGCCTCTTTACATACCCTAAAGTGCCTCTTTTCGTGTCTCGGGAGGCTGTTTTCGCCGTTTTCGATGCTGTTTGCGTTGCACATTTATGCCATATATCATGTAACGCGTTGTTGTTCAGTGCCTTACCGCTGCACGCCGATTTTCGCGATAAATGCGCCCTCCGACGCTATATTTTGCAAACTCCGCCAAAATGAGCGGTTGTGTTTTTGCAAAGTGTAAGCATGATGCCGCTTTTCGCGACATTTGTGTCACAACGGCGCGTGCATGAGCCTCTCGCAAGCCCGTATGCCGGCGGTATGAAATAAAAATACGATTTTATTTTGCGGAAAAGAACATTTATGCTACCTTTGCCGGCGATTTGCAGACTGCAGATTAAGGGGTGGCTGAATATTGAAGCCTGAGATTAAACCCTCTGACCAGATCCGGATAATACCGGCGTTGGGATGAAAAACCGAGATACTTAGTATTAAAGTTTATCGTGTTTAAGCATGAAAAGTACCCCTTTTTATGTACTTTTAATTATTAGTTTTATGAAACAAAACATCCTGTTGCTCTCTGCGCTGGCATGCGCGGCGGCAGCAAGTGCGGCGCAACCCGAGGGAGCGGACATCGACACGCTCAAGGCTCATGCGCTGCAAGACGTGCAGGTGGTTGCCACACGCGCGTCGAAGAACACTCCCGTGGCGTTCAAGAACATCGGAAAGGAAGAAATCCGCAGCGTTAACTTCGGACACGACATTCCTTACCTGATGTCGCTCACACCTTCGGTGACAATCACCTCCGATGCGGGCAACGGCATTGGCTACACCACCCTGCGCGTGCGCGGCACCGACCCCACGCGCATCAACGTCACGGCAAACGGCATACCGCTCAACGACGCGGAAAGCTCGGCGACGTTCTGGGTGAACAACAACGACCTGATATCGAGCGTGCAGAGCATGCAGATACAGCGCGGCGTGGGCACGTCGACAAACGGAGCCGGGGCTTTCGGAGCCACGGTGAACATGCAGACCGAGAACATCGGCATGAAACCCTTCATCGGGCTCGACCTCGCCGGCGGCAGCTACTACTCGCACAAAGAGACGCTGCGCTTCGGCACAGGGCTTATAAACGACCGCTTCGGCATACAGGGGCGCCTGTCCGACATCGGTTCGAAAGGCTATCTCGACCGTGCATCAGCAAAACTCAACTCCTATTTCCTGCAAGCCGGATACTTCGGCGACAACACCATGGTGAAGTTCATAACGTGGAACTCCACCGAAGAGACCTACCACGCATGGAACTACACGTCGAAAGAGGAGCAGCGCCGGTTCGGAAGGCGGTACAACTCGTGCGGAGTGTACTACGACAAGGACGGAAAAATGTGCTACTACGACGACCAGACCGACAACTACCACCTGCAGAACTACCAGCTGCTGTGGAACCAGATGATAAACGCCGACTGGAACATGAACGTTGCCCTGCACTACTCAAAGGGTTTCGGCTATTACGAGGAGTACAAGCCCGGGCGCACATGGGCGGAATATAACCTTACAGGCGACTGGCTGATGCAGGGCGACCTGGTGCGTCAGAAAAAGATGGACAACGACTTCTACGGCGCCATAGCATCCGTAAACTATACCGGCAAGACGCTCGCGGCGACGCTCGGAGGCGGATGGAACAAGTATGACGGCGACCACTACGGCAACGTGAAGTGGACAGGCTCACCTTATTATATAATGAAGGATGCCGACGGAAACGAATACAACCAATACATCCAGGGACCGGACAACCTCGTGCCGGGCATGGAATACTATCGCAACAACGGCACAAAGACCGACTTCAACGTCTACGGAAAGGTGAACTGGACGTTCGTAAGAGGGCTGAATGCCTTCGCAGACCTGCAATACCGCCACGTGGGATACAAGATGAGAGGGCTTGACGACTCGTGGGACTGGGACAACATGAAGCAGATAGTATTCAACATGAAGGACAATTTCAACTTCTTCAACCCCAAGTTCGGACTTACATGGACGCCCGCAAAGGGACATACGGCATACGTCTCGGTGGCAATGGCGCACAAAGAGCCTACGCGCAACGACTATGAGGACAACATCGGGAAAGACCTCAAGGCAGAGAGGCTGACCGACTGGGAGGCAGGATACAAGTTCGGCGGCAAAACGTTCACCGCCGGTGTCAATCTCTATTACATGAACTACAACGACCAGTTCGTGCTGACGGGAGAACTGAACAGCATCGGCGAGATGATTGCGAGCAACGTGGGCAGCAGCTACCGCACGGGCGTAGAGCTTGAGGCGGCATGGAAACCGACAGACTGGTTCCGCTGGGACGCCAACGCCACATGGAGCCGCAACCGCGCAAAGGACTGGACGGTGACGCTCGACGACGGCACGGCGGCGACGCTCGGTGACACTCCGTTGAGCTTCTCGCCCGACTTTATCTTCAACAACATCTTCTCGTTCGGCTACAAAGGCTTCCGCGCAAACGTGCAGAGCCAGTACATCGGCGAGCAATATCTCACCAATACGGGCATGAAAGCATACACCAACTATGCCGACGACGGCGCCACGCAGCAGGTTGGCATGATGCTCGAAGACTATTTCGTGACCAATCTTCACCTTGCATACAACTTCAACATCAAGAAAGCGGGCATAAAGGACGCCACCGTCGGCATAACGCTCTACAACCTGTTCAGCGCGAAGTACGACAACAACGGTTGGGCGGCTCCGGGCTACAAGAAGGACGCTTCAGGGCGTGCCATGGCATATTGTAACAATGATTTGTACGAGGCAGGCTTCGCTCCGTCGGCTCCATTCAACTTCATGGTCAACCTGTCGCTTAACTTCTGACGGCAGGATTGTGGCGAGTCAAAATTAAATATCTGTTGTTTGTAGGGACATATTCTTGTATTTGTCCGCCCATAACAGCCTTAAAATCAATCGCTATGTACCGGACAAATACAAGAATATGTCCCTACAAACAGCAGATATCGTATTTTGACTCGCCCTCCGGGGCATCGGTACACCCCATATAATGCCCCTTCCTGATGCAATCTTTTCACGATATATGTGTTTATATATATAATAAGGTAGAAAATGAACAACGACATAACAGCTTTCATGAGCACCCACTGGCTCGACATTCTGAGCACTGTCGTAGGACTGATATACATCGCCTTGGAATACAAGGCAAGCATAGCGCTGTGGTTTGCGGGCATCGTCATGCCGGCAATAGACATATACCTGTTCTGGTCGGTGGGGCTTTACGCCGACTTCGGCATGGCTATCTACTACACCCTTGCAGCCGTATACGGCTATGCCGTGTGGCGGTTCGGAGGCGGAAAGCAACGTAACACAAATGACGAACTGCCCATATCCCATATGCGCAAATCGCAGATAATACCTTCGACAGCCGTATTCATCGTGGCGTGGGCTGCCATTTACCTCATCCTGACACGCTTTACCAACAGCGACGTGCCCGTTACCGACAGTTTCATAAACGCCCTCAGCTTCATCGGACTGTGGGCGCTGGCACGCAAGTACGTGGAGCAGTGGCTGATATGGATTGTGGTAGACGTGATAAGCTGCGCCCTCTACGCATACAAGGGCATACCTTTCAAGGGCGCGCTTTACGGGCTTTACGTCGTGATAGCCGTAATGGGCTATTACAAATGGCGGCGTATGATGAAACAATAGGACATTTCACCTTATTATATATATGACTCATCAACTTATAACTCCCGACAGCCGGTTCGATGCCGTGATACTCGGCAACGGCGACTTCCCGTCACATGCCGTGCCGCTCGGCATCCTCCGCAATGCCCCTCATATAGTGTGCTGCGACGGTGCGGGCATCTCTCTCATAGAGCGCGGCATCGTGCCGGATGCCATAATAGGCGACGGCGACTCGCTGCCGCAGAAATTCAAGGAGGAATACGGACACATCATACACATCGTAAACGAACAGGAGCACAACGACCAGACCAAGGCTACGCTCTTCTGCCGCAACCGGGGATATCGCCGCATAGCATACATCGGTGCCACGGGCAGGCGCGAAGACCACACTATAGGCAATATATCACTGCTCATGGACTATATGACCGACTACGGCATGGAACCTGTCATGGTTACGGATCACGGATATTTCATACCGTGCCGTGGCAGAAGCGAGTTCGCCACATTTGCCCGTCAGCAGGTAAGCATATTCAACTTCGGATATACGAAGATAAGTGCCGAAGGGCTGGCATGGCGCACATACGACTACCGCAACTGGTGGCAGGGAACGTTGAACGAAGCCGAGGGCGACAGCGTGACAATAGACACGGACGGCAATTACATTGTGTTCTTTACGCACAATGCAAAGATTAGGATTTGAAAACACGGTGATACCTGTTGCTTACAATGTGCGATGAAAAGCACGGAGCTTACTTATAATTATTAAATAAAGATAAAGATTAAATCAAAAAAGTAGCTTATTGACATCTTTTACGCAATAAAAGTGTAATTTTGCAACCCTGAAAGATAAAACAAACAACCTAATAACAATAAGCGGAATATGAAAAAGATAAGGGCAGCCGTTGTAGGATACGGCAATATCGGGCGCTTTACCATTGAGGCGCTTGAGGCTTCAAAGGATTTCGAAATAGCCGGAGTGGTGCGCCGCAACGGTGCGGAAAACAAACCGGCAGAGCTTGACAAGTATGCTGTGGTCAAGGACATTGCAGAGTTGAAGGATGTCGACGTGGCTATACTTGCCACCCCCACGCGCAGCTGCGAGGAGTATGCAACGAAGATTTTGGCAATGGGAATAAACACGGTAGACAGCTTTGACATACACACCGACATCGTAAAGTATCGTTCCAACCTGATGACCGTGTGCAAGGAGCACGGCACCGTGGCAGTGATAGCAGCCGGTTGGGACCCGGGTTCGGACTCAATTGTCCGCACATTGATGGAAAGTCTTGCCCCCAAAGGACTGTCATATACCAACTTCGGACCGGGAATGTCCATGGGACACAGTGTGTGCGTACGCTCGAAAGCGGGCGTGAAGAACGCTCTGTCCATGACCATTCCGAAGGGGGAGGGCATACACCGCCGCATGGTTTACGTGGAACTGGAAGACGGTGCGAGCCTCGATGAGGTGACAAAGGCGATAAAAACCGACCCGTATTTTGCCCACGACGAGACCCATGTGTTCCAAGTTGATAGCGTAGACGACGTCCGCGACATGGGGCACGGCGTAAACCTCGTCCGCAAAGGCGTTAGCGGAAAGACCCAGAACCAGCGTCTGGAGTTCAATATGAGCATAAACAACCCCGCCCTCACGGCACAGGTGCTTGTAAACGTGGCACGTGCATCGATGCGTCAGCAGTCGGGATGCTACACAATGATAGAAATACCGGTCATCGACATGCTGCCGGGCGACCGCGAGGAACTTATCAAAAAGCTTGTTTAAGCTTTTGGAATTAAGAATTAAGAGTTAAGAATTAAGAATTTGCTGCCGCGGTTCTAACAAATAAGACCTATAAGACTTATTGGCCTTATAGGTCTTATTATTTTCAGTTTGCGGATTGATAGCTTGTTAGAACAGCACCGGAAAATTCTTAACTCTTAACTCTTAATTCTTAATTAGAAAATTATTCGTCCGGCAAGAACAGCGGATCCTCAGGCATTACCATTACCGGCTTCTGCTCGTTCAGCTTCAACAGATTTTCCGGAACATACTTCTTGTCCACGACAAGGCGGAACATGAACTCGCCGAACCAGCGGTTTGACATGATGAGACAGCCTTTCTGTCCCCATGCCGCGCCCCATGAGTTCTCCACTTTCCACTTCTTCGGATTGCCCTGAGCATCGAGGTCAACCGCCGTGAGAGTCATGGCATGCGTGCTTCCGCTGTCGTATGTCATTATGCGCTGTGCCTTGTTCATGCCGAAAGTGGTGCCGAAGAGCGAGCCGTAGTCGAAGTTTTCCGTGTCGCAATATCCGCGTTTGCGGTCGAGGAACTTGCCTACATCATAGCTGCTGTACAGTTTTCTGCCGTCCTTGATAGACGCAATGGCGAGCTTTTCTATCTCTTCCATCGGCAGATTGAGGTATTTCCAGTTATGACCGTCGTAAGTGTGGCGGTCGAAATCAACCTCGTAAGTCTTGTAATACTCGCGGCGTGGGTCGTTCATAACCATTATGAAAGAGCCGTTAAGCGTCTTTTTGCCCGTCACTTCCTCGAAGAATGTCTTCGGAGTGTACTTTTTCGGCTCGCCCACCGGGCGTCCCTTGTTGTCCTTGAAGGCGTATGTGAATTCTGTCGGCGGCTCGCCCAAGGTGAGTGAGAGTATGCGGTATACGGTTGCAAGCATCTTTGTCTTTTCCGTCTCTATGGCAGCAGGCTTCTTGCCGGCATTTACCATGTCGCGCAGTTGCAGTCCGAACTCGCGCAATTTGGACTTTATAAGTCCGCTCATGCGGTTGGTGTTGTCGCTCGAGAATGTCTCGGGCATGACCGATTTGGGCACCAGTCCGTACTTTTCGGTAAGGTCTGCCACTCCGCAGAACGTGCCGCCGTCGTTCAGCGGGTGCTGGAAGAAGAAACGAACACGCTCGTCGTCCATCGGCTTCTTGGCACAGTCGATTACTCCTTGAAGGAATAGGTTCGCCTTTTCGAGCTGGTCATAGAAGAAAAGATAGTCTTGCGAGAAGTCCACCGTCAGCGAGTCGGTCTTCTTGGCGAAGTCAGCCCGCAGCACGTTCATGCCGCTGAACATCCAGCACCTGCCGCTCTGTTTTTGGTCGGTGATGCTCTGTGTCTTAGTCTCGTTGCTGAAATAAGTATCCAATTCCACGGCATTGGCATGGTTCTGTGCCAGATTGTCGATGCTGTTTGCCGCAATGGCGTTGAACAAAGCCTTGTCGGCAGTCGTCTGCACCTGAGCCTTCCTTATGTCGCGGAGCATGCTTTCGGAAATCCCTCCGTCTTTTGCCGTCTGGGCATAAGTTGTCAGAGAAAACGCGGCAACTGCCAATCCGGACATGAACAGTCTACATTTGTTTGTCATTTTACGGTTATTTTTAAATTGTTATTACGGTTTTAAAGTCTTTTTACAAAGATAGAAAGAAAATCAGGAACCTGCAAGTTGTCGCTGAAAAACTTGACGAAACGATTGCCGCGCCACACGATAACCATGCCCGAAAACGCGAAAACATCCTATGCATGCAGCCCCGTCGGAGCATGGAAAAACACCCCAAAAAGGCGTAAAAACGATCTCCGAAAACGCCGTTTGTAACCCATTGATAATCAAGATGATACCTTTTAGCTTCTAAAAGGGCACCTTTCAGCCTCCAATATGCCACCTTTTAGAGCCTGAAAGGCGGCATATTAGAAATCCAAAGGTCGCGTTTCTCCACCAAGTAGGGCTGTACCCTGGTGCAGCCGAAGTGATTTTGGATGATTATTCACCGATATTGCAAGCGACATAAGTCATGCGGTTTCGGCTGCACCAGGGTGCAGCCCTACCGGTAAACAGGCTCTATCTGCTCCCCATCCATAACAAAGCATACGTCCTTTATCTCCCTTTATCTTCCTCTATCTCCCCATATCTCCTTTTGACACATCTATATATAATAAGGTGAACATACAAAAAAGAGGCAAAGAACGGCGTTATTCGCAATAAATGATTAACTTTGCAGAACTTGGCACATGTATCCGGGGTATGAGCGGATAAGTTGTATGGCGTCCGGTGCGGAGGTCATGGTGTGCAATCATTGTAAACAACAAATGATGGAACAAGACAAATTCGACATATTAAACGATATTGAATATCCTGACGACCTGCGCCGCCTGAGCGTAGAACAGCTTCCGCAGGTGTGCGATGAACTGAGGTATGACATTCTGAAAGAACTGTCTGTCAACCCCGGACATCTGGCATCGAGTCTCGGCACGGTAGAACTGACCGTGGCGTTGCACTACGTTTTCAACACGCCCGAAGACAGGCTGGTGTGGGACGTAGGGCATCAGGCATACGGGCACAAGATATTGACAGGGCGCAAAGAGCGTTTCTGTACCAACCGCAAGCTGCACGGCATAATGCCGTTCCCGTCGCCCAAAGAGAGTGAATACGATTCTTTCGTTTGCGGACATACGTCAAATTCGATATCGGCTGCCCTCGGCATGGCTGTGGCGGCAAAGAAGACAGGCAACAAAGACAGGCACGTGGTGGCGATAATAGGCGACGGCTCGATGAGCGGAGGACTGGCATTCGAGGGGCTTAACAACGTGTCGACCACGCCGAACGACATGCTCATAATACTGAACGACAACAACATGAGCATAGACCGCAGCGTGGGAGGAATGAAGCAATACCTGCTAAAGCTCAACACCAACGAGACATACAACCGCCTGAGGTTCAAGGCGTCGCGGTGGCTGTACCGCAACGGATACCTGAACGACAACCGCCGGAAAGGTATAATACGGCTGAGCAACGCCGTGAAATCTGCCATAAGCCAGCAGCAGAACATCTTCGAGGGAATGAACATAAGATATTTCGGTCCCTTCGACGGACACAACGTTACCGAACTTGTGCGTCTGCTGAGGCAGCTTAAGGACATGAAAGGTCCCAAACTGCTGCACCTGCACACCATTAAAGGACACGGATACGAACCGGCGGAGAAGTCGGCGACACTGTGGCACGCCCCGGGAAAGTTTGATGTGGATACAGGCAAGAGGCTCGTAACGGAAAGCGACAACAAGCCCCCGAAGTATCAGGATGTGTTCGGAGAGACGCTTCTCGAACTGGCAAAGGCAAATCCGAAGATTGTAGGTGTGACGCCCGCCATGCCCACGGGATGCTCGATGAACATAATGATGAACGAGATGCCGGACAGGACGTTCGATGTCGGCATAGCCGAGGGACATGCCGTGACGTTCTCCGCCGGCATGGCAAAAGACGGTCTGCTGCCTTTCTGCAACATATACAGTGCCTTTTCGCAGCGTGCCTATGACAATATAATACATGATGTGGCGATACTCAACCTGCCGGTAGTGATATGTCTCGACCGCGCCGGACTTGTCGGCGAGGACGGAGCCACACACCACGGAGCCTTCGACATGGCAGCACTGCGCCCCATACCCAATCTTACGATATCCTCGCCCATGGACGAGCACGAGTTGCGCAGGCTGATGTTCACGGCACAACTGCCGGGAAAAGGGGCGTTTGTGATACGCTATCCGCGGGGATGCGGCGTGAAGACAGACTGGCGTTGTCCGCTCGAAGAGATAGAGACGGGTAGGGGACGCAAACTGAAAGACGGAAAAGACATTGCCGTACTGTCAATAGGTCCGTGCGGAAACGATGTGGGTTGTGCCATAGCCGAGATTGAGAAAGAGAACCCCGGAATGAGCGTGGCACACTATGACATGCGTTTCCTTAAGCCCCTTGACGAAGATATACTGCGCGAGACGGGAGAGCACTTCGGCAGGATAGTGACAGTAGAAGACGGTACGCGTAACGGAGGACTCGGAACTGCGGTGACCGAATGGATGAACGACAACGGATATAGTCCGCGGATAACGCGCATGGGGCTGCCCGACAGGTTTGTCGAGCACGGCACGGTGGAGGAACTGAGACACCTCACGGGTATAGACAAGGACGGAATAAAGAGAGTGTTTGCGGAGGCGCTGTGCAGTGCCGGAAACGGTAAGGACATTCAATAACATGCCATTTTATTTTATATTATGAAGATTATCATAGCGGGAGCATATGCCATAGGAACCCATTTGGCAAAACTTCTGTCGCGTAACAATCAGGATATTGTGCTTATCGACGAGGACGAGGAGCGGCTTGCAAACATAAGCAGTGACTACGACCTGATGACCATGAACGCATCGCCGTCGAGCCTGAAAACACTGAAGAACGCCGGAGCGGAGGATGCCGACCTGTATATTGCGGTGACACCCGACGAGAATATGAACATGAACAGCTGTATGATTGCCAAAGCATTAGGTACGAAGAAAACCGTGGCTAAAATAAACAACAACGAGTTCATGGAGCCTAAATTGGGCGATTTCTTTGAAAATCTCGGCATCAGTTCGCTCATATATCCGGAGAACCTTGCAGCGCGCGACATAGTAAACGGGTTGAAGATGAGCTGGGTAAGACAGCGCTGGGACGTGCACGACGGGGCGCTGATAATGCTTGGCATAAAGCTGCGCGAAACATGCGAGATACTCAATGAGCCGCTGAAAGACCTTTGCAAGCCCGAATCGCCTTATCATATCGTTGCCATAAAGCGCGGCGACGACACTATCATACCGCGCGGTGACGACGAACTGAAGATGTACGACCTTGCTTATTTCATGACGACGCGCAACTACATCCCCTACATACGCAAGATTGTAGGAAAGGAACACTATGTCGATGTGAAGAACGTAATGATAATGGGAGGAGGCAACACGGGCGTAAGGACGGCTCAGACCATGCCCGAATATATGAACGCGAAGGTTATCGACAACGACGAAAGCCGTTGTGAGCGCATAAACGAGCTGGTTGATACGGACCGGGTAATGGTGATCAACGGCGACGGACGCGACTTGCCGCTACTGATAGAAGAGGGTATAAGGACCACACAGGCTTTCGTCGCGCTGACGGGAAACGCCGAGACGAACATTCTGGCATGTCTCACGGCAAAGCGGCTCGGCGTGCGCAAGACCGTGGCAATGGTGGAGAACTTCGACTATGTGAGAATGGCGGAAAGCCTGGACATAGGAACTATCGTGAACAAAAAGGCGCTGGCGGCAAGTCATATATATCAGATGATGCTCGATACGGAGGTAAGCAACATCCGTTTCCTTATGACGGCAAATGCCGATGTGGCGGAGTTTGTTGCTCATCAGGACTCTAAGGTGACGCGCAAAAAAGTCTATGAGCTGGGTCTGCCGCAGGGTGCGACAATCGGAGGACTGGTACGTCACGGTGAGGGGCACCTTGTTTCGGGCGGCACGCAGATTGAGGCAGGCGACATAGTAGTGGTGTTCTGTCATAACATCAACATGAACAAGATAGAGAAGTTCTTCAAGTAAAGAACGGTAACGGTCGATGATTAATACAAAACTCATATACAAGATAATAGGCTCGTTGCTCTTCATAGAGGCGACGATGATGTGTTACTGTCTTGCCGTGGCACTATATTACAAGGAGGACGACCTTGTGGCGTTCGGCGTGTCGATACTTCTGATTGCCATGTCGGGTGTGGCAATGAAATACATCGGTCATGAAGCAGAGAACAGCATGGGGCGTCGCGATGCCTATCTGCTTGTGACCCTGACGTGGATCATATTCAGTTTTTTCGGCGCTCTGCCGTTCTATATAAGCGGATATGTGCCGAGTTTCACCAACGCATACTTCGAAACAATGTCAGGTTTCACCACAACGGGTGCCTCGGTGATAGACGATGTGGAGGCTTTGCCTCACGGACTGCTGTTCTGGCGGTCGATGACCCAGTGGATAGGAGGTCTTGGAATAGCCTTTTTCACGATAGCCGTCCTGCCGTCGTTGGTGGGTGGAAGCGTGAAGGTTTTCTCTGCCGAGGCAACCGGACCGATACGTACAAAGATGCATCCGCGGCTCAGTTCCAACGCAAAATATATCTGGATGGTATATCTTCTGCTCACGGCGGGATGTGCGGTGTGCTTTTATCTTGGCGGAATGAGTGTATTTGACTGTGTAAATTATGCTATGGGAATAACCGCTACAGGCGGTTTTACCCCTCACAACGAAAGTTCCGGCTATTTCAACTCGGCGGCGATAGACTATACGTCGATAATTTTCATGTTCCTTTCGGGTGTTAATTTCACCTTATTATATATATCGCTGTTAAAGGGAAAGATAAAGGCTATAGTGAGAGATTCGGAGTTCAGGCTCTATATATCGCTCGTCAGTCTTGCCACAGTGGCAATACTTGTACTCCTGATGAATAACAACGGCTACGACTTTGCATACGCGTTTCGGTGTGCATTGTTTCAGGTGGTGTCGTTTATCACCACCACAGGTGTTTTCAATGACGATGCGGGGAAGTGGCCTCACATAACTTGGGTGATACTGAGTGTCTGCATGTTCTTCGGCGCTTGTGCCGGAAGCACCAGCGGAGGCTTTAAGTGCGTGCGCGGAGTGATGGTTCTCAAGATTGTGCGTAACGAACTGAAGCACATCCTTCATCCCAAAGCCGTGCTGCCGGTGAAGGTCAACGACAATAATGTATCTTATCCGCAGCAGGTGCGTCTCATGGCGTTTTTCGCGTTGTACATGATGCTCTGCCTCTTCGCATACTTCTGTCTGATATGTATGGGAGTGGACAGCACCAACTCGATAACCGTGGCTATAAGCTGCGCCAGTAACGTAGGACCGACACTGGGGCTTGAGATCGGTCCCACGATGTCGTGGAACGTATTGCCCGATGTGGGCAAGTGGATATGCTCGGTGCTGATGCTTATGGGGCGACTCGAGATATTCAGTGTGATAGTTCTGTTCACGCCAGCGTTCTGGAAGGACAATTAAGACATGTGATTAATTTATAATTGACAATTGATATTTATAATTTAGACGTGTGATTACCGCAGGCAGCGGCACATAAGTACTAATTCAAACAACCGGATTAAATAAAACGATGAGACCGATAAAGTTCAATCCCGTCCTGAAACAGACGTTGTGGGGCGGCGACAAGATAATACCTTTCAAGAAGCTGGGCTGCTCAATGGAGCAGGTTGGCGAGAGTTGGGAAATCTCCGGAGTGGAGGGGAGCGAGACAACAGCTTGTGGCGGGCGCTATGACGGTATGACTCTGACGGAAATTGTACACGAACTGAAAGACAAAATGGTGGGAGCGGAGAACTATCGACGCTTCGGCGACACGTTCCCGCTGCTCGTCAAGTTTCTCGATGCACGTCAGGATCTGTCCATACAGGTACATCCGGACGACAGTTATGCTGTGGCGCACGGCATGAAAAACGGAAAAACGGAAATGTGGTACATGCTTAAGTCAGACCCGGGGGCAAGCCTTCTCAGCGGACTGCGCCATAAGATAACTCCCGAGGAGTATGCGACGATGATAGCCGACGGCACGATTTGCGATGTCATAGACAGATACGAAGTGGCTGAGGGAGACTGTTTCTTCATACCGGCAGGGCGCATTCACAGTACGGGAGCAGGCTGTTTTTGGACGGAAATACAGCAGACGTCGGACGCAACGTACCGCATTTACGACTATAACCGCAAGGACAAGGACGGCAAGTGCCGCCGTCTGCACACGAAAGAGGCATCGGAGTGCATCGACTATAGCGTGGAACCAACCTATCGCACGGACTATACGCCTGAGAAAAACGCGTGCGTGCCGTTGGTAAACTGTCCGCAGTTCTGTGTCGGACTGTACGATCTTGATGAGCCTATGACTATAGATTACAGTGATCTTGACAGCTTTGTTATACTTGTATGTGTGGATGGCGAGGGCACCGTTGTCGACGATGAGGGTGGTGAAACATCCATGTGTGCCGGCGATACGTTGCTGATACCGGCGGTCACCGCAGGTATATATGTAAGTGGGACGGTGAAGTTTCTCGAGGCATACGTTTGATGTTGTTTCTCCATTATTAATCAGACTAAAACATTCGGAACAACGATATGAAAGCGGAACACAACGCCGCAATGGAGCTTGCGCGTGAACTTGTAGAGACAACGGGCACACATCTGTTCCTTACCGGACGGGCGGGAACGGGCAAAACCACGTTTCTCCGCAGGCTGAAGAGCGACTGTCCCAAGCGCATGGTGGTGCTTGCTCCCACGGGAATAGCTGCCATCAATGCCGGAGGCGTAACCATTCACTCGTTCTTTCAACTCCCCTTTGCACCTTACCTGCCGGGAAATTCGTTTGCAGCCGACGGCAAGGTGGCATACCGTTTCCGCTTTGGCAAGGAGAAGATAAACATCATCCGCAGTATGGATCTGCTTGTTATCGATGAGATAAGCATGGTGCGTGCCGACCTGCTCGATGCCGTTGACGCCGTGATGCGCCGCTACCGTGACCGCTTCAAGCCGTTCGGCGGGGTGCAACTGCTTATGATTGGCGACCTTCGGCAGTTGGCTCCCGTAGTAAAAGACGACGAGTGGCAGCTGCTGTCGAGATACTACGATACTCCTTACTTCTTCTCTTCGTCGGCGCTAAAGGATACCGAATACTGCACGGTGGAGCTTACCGAGGTTTACCGCCAAAGCGATCACCGCTTTCTTGAGTTGCTCAACAGCATACGAGAAAACCGCATTACGCCCGATGTCCTTGCATCTCTTAACAGCAGATATATACCAGATTTCCATCCCTCAAAGGATGAGGGATACATCCGTCTTGTTACCCATAACCACACGGCACACGACATAAATGCCGACGAGTTGTCACGATTGCCGGGACCGTCGTTTACATTCAGTGCCCGTATAGAGGGCAAATTCCCCGAATACTCATATCCCACCGACCCGCAACTGGAACTTAAGCGCGGTGCACAGGTGATGTTTGTGAAGAACGACACAAGCGGCGAGCATCGTTATTGCAATGGTACGATTGGCGAAGTGACCGCCGTTGCGAAGGGAATGATAGAGGTGAGGTGTAACGACAGCGGAGAGGTCGTTGACGTGAAGCCCGAGGAATGGGCTAACGCACGTTATGTTCTCGATGACAGCAGCAGGGAGATAAGGGAAGAGATTGATGGCGTTTTCGTGCAATATCCGCTTAAAACGGCATGGGCAATCACTATACACAAGAGTCAGGGACTTACTTTTGACCGTGCAATAATAGACGCCGGCGGAGCCTTTGCGCACGGTCAGACATACGTGGCATTGAGCCGTTGCCGCACTCTCGAGGGGCTTGTGCTCAGCATGCCACTGACGGAGAGGGCAGTGATAACCGACAGCAAAGTGGAGACCTTCACCCGCGAGGCACGCCAAAGCACTCCCGACGCCGTTCGGCTCGACACCCTCCGTCGCACGTTTTATATCTCGACACTCGGTTCGCTTTTCGATTTTGCCTCAGCAGAGACGGCATTTGCCGTGCTTACGCGCATAGTTGACGAACATCTCTACAGGCTTTATCCACGTCAGTTGGCGGCACTCAAGGCTGAGATGGAGCGTTTTAAGGAGAATATTACGGCTGTGGCAACACGCTTTGCCCTACAGTATACGCGGCTGATAGATGCCTCGAAACACTATGAAGACGACCCTGTCATACGTCAAAGGGTGCATGCCGGTGCCGAATACTTCAAGGAACAGCTTGTCCCGGCACTTGTTTTGATGGGCAAAATGCGCCTTGAGACAGACAACAAAGAGATAAAAAAACGTCTAAAGGATGCTCTCGCAGAACTTGACATGCAACTTTCCGTAAAGGATGCGTTGCTTTCATATATCATCGAAACGGGTTTCAGTCCCGTCGATTTCATGCGGCAGAAGGCTTTGCTTGCCATCGACGGTGCTGCACCTTCGGCTGTAAAAAAGAATAAGACGGCAAGGAAAAGTAAATCGGAGGACACTTTAAAGCAAACAGTTGCGGCTGATACGGGTGATGTGGACAATCCTCAGCTGTATCAGAAACTGACCGAATGGCGCCGTGCCGAGGCTGCACGTTTGGGTATTCCGGCGTATATGGTGCTACAGCAGAAAGCCCTACTGGGTATATGCCGCCATGTTCCGCGCACCGCGGAGATGCTGTCACGCATACCATACATAGGCAAGAAGGGAGTGGAAAAATACGGGGAAGATATACTGCGCATTGTCCGTGAGGCGGAGGATGCCTGATATCCGGCGACGTATAAACGCTTCTGCTGCTACAAACGTATATGTTTTACAAATAATAGGATCACTTGACTCTTATCGACATCGTATCGGTATCAAACCTGATACCGGCACGACTGATGAACGCAGACAGCGAACCGTTGTCCGACAATTCGCGCGGAGTACCTACATGAAGCGTTCCTTCCTGTGTCATAAGCCATATCCTGTCGGCTATTTGCAGTGTAAGTTCAATGTCGTGTGTCGACATGAATATGATTCTGTCGGTGCCGGTTGCCATATTGCGTAGCATCTGCATTATCTCCACCTTGCTCGGATAGTCGAGAAACGCGGTAGGTTCGTCAAGATATATCACGCCCGTCTGCTGTGCCAAAGCCTTTGCAATCATCATCTTCTGTCTCTCTCCGTCGCTTAGCGAACCTATCATCCGGCTTGCAAGATGCTCTATTCCTGTTTGCTTGAGGCTTTCCCTTACAATCTCTCTGTCGGTATCTTTTAGTGTTCCCCAGAAGCCCGTGTAAGGGCTGCGACCGAGTGCAACCAGTTCTTCCACAGTCAGATTACCCGTGTCGGGACGGTCTGTCAACACCACACTTATCATTCTTGACAACTGCGAAGGCGTATGGCTGTTCATCCTTTTGCCGTCTATATAAATGTCACCTGCCAGCGGTGACTGAAAACCCGACAATGTTCTGAGCAACGTCGACTTGCCTACACCGTTCGCACCGATAAGACATGTCATCTCACCGCTGTGTAATGATGCGTTCAGTCCAGCCGCCACTGTTCGTGTATTGTTGCCCGAGGCATATCCGACGGTAAGGTTCTCTATTCTTATCATTCTCAAACAAAACTTCTGTTACTTGCTTTTTCAACTGTTAAGCAGCGTCCGTGCAAATTCTATTATAGTGTCGCGACCGCGTCGGAAATCCTCGTCCGTTATCCCCACGGCGTGATCCGGTTCTATGCCAAACTCCGTGCATTGCCCTTCGCGGTCATACATCGGGCAGGCGCTGAACCTCACACTCCACCCGTTGGGCATCTCGCTGCTGAACGGCATACCCGCTCCGCCGCCCGTGCGGTCGCCCACCACTGTCACGCCGGGGCAACACTTCATGTACTTCACAAACTCGTTGGTGGCGCTGTATACGCTTCTGTTGGTCAGCACCACCACCTTCTTCTGCCACCGTATGCCCACCGAAGGCTTCAGCCGCTGCTCCTCCATGCCCGAGAAATCAGAACGTCCGCGCCCCGTCTTGTGGCGCATGTATCCCACAAGAATGTCCTTGTTAGTGAAACGTGCCGCCAGTTTGGATGCCGCCGTGAGCTGTCCGCCGCCGTTGTCGCGCACGTCCAATATCAGTCCGTTGCACGTCGCAAGTGCCAGCATCACCTCGTCGAGATTGCCGTCGCCGAACGATGTGTTGAACGTTCCGCAGTAAATATATCCTATGTTGTCGTCGAGTTTGCGGTATTTCAGTCCCGATGCAATCATGTAGTCGGTGTCGAGATACCGCCGTTGCAGCGTGTCGCTGAAGTTGGCGGGAAAGTCTTCGTGCCAGCTCCAGTATCTCGAGAGGTCGAAAGGAGCATACATGTTCACATGACCGTCGCGCAGTTCGCCGAGCATATTGCCCAAAACCTCGAACATCTGTTCTTCTGTCATGCCGTCGTTCACCTGCCGCGAGTAGCGTTCATACACCTCGTCCCAGTCCAGTCCGTAAGTCTCGTGCTTGTAGTCGAAGAAACAATAGTGCTCGTCTATTATGCGCCAGAGCGCCTCGAAGTTGCCGCGCGGACTGTCTGCATACTCCTCTTCGTCTATGCACGACACAAGACCGGATGCCAGAAACACCGTACATATAAACAAAACTGTCTTTTTCATGGGGATACACGAGTTGTCTTAAAACTCCTTACGATGCCCACCACGAACATGTTGGAGTATGAATGATATTTCAGATTGTTTACTTCCGCCTGCTGCCAGTCGCCAATCCAGCCCACACGCAACGTGGTGCGGTGCAGCGTAAAGTCGAGTGTCAGCATCTGTCTTAGCGACGGAGTGGATGCTATAGTGGTAGGAACAACGTTGTGGTCGTAGTCCCCACGCGAGAATATTTCATAGTATGACTGTCCGTAGTTGGGACTGAACATAACCCCGACGAGCGGTGCTCCCACCTCATAGCGCAGCGTAAAAGGACGTTTCCATGCACGAAAGCGCCATTCGGCTATTGCCGACGGCGATACCGCCAGCGACAACCGAGCCTGTGCCGGGTTGTTGCTGTTGCGCGTGTTGTATAGAAAACCGATGTCGGCATCAAGCGTTCCGCCCACTTTGACTGTGAGACTGCCGCCGCACAAAGCCATGTTGTAATGCGCTCCGTAGCTGAAACAATACATTCCGGCAATCTCGTCACCGTCGCCCGAGCGGTTTTCCGTGTGCGATACGTAGCCCTGATGAACAATTTGCCGCGACACCCTCGTGCCCCACTCGCGCATGCGTGTGGTATGAGAGATGTAGCGCAACTCCGTGCCGCGATACTTTTCGGGCGATATATACGTGTCGAGGATATTCACGCCGCCCACCCCCAGCATCCTTGCATTGGTGATTATTTTCTGTGGCGACGGGCTTTCCTGTTTCCCCTCGAGCATTGCCGCCGCCCTGCCCGCTGCGTAGCCGCGCATGTATTCGGTGCTGTCCGTCTGTCCGCCGGCGGCGACAGACACTGTAAGCAGTGCCATGCAGAGTGCCGTTCTAAAGATCTTCATCGTTGAAAAGACTTAACTGTCCCGTTATTTCGTCTATTACCTGCTGCTGTGTCTTGCCTGCGTCAGGATCCAGATTCTCAGGTTTCGGCTCTTCTGCGACGGTGGATTTATCTTCCTCCGTGCCTCCCTCCGCATTCACGGCGGCATCTTCGGGCACTTTCTTCGGCTCAAGCATCTCCACGTTCTCTACCTGCCATATTCCTATGCGCTTGCCTTTTGCCTTGAACCCCTTCACTGCGATGAAGCTCTCCACGTCTATTTCCAATGTGCTGTTCTGCGGGTCGCGCCCGGCAAAGGTTATCTTCAGCCTCGGGTACGGTTCGTCCGTGAGCAGCAGTCGGCGGCTCTTCGGGTTGTCGCCGAGATAACTCTGCTTGCGCCGCGTGGCGTCCATGAGGAAACGTTTGATATACGGCAACCCGTTCTGGTCGGCATCGTGCAACACCGCTGTCCACACCTTGTCGCGGTCGAACTTCTCTATTATGCTGATGTTGTCCTCATAGTGGTTGTTGGCATCGAAGTTCGTAATGTAAAACTCGCCCGTGTCTAATACCACAAGTATGCTGTCTGTCTCGTTGAACTCGCCCAACAGCCGTCCGTGTTCGTCGTAGTTCAGACGGTTCACGTCGGGGTCGAACCACACCTTGCGACCGCCCAATGTGCTGTGTCCGTGGCTTTTCAGCGATATGCGGTGCACCACGTTGCGGGTCAGGACGTTGCCCTTTGCCGTACGTCCCTTCACCGAAAGTTCGGAGAAGTCCTTCTCCATAAATATCCTTTTCAGTTTCGGCGTCGGTTCAAGTGTCACCTTTATCACCTCCGCCTCGCCGTTGGGGTTGGCTGTGAAGTATACCACGCGCGAGCCGGGTGTGCCCTGGGTCAGGTCATACTCTTTGTCGCGCATCATCGACGATACGTCAAATCGCTTGATGTAGTATGCCCCCTGCTTGCCGTCGCGGTACACCACGTTGTATATTGTGCGCTTGTCGTTCTTCTTGAACACGGCAATGTGCATTATGTTCTTGCCCACAAACACCTTCTCGGCAACCCTTATCACCTTGTATTTGCCGTCCCTGTAGAATATTATTATGTCGTCTATGTCAGAGCAGTTGCATACAAACTCGTCCTTGCGCAGCGCCGTGCCGATAAAGCCGTCCTGTCTATTTATGTACAGTTTTTCGTTTGCCTCGACGACCTTTGCCGCCTCTATGGTGTCAAAGTTCCTTATTTCCGTGAGTCGCGGGTGGTCGGCACCGTACTTGTTCTTAAGGTATGTGAACCATTCGGCGGTCACTTCCACCATGTTGGCGAGTTTCCGTTCGATGTCGTCGATATCCGCCTTGATCCTTGCCATGCGCTCGTCTGCCTTGTCCTTGTTGAACTTCAGTATGCGCTGCATCTTTATTTCCATGAGCCGAAGGATGTCGTCTTTGGTCACCTCGCGTATCATCTGCGGGTAGAACGGTGTCAGACGGTCGTCTATATGCTCGCATGCGGCGTCCATGGTGGCAGCCTGTTCAAACTTGCGGTCCTTGTATATACGCTCCTCGATGAATATCTTTTCGAGCGATGCGAAGTGCAGTTGCTCGAGCAGTTCGCCCTTCTGGATTTCCAGTTCCGTGCGTATAAGATCCTTGGTACGGTCCACCGACCGGCGCAGCACGTCCGACACGGTGAGGAACTTGGGTTTGTTGTCCTCGATCACACAGCAGTTGGGCGAGATGTTTATCTCGCAGTCCGAGAAGGCATACAGAGCGTCAAGCGTTTTGTCCGACGACACGCCGGGAGCCAGATGCACCTGTATCTCCACCTGTGCCGCAGTGTTGTCGTCTACCTTACGCACCTTTATCTTGCCCTTTTCTATGGCGCGCAGTATCGAGTCTATGAGCGTTGTTGTTGTCTTTCCGTAAGGTATCTCGCGTATTACGAGAGTCTTGTTGTCAAGCTTCTCTATCTTTGCACGCACTTTCAGTGCGCCTCCGCGCTGTCCGTCGTTATATCTTCCCACGTCGATGCTGCCTCCCGTGGGGAAGTCCGGATAGAGTACGAACGGCTCGCCGTGCAGATAACTGACGGCTGCATCGCATATATCGTTGAAGTTGTGCGGAAGTATTTTCGACGAAAGCCCCACGGCTATGCCCTCCGCTCCCTGTGCAAGGAGCAGCGGAAACTTTGCCGGCAGTGTTATAGGTTCCTTGTTACGCCCGTCGTAACTCAGTTGCCACTCCGTTGTCTTGGGGTTGAACACCACGTCAAGCGCAAACTTCGACAGGCGCGCCTCTATGTAACGCGGCGCCGCGGCACGGTCGCCCGTGAGAATGTTGCCCCAGTTTCCCTGACAGTCAACAAGCAGGTCTTTCTGTCCCAGTTGCACGAGAGCGTCGCCTATCGAGGCATCGCCGTGCGGATGGAACTGCATGGTGTGTCCTACGATGTTAGCTACCTTGTTGTAGCGCCCGTCGTCCATTCTCTTCATCGAGTGCAGTATGCGCCGCTGCACCGGCTTCAGTCCGTCGCCGATATGCGGCACCGCCCTTTCAAGTATCACGTATGAGGCATAGTCGAGAAACCAACTCTGATACATGCCGCTAAGGTGGTGCACAGCCGATGCGTCGAAACGGTTCACCGGCTTGTAGTCAGAGTGTTCCTCGTTACCGCCCGTTTCCTGTGACATTTCCTTTATTTCGTCGTCCATTTTGATGTCGTATGTCTTCCGTTTACATTATATATGATGAGGCATTGTCAAAAATACGAAGTTAAAAGAAGTTATGAACAGTTATGTGGCTGAAGCCACGGAAGATAGAGAACAATGGCGTATATGAAACGACAAACATACGTCTTCTATCTCCCTTTATCTCCTTTTATCTTCCCTTATCTCCTTTTGAGACACCCTCAATCTGCAAAGATAATAAAAAAAACGTATATTGCAAAGGCACTGAGGCGTTTGTTGAAACTTTCCTTCGGTCGTCGGTCGGTTGCGGACAGATGAGGCGTTAAATTCCGATATGCCACCTTTTGCTTTTCAAAAGGTGCTCTTTTAGCTTCCAATATGCCGCCTTTTAGAGCCTGAAAGGGCACCTTTTAGAACTCAAAAGGTATCATCTTGATTTTCAGACAGATACAAGACACCCTCCAAACGGCTTTTCCAGAGTCTCCAAAATACCTCCTTTTATCTTCCTTTACCTCATTCCCGCCCATTCAAAACATTTGTCCTTTATCTCCCCTTTATCTTCTCTTATCTCCCCATATCTCCTTTTCACCACCTTATTATATTATAATATCTCGCCCGCGCTGCCTGTCATAAGATAACAGATAATGCCATGGCGGCAATATAAAAACTCGCGGCGGATGCAATAAAACATGCCCGACACTCGTTTTAAGAAATGTATATATACAAACAACAGACAGATGATAGAATACGTAAAGGGTGAACTTGTTGATGTCACCCCTGCCTTTGCCGTTGTCGATACGGGCGGTGTGGGCTATGGACTTAATATTTCGCTGAATACATATACTGCCATACAGGGCAAGAAGGAAGTGCGCCTGTATGTATTTGAGAGTATACGTGAGGATGCGTATACACTTTACGGATTTGCCGGCAAGCAGGAGCGCGACATGTTTCTTATGCTTATCAGCGTTTCCGGTGTGGGTGCGAATACGGCAAGGATGATACTTTCCGAACTTACGTCTGCCGAGCTTTGCGAGGTGATAGTGTCCGGCAACGAGCGCGTGCTCAAAGGTGTAAAGGGCATTGGCATGCGCACTGCACAGCGCATAATAGTGGATCTGAAAGACAAGGTGGCTGCAAGCGGACTGTCACAGGACGTGCCGGAGAGCGGAATGCAGGCAGCACAGAATGTCAACAACGAGGTGAGAGACGAGGCGGTGGGAGCACTCACCATGCTCGGATTTGCTCCAGCGCCCACGGCGAAGGTCGTTGCGGCGATATTGAAGGAAAACCCTGACACTCCGGTGGAGCAGGTCGTAAAACTGGCATTGAAGCAAATCAAATAAATGAGGCATCTGAAGCATATATTGGGAACGGCGGTGGTGTTGCTCAGCATAAACGTGCTGGCAGTGGTAACCGTGCCCGGACTTCAGAACAACAGGACGCGGCAGCAGGCGAACCGCATGCAGGATACGGCGCGCACAGTCAAGGGCGACACGAAAACAGGCAACGTGGTGAAAGCACAGCCCGTGATTGTGGCGGAAGAGGATACTATTCCGGACTCGCTGCTGAACGCAAGGTGGAAAGTGCAGCGCACGTTCCCCATAACCTACGGCGACCTTGACAGGAAAATGGCAGACCTCGACTGGCCCGAGAACATGAAGCAGGAAGCGGTGTATAACGATACGCTCGACACCTATTTCATAGGCTCCAAGTTGGGTGGGGGATACCTTTCCGCACCTATAATGATGTCGCCCGAAGAATACAGAAAGTGGAGCGAGAAACGCGAGTTCGACCGTTTCTTCCGTTCAAAGAACGACGAGATAGTAAAGGAAAAAGGCAAGGAGAAGTTCTCTTTCACGGATATGCACTTCGACCTTGGTCCCGCCGAGAAGATATTCGGTCCCGGCGGAGTGCGCATAAAGACACAGGGAACGGCGGAACTGCGTATTGGCGCCACGCTGAAGAACATTGAAAACCCTTCGCTGCCGATACGTAACCGTAAGACGACGGCGATAAACTTTGACGAGAAGATAAACCTGAGCGTCAACGGAAAGGTTGGCGACAAGGTGAACATGAACCTTAACTACAACACCGATGCCACCTTCGACTTCGACGCCCAGAACATAAAACTGAAATACGAGGGCAAAGAAGACGAGATAATAAAGCTTGTGGAGGGAGGCAACATCTCGTTTCCGAGCAACTCTTCGCTTGTAAAGGGAGCCAGTTCGCTTTTCGGTATACGCACCGACATGCAGTTCGGAAGACTCAAATTGCAGACAGTCGTGTCGCAGAAGAAGTCGTCCACAAAGAGCGTGTCGTCGCGCGGCGGCGTGCAGCTGACACCGTTTGAGATAAACGTGGCAGACTATGAGGAGAACCGTCACTTCTTTCTTTCGCATTATTTCCGTGAGAAATACGACGACGCAATGAAGACATTGCCCAACATCACCACCGGCATTCACATCAACAGGGTGGAGATTTGGGTTACGAACAAGACCGGAAGCACTTCGAACACGCGCAACATAGTGGCTCTTACCGACTTGGGTGAAAACACGAAGATAAACAATCCTATATGGGGAGGCGGCGGACTGCCGGTTCCCGGCAACAATGCCAACGGCGAATACGGGGCAATGGTGAGCAGTTACGTTGCTGCCCGAGACATTGATCAGACCAATACCGTGCTTGACGGTATACCCGGTTTCGTGGGAGGAGCCGACTACGAGAAACTTGAGAGCGCCCGCTTGCTCAACAGTTCGGAATATACCGTGAACCAGTCTTTGGGCTATGTGTCGCTGAAAACATCCTTGCAGACCGACCAGGTGCTTGCCGTGGCATATGAGTATACGTATGGCGGAGTGACATATCAGGTGGGAGAGTTCGCCTCGGACATTCTCGACGTTAGTCAGGCACTCTTTGTCAAATCGCTGAAAAACACCAGCAACAATCCGAGACAGGGCAACTGGGACCTCATGATGAAGAATGTCTATTATCTGGCTTCGTCTGTAGAGAAAGACAAGTTTCGTCTCGACGTGAAGTTCCAGAGCGATACCGCCGGCGTATATCTTTCGTATATACCCGAAGCACAGGTCAAGGATCAGCCTATAATAAAACTACTCGGCTCCGACAGGCTTGACAACAATAACAAGGTTCACAGCAACGGATATTTCGACTACGTGCCCGGTTATACTGTAAACAACGGTCGTGTGTTCTTTCCCGAAGCCGAACCGTTCGGCGAATACATGTATAAGGCGCTGACGGGGAAGGGCGTGGCACACGACGTTGCGTTGAAATACTGTTTCAACGAGCTGTATGACTCGACGAAGACGACAGCCAAGCAGATTGCCGAGAAGAACAAATACCAGCTTATGGGACAGTATCGCGGAACGTCTGCCAATGTCATTTCGCTTGGCGCATACAATGTTCCGCGCGGCTCGGTGGTCGTTACGGCGGGCGGTGTGACGCTGACCGAAGGGTCGGACTACAGTGTCGACTACTCGGCGGGCGAGGTGACGATACTCAACCAGAGCATCATCGATGCCGGAACAGCCGTCAACGTGTCGCTCGAGAGCAACACCGACTATGCTCAGGAGCGCAAGACCATGCTCGGTGTGAACTGGGAGTATGAGTTTTCAAAGAACTTGCTGTTGAGTGGAACCGTGCAGCACTTGTCCGAACAGGCGCTGACCACAAAGGTGACAATGGGGTCGGAACCGCTGAACAACACCCTGTGGGGACTCAACATCAACTGGAAGAAGGAGAGCCAGTGGCTCACCAACATGCTCAACAAACTGCCTTTCCTGCATTGCACGCAGCCCTCGCACATATCGTTCACGGGCGAGTTTGCACAGCTTATTGCCGGACAGGCAAGCGGAACGCAGGACAACGCGTCTTATCTCGACGACTTCGAGAATACGAAGAATGCCATAGACGTGTCGGCACCGACGTCCTGGATAATTTCAAGTGTGCCGACAATGTTTCCCGACCACAATGACAAGACAACGCTGAAGAGCGGCTTCAGGCGTGCGCTTATGGCGTGGTACAACATCGACCCCCTCTTTACGCGCCGCAGCTCGTCGTTGACGCCAGGACATATCAAGAGCGACTTGACACAGCTCAGCAACCACTATGTACGCGAGATACCCGTAAGGGAGCTTTATCCGCAGCGTAATGTCAACAGCTATTCTGGTGCAATGGCGACACTGCCGATACTGAACATTGCATATTATCCTTCCGAACGCGGACCGTACAACTTCAATCCCGAACTTAATTACGACGGAACCCTGCCTGCGCCGAAGCAGCAGTGGGGAGGCATGATGCGCAAACTCGATACGAACGACTTTGAGACTGCGAACATAGAATATATAGAGTTCTGGATGCTCGACCCGTTTATCTATACCAACAGGCAGGCTGATGCCAACCGCTATGGCGGCGACTTCTACATTAATCTTGGTGAGGTGAGCGAGGATATATTGCGCGACGGCAAGAAGTTTTACGAGAGCGGAATGCCCGTGGACGGTTCTTCCGCATTCACTACGACACAGTGGGGAAAGATACCTACGCAGCCCAACGTGACATATGCCTTTGCAACTTCGGGCGGTTCGAGGGCGTTGCAGGATGTGGGATACAACGGACTGACCGACGAGGAGGAGCGCGCCTTCGGTTCGTATCAGGAGTTCCTCACTGCCATACAGGGCAAGGTGTCCGCGGCGCAGTTCGATTCTATCATGAACGACCCCGCCAACGACGACTATCATTACTTCCGCGGCTCTGACTTCGACCGTATACAGGCTTCTATCCTGCACCGTTATAAACGCATAAACAATCCGCAGGGCAACTCACCGGACAGCGACAGCCGCAACGAAAGCTACGACACGTCGTACAAGACAACTCCCGACGTGGAAGATATAAACCAGGACTACACTCTGAACGAGTATGAGAAGTACTACCAGTATCACGTGAGCATACGTCCGGAAGACATGGTTGTGGGGCAGAACTTCATCGTGGACAAGCGCGAGACCACGGCTTCGCTTCGCAACGGAACAACGGATCAGGTGACGTGGTATCAGTTCCGCATACCCATACGCGACTATGAGGAGCGCGTGGGGGCTATCAACGACTTTACTTCCATACGTTTCATGCGTATGTTCATGACAAACTTCGAGATGCCGATAGTGATGCGTTTCGCCACGCTCGACCTTGTCCGCGGCGAATGGCGTGTCTACGAACAGCCGCTGAACAACGCTGTCAACGAGACTGGCAAGATGTCGGTGAGTGCCGTAAGCATCGAGGAGAACAGCGACAAGACACCTGTCAACTATATCCTGCCGCCCGGAATACGTCGCGACCAGGACCCTACGCAGCCGCAACTTGTCGAGAGCAACGAGCAGGCGTTGGACATCGTGGTTACAAATCTTTCCAACGGAGAGGCTAAGGCGGTGTATAAGAACATGACGTTGGATATCCGTCAGTACAAGAGACTTGAGATGTTTGTACATGCCAATGCCATGGAGCAGAACTCAACGGGGCTTGGTGACAACCAGCTGGCGCTGTTCGTGAGGTTGGGAAGCGACTATAAGAGCAATTATTACGAGTATGAGATACCGCTGAAGCTTACCGCTCCCGGAAAGTACAGCCTCTACTCTCCGTCGGACAAACGCATCGTGTGGCCCGAGGAGAACATGCTCGACGTTCCGCTCACCATGTTCACCGCTTTGAAGAAAGCCCGCAACAAGGCAAAGGCGCAGGGCATGGCATCGTATAACAATGTCTTCAGCGTGTACGACGAGAGCAAGCCGAACAACAAGGTGAGCATAATGGGTAATCCGTCGCTCGGCGAGATCAAGACGATGATTATCGGAGTGCGCAACCTTTCGGGCGACGCCAAGTCGGGCGAAGTGTGGGTAAACGAGCTGAGGCTTAAGGAATACAACAACGAAGGAGGCTGGGCGGCACAGGGCGCTCTGAACATACAGCTGTCTGATGTGGGAACGCTCAACGCCACGGGAAAGATTGTCACCGAAGGCTTCGGCGGACTGGAGGAGGGTGTGTCCGAACGCACCACGGACAATTATCACACCTATAGCCTGACGGCAAACGTGGAACTGGGCAAGTTCTTCCCCGACAAGGCAAAGGTGACGGCACCGCTTTACTATTCGGTGACGCGTGAGAAAACCAGTCCGAAGTACAATCCGCTCGATACGGACATGCTTCTCGACGATGCCCTCGATGCTGCGGCAGACGCTCACGAGCGTGACTCCATAGAGAGCATCGCCGTGACGAAGACGACCAACACCAACTTTTCTCTGTCAAACGTGCGCTTCGGCATACAGACCAAACGTCACCCCATGCCTTACGACCCGGCAAACTTCTCGTTCAGCTACAGTCACAGCCATCGTCACACCAGCGGCGAGACAACCGTCTACGAGAACGAGGACAACTGGCGAGGAGCGATAAACTACAGCTACACGCCGGTGTACAAGCCGTGGGAACCGTTCAAGAAACTGATAAAGAGCAAGAGCAAATGGTTTGACATACTCAAGCGTTTCGGCTTGAACTGGCTGCCGCAGAACGTGGCGTTCAACACGGAGATGATACGCAACTACTATGAACTGCAGGAGCGCGACATGGAGAACCTGGGCGGAAGCGACATTCCGCTGAGCTTCAGCGAGCAGTTCCTGTGGAACCGCGACTTCTCGATAAGGTGGGACCTGACGCGCAACCTGCACATGAACTTCAACAGTGCGACGCATGCACAGATAGAAGAACCGTACACACCGATAAACAAAGACCTCTATCCCGACCAGTATTCGGCATGGAAGGACTCTGTGTGGACGAGCATAAAGGACTTCGGTACACCGCTTGACTACAACCAGTCGTTCAGCCTGTCGTATCAGGCACCGCTCAATCTGATACCTATCTTCGACTGGGTCAACGCCGACGCCAACTACAACGCCACGTACAACTGGACACGCGGAACGGACCTTGAAGACGGAACGTCGCTCGGCAACGTCATCTCGAACAACCGCACGCTGAACGTAAACGGAACTTTCAACCTCGAACGCCTGTACAACCATATCCCGTTCTTGAAGAAGACAAACGAGCGTTTCAACAAGACAACGCGCTATGTGAAGCCCGTAAACAAGAGCAAGAAGAACGCGGCGGCACAGAAGGAGGCGAAGGTGCTGCCGAAGAACAAGCGCAGTTTCGAGAAAGAGATAACGCTTCTGCCCGATACCTCGCTCATCGTGAGCCACGGCAAGAACTCGAAGAAGCTCATTGTGCTTGCCAAGACAAAGGAGGGAAAGGCGTTCAAGCTAAAATACAAGTCGCTCGACAACAACCGTATAAAGATAGTGTCTAAGGTGGACAGCGCGCTGACGCTGAAACTGACGGTGTCGCAGAAGACGCCGCCCGACGACAAGTCGTGGTACAAGACGGCGCAGTGCATCGCCCGCGGACTGATGCTCGTGCGCAATGCAAGCTTCTCTTACCGCAACCAGTACAGCATGTCGCTGCCCGGCTTCCTGCCGAACATAGGCGATGTGTTCGGTCAGCGGCGCGGCGATATCATGTCGCCGGGACTCGACTTCGCGTTCGGTCTGATAGACGACAGTTACATAGACAAGAGTATTGAGCGCGGCTGGCTGCTCATGGACGGCGACGTTGCCACGCCGGCAACGACAAGTCTTACCGAAGACCTGCAGCTGCGCATGACGCTCGAGCCGGTGAAGGCTCTTAAGATAGACCTTAACGCGAGCCGCACGAAGACGACGGCGAAGAGCATACAGTATATGTACGAGGGAAAGCCCACCACGCAGAGCGGAACGTTCACGATGACGACGATAAGCCTTGGCAGTGCCTTCGAGAGCATGGGCGATGCCGGCAGCGGTTATCACTCGGCGTCGTTCGACAAGTTCTGCCGCTCGCTCGACGGTTTCCGCGACCGTGTGGAGGCGCAGTATGCCGGTGCCGAATATCCGGCGGGAAGCGCATTGGCGGGCAACAAGTTCGACCCTGCCAACGGTACGGTGAACAAGTACAGCGCCGACGTGATGATACCCGCCTTCCTGTCAACCTACACGAGCATGGGCGGAAGCTCGCTCGGACTGTTCCCCGCCCTGTCGCGCCTTCTGCCAAACTGGACGGTGCGCTACAGCGGACTGTCTCAGCTGCCGTGGTTCCGCGACGTGTTCAAGAGCGTGAACCTCAACCACTCTTACAAGAGCATCTATGCCGTAGGCTCATACAGTTCGTTCAGCAGCTACATGGAATACATGAACGGTCTGGGCTTCGTCAACGACGCCACCACGGGCAATCCCGTGCCGAGCAGCATGTACAACGTGAGCACGGTGAGCATCAACGAGGCGTTCTCGCCGCTGCTGGGCATAGACATGACGTTCAGGAACAACCTTACGTGCAAGTTGGAGTACCGTTCCACGCGCGTGCTCAGTCTCAGCATGACGAGCGTGCAGGTAAACGAGGCGAGCAGCCACGACTGGGTGCTGGGCATGGGATACAAGATAAACAACTTCGACTTCTTCGGGCTTCTCGCCGACAAGAAGACGCGCCGCGTGAAGAGCCGCAAGAAGGGTGCCGCCGACACGGAGAACAAGAAACCGGCGCCGGCAACGGGCAGGGGCGGCTTTAACAGCGACCTTAACCTCCGCCTCGACCTGTCTTACCGCAAGCAGGCCGCCATCTGCCGCGACATAGCGTCGATGACAAGTTCGGCGAGCAGTGGCAACACGGCGTTCAAGATGTCGTTCTCGGCAGACTACAGCCTGTCGCGCCTGCTCACGATGAGCTTCTATTACGACCGCCAGACAAACACGCCGCTGCTGAGCAGCAACAGCTATCCGACGACGACGCAGGACTTCGGGCTGAGCATGAAGTTCTCGCTGACGAGATAACGGGGATTGGAGTTCTCGGAGCACTCGGAGGGCTCTGAGGTCTCCGAGATCTCTGAGAACTCTGAGCGCTCCGAGACCTCTGAGACCTCCGAGAAACCATTAAAAACCAAAGACAATGATACTAAAAAGAACTTTCGCATGCCTATGCCTTCTGCTGGCAGGGCTTGCCGTCACGGCGCAAGAGCGCCCCAGACTCGTGGTGGGCGTTGTAGTGGACCAGATGCGGTGGGACTATCTCTACCGCTATTACGACCTTTACGGCGAGGGCGGCTTCAAGCGGTTGATGAACGAGGGCTTCAACTGCGAGAATACGATGATAAACTACATCCCCTCCATTACGGCGGTGGGGCACACGTCGGTATATACCGGCTCTGTGCCGTCGATACACGGCATCGTGGGCAACCACTTCTTTGTAGACGGCAAGTACGGATACTGCGCTGCCGACTCCACAGTGAAGACCGTCGGCAGCAATTCGACTGTGGGACAGATGTCGCCGCGTAAACTGCTTGCGACGACAATCGGCGACGAGCTGAAGATTGCCACCGGTTTTAAGTCGAAGGTGGTGGGCGTTGCGCTGAAAGACCGTGCCGCCATAATGCCGGCGGGGCACTCTGCCGATGCGGCATACTGGATTGACGGCAAGGCGGGGCGCTTTGTCACCAGCACATATTACATGCAGGAACTGCCGGCGTGGGCGGAACGGTTCAACAGCACCATCGGGAACGTTACGAACGAGGATATATGGAACACGTCGCTCGGCAACAGACTCACCGCGGGCATGGCGCAGGCTGCCGTGGAGGGCGAGCGTCTGGGCATGGGCGAGGGTACGGACATGCTGACGGTGAGCTTCTCGTGCACGGACGTGCTGGGGCACCGGTACGGCACGCACAGCGACAAGGTGCGCGACATATATTTAGACGTAGACCGTCGCCTTGCCGGCTTCATGTCGTTCCTCGACGAGAAAGTGGGCAAGGGGCAATACCTGCTGTTTCTCACCGCCGACCACGGAGCCGCCAACGGCATAAAGATGCTGCAGAGCCGCAAGATACCTGCCGACGGGTTTATGATTAAGAGCGAGATGAAAGCGATAAACGACCACCTTGCCGTGCGTTTCGCCACGCAGGAGCGGCTCGTCAGCATGATAATGGACTATAAGGTGTGCATAGACCGCGAGGCGGCGGCGCGCGCCGGGGCGTCATACGCCGATGTGAAAGCGGAGATAATGCGCTTTTATGCAGGGCGGAAGAACATCGCATACGTGATAGACCTCGAAAACGTCGCGGCGGCGACCGTTCCCGCCGTTATTCGCGAGAAGACAATCAACGGGTACAACCGTCTGCGCGGTGGCGATGTGCAGCTGATAATGCTGCCCGCGCACTACGATGTATGGGATGACGAGATAGACGACGGTACCACCCACGGCACGTGGAACCCCTACGATGCCCACATACCGTTCCTTCTTACCGGTTGGAACGTGCCTCACGGCAGCACCACGGCGCAGACCTACATCACCGACATCGCCGCCACCGTCTGCGCGCTGATACATGTGCAGATGCCGAACGGCTGCATTGGCACTCCGGTGACGCGGATAACCGACCGCTAAGTGGCTGTATAACGCCTGTGCGGCGCCGCCCTGCGGATGCAGCGACGCCCCGTGCGGATGCCGGGAGCGGCAGGATGAAACGAATGGATGCTATATACGAAAATTTGGACCGTTCCAAAAAAAATTTTGGATCGATCCAAAATTTTCTCCGGAACGTTCGAATTTTTCTTGTGGAACGTTCCAAAATTCCGCAGACATGCTTTATGTATCTTTCGCCATGCGTTCCGGCTTTGCGCAAAGCGCCTCCGTGCGCCTCTTAAAGCACGTTCCGCTTTATTATGCGGATGCCCTTTTACGCCTGCAGATGCGGCTGTTTCCGGCTCAGATGCCGAAGATGGAGAAGTTGACGCTGCCGTATACGCGGCGTTCGATGAAGCGCGGGTCGGCAGAGAAGTCGTTCTCCTTGCCATGCTCGAACACGAAGATGCCGCCGTCGGCAAGAAGACCCCCGTCGAGCACCGCCGCCGGTATCTGCGGCAGTTCGGGCAGGGCGTAGGGAGGGTCGGCGAAGATGAAGTCGTACTTCCTTTTGCAGCTCTTGAGATATCTGAACACGTCGCCGCGCACCGCCATGCACTTGTCTGTGCCCAGCGTCTTGAGGCAACGGAGGATGAAAGCGTGATGTGCGCGGTCTGCCTCCACCGCCGTGACATGCCTGCATCCGCGCGACACCAGCTCCAGCGATATGCTGCCCGTGCCGGCAAACAGGTCGAGCGCGTCGGCATCCTCCAGATCGATGTATCCGTTGAGCACGTTGAAGATGTTTTCCTTGGCAAAGTCGGTCGTCGGTCGTGCCTTGAAAGTGCGGGGCACGTCAAAGTGGCGCCCCTTGTATATTCCTGTGATTATCCTCATAGTCCGTTCTCCTTGTCTTCAGCCTTTCAGCGAGTTGTGATAGTATGCCATGAGGTCGTATGGCATCCCTTCGATATCGGCTATTGGCGAGCGGTTGAACTCCGCCTTCGCGCTTATCCTGCACACGTTCCTCACATATCTGTGCAGTTCTCTCACGAGCATGTCCTCGTCTGCCGTGCTGCCGGTGATGTGCAGCTCGTCTTTCAGCCTGTCGAATGCCAGCTGTTGCCACACATGCAGGATGAAATACACCGCATCGCGCGGCGACGGCACCTCGTAGCTGTTGGCAAACCTCATCCTGTTCTGCCTGAAGGCGTAGACGTCGAGCCGCATGCCGTGGAAGTGGCAGAACAGTCTGCGCCCGGCGCCGGCTGAGAAGTTACGGCGGTGGAGCGCCTTGAGCACCGCCGCGCAGGTGTGCGTGAACCTTACGTCCTCGAAGTTGTCTTCCATCACCAGCTTCATGTCCTTGCTCACCGCGTATGCCGCCACCACGTTCAGTTCGGGTATGCGCGCGCAGAGCACCGCGCTGCCCTCCTGTCCCGTTATCGTGGCGGTGTAGAGCGCCGCCGCGCTGTCCTCGTCGAACTCGTCGGCGGGTATGAACACCGGCGGCGTGTCGGCAATGAGCGTTGCCCGCCGCCTCTGTTCCAGCGAGAAGGGCAGCACCTTCAGCGCCTCGCGCAGATTTGCTGCCATCGCTATTCCGTTCTTCACGCCGTAAGGTTCGTATCTCACGCTGTTACCGTCGGGCGCGGCAATCGAGAACGACAGACTGTCGTTCCCCGCCCTCACCGTGAGCCTCTGTCCCGTTGCAACCGTATTATTCCCAGTTTCCTGCATTTCCGTTGTCTTTTTCAATGTCACCTATCTTAAGTCCGGGAAACCTTCCCGCGTTTCCCGCCTCCTCGGCCAGCGCCGCCACCGACGCTTCGTCCAGTCCGGCAAGATACTCGTCGAACGTGGCGCCGCATTCCATCACGGGCACCTCCCTGCCCGAAGCCGTCGTCACCGTGGCCGTTCGCAGTTGGAAAATCCTGCCGCCCGAGTGGGGGACAAATCTAAGCGAGTCTGCCAGCAGTCCGCGCGCCGTCAGCTCCGCGAAACTGCCGCAGTATGCGCCCGTCTGCACGCGGTATGCCTCCTGCGCACGCCTTATCGCAGCCAGCCGCAACCTCACGGCGCGCTCCCTTGCCCCTCGCTCGTTGTCGAAGTGCACCGGCGCATACACGCTCCTTATGCACACGAAGACAAGTATCGCCGCAAATGCGGCGAGTATGTGATTATTAATGCGCTTTTTCATTGTCCTCTTGATTTCTTTTCTTATCTTTGCATAAGCCGGAGACGGCATATGATGTATGCAAAAATACATTAAATAATCCGTAAAATCAAACCTTTATCCTAAAAACTGATGATAGCCCGTGAACTGTCGCGCCTCGTAACGTCCGCCTTCGGATTTGAACCTACGCCCGACCAGGCTGGCGCTCTTGACGTCTTCTGCCGCTTTACCCTGGCAGGCGGCGGGCGCTCCGCCATGATACTGTGCGGTTCGGCAGGAACGGGAAAGACATCGCTGGCAGGCGCAATGGTGCGCACGATGCTCAAACTCGGGAGCCGCGTGGTGCTCCTCGCGCCCACGGGCAGGGCGGCGAAGGTGCTCTCGCTCAATGCCGGTGCGCCGGCGTCGACGATACACCGCAAGATTTATCGTCAGAAGGCGTTCACGGGCGACATGACGGGCTTCATGCTCGCCGACAACCTGCACCGCGACACCCTCTTTATCATCGACGAGGCATCTATGATATCCAACGGCGCCGGCACCGGCATCGCCGCATTCGGCTCGGGACGCCTGCTCGACGACCTTGTGCAGTATGTCTATGCCGGCGGGCGCGGCTGCCGCATGATGCTCATAGGCGACAAGGCACAGCTGCCGCCTGTGGGCGAGGAGGAGTCGCCCGCGCTGAGCACCGGTGTGATAGAGGGCTACGGGCTCGATGTCTACAGGGCGGACCTGACGGAGGTGATGCGCCAGGCGGTGCACTCGGGCATACTGTGGAATGCCGCACGCATAAGGACGATGGTCGTGCGCGATGAGGCGACGGCGCTGCCGAAGATAAGGCTGCGCGGCTTTGCAGACGTGAGCGTGGTGCGGGGCGACGCGCTCGTGGAACAGCTCGCGGGAAGCTATGCCGAGGTGGGCACCGACGAGACGATAGTGGTGACGAGAAGCAACAAGACAGCAAACATATACAACCGCGGCATACGTGCCATGGTCCTGGGATGCGAAGAAGAGCTGTCTTCGGGCGATATGCTCATGATTGTGCGCAACAACTACTACTGGGCGGAGCGCGAGAAACCCGACGGACTTACGTTCATTGCCAACGGCGACCGGGCGGTGGTGCGGCGCGTGAGAAACGTTAGGGAGATGCACGGTTTCAGGTTTGCCGACGTACGCGTGTCGTTCCCCGATTATGACGATAGCGAGTTGCAGGCAACCGTAATCCTCGACACCCTCGGCAGCGAAGAGGCGGCATTGACGCGCGCGCAGGGCGAGCGACTGTTCGCATCCGTGCTCGAAGACTATTCGGACATTCCGCGCAAGGCGGAGCGCATGGACCGCATAAAGCATGACATATACTACAATGCGCTGCAGGTGAAGTATGCCTACGCCGTGACGTGCCACAAGGCACAGGGAGGGCAGTGGGCGCATGTGTACATAGACCAGGGATACATGACGGACGACATGCTCACGCCGGGATACATACACTGGTTGTACACGGCGTTCACGCGCGCATCGGAAAAACTGTTTCTCGTAAACTGGAGCGGCAGGCAGACGGAGACCGACGCTGACCGTTGATAATGTTCAATCGGAAAAAGAACTGTTTTCTATAGATTATGGAAGTACTATTATATATAATGTGTGGCGCTCTTGCCGGCATGCTGGCATGTGCCGCCTTTTATCAGCGCCGCGTCGCGCAGGCAAACGCCGACAACGCGCGTCTGAAGAACGATGTCGTTGAATACCGTGGCAGGGCTGACGCTGCAAACATACGTGCGGAGGAAATCAGAAACGGATTTGAAAAGCAGCTTGCAGAACTAAGGGCGGCGCATGCCGGACAGATGAAAGACATAGACTGTCGGCACGCCCGGCAGACCGAAGACCTGAAGGAGCAGCACGCCGCCATGATGAAGGAAATGGCGGCACGGCATGAGCGCGAGATTACCGAGCACCGCAATCTGACGGAAAAGCAGCTTGCCGAACGGCTCGACCTCGTGCAGGAACGTCTCAAGACCGCAACCGAACAGCTCCTGAAGCAGCGGGCGGAGGAGCTGGACGTGACGAACCGCACGCAGATGGGCGCGATAATAGCTCCGCTCAGGGCGGTGATGACCGAAATGAAGAAGTCTATGGACGACAACCGCGAGTCGTTCACACGCAGCACGGCATCGCTCGGCGAGCAGCTCAAGATGATGTACGAGACGACGGCAACGCTTGGCGCCGAGGCGGAAAAGCTGTCCAAAGCGTTGCAGGCGGGTCCAAAGATGCAGGGAGACTTCGGCGAGATGAAGCTGAACGACCTCCTTGACAAGTTCGGGTTTACCAAAGGAATAGAATACGATGTGCAATACACCATGCGCGACGCAAAGGGGAACGTGATACGCAATGACGACACGAACGACATGATGCGCCCCGACGTGGTGCTGCACTATCCCGATCGCAAGGATGTTGTGATAGACTCAAAGGCTTCGCTGACGGCGTTCGTAAACTACATGAACGCCGATAACGACGGGGAGCGCAGGCATTGGCTGGACGAGCATGTGAGGAGCGTGCGGCGGCATGTCGAGGAACTGGCTGCGAAAAACTACTGTAAGTATTCCATGGAGGGAGGCACGACGCTCGATTTTGTGGTGATGTTTGTTCCACACGAGGCTGCCATGCAGCTTGCCGTGTATGGCGATGCCGCACTGTGGAACTATGCCTTTGAGCGCAAGGTGCTGATAACGGGCGAGCAGAATCTGTTCGCGTTGCTGCGCATGTTCCAGATAGCGTGGACACAGCAGCGGCAGGCTGAAAACCAGGAACATGTTTTCGGACTGGCAAACAAGCTGGTAGACCGTGTGGGACTGTTTGCCGAGCGCTTCGAGAAGATAGGCAAGGATCTGACGACTGCCGCCGCCTCGTTCGACAAGGCAAGTCTTGTACTGAAAGGCAATCAGAGCCTGTTTGTTCCGGCAAAGGAACTTATTAAGATGGGAGCGAAGGAAAATCCCAAGCATCCTGTTCCTGAAATAGAAGAATGACATATTATACAGAACATAGGAGACAACGATTATGAAGATATTCTCTTTGCTCGGTTTTGACAGCGCGTCGCACAGCGTGCGTACGGAAGTGACATCCGGAGTGACGGCATTTCTTACCGTTTGTTATATACTTGCCGTCGTCCCGTCGGTGTTGGCAACCACAGGCATAGACAGGGCGGGGGCGTTTACCGCCACGGCGCTTGTTACGGGACTCACAACCTTGCTCGGGGCATTCTGGGCGCGGCAGCCGTTCATACAGGGTCCCGGACTGGGACTTAATGCTTTCTTCGCGTTTACCATAGTGCAGGCGATGGGATATTCGTATCAGGAAGCGCTTGCCATAGTGTTTGTCGAGAGTGCCGTGTTTCTTGTCCTTATTCTGGCTAATGTCCACAGGCATATAATAGAGTCTATTCCTTCGAGTCTGCGTCATGCGCTTGTTGCCGGCATAGGCATGTTCATATCCTTCATAGGACTGAAAAATGCAGGCATCATTGTCTCCAATCCGAGCACGCTTGTTCAGTTGGGCGAGTTCACCCCTGCTGCGCTGCTCGGCATGCTCAGCATACTGCTCAGCGGCATACTGACGGTGCGTAAGGTGAGCGGAGCTATGTTTTACAGCATTGCGGCGTGCACATTGATTGGTCTGCCGTTGGGCGTGACGACTGTTCCCGATGGTTTCCTGCCCTTTTCGCTGCCACATTTCGTCATGCCGGTCCATTTCCATTTTAATTTTATGAGCACGAGGTTCGTTGAGGTGGTGATAGTTATCTTCACATTACTTATAATAAACGTTTTTGATGCCCTCGGTTCGGCGATAGGCGTTTCCTCAAACACCGGAGCGATGTCGCCCGACGGCAGCATACCGCGTATAAAGGGAGCTTTGGCGGCATGCTCTATAGGTTCGTTGGTAGGAAGCATCTTCGGATTGTCTGCCGTGTCGGTCATGGCAGAGAGCACTTCGGGAGCCGCAGCCGGCGGTCGTACAGGCATGTCATCCGCCGTTACGGGACTGCTGTTTCTTGTGGCATTGTTTCTTTCTCCGTTTTTCCTCCTGATACCTCTTGCCGCTACATCGGGATGTCTTGTTCTTGTGGGGGTATATATGATATCATCCATACCATCGATAAACCTGGAAGACATATCCGAGGCGTTGCCTGCATTCATCACGATAATAATGATTGTTCTTACTTACAGCATTGCCGACGGCATTTGTTTCGGCATGATGTCGTTCGTCATAATAAAGCTCTTTGCAGGCAAGCGTTCCGAACTAAGTCTGTCGATGTATATCCTGTCGTTCCTTTTTTTGCTTAAGGAAATGCTGTAGGCGTAATTTAATGTTATTGTAACATCTTTAATAATATATATCCTTATCTTTGCAGATATGAACAATATGGTGACAACAGACAATGGAGAATAAGTATAAGGTTCTTGTCGTGGATGATGAAGAGGATCTCTGCGAGATATTGAAGTTTAATCTTTGTGCAGAAGGATATGATGTAGAGACGGCATCGTCTGCGGAAGAGGCTCTCGGGAAAGATGTGGAGAACTTTGATTTGTTGTTGCTTGATGTCATGATGGGCGGCATGTCGGGATTTGTCATGGCGAGGAAACTGAAAGAAAATCCGGCGACGGCGCATATACCGGTGATCTTCGTGACGGCAAAAGACACGGAGAATGACACGGTAACGGGCTTTGGACTGGGAGCCGATGATTATATTTCCAAACCGTTTTCCGTACGCGAGGTGATGCTGAGGATACGTGCTGTGTTGCGCAGGACATCCAAGAAACAGGTTGCCGGTCATGCCGATATATTGGAATACGACGGTCTGTTGCTTGACTTAGGCAGGAAAACAGTGTGTGTGGACGGTAAGGATGTTCCGTTTACAAGGACTGAGTTCGAGATACTGCGTCTTCTGTTGTCGGAACGCGGTCGTGTGTTCTCACGTCAGCAACTGATAGACCGTATATGGCTCAAGGATGTTATTGTGCTTGACCGTACGGTGGATGTCAATATGACAAGGGTGCGTAAGAAAATAGGACGCTTTTCGAAATGCATTGTCACGCGTCATGGTTTTGGATATATCTTTGAAGGCTGATTGTGATGAAGAGAAATTCCGTAGGGATAAAGCTGTATGTTTGCGTACTTGCCGTTTTTGTAGTGTTTGCCGTGTCGTTCATGATTTTTCAACAGTCGCGCGAGAAACATTATAAGACCGATGTTCTCGACACAAAACTTCAGGACTACAATGCACGCATGGCAGAGTCTTTGGCATATGCCGGGGCTGTGTCTGATAAGGTGCTTGATGAGTATGTAGCCAAGCATCATATCAACGGGCTTCGTGTAACGTTGACTGATACAAAAGGACACGTGTTGTATGACAATATGCGGCGTAAATATGGCGGAATGGAGTTGCATGCAGATCGCAATGAGATAAAAGACGCGCTAAAGTATGGCAAAGGGATGAACATCAGCCGCATGAGTTCTACGATGAACCATTATTACTTTTATTCGGCTACATATTTCCCGAAACAAAATATCATAATACGTACCGCATTGCCTTACGACAATAATTTGTTGAAATCGTTACAGTCGGATTCTCATTATATATGGTTTGCCGTCATTGCAATGCTGGTTCTCGTTGTAGTCCTTTATCGTTTTGTCAATCGCCTCGGTACAAATATCAACAAGTTGCGCATATTTGCCGAACGTGCCGTGAACAGCGAAAGTCTTGAAATAGAAGGCCTTGCCGCTTTCCCAAATGATGAACTTGGCGAGATTGCCGAGCGTATAATAAAAATATACAAGCGACTGGAACACACCAAAAAAGAACAGGACGAGCTGAAGCGACAACTTACACAGAACATGGCACATGAGTTGAAAACCCCCGTGGCAAGTATTCTTGGTTATATGGAGACCATAGCGGAAAATCCGGACATGGATGCAGATACGCGGATGCAGTTTGTACAACGCTGCAAGACTCAGGCAGAGCGTCTTACCATTTTGCTTGGTGATATATCCGTGCTTAACCGTCTTGACGAAGCCCCGGATATGATAGAATTTAAGTCGGTAGATGTATCGTCTGTTGTATCGGATATAGAAAGCGAAACGGCATTGATGTTATCGGACAAAGGCATGATGTTCAGAAATCTTATTCCCGATGGTATTATTGTTCGTGGAAATCATTCGCTTATTTATAGTATTTTCCGTAATCTTACAGACAATGCCATTGCGTATTCCGGGCGAGATACCGTTGTAACGTTGTCGGCAGAAGAAACAGATGCAAAATGGATTTTCACATTCAGTGATAACGGATGTGGTGTCCCGACTGAACATCTTCCACGCATATTCGAACGTTTTTATCGTGTAGATAAAGGGCGAAGCCGTAAAATGGGTGGGACGGGACTCGGACTTGCAATAGTAAAGAACGCGGTATTGTTGCACGGAGGTACAATCAATGCAATGCAGACTCCGGGCGGAGGGCTTTCTTTTGTCTTTTCAATTATGAAAAGATAACTGTTATAGAGAATGCCAAAAGGATATGGAAATAATGTCTCCGCTTATTTTCCATATCTTTCTCTGAGGTTTTCGTGCACAAAGACAGTAACAGAATGACAACTAACACTAAAAAAGCACCAAACTTACTTATATATCGAATAATTGTATTACTTTTGTGCACGAAACATCAAGAGCAGTTCAGTTTGCACCAACCGAGCACGACAGCCACGGTGGTAAAGATACGATGTGGAAGATAAAGTTTAACTTCAAAAACAATGTCATTATGAACAATTCTCTTTTCAATGATTTTGCAGCTCGTTTTGCTGTGGAAACCCTCGAATCTCTTATTGAATCATTCAATCGTCAGGTAGGCAATCGTGGTTGGGCCTCTGTGCGTGCAGCCTACGATATGGCTCTCATCAAAGAACTCATCTGTCGCGGTATTGACGTGTCAGCGGTATATGACGGCAAGTCCATTTCATTCGCTCGGCATGTTGTTCTGGACAATAACTGTTTGGTTATTGCCGAATAGGTAATTTAAAAGCGAATATATACAAATCCGATGATACTGTCTGCTCTTGGTTTCATCGGATTTTATTGGTATTGTCTTTCAACTTCTTGATTTCCTTATCAAAATCGCTTTCAAGCAGTTCCATTTCGCGTTTGCGGTAGATTTCAAACTCCTTTTCTGCCTCCTCAATCGCTTGTTTATGCGAAATGTTTCCCTTGCCAATCAAAACCTTTCGCTTGTGTGCTATGATTTGGTTGTCTAGTGCCTCTATCCAATCTTTCATTGTCATCGGATTCATTTCCAACGCTTGGAACTCGGCAAAGTCCAAGAAACCGGAAACAAGCAGATTCAGACGTTGAAGTTCAATATCAGACAAATAGTTTTTGGCAATCTTTACATCATCCTTAGTCACATAGTTTCCCTTGAAGTTCGTCATATCCACAAACGGCTTCTCATTGTCCACACGGTTGTATATTACTTCTGCTGCCGTATTTTCGTGAACAGCATAATGCAACTTGTTTTGTACGGTGGCGAAGAACATCTTCGTCATCTCGTCGCGAGGGTCATAGTCAGTGGCTGTAGCATATATCTGTTACTTGTTGATAAAAGTTGCGCTCACTGCTGCGAATATCCCTGATGCGTTGTAATAATTCACGGAAATAGCGGTTGCCACCTTGCTTCAAACGCTCATCATCCATTGCAAAGCCCTTTTGTATATATTCATGAAGCCGTTGTGTTGCCCAGCGGCGGAAACGAGTAGCTACTTGAGATTGAACACGATAGCCCAAGGCTATAACCATGTCAAGGTTGTAGTGCTCCACTTCCCGTTCAACCTTACGAGAACCTTCTATTTGAACTGTTCGGAATTTCCGAACAGTTGCCTCCCTTGCTAACTCTTCATCCTCAAATATATGCTTAATATGCTCACTTACATTTGATTTGCTTGTTTGGTATATCTCAACTAATTGCCCCTGAGTCAGCCACAATTCTTCATCAGCAAAGCGCACAGACACACGAGTTATATCGTTATCGTCCTGATAGAGTATTATTTTGTTCTCTTCGTTCATTGGCTTGTTTCTCTTCTCTTTGAATGCAAATATACTCAATATACTTGGTTTTAAGGGCGTTTATGCTACTTTTCTGAGACTTAAGCCGTATTTTCAGATAATATCGCTAAATTTGCATAGTAAATCAAAGTATTGTAATTAACAGGCAAATTAAGACGTATGGAATCGCAAAAAATAAATAGGTTGAAGGTTGTGTTAGTTGAGAATGGTAAAACCGGGAAATGGTTAGCGGGGCAAGTCGGTAAGAATGAGGCAACCGTTTCGCGATGGTGTTCCAACAAGATGCAACCCTCTCTTGATATGCTTATGAAAATTGCTGAACTTTTGAATATAGATCCTCGCCAACTTATCAATGGCGGTAATAATGAGTAAACAATGAAAGATATTTTATCATACGAATCGGATATATGGTCATGTGCAGACCTTCTTATCTCAACAGGAATCAAACAAAGTGATTTTCCAAAATATATGATGCCTTTCTTTGCTTTAATAATGCTTGAAGGGCGTATGCGTAATGCTATGTCTGAGATTGAACAAGCCGAAGGGATAAATCGTGAAAATAATTCCGATAAGTTTGTAGAGGCATTCAAAGATATGGATTGTGGCTACAATGAATACATCGTTAAGGATGGTAAGACATTATCGGACATCTGCAATAATGACAAGACATTTGAAGATGATTTTCGCAATTATATTGTTGGCTTTGATGGTAAATTGAAAGAACTGCTGGGTATTGAGCGTGGTACGGACGATAGCAAATATCTGAATCTTGAAGGTATTGTTGCGGAACTTCGTAAGAAAGGCGTACTTATGCAGTATGTCACTAAATGGGCACAAATAGACCTTTCTCCTTATAATAACTCCGATATAACCACTCTTGAAGAGCATATCAAACGCAAATGGGCTGATATTTCAGCAGATACAGCCGGAGAACAATATACACCGGAAGATATTATATCGTTGATTGCAGAGATCGTATCTGCCAAGATTGAAGTTTCTCACAATGACTATGTACATCTATATGACCCCACTTGCGGTGGTGCAAACCTATTATTTGGGGTTTCTGACCGTCTCAATAATGCAGGGTATAAATATATTGAGGCTAATGGTAGTGAGTGGAATGATGCACTATATGCTTTAGCTAAAATCGAGTCTTTGTTTCGTGAAGATGCAAAAATCAAATATGGTAACACATTGACGACTTTGCCATTCAAAGGCAAGGAGTTTGATGTCGTGGTTGCAAACCCTCCATACGGTATTCCATGGAAAGGCTATGAAAAAGAAATCCGTAATGACCAGACCGGACAGTTTGCCTTCTTGCCTTCTGTGAGTGACGGTCAACTTTTATTCCTTCAACATAACGCGTGGCAACTTCATGAGAATAGCGGTCTTGTTGTTGAAGTAAACAATGGCAGTTCCCTTTTTAGCGGTGATGCGGGCAGTGGTGAAAGCAATATTCGTAAGTACCTTTTTGATAATGATTGGATTGAAGGCATTATACAAATGCCTTCTGATGAGTTTTTCAATACGGGCATTGTTACTTATCTTTGGATTCTGAATAAAAACAAACCTATCGAACATAAAGATAAGGTAATTCTGATTAATGCTTCAAACCTGTGGCAACCGCTGAAGAAGAACAAAGGTTCTAAACGTAAGGAGATGAATCCTGACCATCGCCGGCAAATAGTTGACGCACTTGTACATTTTCAAGATAGCGATATTGCCCAGGTTTTTGATAAATGGCATTTCTACTTTAATAAACAGCATATTAGGCTTACTAATATAGATAGCAAAGGACGATATGTTAGCCAATCGCTTGGATGTCCGGGTGAAATTTTCAAAATAAATGATGCCGACATTATTGCAGTCTATTCGTCTGGTTCATGGCAATGGCCGCTTAACGATGAGACGGAATGGCAAAATCAGGATGCAATGATAGCCATACGTAAAATTTCAGGAACAACTATTGTAAGTACTCCCGAATTTTTCTATTGGGTTGACAAGATTGATGGTACTATTATGCGTACCTCCGTAGAGACAGGTGTGCATGAAACTCTTGGCTATGGAACATTAACAGTTTCTTATGGCAAAACTCGCAGTGGTGACAAGACGTGTACCGCAAAGATTTCAGATTCAACATATAAGGATACGGAAATTATCCCATATAATCCTAATTCAGAGCAAAACAATGAGAATATTCTTGCGTTTATGCAACGGTATATCTTTAAGCCTTATTGTCTTCTTGACAACACAGTAGGCGTTGAAGTTAACTTCAACAAAGAATTTTATGTACCGAAAACGATTGACTCCGTTGATTCAATTCTCACAGAAATTTTAGAGATAGATAAAGAACTTGCTAATCTTGAAAAGGATTTGAACTTATGAGAATCAAAGACATCGCGATTTTAAATCCCATTTATTCAGGACAGGATTTGGAGAACGAAGAAGTTTCTTTTTCTCCGATGGAATGTTTGAGGTATGATGTACTACGCACATATTCAATTCCATTTTCACAAGCAAAAGGCAAATACACTTATTTCGGTAATAATGATGTATTATTTGCGAAAGTTACTCCATGTTTTGAGAATCTAAATACTGCGATTGCTCGAAATCTCCTTAATGGAGTCGGTTTTGGTTCATCCGAGATTAACGTACTTCGCCCCAAAGAAAACATTTCTTTGAGATATATTTTCTATCTCGTATGTTCCAAACGGTTTATAGATAATGGATGCGCTTCTATGTGTGGTGTTGGTGGTCTAAAACGAGTAAGTCCACGAGCTATTAATACTTTTGAATTTGATTTACCATCTCTTGCTACTCAGAAGACGATAGCCTCATATTTGGATAAGAAATGTGGAAAGATTGGGTGTGAGATAGATTTATTGGAGCGAAAAGTTGACGCTTATAAACGTTTACGTTGCTCCATTATTAATCGTGCGGTAACTCGTGGAATCAATTTGGATATTTCACTAAAATCATCAGGATTAAGATGGATCTTTTATATACCAGTTCATTGGCAAATTGGGCGAATCAGAAATTTTTTTGATTATCGCAATGAAAAGGTTTCTGAAAATGATTTTATGCCTTTATCTGTATCAAAGAAAGGTGTTGTTCCTCAAATGGAAAATGTTGCCAAATCAACAGCAGTGGGCGATACACGTAAAAAGGTGTGTAAAGAAGATTTTGTTGTAAATTCTAGAAGTGACCGAAAGGGTTCTTGCGGCATATCTCCTATGGACGGTTCCGTATCACTTATCTACATTGTGTTGGAGCCTAAATATATTGATCCAACTTTTGTAAACTATTATTTTCGCTGCAATGATTGGATTGAAGAGTTTTATAGGAATGGCAAAGGGATTGTTGCAGATTTATGGACTACAAACTATTCTGTTATGCGTAATATAGAAATTGCCGTACCTCCTTATGCTGAGCAAAAACAAATTGCAGCTTATCTTGATGATAAATGCGGTAAGATTGATACTTTGATAGAAAAGATAGGTATTAAAATCGAGCGTTTGAAGGAGCTTAAGCGCTCACTGATAAATGAAGTAGTAACCGGCAAACGTGCCATTAACACCTTAGAAGCATGATAGAGCTTGAATTGCAAGGAGAATATGTAATGGATTTTTTTTGTCGCCGTAGTGATGGACTTGGATTTCGTGAGGTGAAAAATAATGCCGTCACACCGGATTTGTTCATTCCTGCCGATTTAAAAGAATTTTTGAAGGAGAATTCACGCACCGCATGGAACAATCTGTTGCGACGTAGTGAATATGGAGGTGATGAGCAGAAATTACTTCGTGATATAATGGATGACATTCGTCACAAAATAGAAGCGAGTGCCAATGTTGCCATATTCCTTAACAGCACCACAAAAAACAAACCTTACTCTTTTGGGGGAGAAACATTGAAACTATTATATGTCAGTGGCACAGAACTCAGAGGAGATGAGGATTTTGAAAAAAACATCTTTTCGGCGGTGGAGGAAATGACATATACTTTCCATCATGAAGGAAAGAGAGTTTTTGCATTTCGTCCCGACTTATCCTTTTTTATCAATGGCATCTTCTTAGGCTATGCCGAATTGAAAAGCAATTTTACAAATCAGACTGCGCGAACCAACGGTCGTAATAAAGTTATTACAGACTATTTGGAAGCCATTTGGGAATACACAAAAATAGCCAAGGGCAACGATGTGCAGCAGACATTGCGCCGTACGATGTTGCGTCCGTTTGAAAAGTCTATACATTTGGTTACGACTGACATTTATAATACGTTCATTCTTCGCAATCCCGGTCAGTTTTTTGATGAAGCAAAGAAAGGTTTTCAGGAAAATCTGATTTCAATATCTTCATATCGACCGGTTGTAGAAAATGTATTTAAACCGTTACCGACTATTGCCGGAGAAGACGTAGCCCCTCGCATACGTTTTGAAGAAGCTATGTGTTCGCTTTACTCCAAGAAAATGATAGAGAAAGAAATTCTCTATTATAACTTTATGGCTTACACCTACAAGACTGTAACCGCTACAGAGAACGGCAGGAAAGTACAGAAGAAAGAATACAAAGATAAAACAGGGCGATTGATATGCCCACGCCCTAAACAGAAATTCGGTTGTGACCGTATTCTCGAACGAGTTCAGGAATTTCTTGACCATGAAGGCGAACCAAACTATTTCATTGAGAAACTTCGCTCGGAACTGACGGCGATGAATGCCCCTCAGAATTTGATTGAGCGGATTGTAACAGAAAGAGATAGTTATTGCAACAATAAATATGTCTATTCTCTTTTGCTGCAATATGCTGCAGGCTTCGGTAAAAGCAACATCATCGGTTGGACTGCATTACAACTCAAAGATATGCGCTACAATGGGGAATGGGTCTATGACAAAATTCTACTTGTGGTTGACCGTTTGCAACTTAGGGATCAACTTGATTCTATGATGCTCAATATGAACATTGATAAGGCAATGTTTGTAGAGGTTACCGACCAAGATTCCTTTATAAAAGCACTTAGCGATAAAAGACGAATCATTGTAGTAAATATACAGAAGTTTTGGGAACTTAAAAATGCGATAGCCAAATCCGACAAGGACTTCAAGAATCTTCGTGTTGCATTTCTCATTGACGAGGTGCATCGTTCAAATACCGACAATGTGCATCAGGAGATGTTTTCGGCTTTCGATGAACTACAGGATATCTTTGACGAAAATGGAGGATTTCTTACCCGTGGTTCTGTAAAGAAGAATTTGATTGTCGGTTTCACAGCAACACCAAGTTCGAGAGTTTTGGCACGTTTCGGAGAATTTCATCGGGGAAGCAATTTTAATCAATTATGGAAGCCGTTTGATGCTTACACAATGAAAGATGCTATTGCTGATGGATATATACTTGATCCGACAAAACATATTATTCCAGTCAATGTAAAAATGTATTTTGACATGCCTACGGCGTTGTCCGAGGCTGTTGTCCGAGCTATTCAAGAAGGAAGTGACGAAAAGGTCTCAATCGCTAAACGCAAGGTTTATGAAAACAATGAACGAATATTGGCTATTTCATGTTTTATAGTCAATCGCCTGTTGTCACAAGTATATGGTAAAATCAGAGGTACAGGCAAAGCAATGCTTGCGGTCAGTTCTATTCCTATTGCCATACAATACTGCAAGGCTATACGTAAAATTATGATGGAAAAGACTGCAACGGGAGCATTTATAAAATATGCCGATGCACCTGTTTCAATAGTCTATTCGGACAATCAAAACTATGAGAAGTGTTCTTCGATGAATAATGGGATTGCGGAAGATAAGGTTATTGATAATTTCAAGACGGCTAAAAACGGCATTATCATCGTAGTCGATAAATTACAGACAGGTTTTGATGAACCTAAATTACATACGCTTTTCCTTGATAAAGAGATTCGTAGCATTAATGCCATTCAGACGATTTCGCGTGTCAACCGCACTACAAAGTATAAAGAAGAATGCCACATTGTAGATTTTTCATTTGAAAATGTAAATGAAAAGAATATCCGAGACGCCTTTGCAGAGTTTTGTGGTATTGCCATAACTGATTTTGATCCAATACGTGAAAAATCTGTTATTGAAGAGATATACAAAAGTTTGTTGTTGCAACCGATATACATAAAATGGTATAACCGCTATTGCGCATCCTTATCAAACAAAGAAGTCAATGCTGCACTTTGTCTTGATATGGATGCCGATATTCGATTATGGATAAAAAACATGGTGGATGTTCATGCCCAATATGTTCAAGATGTTGAAGCGCGGAACGAATCGGTTGACGTAAACCATGCCGATGACACAGCAAAGGCTTTGCGAAAAACAATAGGACGATATAATTCACGGTTGCTACTTTTGCAGGGCGTTATTGAACTTGAACCTAAATTTTGCGATGCACAATTCATTGACTTTTGGCAAAGATACTGTTACATATATCGGTCTATGTTTGAAAATAAAAGTATACTTGGTTCTATATCTACATCTTTTGATGGAAGTTTAGGACTTCTTGTTGGTGAAGAAATAGAAGTAGAAGAACCGAGTGAACCGAATGGGGAGGAGGTGGCTACATCTCCTTCCTGCAAGAAGGGGACTTCCACAGGACTTGTTGGAATATTCGAACAACTTGCCAGAATGAATGCCACGGAACAGGAACGTGAACAAGAAATGCAGTTTTGGTACGGGCAAATGGAACAATTGTTTGATTTCTTTCGTGAAGATGGTAAGTTCATGGCAATGTTGCGAAGTCCGAACTTTACCCGTGATGATATCGAGAAAGAGTACAACAAGCTCTTACGACGCTATCTTCGTCAGACAAGTGATACTAAAGTCAGAAAACTTATTGATGAAAATAAAGAAATGTTTCTTGAAGAGTTTAAGACGGAAGTATTAATGCCTCAAGTTTCATCTGTAAAGCCTTATGAAATAGCCATTGATGATTATCCATTAATGGTGGCAGAATTATAAAACAAGTAAAAAGAATAAAGAACTAAATATAATGGATATAACAAAAATCATATGTGTACAATAAAGACTCTGCTTAAAATTAAAGATATAAAGCAAGGAACGTTGTTTTTAATAGTCTTGCTAATTATGGTGTGTGCTTTTATTATATATCTATTCTCATCAAATAAAACTCTATTGGAGTCACAAGAAAAAATAAAAGAGTGTCATACCGAGCATATTCAGAAAGCGGATAGTTTATATGTAAATTTGATTACATACAACAAAGAGTTAACATGCAAACTATTAGAATGTAATACCCGGATATGGGCGGACTCTTTGATAAAACAATCGTTAAAGGGCAATCGAACTTTATCTAAAGCTCAGTATAAGGAGTTATCAAACCTATTATCTATCCATTTTGAAAACCTTGATGTCTTTCACAAGGAATATGATTCAAAAATCCAACGTGATTCTCTGTTATTAGGGATAGAACGAGATCTACTTAATGGGCAAACTAAAACTATGATAGATCTTCATTTAAATAAAATAGAGCATGAGTATAGCAATATTACCATGTGGGCTGCGATTTTGACTATACTTTTTCTTGTATTCAGTTTTTATTCTATTTTCAAAATGGATGAACTTATTCAGCAAGGAAATGAAGGGGTCAAAGATATCAAGCAACTCAAATGCGATGGAGAGAAAGAAGTTGAAAAACTTAAGAATACGACAACCGAATTAATAGAAAATACAGAAGCGACAGTGAATACATTTATTCAAAAACAACAAGAAAGAATAAATGATACATTTTTGGTTGTTATGGAAAAAAGTGATAAAATTGAACAGTTAAGCAGTAATTTACTGAGAAACTTCGATGAGCAAAGACAAGTGTTGGACAAAGAATTCCAACGAATATCTAAAGAATATGAAGAACGGATAAAGCTGTTGCTAAATGAAAAAAATAGGCAATTTCAAGATGTTAATGATCAAATGAGCAAATTGATTACTCAGACAAGTACATATATAAATGAAATACAATCTAATAATGGAATTGTCCCTGTTTCTACAGAAGCCGATAACAAAACGAGTTCAAATAAAACAGAATCAACAAATAATATAGAATCTAAAGGAAAGGAGGAGCAAAGATAATGGATGCAAATATGTTATATAAAAGTTCTTCCGATGCTCTTATGCAGGCAAGGGTATCTCAATCTCAAATTTCTCAGAAAGAGTTTGAATTGAAATTGATGGAGATAAACAATCAATACTCTCTCTATAATGCAAATAATCCGTATATGAATCTCATACAGAAACATAGTATTGAAAATGAAATTGCTCGTTTTAAAAATGACCGAGATAATTATACCATTAGTGCAATTAATTATGCTATACAATTAGCTATTGTTGAGTTGCAAAATAACAGTATGTTTTCTATGGCATATTTGGCAATTAGCTCTATTAATTCCTTTCTTTCCTCAGAAAAGGTATCTTCTCTATCATTGCCCTTTACCTTACAATCCAATATATCTCAGTTGTACTTTCAGTTAACAACGTCTATTCATAATCCGTCTTTAGCAATGGAACTGCAACGCTTAAAGAATACATTTCATGTATACTAAATCTATTATAAAGACATGATAATTGACGATATAAAAAACCTTGTGTCTGCTGATGAGTCGCGGACTCTGGAACTGAAAAAGACTACCGGAGAGTTGAAAGACGGTATGCACTCGGCATGTGCTTTCTTGAACACAGAAGGCGGTTGGCTGATTTTCGGTGTAGCACCTAAGTCGCTGAAGATAATTGGACAAGAAGTTACAGACAAGACACAACAGGAGATTGCTCAGGCTTTGGCTGGGTTGGAACCTGCTGTAGATGTGCGGGTAGCGTATGTTGATGTACCGGAGCACCCGGGCAACAAAGTTATTGCCATACACTTTGACGGTTGGGTCTGGGGCGAGCGTCCGCATACATTCCACGGTTGCCCCTATTACAAAGTTGAGAGCACCACGAAGGTGATGCCGCAAGATATGTATGATGAGCGTATCCGTGCACATCAACCTCAGTTGTATGCGTGGGAAAGGTTGGCTGCTAATGGGGTAACTTTAGCAGACCTTAACGAGAATCTAATCCGTAATTGCATCCGTCGAGGTATTGATGGCGGGCGCATTCCGGAATCTGCATTGTATGAGCCGACAGGAGATATTCTGTCAAAATGGAAGTTGCTTAAGAATGGTGTGCCGACAAACGGGGCGGTCTTACTCTTTTCTAATAATATAGACGAATATCCTCAGTTCACGTTAAGAATGGCGCGGTTTGTAGGTACGAATAAAAATATGTTCCGTGATAATCAACGTGCCGAAGGCAACTTCTTCCAACTTTTAGATGCCGGAGTCGCATTTTGTTTCAAGCATTTATCTCTTAGCGGTAGAATCACTAACCATAGTTTGGAACGAGAAGAACAGCTTGAAGTGCCTTATCATGCGTTAAGAGAAGCTCTTATCAATGCCCTTTGCCATCGTCATTGGGAGAGGTATAATCTGACTATCAGTCTTGCCATCTATGATGACCGTATAGAAATTGCAAGTCCAGGCATATTTCCACCTCAGATAACACCTGAAAACATAAAGGAACCACACGAGTCATATCCCCATAACTTGAAAGTGGCGGAAGCTCTTTATCGGATGACTTATTTGGAAAATTGGGGCAGCGGTGCAAGGCGTATCATGGATGCTTGTCAGGCGCAAGGAGTGGAAACTCCTACATGGTCTTCTGATGGGGGCTTCGTTACAATCACGTTCAAGCGACCTGATTTCAAATCTGATATCATAGAGAATGATAAAGAGGACAAAAAGATAACAGAGGGGGGCAAATACCCCCTAAGTACCCCTCAAGTACCCCCTAAGCATCCCCTAAGTACCCCTCAAGTGGAACTGCTTATTCAAAAAATGGAAGATTCTTACATGACAATGAGGAATATGGCGGATATATGTGATATTAAAGACTTAAAGTATTTTCGTGAAAGATATATTAATCCCGCATTGGAAGAAGGATTGATAGAACGGCTTTATCCAAATCAGCCGAAGCACCCAAAACAACAATACCGACTGACAGAAGTGGCTAAAGAATGGCTAACGAATAATATCAAATAGAATTATTGCTTATGTAATATATTCGTATTCAAAATGGCACTTCTATTTTTTTATTTTGTATACTAGGAGTTTCTGGTGTTTTGTCTGTAGTGGTCAATATGCTTTGCAGTAATGGGGTAAGTTCTGATTTCCCATTTCCAAAGAGAAATAAAAAATCCTGATTTCATTTTGGAAATCAGGATTTTACTTTCTTTTGTTTTCTTTTCTGTGGTGCCAACGGGAATCGAACCAGTGACACAAGGATTTTCAGTCCTTTGCTCTACCAACTGAGCTATGGCACCATGTTTTTGTCTTTTGCGGGTGCAAAGGTAGGTGTTTTTTGCCAATCTTACAAATTTATTTTGATATTTATTGCCAAAATGCTTTCCGTTTCGGAAAAATGTAGTATCTTTGCACCGCATTTACGGAATAAGGGTGTATGTTACGCTTGATATTAGGAATGCAATCGGGATGTAGCGCAGTTGGTAGCGCACTACGTTCGGGACGTAGGGGTCGGGCGTTCGAGTCGCCTCATCCCGACAATGCGATGAAGAGATTAAATCTTTCGTCGCATTTTTTTATTGTTGTATCTGAATGGTATTGGTGGAGAAGATATGTATATTAATTTATAATTGACAATGTATAATTTATAATTAACGGGAATTATTCCACTACCCATGTAAAGTATGCCACTTGAGCTTGTGATGTGCGCCACTTAAGGCTGTAAAGTGCGTAACATCACGCTGTAAAATGCGTAGGTTTACGCTGTGAAATGGCGCACTTTGCAGCCTTAAGTGGCGCACTTTCGGCTATAGATAATTTTTCTTTGCGGTTCATTTGCTCTTTATTTTGTTGACAGTGCAAAGATACAAAGGCATGAAACCGCGTTGGCGGGAATTGGCGGGAATTGACAGGAATTGGCAGAATTTAAGGTTATAAGGTGGTAAGGTGTGAGGTTATAAGGTGATAAATGCTGTTTGAGGTTGTAAGGTTTTGAGGTTATAAATGATGTTATTGCAAAATCACAGGGCTTCATGTGTCAGGACCGTTATCACCTTATAACCTCCCACCTTACAACCTCATAACCTCATAATCACCTCATAACCTTGTGTGACACTTGTGACAGATGTTGACACTTACTTTATAACATTTCCGTAGATTAAAAAATACCTTTCCTTTAAAGGATGACTATTTTTTAATTCTCGCGTATTTTATAAAACAAGTGTACACATCTGTCACAACTGTCACAGGAAAAAGGACGGATATTTGTATAGAACGGTGCAGCCGATATAAGATGTGTAAGACGTAAACGTCTGTTTGTCTGCTGTTTACAATAACACTGTTTCATGCCGACAGACGATAATATTGTGTAAAATGTCGTAAGCGTACAAGTGTCTGTCACTGGAAGAGATGTCGGATAAAATAAAAAATACAGACATGTATTCTATCCGTTTTACATTTTTTCGCACGAATATCATCCGGAAAGCTACATTTTTTTGCACGATAATTGTCCGGTATTATACATTTTTCCGCACGAATACGTAAAAAAAGGTGTCAATAAAATGGTGTTAATCCATCGAATTCCTTTATCTTCTCTTCTTTTTCTTCCATACCCATCTTCCTTTCCCCCCCACAAACGATTTCTGCCGACAATAATGTTCTTCGGGCTATACCTGTGTTATATATGCAACATGATATAACTAACTTTATCAGTTGTTTACTTGTCAATGACGATTATAATTAATAAATTTGCAAATGTGATTTTCATCAGATAAAGGGAGTTATGGAATATAAAGCAAAGCTGTTTCCGTACTTTGAAAATGAGGATTATAAAACATAGGAATATATGCAATACAACATAACAGCACCACGGACTCTTGGTACAACAATAAATCTGCCTGCTTCGAAAAGCATCAGCAACAGGGCTCTTATAATACACGCACTGTCGGGCGGCGACGTGCTGCCCGGCAATCTTTCTGACTGTGACGATACGGAAGTTGTTCTGAGGGCGCTCAGCGACATGCCCGAAACGATAGACATAAAGGCTGCCGGCACGGCGATGCGTTTCATGACGGCATATCTTTCGGTCATCGAAGGCGAGCATGTGATAACCGGAACGGAGAGAATGAAGCACCGTCCGATAGGCATACTTGTGAACGCTTTGAGATATTTGGGCGCTGATATAGAATATGAGGGTGAGGAAGGGTTTCCTCCGTTGCGTATCAAAGGAAAGGCATTGCAGGGCGGAATGCTCGAAATTCCGGGCAATGTAAGCTCGCAATATATATCGGCACTGTTGATGATAGGACCGGTTCTTGAACACGGACTCGAGCTTAAGCTTACCGGAGATGTCATATCGCGTCCGTATATAGACCTGACTCTTTGCATGATGCGCGATTTTGGTGCAATGGCAGAGTGGACCGGCAATGACACCATAAAGGTGCACCACAAACGTTACAATCAGAGAACATATTTCATCGAAAACGACTGGAGCGCGGCTTCATACTGGTATGAGGCTGTAGCCCTTTGCGATGATATGGATGCGGAAATAAGACTTACGGGGCTTGAAGACGGTTCGTTGCAAGGCGACTCGGTTGTGAAATATCTTTTCAATATGCTTGGTGTCAAGACGATATTTGAGAAAAACGGCAACGGGCAGCCTGCTGCCGTAAGACTGAAAAAGCTTCATACCCGTTTGCCGAGGTTTGACTACGACTTTATCAACCAGCCCGACATGGCTCAGACATTTGTAGTGTGTTGTGCCGTCATGAACATACCGTTCAGGTTTACGGGGCTTGCTACGTTGAAGATAAAGGAGACCGACCGCATACAGGCATTAAAGACGGAAATGCTTAAGTTGGGTTATGTGATAAAAGATAGCAACGACAGCGAACTGTGGTGGGACGGCGAGCGTTGCGAACCGGCGACAGACATGGCGATAGACACGTATGAAGATCACCGCATGGCAATGGCTTTTGCACCGTTGGCGTTTAAGTTTCCGGGATTGAAAATCAACAATCCGCAGGTAGTAAGCAAGTCCTATCCTCATTTCTGGGATGATCTTGGCAGGGCCGGTTTCATCGTTGGTGGCAGATAAAATGCCCGCTTCTTTTCTTATATAGTTTTCGTATTTGTGTCAAAATATTATAGAAGGCATGTTTTATATAGCAATATTACTCATAATTGTCGCTCTGCTGGTTGCCGTGTTGAGGCTTTACGGCAGGAAAAACGTGGCGGAGAACACTGGGACTACCGGTCCCTCGTGCGGTTCTTGCAGTGATACTCCTTCAAAATGTGGGTGTAGATGCATGCTTGATGCGGCTGTAAAAGAGGTGGAGTATTATGATGATGAAGAACTTGACACTTTTATCGGACGTCCCTCGGACATGTACGATGATGAAGAAGCGGAACAGTTCAGATACGTTCTGTACACCATGCGACAGGAAGAAGTGCCGGGCTGGTGTCGCAGTATAGCCCTAAGAGGTATAAATTTGCCGGACCAGATAAAAGACGAGGTGACGGCTCTGCTGACCTGACATACAGTCTGAAAGTTTAAGCGGCAGGGCAATAAAACGGCTATAAACAGAGTTTATATAAAGTGAAATCATATAAATCCGCACATATCGTTACCGCACTGGTTGTAGTAATTGCAACCGTTTGTGTCGGTTGTTCCACTGAAAAGAATACATCACAGACCCGCTGGTGGCATTCTTTTCACGCAAAATACAACACTTATTACAATGGTTCGGTGGCATACATCGAAGGTTCACTTGAAAAAGAAAACGGCAACAAAGATAATTTCACCGAGATTATCCCACTATATACCGTAGGCAATAAAGGCAGCCGTGAGCTTGGCGCGTCTAATTTCGACCGTGCCATCGAAAAAAGCAAGAAAGCCATAAAGCGTCACAGCATAAAACGGCGCCCGGAATGGACAAAAAGCAGGAAGAAGACCGAACGCGACATAGAGTGGCTTAACCGTAAGGAGTATAATCCGTTCTTATGGAAGGCGTGGATGCTTATGGGACGTTCGCAGTTCATGAAAGGCTCGTTTGACGAGGCGGCATCGACATTCGCATACATGGCGAGGCTTTACAACACACAGCCGGCAATATACGGCAAGGCGCGGGCGTGGCTTGCAAAGTGCTATATAGAACAAGACTGGATTTACGATGCCGAGGATGTCATAACAAAAATGCGCCGCGACTCCATTCACTGGCGTGCAAAGAAAGAATGGGACTACACCCTTGCCGACTACTACATCCGCACATCGCGTTTCAAGGAAGCCATACCATATCTGCGGAAGGTCATAAAACACGAGATGAGGCGCAAGCAGCGGGCACGCGAATGGTTCCTTATGGGACAGCTGCAGGCAGCCGTCGGCAACAAGGATGAAGCATACAAGGCTTTCAAGCATGTCATACGTCAGCATCCGCCATACGAACTTGAGTTCAACGCACGTATCGCCATGACCGAGGTTATGGGTGCAGGACGTTCCAAGCAAATGATCGGCAGACTGAAACGCATGGCTGCCTCCGACAATAATAAAGACTATCTCGACCAGGTGTATTATGCAATCGGCAATATATATCTGTCGCAACGCGATACACTGAATGCCATTGCGGCATACGAAAAAGGCAATTCCAAGTCCGTGCGTAACGGTATTGAGAAAGGTGTGCTGTTGCTTAATCTCGGTGATCTATATTGGGCAAGGGAAGAGTTCTCCGATGCCCGTCGCTGTTATGGCGAGGCTATAGGACTGCTCGATAAAGATCGTGACGACTACGAACAGCTCTCCGACCGTTCGAAGATACTTGACGAGCTTGTGCCCTATACCGATGCCGTGCATCTGCAAGACTCTCTTCAGGCGCTTGCCAAAATGCCCGAGAAAGAGCGTAATGCCGCTATCGACCGTGTGATAGAAGCACTCAGGAAGAAAGAGAAGGCTGAACGTGACGCACAGGCTGAAGCCGATGCGCAGCAGCAACTGGCACAGAACGGAGGTTCCAACATGCAGCAAAACACCGGTAACTTTCCGAATAACAGCCAGGGACAGGGCGGACAGTGGTATTTCTACAATCCCATGGCAGTAAATCAGGGTAAATCGGCTTTCCAAAGATTGTGGGGAAAGCGCGAGAACGTGGACGACTGGCAGCGCGTGAACAAGACCGTTGTAGCCACTCCCGGTGTTATGGACGAACTTACCGACGCCCAGCGCGATTCCATTTTCATGGCAGAGGCAGCCGAAGACTCGTTGAAACAAGTTTTGGACAGTGCGCAGAACAATCCGCACAAGCGTGAATATTATCTTGCACAGATTCCGTTCAGCGAGGAACAGGTGGCTGCAAGCAATCTTATAATAGAAGACGGACTGTATCATTCGGGCGTGATATTCAAAGACAAGTTGGACAATCTGCGGCTTAGCGAAAAGAGCCTGCGGCGTCTTACGGACGACTATCCCGACTTTGTGAATATGGACGAGGCACTATATCACCTGTTTCTGCTATATTCAAGGAAAGGCGACAGAGCCACGGCGTCCGCATATCTTGAACGCTTGAAACAGCATCATGTCGACAGCAAGTGGACGGCTTTGCTCTCCGACCCGTATTTTGAGGAGAACGCACGCTACGGTACACATATTGAAGACTCCATATATGCCGCCACATACGAGGCTTTTAAAGCAGACAAGTTTGACGAGGTGAGGCGTAACGGCGAGATTTCGGCAAACCGCTTCCCGCTCGGTGCCAACCGCGACAAGTTTATTTTTATCGGTGGTCTTAGCAAACTCAACAACGGAGATACCCGCGGTTGTCTTGAAGACATGAACAAGGTGGTGGCAGACTATCCGCAAAGTGATGTCAGTCCGCTTGCCGGAATGATTATCAACGGCGTAAAAGGCGGCAGACGTCTGCATGGTGCCAAATTCGACATTGGCAATGTTTGGGAGCGACGTGCCGATGTTATGAGCGACAGCGACTCGGTGGCAGTGCGCAAGTTTGTGCCCGAACGCAATGTCGACTTCTCGTTCATAATAGCATACCAGCCGGACTCTGTCAATGAAAACCAGCTGCTTTTCGAACTTGCACGCTATAATTTCTCGAACTTCCTTGTACGTAATTTCGACATCACCGTAGAAGACTTCGACGGTCTGCACCGTATGATGGTGAAGGGTTTCAAGAGCTATGACGAGGTGCTGCAATATGCCCGTCAACTCTATACGAACAAGAATATCACCCGTCTCATGGAGAAGAGCCGTGTGATAATCATCAGTGAGAAGAACCTCGAGCTGCTTGGCACGCAGTTCAGCTATAACGATTACGACAAGTTCTACGAGAAACATTTCATCCCCTTGCGCATAAGCACGGTGCGTCTGCTTACCGAACCCGCCACGATAGAATACGAGCGGCAACCGGAAGAAGCGGAAGAATCCGAGGACGAATTGTATAATGGCGGCGTGGTGGATGATGATACATATCTTGACCTTGGTGTCGACGGTGTGCAGGACGATAACGATGCCGTTACCGTTCCGGTGGAAGATTCCGGTGTCGCACAGCCTTCTGACGATGTGGTTGTGCCCGACGACAATGCTCCGACGGCACCTGTGACTGACGATGACACGTTTGTTGTTCCAGAAGAAACTCCTGCCGCAAGTACTACAAATACCGGTGTGGTTGCCGGGGATGAGCCTGTAACCGTGACAGAACCCGTTACCGTGCCTGTGCCGCAGCCTGTAAAGGAACAGCCAAAACCTGTGGTGACGCCTCCGGTAAAGCCGGCTGTTGCGTCCAAACCGCAACCCAAACCCGAAAAGACGGTACCGACTGTTTCTCAACCGGAGGACACCGGCATTGATTTCAGCGACGATGTGGAAAACGTTGCGCCGCCTGCAAATCAGAGTAACAACAACAAAACCGAGCCGGTTTACGATATAGAAGACGAGTATTACGAATTAGACGGATTTTAATACAATGAGCAACGGATTATTACTTTGGGTCGATGACGAGATAGAGTTGTTGCGTGCGCACATGCTTTTTCTTGAGAAGAAAGGCTATGAGGTCGTTACCGTGAGTAACGGAACCGATGCCATAGACCAGTGTCGGCAGAAAACGTTCGACCTTATACTGCTTGACGAGATGATGCCCGGACTCAGCGGTCTGGAGACACTGCAGAAAATAAAGGAAATATCGCCTGCCACGCCGGTTGTAATGGTTACCAAAAGCGAAGAAGAGGATATCATGAACCAGGCTATAGGCTCGAAGATTGCCGATTATCTGATAAAACCCGTAAATCCCAATCAGATACTTCTTTCGCTGAAGAAGAACATACATCGCAGGGAGATTGTGACGGAAGTGATGCAGAGCGGGTATCAGCAGAATTTTCAGGATATAGCCTCGCAGATTGACAGGTGCGAGACATATCGCGACTGGATGGATGTGTATAAGCGTCTTGTACATTGGGAGCTGGAACTGAGCAGTGCCGACAGCAGCATGAAGGACATGCTTATGATGCAGAAAGAAGAGGCAAACAGCGGTTTCGTGAAGTATGTGAAAAATCATTATATGGACTGGATTGCTTCCATTGCCGCAGAGCAGGGCGGAGTGTCGGACAGTCGCGGTGCCGCCTCTCTCGGGCGCCTTGTTTCGGCAAACATGCGTTTCGGCAAACAGCGCGGGGTTTCGGGCGTGAGTGATACGGATGCCGGCGACCGCCCGATGATGAGTCCCGATATATTCAAGAAAAAAATATTCCCCCTTATAGACAGCGGTGAGAAAGTCTTTCTCATCGTCATAGACAATTTCCGCTATGACCAGTGGCGCGTGTTGTCGGCAGAGATTGGCGATATGTTCGATATTGAAGAGAGCATGTACATGACGATATTGCCCACTGCCACGCAGTATGCCCGTAATGCAATATTCAGCGGATTGATGCCCGACAGGATAGCCGAAATGTTTCCGGACCTGTGGGTGGAGGAAGACGAGGACGAGGGCAAGAACCTCAACGAGCGCCCGCTGATACAGACACAGTTCGATCGTTTCCGCCGCAAGGACACATTTTCGTATCATAAAATAAACGACTCGAATGGAGCAGACAAGTTCATACAGCAGTTCAATCAGTTGCGTAACAATGACCTGAACGTGCTTGTGATAAATTTCATCGACATGCTCAGCCATGCACGTACCGAGCTGAAGATGGTGCGCGAGCTTGCCAACAACGAATCGGCATACCGCAGCATCACGCTCAGCTGGTTCCGCCACTCGGTGCTTTCAGAGCTTTTCAAACTGCTTGCACAGAGCAACCACACGGTGGTGATAACCACCGATCACGGCAGCATACGTGCCTCAAAACCCGTAAAGATAATTGGCGACCGCAATACCAATACCAACCTGCGATATAAGTTGGGCAAGAACCTCAATTATAATCCCAAAGAGGTGTTTGTGATAAAAGAACCGCGCAAGGCACTTCTGCCGGCTCCCAACCTCAGCACATCGTATGTGTTTGCTACGGGCGATACGTTCTTTGCCTATCCTAACAACTATAACTATTACGTGTCATACTATAAAGACACATTCCAGCACGGTGGCATTTCTATGGAAGAAATGCTTGTGCCGCTTATAACACTTAAAGAAAGAAAGAGATAAACATACATTTATGGAGATAATAATAGACTCGTTGGAGAATATTGATGCGGTTGCAAAGACATTCGCAGGGCACATGGGCGACAGTAAAGTTTTTGCTTTCTATGGAAACATGGGAGCGGGGAAGACCACATTTATCAAAGCGCTGTGCCGTTACATGGGTGTAGACGATGTCATAACATCGCCCACATTCTCTATTGTAAACGAATATCATTGCGCCGAAGACTGTGGTATTATATACCATTTCGACTTTTACCGCATAAAGAAACTTGACGAAGTATATGACATGGGCTATGAGGAATATTTCTATAGCGGCAGTCTCTGCTTCATAGAGTGGCCCGAACTTATAGAGGATCTTTTGCCTGAAGATGCACTGAAAGTTACAATAGAGGAGACAGAAAGCGGGGCAAGGGTTGTCAGATTTTGACATGGCAGCCTTGCGGACGCTGTGCCCTCACATTTTGCAGAAGCTGATGTGCATGGAAATACTATTTCATGAAAATGGATAAACGTATGCCCGGCATCACATTTTGGACATAATAAAAAAGACATTCAATGGCGGATGTGCCTCTTGAATGTCTTTTCTTGTTGTAGCGGGACCCAGGATTGAACTGGGGACCTCATGATTATGAATCATGCGCTCTAACCGGCTGAGCTATCCCGCCAACTCCATTGTTGTTATTGCGGGTGCAAAGGTAAGGCAAATAATCGGAATATGCAAGAATGTTTTGATATTTTTTTGCATGTGAGTGATAAAATATATTAGGAGAGGATGAAATATAAGCAGATGCAATATAATGATAATTAATTTCTGACATCTGTTTTGCGTAAAATGGCTGACTGTGTTCCGGAGTGACAGCCAAGGTGTTTGGGGCTTCATTCGCGACAGGCATGTTCCGTTCAATGACCTTGTTGCGCGGCAGGTAGCAAACACGCTTGATGACGCCTTTGCAACTTTCATGAAATCAAGATGTTACCTTTTAGCTTCTAAAAGGTGCCGTTTCAGCGTGCGAAAGGTCGCCTTTTGGCTCTTGAAAGATGGCCTTTCGGACACTGTTTTGCCGTGTTATACCTTCACATACATTATTCATAAAAATATAAAAACATGTTGGTTTCTGATAATTTTATACTAATTTTGCATGTCGGTATATGATACCGGACTTGCGGAAAATCATGATTCACGTAAAGAAATTAGATATATTTATAGCCAAACAGTTTGGTGTGCTTTTTGTCGGAGCTTTCTTCATCTGTCAGTTTGTGCTGATGATGCAGTTTCTGTGGAAGTATGTCAACGAACTTATAGGCAAAGGCTTGTCTGTAGAAGTCCTTGCCCAGTTTTTCGGCTATATGGCTCTTATTCTTGTTCCGCAGGCTCTTCCGCTTGCGATACTTCTTTCCGCCCTTATAACTTTCGGCAATCTTGGAGAGAGCAGCGAGCTTACGGCTATTAAGGCGGCAGGCATTTCGCTCATGCAGGCGTTCCGTTCGCTTATTGTCATTGTTGTCTTTATCTCGTTGGGGTCGTTCTATTTCCAGAACGTGGTGGGACCCAATGCCAACATGTCGTTTGCCCGCCTGCTGATGTCGATGAAGCAGAAAAGTCCGGAACTAGAGATACCCGAAGGCATATTTTATGACGGCATACCGCAGTGCAATCTCTATGTGCAGAAGAAGAATGTGGAGACCGGCATGCTGTATGGTATCATGATATACAGGATGACGGACAGTTATGAAGACGCGGCGATAATACTTGCCGACTCCGGCATGCTTCAGTCAACGGCAGAGAAGAAACACCTTGTTCTGAGCCTTTACGACGGTGAGTGGTTTGAGAACATGAAGTCGCAGGAGTTTGCCGGCAGCGCAAGTGTGCCGTACAGGCGCGAGACATTCGTAAGAAAAAAGATTGTGCTTGATTTTGATGCCGACTTCAATGTGGCGGATGCAGGTGCGCTGTCCAACAATTCGCGCGGTAAGAGCATATCGCAGATAAGACACGACATCGACTCGCTGACCCATGTATATGACAGTATAGGACGGGCTTTCTACCATGACATGCGCCGTGTGTCGTGGGCTTTGCCTGCATTTTCGGCAAAAGACTCGTTGCGCGCCGTTAAAATGGCGTCTACAAAGAGTTTCAATATAGACACGGTGTATAACCGTATGCCGGAAGAAAAGAAACTTGAGGCGGTGAACTATGCGATGGGGCAGGTAAGGTCTGCTATAAGCGACCTTGATTTTAAGGGCATGATAACTTCCGACGGTGACAGGATTATCCGTCAGCATCGCATAGAGGAGATAAACAAGTTTACGGTGGCTCTGTCTTGTCTGCTGTTCTTCTTTATCGGCGCGCCTCTCGGCGCGATAATCCGAAAGGGCGGATTAGGCGTACCGGTGATAATATCGGTATTGGTGTTCATTGTCTATTACATATTTGACAATATGGGCTATCGCATGGCACGCGGAGGCATGTGGACGGTGTGGTTTGGAAAGGGGATTGCCCTTGCTGTGCTGTCACCGCTTGCGGTGTTCTTTACATATAAGGCGAACAACGATTCGGTAGTGTTCAATATAGATATGTATCGTAATCTCCTGATGAGGCTTCTCGGACTGAGACTGAAACGGCATGTGTCATTCAAGGATGTTATAATAGAAACTCCACGCTACGATCACGATGTTGAAGTGCTGGAGCGTATATCTGCCGAAATTTCCGAGTATTCGCGAAGCCACAACTTACTGTTTGCGCCCAATGTTGTCAATGTGTTCTTCAGGTATAGTCCGGACAACAGTATCGCCGTTATCAGCGAAGAACTGGAGGAGGTTATCGAGGACCTGTCAAATACAAGAGACCCGAAGATATTGACCGAACTGAGTCATTATCCGTTTATGGCGGTCAAAGCCCATACCCGTCCGTTTGAGCGTAAATGGCTTAATATAGTTGCGGCACTGGTCGTGCCGGTGGGTATATTCCTTTATATAAGGATGTGGCGGTTCCGCTTGAGACTGTATCGCGACCTGCGTGCGGTGAGACATTCAAACAGTGTTATTGTCCGTCGTATACGTCAGATGAAGTTTGAGGGTTTGCGGCGCTGATGTATCATGTTGTCCGATGATCAGGACAATGGGCGCGGCAGACTGTATTATATAATATAAATAGGTGTAAGATGTTTATGGAAAAGTTGAAACTTAACAGTATAGAAGAAGCCGTTCAGGATTTTAAGAACGGTAAGTTCGTCATTGTAGTAGATGATGAGGATAGGGAGAATGAAGGCGATCTTATCATTGCTGCGGAAAAAATAACGGCGGAGAAGGTAAACTTCATGCTGAAATATGCTCGTGGAGTGCTTTGTGCCCCTACCACTATTTCGCGTTGTGATGAACTTGACCTGCCGCATCAGGTTACGGACAACACCTCTGTACTCGGTACACCTTTCACGGTGACGATTGATAAACTGGACGGATGTACCACCGGCGTCTCCGCGCACGACCGTGCAGAAACCATAAAGGCGCTTGCCGATCCGGCATCAAAACCCGGTTCGTTCGGACGCCCCGGACATGTAAGTCCGTTGTATGCACAGGATAATGGTGTGCTTCGTCGCAGCGGACATACGGAGGCGACGATAGATCTTTGCCGTATGGCAGGACTCTATCCGGCAGGGGCATTAATGGAAATAATGAACGACGACGGGACAATGGCGCGCCTGCCCGAACTGATAGAGTTCGGCAAGAAGTATGATCTTAAAGTTATCTCCATTAAAGACATGATAGCATACCGTCTTAAGCACGAGACTCTTGTGGAACGTGGTGAGGAAGTTGACATGCCGACGGAGCACGGACATTTTAAGTTGGTACCTTTCCGGCAGACAAGCAACGGACTGGAACACATGGCGCTGATAAAAGGAGAGTGGACCGACGATGAACCGGTGATGGTGCGTGTACATTCGTCGTGTGCTACGGGCGATATCCTCGGAAGCAAGCGCTGTGACTGCGGCGAGCAGTTGCATAAGGCGATGGAGATGATAGAGAGAGAGGGCAAGGGTGTAGTGGTCTACATGCAGCAGGAAGGTCGCGGCATAGGGCTGATGAACAAGATTGCGGCTTATAAGTTGCAGGAAGAAGGACTTGACACGGTGGATGCCAATGTGCACCTCGGCTTTAAACCTGATGAACGCGACTACGGGTGCGGCGCGCAGATACTGCGTGAACTTGGCGTGCGTAAGATGCGCCTGTTGACAAACAATCCTGTAAAGAGGATAGGGCTTGAGGCATACGGACTTGAGATAACCGAGAATGTTCCGATAGAGGTTACTCCCAACGAATATAATATAAGGTATCTTGAGACAAAAAAAGAGCGTATGGGACATACGCTTCACCTGTAATATTGTCGCATAAAAGCATAACTTGTCAGATTGCAAGCGGAACTGTGAAATAATTTTCGCTTTATTCGTTTGATAGGATAAAAATAAGTAAATTTGCAATACGTAACTTAAGTATAGAATAATATGGCACAATTATCAGAACGTCTTAATCGTCTTTCTCCTTCGGCAACACTAGCCATGTCGCAGAAAAGCGGCGAGATGAAGGCGCAGGGCATTGATGTAATAAACATGAGTGTCGGCGAACCGGACTTCAACACTCCCGACCATATCAAGGAAGCGGCAAAGAAGGCGGTGGACGAAAACTACTCGCGCTATTCTCCGGTGCCCGGATATGCGGACTTGAGAAATGCCATTGTGGCGAAGTTGAAGAACGAAAACGGACTGGAATATACTGCGAATGAGATACTTGTGTCTAACGGTGCAAAGCAGAGCGTTTGCAATGCCATTATGGCTCTTGTCAATGACGGCGAGGAGGTTGTAATACCCGCACCGTACTGGGTGAGTTATCCGCAAATGGTGAAGCTCGCCGGAGGTGTCCCCGTGATAATAGAGGCAGGTTTTGAACAAAACTTTAAGATTACGCCGGAGCAGCTTGAGGCGGCAATAACCCCAAAGACAAGAATGTTGATATTGTGCTCTCCGAGTAATCCTACGGGTAGTGTATATTCTGAAACTGAACTGAAAGGATTGGCAGAGGTAATAAGGCGTCATGACGATGTGTTTGTTCTTGCCGATGAGATATACGAACATATTAATTATACCGGCAGACATTACAGCATAGCTTCGATAAACGGAATGAAAGAGCGTTCGATAATTGTAAACGGCGTGTCGAAAGCATATGCCATGACGGGTTGGCGCATAGGATATATCGCGGCACCGGAGTGGATTGTCAAAGGTTGCAACAAGTTGCAGGGACAATATACCAGCGGACCTTGTTCTGTGAGTCAAAAAGCTGCAGAGGCAGCATATACTTCATCGCAGGAGTGTGTTGCTGAGATGCGTAATGCTTTTAAACGACGTCGCGACCTTATTGTCGGTCTTGCAAAAGACATACCGGGGCTTGAAGTAAATGAACCGGAGGGAGCATTTTATCTGTTCCCTAAGTGTAGCAGCTATTTCGGGAAAAGTTATGACGGGCACACGATAAGGACTTCAACAGATCTTGCATTGTTCCTTTTGGAGGACGGACATGTAGCGACTGTCGCAGGCGATGCTTTCGGCGATCCGTATTGTTTCAGAATGAGTTATGCCACAAGCGATGACAATATACGTGAGGCAATGTCGCGGATAAAGAATTCGCTGGCAAAGTTAAAGTGACAAGTGACAATGCAATATGTGATGATTGGAAATCGGATAAAAACATTGTTAAATCTCATTAACAACACAAGTTATTTATCTTTATTTGTTATCTTTGCAGATAGTAAAAACCAAAATCTAATATTGCGCAGCTTTTGCTTATAACAAACTCTGTTAAATAACGTATCTGAATTTTTATAACTTAAATTTATTAATAACTAAAAAACTAAATCAAAATTATGGCAACTACAAAAAATGTGGCTGGTCCGAAGAAATCGGGCTTCCAAGGTGTTAGAGATGCAATTTGGATCATTGTTATATGTTTCGCTATTGCATTCTGTTTCTATCAGTTCTTCCTCGGTAATCCCGATAACTTCGAGGGTGGCGACCGCGCAGGACATCCCGCAAACCTTATGGGTACAATCTATAAAGGTGGTATCGTTGTGTCTATCATCCTTACATTGTTGCTCACTGTTATAGCTCTTGGTGTTGAGCGTTACCTCGCTCTTCGCGTTGCTTTCGGCAAGATGCCTCTTCCTAAGTTCACAGCAGAAGTGAAGGCTGCCATCAAAGCCGGCGACTTTACTAAGGCTCAGGGTCTTTGCGACAAGATGAGAGGTTCTGTGGCTAACGTTGTTTCCGCTTCGTTGAAGGCTTACAAGGAAATGGAAAGCGCACAGGGTATAAAGAAGAGTCAGAAGGTTGCTAAGATACAGCAGGCTCACGAAGAGGCAACACAGCTTGAAATGCCTACACTTCAGATGAACTTGCCTATCGTTGCTACAATCGTTACTCTTGGTACACTTACCGCTCTGTTCGGTACTGTGTTGGGTATGATCAACTCATTCCAGGCTCTTGCTGCCGGTGGTGGTGGTGACTCTCTCCAGCTTTCTGCAGGTATCTCTGAGGCGTTGGTTAATACTGCTTCTGGTATTTTGACTTCATGGTTCGCAGTTGTTATCTATAACTTCTTCACAAATAAGATCGACAAGCTTACATATGCTCTCGATGAAGTTGGTTACACAATAGCACAGACTTACGAAGCTAACCACGCAGACGAAGCTTAATTTTACTAACCCTTTAATTTTTTATCGCTATGGGTAAAGTAAAAATTAAGAAGAACGATATCTGGATTGACATGACTCCTATGTCTGACGTGATGGTTCTTTTGCTCACATTCTTCATGTTGACATCAACATTCGTAAAGGATGAGGCAGTGAAAGTAAACACGCCGGGGTCGGTGTCTGAAATCAAGGTTCCGGAGACAGACGTTCTGCAAATCCTTGTCGACAATGAAGGCAGGGTATTCCTCGGACTGGACAAGCCCGCTTCGATGCAGGCTGTTCTTCAGGATGTTGCAGGACAGTATGGTCTGAAACTCAATGCAAAGCAGGAGAAGACTTTTATGAGTCTCGCTTCTTTCGGAGCTAATGTGAACGAAATGTCTGACCTGCTTTCTATGGAGCAGGCTAAGATAAACGGCATCCAGGCTAAGAAAGGTATACCTACGGATAGTATTGACGGTGGTATGAGCCAGTTCCAGACTTGGGTTAAGGCGGCAGACGATGCAGTGCCGGATCTCAAGATTTCTATAAAGGCCGACCAGAAGACTCCGTATAAGGTTGTAAAGAAGGTGATGTCTGAATTGGCAGACATGGATATGAACCGTTATTATCTTATTACTCAACTCAAAACCCAGGAGGATTAAGAATGGCAAAGAAAAAAGCAAGTAAGCAGAAGAAAATGAACGTCCGCGTAGACTTTACGCCTATGGTGGACATGATGATGCTTCTTATTACGTTCTTTATGCTCTGTACGTCTTTGAGCAAGCCGCAGACAATGCAGCTTACAATGCCGAGTAATGATAACATCAGTGACGAGAACAAAAATGCTTCAAAGGCATCACAGACAATTACGATCTATGCCTGTGCAAATGATAAGATATGCTATATCGAGGGTATTCCGGACTATAACAATCCGGCTTGTCTTAAAGAGACAACATGGGGAAGTAAGGGTATCCGCGATGTGCTTATCAACCACTTGACAGAAGAGGGTATAGCTCCTGTTGCCAAAATATTGGATGCAAAGCATAAACTCGAAGCTGAAAAGAAGAAGAACCCGAAACTGTATGAAGGTCCTGCAGGTGAGGAGAGATTCCAGAAGGAACTTGCCAAAATAAAGGGTGGTGAGATTAATGGTGAGAAAATACCTACCATGACAATCGTCATCAAACCTACCGACGGTGCTTCATATAAGAATGTGGTGGATGTTCTGGACGAGATGCAGATATGCAGTATAGGTAAATACGTAATCGACAAGATTAATGAGGATGACCTGAAGCTTCTTGGCTCAAAGGGACTGAAATAATCAATATTGTTGACAAAGTATTAATATTAACCATTAAAACTAATAAACAATGTCAAAGATAGATTTGGTATCGAACGACTGGTGCGACCTTGTCTTTGAAGGCAAAAACAAAGAATACGGAGCTTATAAACTTCGTAAAGGCACATCAAAGCGTAATATATTTGCATTGATAGTCATACTGCTTGCTACCGTCCTGTTATTCCTCGGTGTTTCTATTGTACGTATGGTTGAGGCTGCTCAGAAAGAGAAATATACTGATGCAGTTGAGCTTTCAGCCATTGCAGAGCAGAAGAAAAAGCCGGAGGTAAAGAAAGAAGTTGTGAAAATCGAACCGAAAAAGGTTGTAGAGCAGGTTAAGAACTCTATCAAGTTTACTCCGCCTGTCATTAAGAAAGACAGCGAGGTTAAGCCGGAAGAGGAACTTAAACAGCAGGAAGACCTTGTAAAGACTAATACGGCTATCGGTGCAATCGATGTAAAGAATGGCTCGGATGATGGTGTTGTGATGAGACTTGACGAGAAGATTAAAGAACCGGAACCTGTAAAGGCTGATCCGGTTGAGAATAAAGTCTTCGATGTAGTTGAGCAGCAACCTTCGTTCCCCGGTGGTCCTGCGGCACTTAACAGCTGGCTTCGTGAGAACATCAAGTATCCGGTTGTTGCAGCCGAGAACGGTGTTGAAGGACGTGTAACCGTACAGTTCGTCGTTGAGCGTGACGGTTCCGTTTCAGGAGCACATGTTGTGAAGTCGGTTGATCCTTCGTTGGATAAAGAGGCTCTCCGTGTGGTTAGTCGCATGCCGAAGTGGATACCCGGTAAGCAGAACGGACAGTCTGTTCGTGTAAAGTTCTTTGTTCCGGTAACATTTAGATTACAGTAAGAAATGACAAAAAAGCTATTCAGCAACATATTTGTTGGATTAATTACATTAGGATTCTTCTCGGCTTGTACCGAGAAGAATCCTTCTAATAGAACTGATACCTATTCGTCGGGCAAGATAGTCTTTGCCGCAGACGAAAGTTTCAGTACCATTTTGAATGAGGAAAAAGCGGTTTTTGAATCGAAATTCCGTGAAGCAGAGGTTGAACCTTTTTATACAAATGAGCTTGATGCTATAAATCTGCTGATGAAAGACAGTGTTCATCTGGTTGTGGCGGCTCGTGACCTGACACAAAAAGAAAAGAAAAATCTTGTGTCGCGTAATTTAAAGGCGGTGACATTTCCCATAGGGTATGACGGTCTAGCCTTTATTGTGAACAAGGAGAATACCGATACCTGTATTACGGTACGTGATGTAAAACGTATCCTTAGCGGTGAGGTAAAGAACTGGAGTGACGTATACCCCGGTTCGAAGAGAGGCAAGATAGAAGTGATATTCGATAATAAGCAGTCGAGTGCCGTTCATTTCTGTGTTGACTCGATATTAGGCGGAAAACCCATTAACAGTGAAAATATCGTAGCCGGAAAAACAAGTAAGGAAGTTATAGACTATGTTGAGGCTACTCCCGGAGCCATTGGAATTATTGGCTCGAACTGGTTGTATGACGGTCGTGACACGACAAACATCACATTTAAGAAAAACATAAATGTTATGGCTGTGTCGAAAATGGAAACAGCCACCCCGATGAACTCGTGGAAACCTTATCAGGCATATTTCCTTGACGGGCGTTATCCGTTTGTAAGGACAATATATGCCCTTGTTTGTGACCCGCTAAGGGCATTGCCTATGCATTTTGCCCAGTTTATAAGCGACCCCACAGGGCAGCTTATTATACTCAAGAGCGGTCTTCTTCCATACCGTGGAGACATTCAGATAAGGAGTATAAAAGTAAATAAGGAATAACGATAGTCGATATTGCATATTGTATTAACTTAAAAACAGGAAACAGGTAATATGAAAACATTAAAATACATTTTGGCAGGTGTTATGGCTATAGGCTCATACACTGCATCGTTTGCACAGCAGGATGTGAAGGCACAGATAGATGCCATCACCAAAGTTATTGCTGACAATAAGAAAGATTTGAAGGCTGTTGAGCCTCAGGTAAAGGATTTTGTAAAGGCTAACAAGAAGAACGCAGAGGCTCTTGTCGGTTTGGGACGTGCTTATCTTGCCATTAAAGATACGCTCAACTCAAAGAAATACGGTGAGCAGGCTGTAAAGGTAAACAAGAAATACGGCGACGGTTGGATTCTTCTTGGTGACATCGAAGCCCTTAAGGATGACGGTGGTGCTGCCGCACAACAGTATCAGCAGGCAATATATTTTGACCCGCAGAATCCTCAGGGATATATCAAGTATGCCTGGGTTTATCGCGGAAGAAGTCCGCAGCAGGCTGTAGAGCAGCTTGAGCAGTTGCGTACCATAAAGCCGGATTATCCTGTTGATGCAGAAGCCGGTCATATATACTATCTTGCCAACAATCGTGAAAAGGCAAAGGAATACTATTCAAAGGTTGATGTAAACAAACTTGACAAGAGCTATCTTTCAGAGTATGCACGTGCGTTGCTACTCACCGGGGATTATGAAAAATGTCAGGAAGTTGCTGCTTTCGGTGTAACGAAATATCCGAAGGATGTCACTCTTAACCGTGTTGCCATGTTGGCATATAATGCTTCAAAGAAGTATGACAACGCTGTTGTGTATGCTGAAACATTGTTTAACAAGACCGATTCATTGAAAGCTACGGATTTGGATTATAGCAACTACGCTTTGGCTCTTCAGGGAACGAAACAGTGGGACAAGGCTATTGAGATGTATAACAAGGCTATGGAGCTTGTTGAAGGCGGACAGGATGCAAAAGCCCAGGTTGTGAAGATGATATCAGATGTATATAAGGAAAAGGGCGATTTCGATTCGTCTATTGCCAAGTACAGCGAATATCTCAAGATGAGCAGCAAACCTTCTGCAGGTGAAATCAACGGACTTGCATCTCTTTATATGGAACAGGCATCGGCGCTTGCCGGCGAGCCGCAGATTGCTGCTATCAAAAATGCCATTGCAACTTATGGAATGCTTGAAGAAAAATATCCGGAACAGGCTGTTTTTGCAAACTTCCTTATGGCAAAGCGTTCCGAACTGTTAGATCAAGATCGTAGCAAAGCCCTTGCAAAGCCTTACTATGAGAAAGTGGTAGGTCTGCTTGAGGCACAGGGCAATCTTGACGATACAGACAAGAGCCGCCTTGTTACGGCATACGAGTATCTGGCACACGTAAGCGTTTTGCAGGACAACAATGAGAAAGCACTTGAATATTGTGACAAAGCATTGGCTATCAATCCTGCTGCAGACATTGCAACACAGATCAAGAATGCTCTTAACAAACAGTAATTCAGCTGAAAGAAATTATTAGTAACAGATTATAAAACAATAAAGCCCGGAAAGCATTGAAGTTTTCCGGGCTTTATTATTTTGCCGGTAGGTACACTCGGGGCTGCGGCAAATCAGTGTGGATACACATCAAATCTATGCAAGTTCGTTATCCATAATTCACGTATAATCTGTAATTCCGGTTGTTGAACGTCATCGGTTACGGTGGCATTTTTCATGTATAGCTATTAGAAAGCCGTGAAATATGCGCTGATAGAAATATCGTCTTACAGTTGATGTTCATCCGTAAGATTGTTAATACAAATCAATAAGGCTCGTTAATATAATTCGTAAGGCTCGTTAATATAATCCGTAAGCCTCATTAATATGAAGCTGTACACGGTATTCCGGATGCTATTACACGGTCGCGTATACCGTCGAGTTCCTCTTTTGTTGCTTTCTTAAGCCCATGTTCAGGTGTCTCGCGGTCTATGGTATATATCATCACTTCGCGTGGACTGATATATTTCAAGGCTTCAAGCCACGGCGTAACGTACTTATCTCCCGTGTTGTCAACGCTCTCCCCGTTGGCAGTGCCTTTCATGAACATTGTCTGTATTATCACGTTCCCGTTGAAAGAACGCATCGACTCTATTATTTTATCCACGTCATAACCCGTTCCAACCGGTCTGTCAACTCTGTTGATATATTCCATGTCCACCGTGTCCAGTTTCAAGATGTTGTTGTCTACGAGCATCAACGCATCGTGTACATCTGACAGATGCGCCCTTGTCGAGTTGCTTAATACAGACACTTTGGCTTTAGGGCAATACCTGTTTCGCAGTTCTATCGTATCGTTTATAATCTCCGCAAACTGCGGATGTGCCGTCGGTTCCCCGTTGCCGGCAAATGTCAGCACATCCGGAACGATGCCCTCCGCACCCATTTCCCTCAGTTTGGCTTCCAATCCGTCTGCCACTTCCTTTCTCGACGGTCGTCCGGACTTTGGTTGGTTGTCACCATTAAAGCCGCATTCGCAATATATACAGTCGAAAGTGCATATCTTTCCGTCTGCCGGCATGAGGTTTATTCCCAATGATATGCCGAGCCGTCGGCTGTGTACAGGTCCGAATATAGGTGCCGGATATATTATTGTTGCCATATTCCTTATATATAATATATTATTAATATTCGAACAAAGGTATATAAAAAAAGCGGATGACTGTTGTTAATAGTAGTTAAACCGTTGTCAGGCAGAAGTTTTTTTTGTTACTTTGCAGCAAATTAGGTGTGTTATAGCCATTAAGTAATGAGCAATAAAAAGAAAAGAAGAAACTGTCGGCACGGCTTGCAGGGCATAACGTTGTGCATAAGCACGGCATTAGTCCTCATTCTGCTTGGCATGGTTGTGTTTTCCGTCCTTACGGCGCAGAACCTTTCCGCATACGTGAAGGAAAACCTAACAGTATCCATGATACTCAGTGAGGATATGAACAATTCCGAAGCTTTGCAACTCAGCAAGGATATTGCAAAGCGCAAATACGTCAGCAAAGTAGACTTTATAAGCAAAGAACAGGTACTGAAAGAACAGACTGCCGCAATGGGTACGGATCCGAGCGAGTTCATCGGTGCCAACCCCTTTGTGTCTTCTCTTGAACTCAGACTAAGGGCAGGCTATGCCAACACCGACTCCCTGCGCTGGATTGTAAAAGACCTGAAGAAAAACAAGAAAGTAACCGACATCACATACCCGCAGGACCTTATGGACAGCGTTAACGACAATCTCCGCAAGATAAATCTCGTGTTGCTTGTCCTTGCCATACTTCTTACCTGCGTTTCTTTCTCATTGATCAACAACACGGTGAAGCTGGGTGTCTATGCCCGCCGTTTCAATATACACACCATGAAGCTCGTAGGTGCATCGTGGGGCTTTATCCGTCGCCCGTTTTTACGGAAGGCAATGACTATCGGACTTATAGCTGCCGTCATTGCCAATGCCGTACTTGCGGCAGGCATATACCTCCTATATACCTATGAACCGGGTGTTATAGCCGTTATCACATGGCAGGTAATGGCAATCACCGGAGCCTCCGTTTTCCTCTTCGGAATACTTATCACGCTGCTTTGTGCATATTTTTCCGTGAACAAGTTTCTTAAGATGAAGGCAGGCGACCTGTATAAGATATGATAAGAACAATATTTTAATATAAACACCATTTGCCGGCGACAGCGCTGCATGCGTGCCGCCGCAGATAAACAATGACAAGCAAAATGGACAAAAAAAATCTTGCGTTTAATAAAACCAACTTCATATTCCTTGCAGCAGGCATGTTGGTTGTAATAATCGGTTTCATACTGATGAGCGGAAGCGGTTCTACAGAGACGACGTTCAATCCCGAAATCTTCAGCCCCATGCGCATAAAGGTGGCTCCCGTCGTATGTTTTATCGGCTTCGTGTCAATAATTTTCGCCATTATACATAAACCCAAGGATACAGACAGACAATAAGCAATGAGTTGGTTTGAAGCACTTATCCTCGGTCTGCTCCAAGGACTGACCGAGTATCTGCCTGTAAGCAGCAGCGGTCATCTTGCCATCGGTGCCGCACTTTTCGACATAGAAGGCGAAGAAAACCTTACGTTTACAATCCTTGTCCACGTGGCTACCGTTCTCAGTACGCTCGTGATACTGTGGAAAGAGATAGCATGGATATTCAAAGGACTTTTCAAAGGGACGCTGAACAGCGAGACCCGATATGTACTCAACATCCTTGTCTCGATGATACCGGTGGGCATTGTCGGCGTGTTTTTCAAGGACAAAGTTGAAGAAATCTTCGGTTCCGGACTGTTCATCGTCGGGCTGATGCTCCTCGTGACAGCCTTGCTGCTCACTTTCTCATACTATGCAAAGCCGCGGCAGAAGGAAAACATCAGTCTTAAAGACGCGTTTATCATAGGGCTTGCACAGGCAGCCGCCGTCATGCCCGGACTGTCACGGTCGGGCAGCACCATTGCAACCGGACTTCTTTTGGGCAACAAGAAAGAGAAACTTGCACAGTTCTCCTTTCTCATGGTGATACCTCCGATATTGGGCGAGGCACTTCTCGACACAGTGAAGATGGTCAAGGACGGTGCACAGGCAGCCGTCGGCGACATCCCCGTGATGTCTCTTGCCGTAGGTTTCATTGCAGCATTCGTTGCCGGATGTCTTGCATGCAAGTGGATGATAAACATCGTGAAGCGAGGAAAACTTATATACTTTGCCGTTTATTGCGCCATTGCCGGAGCCGTAACATTAATCCTGTCATAACTTTCCGGTATATGAATTTCACCCAAGGCGAAATAATCTGTATCGACAAACCCTATGGCATGTCCAGCTTCGGGGCACTGGCGCGTGTGAGATACCTCATCTCCCGTCATCTCGGGGTGAAGCGTGTAAAGACCGGACATGCCGGAACCCTCGACCCGCTTGCCACCGGTGTCCTCATCATCTGTACCGGGCGCAAGACCAAGATGATAGAAGAGCTCCAGGCACACACAAAGGAATATACAGCCACGCTCAAACTCGGGGCAACCACTCCCAGCTATGACTGCGAGCATACCGTGGACTTCACCTATCCCACAGCTCACATCACGCGTCGGTTGATAGAAGACACGTTGCAGCGTTTTGTAGGTGAGATACATCAGATACCGCCGTCTTATTCGGCATGCAAGGTGGGCGGCAAACGCGCTTACGAACTCATGCGCAAGGGGCACGACGTAGAGCTCAAACCCAAAGTGTTGCGCATAGACGAGATAGAACTGACGTCGTTCAATCCCGCGACAATGCAGGTTGGCATAAGGGTGGTGTGCGGCAAGGGCACATACATACGTGCATTGGCACGCGACATAGGTACAGCCATTGGCAGCGGAGCCTATCTCACGTCATTGCGGCGTACACGTGTCGGTAGCGTAAATGTCACCGACTGCATAACGCTCGATGCTTTTCCGGCATGGCTTGAACAACAGACAATAGAAGATAATATAACAGGAGGAGATAAATAGAACTATGAAACTGTCACAATTTAAATTCAAACTTCCGGAGGAACTTATAGCTCTCGAGCCTCCATATCATCGCGACGAGTGCCGTCTTATGGTTATTCATAAGAAATCGCAGAAAATAGAAATGCACAAGACCGATGCCGACGGCAACACGCTCAACGATGCCGACGGCAATCCCGTATGGCTTGATTTCCGTAACGTACTCGATTATTTCGATGAGGGCGATACCTTTGTCTTCAACGACACAAAGGTGTTTCCGGCACGCCTTTACGGCACAAAGGAGAAGACAGATGCCAAGATCGAGGTATTCCTGCTCCGCGAACTCAACGAGGAAATGCGCCTGTGGGATGTCCTTGTAGAGCCTGCCCGTAAGATACGTATAGGCAACAAGCTGTTCTTTGACAGCAGCGGAACCATGGTTGCCGAGGTCATTGACAATACCACAAGCCGCGGACGCACCCTGCGTTTCCTCTACGACTGCCCGCACGACGAGTTCAAACGCGAGCTTTATGCGCTCGGCGAGGCTCCGCTGCCGAGATATATCGTCGACAAGCGTGCGGCAAAACCCGAAGACCTTGACGACTTTCAGTGCATCTTTGCCCGCAAAGAGGGTGCCGTTACCGCTCCCGCTTCGGGTCTGCACTTCAGCCGCGAGCTGCTCAAACGCATGGAGATCAGGGGCATAGAGTTTGCATACGTCACGGTGCACTGTGCCCTCGGAAACTTCCACGACATAGAAGTGGAAGACCTTACAAAGCACAAAATGGATTCCGAACAGATGTTTATCGATGCCGAGGCATGCCGCATTGTCAACGGTGCCAAGTCGGCAGGGCGCCATGTGTGTGCCGTCGGGACAAGCGTTGTCAAGGCTACCGAGACGGCATCCGGCACGGACAATCAGCTCAAAGAGTACGAGGGGTGGACAAACAAGTTCATATTCCCGCCATACGAGTTCGGTGTGGCAGACTCTATGATAGCCAATTTCTATCATCCCATGTCCACACTGCTCATGTCTACTGCGGCTTTCGGCGGCTACGACCTTGTGATGCAGGCTTACGACCTTGCCGTGAAGAACGGCTATAAGTTCGGTTGCTACGGCGATGCCATGCTTATACTCAACGACTGATGCCGGATTTACACATATTATATCTCGCCCTCGGCGCCAATATCGGCGACAGAGAACAGACTATGAACAGGGCGATAGAACTTATAGAAGGAGCAGTGGGCACGGTTGTCCGCCGCTCCTCTTTTATTGAAACCGAGCCGTGGGGCTTCCTGTCTTCAAACCGTTTCATCAATGCAGTCGTATGCGTGCACACCGCCTTGTCGCCGTTCGAGGTGCTCCGGGCTACGCAGAACATAGAGAAACAGCTCGGCAGAACGGTCAAGTCGTCGGGTGGGGAATATCACGACCGCCCCATAGACATCGACATTCTGCTGTATGACGACATACATGTTGATACCCCCGAGCTGTGTATACCCCATCCCCTGATGCACGAACGCGACTTTGTAATGGTGCCGTTGCGCGAGATTATGGACGGGGAGGGGTGCATTTATGAATATAAAGGGAGATAGAAGAAGATAAAGGAAGACGAGAGGAAGGAGATAAGGGGAGATAGGAGAAGATAAAGGAAGATAAGAGATAAATGTTTTGTTTCTTGTTCTGAGACATTTGTCTTCTATCTTCTGTGGCGCAAGCCACATATCTTCTCCTATCTCCCCTTATCTCCTTCCTTAAAAACATATAAAACCAAAAATCCCCGTGGCAAATATTCATTGCCACGGGGATATGTTTTTTCGTTTAAAGCTGTGCCTTTTCTTATCGGCGCAGACCCAATGCCTTTACGATTGCACGATAACGTTCAACGTCGCGGTCGTAAAGATAGTCCAGCAGGGCACGTCTTTTACCTACGAGCATTGTCAGCGAACGTGTTGTCACGTGGTCCTTGTGGTTCTTCTTGAGGTGCTCTGTCAAGTGTGCGATACGGTATGTGAAGAGCGCTATCTGGCTCTCTGCCGAACCTGTATCGGTGTTAGACTTGCCATACTTGCCGAAGATTTCCTGTTTCTTAGCCTGATCTAAATACATAATTGTTTTGTTTGATTAATGTTGTTTTTATATTACATCCTTCTGATGACCGGTGCCTTAATCACAACACCGTCCCCATCGAATGCATCGGATTTTCCGAAATTCGGGTGCAAAGGTACTGATAAAAAGTGAAATACGCCAATGTTTGCGCTCAATTTTTACGGTATTATTAGATAAAAATGCTTTTTCCGTCATGTTTCTTGTCCTGTCTCTATGTTTTCCGGCGGGGTATGGGAGGTTGTGACGGGAGGTGGAAGAATAGCGGACAACGCGTTTTGTTGCTTATTTCGATACATCCTCCGGGGTGGTTTGTAATATAAAATGGAATAAGAATCTGAAGAACGCGCGTTAAAGCAAGGTATACGAGGGATATGTTGTGTACGGGGCTTTGTTTTACATATTGTAATACAAGATGTCGTTGCTGCTTTCTTTTTGTATTTTTCAAACGCCCGTGCTTCGCGTTTTTCCGTCCTCGCCACTCTTTTCCTGTAAATAACGCAAAAATGAGTGCGCAGTTGTAACCTTCCGTGTACCAGGCATTTGTGCTGTCCTTGTCGCTTTGTGTGCAGCGATATGCAATGTATGTTGTTGTAAAAGACGGCATTTTGCACCGCAAAGTGTGCCGTTTTAGGGTGCAAAAGGAGGCATTTAGGCATCCTAAGTGCCGTGTTTTACACTTCAAAGTGCCGCACTTCAGGTGCTGATACGGTTGTTATGTGACATATTTTGCCGCTTTTTGCTGTCTCAGACCTTGTTGTCCGCCTTTTCATTTATCTGGTTTGACTTTTCTCGAGGATGTTTTTAATTTGACAAGAATAAGCCTTTTCGGTGCTTTTTACTGACACATTGAACTGTTAAATATGCTGTATACGATAACGTTTACAGTTAAACAATGTGAAATTACCCCCCCCGTTTCATAAATAAGAATAATAAAACTACTTTTGCGCACCATTAATTCGGCGACTATTCCGCAGAGACAGGATGTCCCGTTGTGGAATCTTTTATAAAACATCGGCAATGTGTTTCTTTGAAAACAGCATGTAATCAAGTATTAATGCAGTTTTTTGAAAAGTAAAATAGTATAATAAATTTATAAGGTAAAAGTAGAAAGATGAGAAAGTTGTTGTTTATGATGCTGGCACTGCTGTCGGTATTGACAATTAAAGGCGAAACATTCGGCAAAGATGGAACATCATCTTGGACCGTTGAGGGTTCGGTGATGAGGATTACGATTGGAAACGCCGGTGATTTTGGTAATTATATTCCTAATGCCGGATATGGGTATACGCTTGTATCTGCAGCGCAAAATGCAGAACCAAAAGTTACAAAAGTTGTTGTTACAACCGCAGAAGGCGTGGCGCTCAATAGTGAAGATGCTGCTTCCTTCTATTTTGTAGGCGATGCAGGTTGTATAACAACTATTGACTTCATGGAAGCTGATTTTTCAGATGAGGCATCAGTTTCAGCACTTAATTTAAATCCTAATTCCGGAAGTGGCAATATAAGAAATATTATTGTTTCCGATGCCTATGCTTCTACTCCGGGAAGTTTTTGGAATAATGCCGTATTTAACTATTATGGTAGAACGCATGAAGGTCTTATTGCTGTAATAAATAATACAGACAAACTTGCATGGAATGACGTACGCGATGCGGAACCCAAACTTATACTACAGTCTGATGTGACGTCCGAGTTTGATTTGTCGGCTTCGGGCTTTACTGAGTTTAATTTTACCAACATAAATATATCGGCAGACATCACTGTTCCTGCAGGTTCTGCGGTATCTGTTGCCGATGAAAGTGCAAAGGCGTATATAAAAGGAACGGATAATGTCAAGGTGGAAAAGCCGGTTGCTCCCGCTGACAAGAACACTTTGGCTACGACGGTAGAAAATCTTAAGACGGACTTTGAGGCTTTTGTTGCTGAAAACGGCAAGGACGCTTTGAAGAAACTTATAATAACTGAAGGAACAATAACACAAGACGTATTGGATTATATTGCAGAAAATCTTAAGGACATTACGACGCTCGACCTCACTAACGCCACACTTCCCGACGGTGTGCGTATGAAAGAAGGTGATAAGGTAAACTGGGAAGTATTCATATTGCCCGTAGGTACAAAGATAAGCCCCAACTTCAAGGGCGGATGCTATCCTAATCTGAAGTTTGCCATGGCAGGCGGTTTCAACAAGATATGGCTTGTTTCGCAGAGGGCAAAAGGCGAGAGCAGCGCTTTCGGCAGTATTCTCGACATGATACCTGCGGAAATCAAGAACCAACCGGCAGAAAACCGTATGGGAGTTGCGTTTGTAGGCGAAGTGACCGTTGACGATGTCCTTTCTGTTGCAGGTAGTCATGATGCTCCTCTTGCCAATGCAAGGATATGGCACTTCCTTGCTGCTACGGGACTGACTATGGATGATTTCGCTACAGGCGGTAAACTTCTTGCAGGTCTTCAGGGCAACAACGACAATCCCACGGGACTTGTACTTATGCCCGGTGCTGATGTGGATAAAGTCGGATCTTATTATGCTTTGGGAAATATATACAGTCTGTCGGAAGACGAACGTACTCTTACGGTAAAGATATCTAAGACACATACGTTTGACATCGCACGTTTTACGACAATGAAGACGAGGATAGCCGTACTTAAGAACGCAGAAGTGGACGAACATATCATAAATGCCCTCAAAGGAACCAGACGTGCCGTGAGTGTTGACCTGTCGGGAATGTCTTTCCCGGATAACAGTGACGAAATATTGAGCGGTGTTACGGCTGGAAATGTCAAGGTGGTGAGAATTCCGAACGGGTGCGGGTTTGATATTAACCATTATGCAGGTACGACTTTCGGCGTGATTTCAAGGATAAAGACGGACGAGACACCAAACGTTGCCGTATCTTATCAGAGAGTTCCCGGTACGCTTAATAAGGTGCGTGAGTACAGAAGCAGCAGCATTATCAACAGCGAGTACATACGTTATCGCGGTGTGATGAACATGCACGACATCGAAAACATCTTTACCGGAGATAACAGCAACACCAATACGTACTATGACCTCAGCGATGTAAGGCTGGTGAAGTATATTAACGGTACGGTGGATGAGGAGAAAGACCCGATAGACTTCCATGAGGATATGATAACCGACCGTACTGTAGAGGACGGCAGAGACATGTCCGGACTTAAGAATGACTACGTTAAATATATAGCACTGCCCGAAGGAACGGAGATACCGGCGAACATAGATGCCTTTAAAACAGACAACTGCCCGCTGCTGCTCTGCATCGGTACTTTCGACAAGGCATCGCAGAAGCTGTCTTTCCATTCTTTTGAGGAGGGTTGTGTGGAGCCTGTGGTAAAGATGCTTGTTGACGACGGTGACAAGATTACGGCAGACAACGTCGTGAAAAATCTTGTCATGAGTGGAAAACTCAGATTTAGTGACATTGCGGCAAATGACGATAACTATGGCAAGGACGGACATTTTGGTTCGGAAGAGGGCGTAGCGGATGACGACGTAAAACCTAATGCCGCCTTCTCATCAGGAAATGCTCTTTTGTATATGCAGCTTTCGACAGCCGATTTTTCTAATGCCGTATTCCCTACGCAGACGGATATGGTATTCAGCAGGGCTGCAAGATATTCGGATGTGACAGAATTTAAACTACCCACATCTGCGGAGATGACAGTAATTCCTGACAACTGTATGAACGGTTTCAGTAATATACAGGAACTGTGCGTTCCTGCCAATTATGAGGTGATAGGCGAAAATGCATTCAGAGAGATGACCGGTCTGAAGAAGATGACTACAACACGGGTACAGGAAGGCAATGTCACAGATCGTGGAGAGAAAACGATAGTCCTTTCTGCTAATTTGAAGGAAATAAAATATGGTGCGTTCTGGGGTATAAACGGAATATACGATGTGTACGTACTTGCAGAGAAAGCACCTCTCTGCGTCAGCGGTGCCTTTGATGAAGCCATGTTGTACGGCAACAACGGATTTAAAAACGTCCACCCGATACAGCGTGTGAACTATATAAACGGAGAGCGAGTGATAGGCATGCTCCATTATCCGCGTGTATGCGCCGGTACGGATGAGGAGAAGAACTATACGGATATAACACGTGAATACACCCTGCTCGATGAGACAGGTGCCATGAACGGTGAGGGCGAACTGATAGCATGGCCCAAGCATGAGGAGTTCGGACGCTCATGGGCACAGGCTCGTAAAGAAGTTGAAGGCAGCGAAGGAAAACTGGCATATACATGGAACGCATGGGCTGCAGGTGCAAGCACATATGAAGAAGCTGTCGAGAAAGGCGGAATAGACAATACATGCACATACAACACCGATTATATGGGATGGCATGAGTTTGTGCTTGCGGAGAGCTATCACCGTAAGGCGCAGAACGATGAGCAGACACGTAACTACTCGCGATTCAAGGAGAATGACTGGTATACGCTTTGTGTGCCATATAACATTACACGTTCCATGCTTCGCGATATTCTCGGAGCAGAACCCGGCTCGGAGGTTACCGTTGACGGAAAGACCATAACGGCGGGTGCAGACGGGCTTTATCCGGATGTGCGTACACTGGTGCAGGTGAAGAGAAGCCGTAACAAGTCGCTTGTGACATTTGTATTCAGCGATAATCTTGCAGAAAAAGAAGTGGGTGGTATAAAGGGTGCTGATGTGGTTATAGAAAACGACGGACGTACATACAGGTATGTTGCTCCGGAGTTTGTCGGTGATAACGGTGACGACCCAGTGATAATCAAGGGTGGTTATCCTTACATAGTGAAACCGTATCTGCCTGCCGACAAGCTCAGTCTTTCGGCTTTGGGAGAATATCTCGTTAATATTCCTGTTGTAGGAAACAGTCCGGTGGGATATACCGTAAACGGAATGTCAAGAACTGCAACGGCTGCTCCTTATCCTGAACATAAGGTACATGCCATTGACGAGGACAAGAGTACGGCAGACGCTCCAACTTATGTATATCTTGAGAACAATGCGGCAGAGCCTTATTTCTATCATTTCATCGGCACATACTCTTATAAGGAAAGTGAAATACCTATGTACGGCTTTTTCCTCGGAGTACAGAAAAACACGAAGAAGCATCTGTTCTTCCGTGCAACGTCTGCCGGTCGTGAGTGGACACGCTACTCGGCACTGATGGCAGGTCGTTCTGCCGGTTCTATTGTCATATCTCCCGATGCAAATGAAGATAATATATATCTTGATTTCTCATGCGACAACGATTATTTCGGTGCAGAGACCGGCACCCCGTCTGCTGCAAAGGTTGCCATGTCTTTTGGTGACGACGGCAATACTACTGGTATTATTGATATTAATAATGTGGAAAAACATGTTACCGGCGGTGCCGTGTATAGCATAAGCGGAAAATATATGGGCACATCGGTTGAAGGACTGCCGAAAGGTGCATATATAATGGACGGACGTAAGTTCGTAGTAAGATAATAAAAGGAAAGAAGAAAGATATGAAGAAGCTATATGTACGTCCGTGTGTGTATGTCGTAGAGGTGGAAACAATGACTTTGTTGGCTGGGTCTGATGGTACGATTCATAATACAGATAAAGATGTTCCTAATGTAAAAGAAGACGATTTAGATGCAGAACCCGGTGGAAGTTGTGCCAAAGACGACTTGTATAATATCTGGGGAGATAACGAGTGGTAAGATACTTGATTGATTAATTATTCTATATTAAGAGGAAGTGGCAATGCCTGTTACATCGGGTTGTTGCCACTTTTTGTTTTGTCACTTTCTGCTAAAATGCAATAAATGTGGTACATTCTATAATATGTCTCGAAAGTTTTTGTTATTTTTGCATATAATATAGTGCGCACGTTCGTGATCAGTAAATACGAATCTATTCTCCATGTATGGACATCCGAAATGTTCTTCTCCTATGTATGGACAAATACAAGAATATGTCCCTACAGTAGGAGAATACGGCATGATGAGAATTCAGCATGTGGCGAACGCAACAAAAGTCATTATCCGTTATCACGGACTTATGTATATAGTAGAAAATAAAATAAACGAGCATGAAATATCCTATAGGCATACAAAGTTTTGAGAGTCTGCGTAATGACGGTTACGTATATGTAGACAAGACCGCATTGGTGTATAAACTGGCAGATACGGGTCGCTATTATTTCCTGAGCCGTCCCCGTCGTTTCGGCAAGAGTCTTCTTATCTCCACATTGGAGGCATATTTCAGCGGTAAGAAAGAACTGTTTGATGGTCTTGCCATAGAAGAGCTTGAAAAGGATTGGAAGGAATATCCGATACTTCATCTTGACTTGAACACGGCAAAGTATGACAGTGCGGAAGCCTTGCTGAATGTTCTCAATGACAGCCTTGCCAATTGGGAGACAGCCTACGGTACGTCTCCCACGGAAGTGACACCTGAACTTCGTTTCAAGGGTATTATACGCCGTGCATACGAGCAGACAGGACAGCGTGTTGTTATACTTGTCGACGAGTATGATAAGCCCATGCTTCAGTCAATAGGTAACGAGGCACTTCAGGACGAATACCGTAATATACTGAAAGCGTTCTACTCTGTCCTTAAGACCCAGGACAGATATATCCGTTTTGCCTTTCTCACTGGCGTGACAAAGTTCGGCAAGGTGAGCGTGTTCAGCGACCTGAACAATCTTAAGGATATCTCCATGGACGAAAGATATATCGACATCTGCGGTATAACGGAGGCAGAGATACACCGCTATTTTGAAGAGGCCATACACGATCTTGCCGCAAAGGAGGGTATCGGCTATGAGGAGTGTTGCGATATGTTGAAGGAACTTTACGACGGATATCATTTCGAGACCGGCACGGTGGGCATATACAATCCTTTCAGTATACTGAACACTTTCGACAGTTTGAAGTTCGGCGACTACTGGTTCGAGACGGGTACGCCTTCTTTCCTTGTTCATTTGCTGAAGCAGGCGGACTATAATCTGAATAATCTTCAGAAGGAACAGGTTTCCGCCGATGTGTTGAACAGCATCGACTCGATGTCGCGTAACCCCATTCCCGTGATATATCAGAGCGGTTATCTTACGATAAAGGGTTACAACAAGGAATTCCGCATCTATAGTCTCGGCTTTCCGAACAAGGAGGTTGAGAATGGTTTCGTGAGATACCTTCTTCCATTATATACTCCTGTGGAAGAGAATTCGACAGACTTCTTTGCAGCCAACTTTATCAATGATGTTCGCAGTGGCAATCCCGATGGTTTTATGGAACGTCTTTGCTCATTGTTTGCCGACAGCGACTACCGCATAGCTGGCGATATGGAGAAGTATTTCCAGAACTCTCTTTATCTTATTTTCAAGCTCTTGGGCTTCTATACGGAAGTGGAGCGTACGACAAGCCGCGGGCGCATGGACGTAGTGTTAAAGACCTCCGATTATATCTACGTGATGGAACTGAAGCTCGACGGCACGGCGGAAGACGCGTTGAGGCAGATAGATGAGCGTGGTTATGCAGCACCGTTCATGTCTGACGGGCGCAAGTTATATAAAATAGGTGTGAACTTCTCATCGGCTACACGTGGGATAGAGGAATGGAAGGTAATTGACAATTGATAATTTATAATTGATAATTTATAATTGATAATTGGGAGCAACGTTTGATAATTAATAATTTATACGCGAGTTCGTGATAAGAACATATGAGACGTTATTCTCCTATGTATGGACATATCTTGTATTTGTCCGCACGCATCGAAGAGGCGTTCTGAATATAAAATAAACGAGCATGAAATATCCTATAGGCATACAAAGTTTTGAGAGTCTGCGTAATGACGGTTACGTATATGTAGACAAGACCGCATTGGTGTATAAACTGGCAGATACGGGTCGTTATTATTTCCTGAGCCGTCCCCGTCGTTTCGGCAAGAGTCTTCTTATCTCCACGTTGGAGGCGTATTTCAGCGGCAAGAAAGAACTGTTTGATGGTCTTGCCATAGAAGAGCTTGAAAAGGATTGGACGGAATATCCGATACTTCACCTCGATCTTAACTCCCGTCTATATGAGAATGCCGACTCCTTGCGCTTTGAGTTGAACAAGCATTTGGAGTTGTGGGAACGTCTTTATGGCTCCGAGTTTAGTGACCGTGCCCTTGAGGAACGCTTCTATCATGTCATAATGAAGGCATACGAGCAGACGGGACAGCGTGTTGTCATACTCGTCGACGAGTATGACAAGCCCATGCTTCAGTCAATAGGTAACGAGGCACTTCAGGACGAATACCGCAATATACTGAAAGCTTTCTACTCAGTCCTTAAGACCCAGGACAGATATATCCGTTTTGCCTTTCTCACTGGCGTGACAAAGTTCGGTAAGGTGAGCGTGTTCAGCGACCTGAACAATCTTAAGGATATCTCCATGGACGAAAGATATATCGACATCTGCGGTATAACGGAGGCAGAGATACACCGCTATTTTGAAGAGGCCATACACGATCTTGCCGCAAAGGAGGGTATCGGCTATGAGGAGTGTTGCAATATGTTGAAGGAACTTTACGACGGATATCATTTCGAGACCGGCACAGTTGGCATATACAATCCTTTCAGTATCCTGAACACTTTCGACAGTTTGAAGTTCGGCGACTACTGGTTCGAGACGGGTACGCCTTCTTTCCTTGTTCATTTGCTGAAGCAGGCGGACTATAATCTGAATAATCTTCAGAAGGAACAGGTTTCCGCCGATGTGTTGAACAGCATCGACTCGATGTCGCGTAACCCCATTCCCGTGATATATCAGAGCGGTTATCTTACGATAAAGGGTTATGACAACCGTTTTAAGATATATAATCTCGGCTTTCCGAACAAGGAAGTAGAGAACGGTTTTATAAAATATCTGCTTCCTCTTTATACTCCTGTTGGGGAGAATAAGACAGAGTTCTTTGTTGCCGGTTTCATTTCTGATGTGGAAAAAGGCAATCCCGATGGTTTTATGGAGCGTCTTTGCTCATTGTTTGCCGACAGTGACTACCGCATAGCTGGCGATATGGAGAAGTATTTCCAGAATTCTCTTTATCTTATTTTCAAGCTCTTGGGCTTCTATACGGAAGTGGAGCGTACGACAAGCCGCGGGCGCATGGATGTAGTATTAAAGACCTCCGATTATATCTACGTGATGGAACTGAAGCTTGACGGTACGGCGGAAGACGCGTTGAGGCAGATAGATGAGCGTGGTTATGCGGCACCGTTCATGTCTGACGGGCGCAAGTTATATAAGATTGGTGTGAATTTCTCTTCGGCTACACGTGGAATTGAAAAGTTCTTGATAGAATAAAGGAATGATGTTGTATCACAAATATCCGCCATGTAGGGACTTTATCTTGTAAAAGTCCGGTATACCGTCATTTATTAAAAACGGTTTTACAAGATAAAGTTCCTACATGGAGTTAGGATATATTCGGATGTCTTTATACCGAACCTTCGTATTATATGACTTTTTTGTCGTAAATACAGGTATAAACGTTTATACTTGCGGTTTGCAAGTATTTTGTATTTTTTTACCTGCCATGTTAAAAAGTTCTGTCATATCTTTGCTGACAAACAAAGATACTCAAAGGTATAAAATAATCTCATAATCATTAAAGTCAAACTAAACAAATGAAAAAAGTTATTACTTTCATTGTCGGTACCCTTTTGCGTACCGGTGGTGTTGCCCAGGATATAGTGAAGTATCCCTGGCTTGACACATCCAAGAGTTTTCACGAAAGGGCTGTGTTGCTATGCAAAGAACTGACGTTGCGTGAGAAGGTGGACCAGTTGGGCAATTATGTCACGTTGGATGTAAAGCGTGACGGTGTCATAATACTTCCAAGCTATCAATATTGGAACGAAGCCATACACGGTGTGGCACGTTCGGGTGCTGCAACGAGTTTTCCTGAGTCTAAGGGTATGTCGGCTACATGGGACCGCCAATTGATTTATGACTGTGCCAATGTAATATCCGATGAAGCACGCTGGTATTATCTGAACAAGAACAAAGGATTGAATTATTGGAGTCCGACAATAAATATGGCACGCGACCCGCGCTGGGGCCGTGAGGAGGAGAACTATGGGGAAGATCCATTTCTTGCAGGTCAGCTTGCGGTGCAGTTTATAAAGGGTTTTCAGGGAGAACAGACACAAAGCAATCCTTATCTTAAATTAGTGGCATGTGCAAAACATTTTGCAGCAAATAACTATGAGGCGGGACGTCAGTCTACAACATCGTTTGTAACGGAGCGCAACATGCGTGAGTATTATTTGCCTGCTTTCGAGGCTTGTGTCAGGGATGGCGGAGTGAAAAGTCTTATGTCTGCATATAATGCTTTCTCCATAGACGTTAATGAAAAAGATGCCAACGGTATAGGATACAGTAAGGCACACGGTGGTCTGCCTTGTTCGGCAAACAAGATGCTGCTTACCGATATTTTGCGCAATGAATGGGGGGTTTGACGGGTATGTTACATCCGACTGTGCTGCCATAGCATGTATACATCGTGCCACGAAACACTTGTATTTCGGTCCGTATTCAACCGGCAGTATAGACACAGGAGGAAGTACGGCATCCGTGCACGACCCGTATAAAGCATCTACCGATGAAGAGATGCTGATGGAGGCACGTTCCACGGCTCTTGCAATAAAAGCCGGATGTAATACGAACTGCGAGTTCAAGTCGCAAAGTTCTGTTTATCAGCGTGCGGGAGTAAATGCCGTTGATCCGCAATTCCAGAAGAAAGACAATATGAACTATGTCGATCTGACGGAGGAAGACATCGACAACGCTCTTATACCATTGCTTGAGACACGTTTTGCACTTGGTGAGTTTGAAAAGGATTTATGTCCGTGGAACAATCTCAATAATACTCTTGAAAGCGAGGCTAACCGTGCGATGGCACTAAAAGCGGCTCAGGAGTCTATGACACTGTTGAAGAACGAAGGTGGTCTGTTGCCGATATCTACAGATAAGAAAGTGGCTCTTATCGGTCCTTATGCCAACCAGATAATGCTTGGGGATTACTCGGGAACTCCTACGTATACCGTTACTCCATACGAGGCATTTGCAAAGAAACTGAACTTCGAGCTGAGCAAAGAGACACGTATCTCAAAAATAGCTGCCGTACCTTTTGATGAGGCTGTGGTGTCAAAGCGTGGTGCAGGAAGTAATGACAAAGGAGCCGGCAATCTGGAAAATACCGCACCGGGGGATATATTCTTATATAAAAACGTAGATTTCGGACAGGAAGGCTGTACAAACTTTGAAATGTCATGTGGGGCGAAGAATACCGGTGTTGGTTCTGTCAGTTTCGTTCTTGACTCGAAGGACGGCGAACCGTTCCTGACCGTTGATAACAAAGACACTGGCGGATGGACCAAGTGGGCTACTGTATCGGTTGCCGTAGACCCGTCCGTGGTAAAAGGAAAACATGACCTTTATGTCAAGTTCAGCGGAAGTCAAAGCTATGTGGGAAATTACCAGTATTTTAATTTCTGGAACCCGGATGTAGAACAGATACCGGCGGTAGAGACGCAAGGACCGCTTTATATGTGTGAGACATCCACAAATGTCAATACCGTGGCATCGCAGAATATGATAGACCGTGCGGTGGAAGTGGCAAAGCGTGCCGATGTGGTGATATTTTTTGGAGGAACAAACTTTGACAAACCTGCCGACCATGCAACGGGTACGGAGAGCCATGACCGTTGGGTGCTCACACTTCCCGGCAATCAGGAAGAAGTTCTGAAAGCCTTGTATGCTGCAAACAAGAACACTGTGCTTGTACTTGAGACAGGTTCGTCAATGGATATTACATGGGCAAAGGAAAACCTGCCGGCAATAGTAGAGGCATGGTATGGAGGTCAGGCACAGGGACAGGCCATCTGTGATGTTATATATGGTGATGTAAATCCTTCGGGCAAACTGACATCGACATGGTATAACAGCATTGACGAACTGCCGAAGGGAAGCGATTCTAAGTTTGACCGCGACGGTCGTAACGGCATGATGGAGTATGACATTGACAAGTGGGGATATACTTATATGTATTACGGTAAGGCTGTACACGGACGTCAGGCATCGAAGCCTATGTACCCGTTCGGATATGGGCTGTCGTATACTACGTTTGAATATTCGGATATGAATTTGAGCGGTTCTTCGATATCCAAAGACCGGATTATCAATGTTACGGCAACGATAAAGAATACCGGTACACGTGACGGTGCAGAGGTGGTTCAGCTGTATGCCAACTTTAACGGTCAGGGCAATAATGCCACCCTTAACAAGAGACTCGTTGGCTTTGAGCGCGTTGAACTTAAGGCAGGGGAGAGCAAGACTGTTTCTATTCCGGTGAAGTATGAGCAATTCGGCTATTTCAACGAGACTGCCCATAACTATCAGGTAGACGGAGGCAAGGTTACGCTTGAGCTTGCAGCATCTTCTGCCGATGTACGTCTGACAACTGATATAAACACTGTTGCCGGTGTTGCCAAAGAAACTTATATTTCTGAAAACACCAATGGTATAGAAACGGTCGAGAACAGTAGGGAACTTCAAAAAACAGATCATGTATATACCGTTATGGGAGCATACGTATGTCCGGCGTCTGAGTACGATGGTCTGCCTGCCGGTATATATGTTCTTAACGGACATAAGTATATAAAGAAGAGCAGATGATTGCTTAAGTAGTCGTTCGTTTTACTAAAGTGACAACACGTGTAATTGTCGCTTGGGTTCCAGTCGGTCGGGAAGTGCAAAAATAGATACTCACGAAAACGGTCTTATGATCGATTGGAGTTAAAACTGCATGAGGATGTGTATTTTATGTTTTTACTTTATAAAAATATAGACGGCACATCCTCGTGTCTTATTTTAGGATAACCGATGTACTTGTGAGTGTTGTATAATCCATAGAACTCGTTAATTCATTAAATAATGACCGAACTATTACATGTTATTAATAAATAATGTGTAATTTTGCATGCGATTTTTTAAGGTAAAATAATATGCAGGAAATCAGAAACATAGCTATTATTGCCCACGTTGACCATGGCAAGACAACACTCGTGGACAAAATGATGTTGGCGGGAAACCTGTTCCGTGACGGGCAGGACTTGAGCAGTCAGGTGTTGGACAGCAATGATTTGGAACGTGAGCGTGGTATAACAATTCTTTCCAAAAACGTATCTATAACATATAAAGATGTAAAGATAAACATCATCGACACTCCGGGGCACTCCGATTTCGGTGGAGAGGTAGAGCGGGTGCTGAATATGGCAGACGGGTGTCTGTTGCTTGTCGATGCCTTTGAGGGTCCGATGCCACAGACACGCTTTGTGCTGCAGAAAGCTCTGGAGCTGGGATTGAAGCCCATTGTTGTGGTAAACAAGGTGGATAAACCCAACTGTCGTCCTGAAGAAGTGTATGAAATGGTGTTCGATCTTATGTTTTCTCTCAACGCCACTGAAGACCAGTTGGACTTTCCTGTGGTATACGGTTCGGCAAAGAACGGATGGATGAGCGGTGATTATAAGACACCTACGGACAATATCACTTATCTTCTTGACAAGATTGTAGAAGTTATTCCTGCACCGAAAGTTATCGAAGGAACACCGCAGATGCTTATAACCAGTCTTGACTATTCAAGCTACACGGGACGTATTGCCGTGGGGCGTGTACACCGTGGCGTGTTGCGCGAGGGAATGAACGTGACAATCGTTCATCGTGACGGTTCGCATGAGAAGACAAAGATAAAGGAACTGCACACCTTTGAGGGCATGGGACACCAGAAGACATCCGAGGTGGGCAGCGGTGACATCTGCGCGATAATAGGTTTGGAGAAGTTTGAAATTGGTGATACGATATGCGACTTTGAAAATCCCGAGCCGTTACCTCCCATTGCAATAGACGAGCCTACGATGAGTATGCTCTTTACCATAAACGATTCGCCGTTCTTTGGCAAGGAAGGCAAGTTTGTTACGAGCCGTCATATTAACGATCGTCTTCAGAAAGAACTTGAAAAGAACCTTGCATTGAAAGTTACGCCGTTTGAAGATTCTACCGACAAGTGGATCGTAAGCGGACGCGGCGTGCTGCATCTTTCCGTGCTGATAGAGACTATGCGCCGTGAGGGATATGAGTTGCAGGTTGGACAGCCGCAGGTAATATACAAGGAAATTGACGGTGAGCGCTGTGAGCCTATAGAAGATATGACCATTAATGTGCCGGAAGAGTTTGCCAGCAAGATGATAGACATGGTCACGCGCCGCAAGGGAGAGATGACATCAATGGAAAATCAGGGCGAACGTGTAAACATTGGCTTCGATATACCGTCGCGTGGTATTATAGGTCTGCGCACAAATGTGCTTACGGCAAGTCAGGGTGAGGCGATAATGGCACACCGCTTTAAAGAATACCAGCCTTACAAGGGAGATATTGTGCGTCGCATGAACGGTTCAATGATAGCAATGGAGACAGGAACGTCTTACGCCTACTCCATAGATAAGCTTCAAGACCGTGGAAAGTTCTTCATAGATCCGGGCGAAGAAGTATATGCCGGTGAGGTTGTAGGCGAGCATGTTCATGACAACGACCTTGTCATAAACGTTACGAAGGCAAAGCAGCTTACCAATACACGTGCCAGCGGTTCTGATGACAAGGCACGTATTGTTCCCCGCACGGTGCTTTCACTTGAAGAAGCACTTGAATATATCAAGGCGGATGAGCTGGTGGAGGTTACTCCGAAAAGCATGCGCATGCGCAAGATTATACTTGACCATCTGGAGCGTAAACGCTCTAAATAAAGTTTTTGCATAATCCCGGCAGGACATGCTGCCGGGATTATTCTATTGGTGAGATAGAGCCTATAGGACCTATAGGACTTATATGGCTAATAAGACTTATAACCCGCACCCCAACTCTTAACTCTTAATTCTTAACTCTTAATTCTTAATTCTTAACTCCCAATGTCTCCCATCCTCCGTATAGCAGTCCCGTCGATTATCAGCAACATCACTGTACCGTTGCTTGGGCTTATCGATGTTGCTATCGTCGGGCATCTTGGTGCGGCGTCATATATCGGTGCCATTGCCGTTGGCGGAATGATGTTCAATGTGATATACTGGATATTCGGTTTCTTGCGTATGGGCACGAGCGGCATGACATCGCAGGCACTGGGAGCACGCCGTCTTGATGAAACGGTGCGGATGCTTGCGCGTTCGACAACAATTGCGGTGGGGATAGCAATACTGTTGATTGTCATGCAGTATCCTATACGTGAAGCGGCGCTTATGTTTATGAATCCTACGGATGAAGTGAGACGCTTTTCTTCTACCTATTATAATATATGTATATGGGGTGCTCCTGCCATGCTCGGTCTGTTTGCCATGTCCGGTTGGTCTATAGGCATGCAGAACTCACGTATACCGATGGCGGTGGCTATTGTCCAGAATGTCGTTAATATCATTGCGAGTCTTCTGTTTGTTTTTGTGTTCGGACTAAAGGTGGAAGGTGTGGCGTTTGGCACATTGACGGCACAGTATGCAGGATTTATCGTATCAGCTGTTCTTGTTTTAAGTCGTTACAGGCGTCTGTTAAGTCGTTACTTTTCGTTTAGCGGTATCTGGCAGCGCGATGCCATGATTTCCTTTTTCAAGGTTAACCGTGACATCTTCTTGCGGACGGTATGTCTTGTATCGGTTATGATGTTCTTTACATCGGCAGGTTCATGGCAGGGAGAGGTGATACTTGCCGTGAATACCATGCTTATGCAGATGTATATGCTTTTCTCGTATATTATGGACGGTTTTGCATATGCAGGAGAAGCATTGAGCGGAAAATACTATGGCGCACGTGATACGGCAATGTTGCAACGCACGGTCAGGCATCTTTTTATATGGGGAGCGGTGATGACGGTCTTCTTTACTGTTGCCTACGCTGTAGGTGGAGATGCTTTCCTCTCATTGTTGACAGACGACCGAGATGTAGTAAATGCTTCTGCCGATTATTTCTTGTGGGCTCTTGCACTTCCTGTTGCAGGTGTGGCTGCTTTTATATGGGACGGTGTCTTTATCGGGTGCACTTTCACCCGCGGCATGCTTATATCCATGTTTGCGGCATCAGTGGTATTCTTTGCTCTTTACTATTCCTTGCGCGATGTCTATGGTAACCATGCCCTTTGGTTGGCATTCATTGCTTATCTTTCTGTCAGGGGAATAGCTCAGACCGGTTTATTTAAAAGCTACAAGATTGGGTGATGTTTGACCATGATAATGTAGTTTTAGTCTTAAATATTACGTGTTAAAAATACACAAACAGGCAATCAGAATTCGTTAACAAAGATTTATCGCAGCCGGTATTTAGTTAAAACAAAGTTACTACAAAAAAGTGAAATGCGGAAAGATATAGTGATAGAATTGAGTTACAAGGGTTTTAGTTGAAGTGGCAAAAATTCGTGAAGCCATTACAATCCTTGCCAAAGCCAAATCCTGACGCCGCAACGTTACTTGTTCGTAACCATGCCCGAAAATGCGACAAACGGGTACGGATGACGAAACAAGACGCTAAGGAATAGTGAGTTACCCACAACTCACGTAACAAATACGGTTACGGAAAAAGATTGCGCCGTTCCTCCCCGTTTTGCGTACCAACACCGGACTCTTCACCAACTAATTTTGAAACCCAAAAATTAAGGACAATGAAGAGTACATTTTCAGTAATCTACTACCTCAAGCGTCAGGTAGTGAAAAAGGACGGGACAGTTCCCGTCATGGGACGCATCACGGTGGACGGCAGCCAGACACAGTTCAGCTGCAAACTGACTGTCGATCCGAAACTGTGGGACACCAAAGGTGGACGTGTCACGGGCAGAAGCACGGCGGCACTCGAAACGAACCGTATGCTTGACAAGATGCGGGTACGCATCAACAGGCATTATCAGGAAATCATGGAGCGTGACAACTTCGTCACGGCGGAGAAGGTGAAGAACGCCTTTCTCGGACTGGAACACCGCTACCACACGCTGATGCAGGTGTTCCGCCAGCACAACGAGGACTACGAGAAGCAGGTGGAGGCAGGCATGAAAGCCAAAGGCACGCTGCTGAAGTACCGCACCGTTTACAAGCACATGCAAGAGTTCCTCGACATCCGCTACCATGTGAAGGACATCGCCCTAAAAGAGCTTACCCCGGCTTTCATCTCCGACTTCGAGATGTTCCTGCGCACGGACAAGCACTGCTGCACCAATACCGTGTGGCTGTACGTCTGCCCGTTACGGACGATGGTATTCATCGCCATCAACAACGAGTGGCTGACGCGCGACCCGTTCCGCGAGTATGAAATCAAGAAGGAGGAAACAACACGCAGTTTCCTGACCAAAGATGAGATCCGCCTGCTGATGGAGGGGAAACTGAAAAACGCCAAACAGGAATTGTACCGCGACCTCTACCTGTTCTGCGCCTTCACGGGGCTGTCGTTCGCGGATATGCGCAACCTTACGGAAGAGAATATCCGCACCTACTTCGACGAACACGAGTGGATAAACATCAACCGCCAGAAAACGGGCGTGGTGTCCAACATCCGCCTGCTCGACATCGCCAACCGCATAATCGGCAAATACCGGGGACTGTGCGGGGACGGCAGGATATTTCCCGTTCCGCATTATAACACGTGCCTTGCCGGTATCCGTGCCGTCGCCAAGCGTTGCGGCATCACCAAGCATATCACGTGGCATCAGAGCCGCCACACGGCAGCCACGACGATATTCCTCTCCAACGGTGTTCCCATCGAAACGGTCAGCTCCATGCTCGGACACAAGAGCATAAAGACGACGCAGATTTACGCAAAGATAACCAAAGAGAAGCTCAATCAGGACATGGAGAACCTTGCCGCAAGATTGAACGGCGTCGAGGAATTTGCAGGTTGCACCATCTAAAAAGAAAAGCCATGAAACGTGACACAATCATCATCGAGGACAAGGCAGTCAGCGTAACCGGTAACGACGTGTGGATGACCGCCACCGAAATAGCCGGATTGTTCCATACGACCGTCCCGGCAGTGAACGCCGCCATCAGAGCCGTCCGCAAGTCGGACGTGCTGAACGACTACGAGGTGTGCCGCTACATGCAGCTTGAAAACGGGCTGCACGCGGACGTGTACGCCCTTGAAATCATCATCCCGGTCGCTTTCAGGGTGAATACCTACAACACCCACCTGTTCCGCACATGGCTGGTGGGAAAGGCACTCTCACAAGAGAAACGGCAGACATACGTGATGTTCATACAGAACGGAAAAGCCGGGTATTGCTGATTGCACATACCCCATAAGACAAGTAAACGGGTAGCACCACAAAAGGTGTCACCCGTTTACTTTTTCATGAAACCGCCTCACTCCAGCGGCTTGCGGTAGTTCGCTTCCAGTACCCCGCGCAGCCCCGTTTCCGGGTAAAGCACCTTCCCTCCCAAAAGTATGAAGGGCAACACGCGGTTGTTGCGGTATTCCTGCAAGGTGCGCCGGCTCACACGGAGCAGTTCCGACACCTCGCCGTCCGTCAGGTAACGTTCCCCGTCCAGCGGAGGACGGTAGCTTTCCAGAAATGCGGACAGCCATTTCGAGCCTTTGCGCATATCCTGCACCACAGAGGCTATCGGCTCGTCTTCCATCGTAAAAACATCGTTGTTCTCGTTCATCATAACTTCGGATTCAGTGGGTGAATAAATCAAATCATCTGCCGTGCGGATAGAGCGTGCCGACAAGCGGTATCAGCCGCTTCACCTCCTCTGGCTTGTAATAGAACCTGCGGTTTATCTGCGAGTAGCCGATAAGCCGCCTGTCACGCAGCGTCTGCAACGTGCGCGGGCTTATTCTCAACTGCCCGCAGACCTCCTCGCCCGTGAGCCATCTTTCCATGCGCCCCGTGTCGCTTTTGCGCCTCAGGGCGGCGACCTTCTCCGAGAGTGCGCCGAATGCCGCCACCATCATCTCGAAAGTCTTTTTCTCGATAGATACTATTTCCATATTCATGTCATTTAGAGTTTGCCGCAAAGGTAACGAAACGGCATACAAGACGTATCGTTTTCCGCTGAAAGGCTGCCTGTTGCGCCGTTTGACCGGGTTACGGAGCCATCTTCCGCAAAAATCTTACGTGAGTCACGTAGTGAGTTGTTAAAGCCCCTTTTGTTTATTGCCGAATTTTGTCGCAGAAACAAAAAGAAAGGACTGAACATGAAAGTGATAACAATGGAAAGTTCCGCCTACAAGGAGATGATGGCGCAGATTGCGAACATCGCAGGGTACATCCGCGAGGCAAGGGACGAGAAGAAACGGAAGCGGGAAACCGAAGACAAGCTGCTTGACACGGCACAGGCGGCGAAGATGCTCAACGTGAGCAAGCGCACCATGCAGCGTATGCGCACCGACCACCGTATCGAGTATGTGGTGGTACGCGGAAGCTGCCGCTACCGCCTTTCCGAGATACTGCGGCTATTGGAGGACAACACAGTAAGGAACGAGGAAGGGACAATAGACACCCTGTTCCACAACCACACGCTGCGCACGGGCGGCAAACCAAAAGGAAGGAGGACATAGGTCATGGAACTGCTCACACGAAACAACTTCGAGGGCTGGATGCAGAAGCTGATGGAACGGCTCGACCGTCAGGACGAACTGCTGCTGGCGATGAAGGCTGAGGGGAAACAGCCCACTATCACGGAAAGCATCCGCCTTTTCGACAATCAGGATTTGTGCATGTTGCTCCAGATAAGCAAACGCACCCTCCAACGCTACCGCAGCGTAGGCGCATTGCCCTACAAGACGCTGGGCAAGAAGACCTATTACAGCGAGGAGGACGTGCTGACATTCCTTTCCAACCATATCAAGGACTTCAAAAAGGAAGATATAGCCTTCTACAAGGCTCGTATCCATAATTTCTTTCATAAATAACCCATTA
>NZ_JABKKJ010000048.1 GCF_013166515.1 Xylanibacter caecicola | reverse complement strand
GCGTACACCACCGAGGAAACGGAAAAAGTGGAGGTTTACCGTCTGGCGGAGAAGCTGGGCGACGACATCGAAGCCGCCATCCGGCAGCTTGCCGAAAGGCGGAGAAACAAGGAATAACTAAAAAACAGAATGTATCAACCAAAAAAGAAAAACGCGTATGAATTTACCAAAAGTGAAAATGCTGCAAGTCAGCAAGTGCCTTATCGGATTGGCGGTCATGATGCTGCAATCCTGCGACGTGGCCGACAACCGCCGCGACATGCTGTGCGGGAACTGGGAGAGCGTGGAGGGAAAACCTGACGTGCTTATCTACAAGGAGGGCGAAGCCTACAAAGTGACGGTGTTCCGTCGTAGCGGTCTGCGCCGCAAGCTCAAGCCGGAAACCTATCTCTTGCAGGAGGAGAACGGCAACCTGTTCATGAACACCGGCTTCCGCATCGACGTGTCCTACAACGAGGCCACGGATGTGCTGACTTTCTCGCCAAACGGGGACTATGTGCGGGTGAAGCCGCAGCCGGGACATCCGACCGAAGAATAACAACCACTAAAATCCAAAGTAACATGAGAACAAGAATAACAATGATTATCTGCCTGTGCCTGCTTTTCGCGGGCAGGGCAAGCGCACAGTGGGTCGTAAGCGATCCGGGCAATCTAGCGCAGGGCATCATCAATGCCTCCAAAAACATCATCCATACCTCCAAGACCGCCACGAACATGGTGAGCAACTTTCAGGAGACGGTGAAAATCTATCAGCAGGGCAAGAAGTATTACGATGCCCTCAAATCGGTGAACAATCTGGTCAAGGACGCCCGCAAGGTGCAGCAGACCATCCTGATGGTGGGCGACATCACAGACATCTATGTGAACAGTTTCCAACGGATGCTCCGTGACGGGAATTTCAGACCCGAAGAGCTTTCCGCAATCGCTTTCGGCTACACGAAACTGCTGGAGGAAAGCAACGAAGTGTTGACGGAACTCAGGAACGTGGTGAACATCACCACGCTCTCCATGACCGACAAGGAGCGCATGGACGTGGTGGAACGCTGCCACTCGAAGATGAAGCGTTACCGCAACCTCGTGAGCTACTACACGAACAAGAACATCTCCGTGAGTTACCTGCGTGCGAAAAAGAAGAACGACCTCGACCGCATCATGGGGCTGTACGGGAACATGAACGAAAGATACTGGTAGCCTATGAAGTTCGACAACCTTCATCAGATTTTACGTTCACTTTATGAGCAGATGATGCCGCTGTGTGGGGACATGGCTGGTGTGGCGAAAGGCATCGCCGGGCTGGGTGCGCTGTTCTACGTCGCCTACCGGGTATGGCAGTCGCTGGCGAGAGCTGAACCGATAGACGTATTCCCGATGCTCCGTCCTTTTGCCATCGGTCTGTGCATCATGTTCTTCCCGACTGTGGTGCTGGGCACGATAAACAGCATCCTCTCACCCGTCGTACAGGGCACGGCAAAGATGCTGGAGGCGGAAACGCTGGACATGAACCGATACCGGGAGCAGAAGGACAAACTGGAATACGAGGCGATGGTACGCAACCCCGAAACCGCCTACCTCGTGTCCAACGAGGAATTTGACAAGCAACTGGAGGAACTCGGCTGGTCGCCCTCCGACATGGTGACGATGGCGGGAATGTATATCGACCGGGGAATGTACAACATGAAGAAGAGCATCCGCGACTTCTTCCGCGAGATACTCGAACTGCTGTTCCAAGCCGCCGCCCTCGTGATAGACACCGTCCGCACCTTCTTTCTCGTGGTGCTGGCGATTCTCGGTCCGATAGCCTTCGCCCTGTCGGTATGGGACGGTTTCCAAAACACGCTCACGCAGTGGATATGCCGCTATATACAGGTCTATCTGTGGCTACCGGTATCGGACATGTTCAGCACCATACTGGCGAAGATACAGGTTCTGATGCTGCAAAACGACATCGAGCGGATGCAGGCAGACCCGAACTTCTCGCTGGATTCGAGCGACGGGGTGTATATCGTATTCCTCTGCATCGGCATCATCGGCTACTTTACCATTCCCACCGTTGCGGGCTGGATTATCCAAGCCGGAGGCATGGGCGGTTACGGTCGCAACGTGAACCAGATGGCGGGACGAGCCGGAAGCATGGCGGGCAGCGTGGCGGGTGCAGCCGCAGGAAACGCAGTCGGACGTGTCGGCAAATTGCTGAAATAATCAATGTGCAATCATAAATTGGAAAATATAAATGGAATTCAAATCACTTAGAAACATCGAATCGTCGTTCAGGCAGATACGCCTGTTCGGTATCGTCTTCCTCTCGCTGTGCGCCGTGGTGACGGTGTGGAGCGTGTGGAACTCCTACCGTTTCGCAGAGAAGCAACGGGAGAAAATCTATGTGCTGGACAACGGCAAGAGCCTGATGCTCGCCTTGTCTCAGGATTTGTCGCAGAACCGCCCGGCGGAGGCACGGGAACATGTGCGCCGTTTCCACGAGATGTTCTTCACGCTATCACCTGAAAAAAGCGCGATTGAACACAACGTGAAACGTGCCTTGCTGCTGGCGGACAAGAGCGTGTACCACTATTATTCGGACTTCGCGGAGAAGGGGTACTACAACCGCATCATCGCCGGGAACATCAACCAAGTGCTGAAGGTGGACAGCGTGGTGTGCGACTTCAACGCCTATCCCTACCGTGCCGTGACCTACGCCACACAGAAAATCATCCGGCAGAGCAACGTCACCGAGCGCAGCCTCGTGACCACCTGCCGCCTGCTGAACGCATCGCGGTCGGATGACAACCCGAACGGTTTTACCATCGAGGGTTTCACCATCATTGAGAACAAGGATTTACAGACTATCAAACGGTAACAGGACATGAAAAGTATCAGAAAATCAATGTGGGGCATGTATTGGAAACTCCACGACAAACGGAAACGCTTGGCGGCAAGTCTCAAAGGGTATCTGGACGGCTTGCCGCCGGAAACACGCCGCCGCATCGTGCTGGGGATGTTCGCCGCCTTCGCGGTGCTTGCCCTTTACACCTTCGGCAGAGCCGTCTATGACATCGGCAGGAACGACGGCTCACATATGGAAACGGGACACGCCGGACGGGTGGAACTGCCGACCCCGGCGGAAACAGGCAATCACTTAACACCTTATTTATATGGAACAGACAAAGAATGAACCGACGAAAGAGAACAAAGCTGCTCCCGAAACGGGGAAACCGAAAAAGGAGCGCGAACCGCTGACAGAGGCGCAACGGCTGAAACGGCAGAAGATGATCGTGCTGCCCGCTATGGTGTTGGTGTTCATCGGGGCGATGTGGCTGATATTCGCCCCGTCCTCCGGCAAGGAGCAACCGCCGGGAACGGACGGATACAACACCGAGATGCCCGACGCTGACAAGGCGAACCGGCAGATTATCGGCGACAAGCTGAAAGCCTACGAGCATGGGGAGATGGAAGAGCGTCAGGAGAGCCGCAACCGTGCCATCGGGCAGCTGGGCGACATGTTCGACCGCGAGATAGCGGGAACGGAGAACGGAGTGGACTTCGACCTCGCCAATCCGGGCGGCAAGGAAGAAAGGGCAAAGCCAGCCACGCCGCAGACCATCCAGTCCTCCGCAGCCGCCTACCGTGACCTGAACGCCACGCTCGGAAACTTCTACGACCAGCCGAAAAACGACAATGCGGAGATGGACGAATTGTTGGAGCGCATCGCATCGCTGGAGTCGGAACTGGAAAGCGAGAGGGGCAAGGCTTCCTCTATGGACGAGCAGGTGGCTCTTATGGAGAAGTCCTACGAGCTGGCGGCAAAGTACATGGGCGGTCAGAACGGAGGACAGCCATCGGCGGAACAGAGGGCAGAGCCAACTACCGTGCAGAAAGGGAAGAAGAACAAGGCAATGCCTATCAGACAGGTGGAGCATCAAGTAGTTTCTTCACTCTCACAGCCTATGAGTAACGCGGAGTTTGTCGCCGCCTTATCGCAGGAACGCAACCGGGGTTTCAACACGGCTGTCGGCACGGCGGAGGTATTGGACAGGAACACCATACCGGCGTGCGTGCATGGGGCGCAGAGCGTGACGGACGGGCAGACGGTAAGGCTGCGCCTGCTGGAGCCTATGGCGGTGGCAGGCAGGACAATACCCCGGGGTGCGGTGGTGGTCGGCACGGGCAAGATACAGGGTGAGCGGCTCGACATCGAGATTACCTCGCTGGAATACGACGGCACGATTATCCCCGTGGAGCTTGCGGTCTATGACACGGACGGACAGCCCGGCATCTTCATCCCGAACTCGATGGAGATGAACGCCGTCCGGGAGGTCGCCGCCAACATGGGCGGCTCGCTGGGAAGCAGCATCAACATCTCCACCAATGCCGGGGCGCAGCTCGCCTCCGACTTGGGCAAGGGGCTGATACAAGGCACGAGCCAGTACATCGCCAAAAAGATGCGAACCGTCAAGGTGCATCTGAAAGCCGGGTACAGGGTCATGCTTTACCAAGAAAAATATTGAAAACAATAAAAATTACCACTAAAATCCAAAAGTAATGAGAAAAGTAATCATCATGTTTGCCCTCGCTATGGGCATCATAACTGCCAACGCGCAGGAGAATGTAACCGTTGAAACGACCAACGGAAGTGAACAACCGACCTTGACGAAGGAGGTCTATCCGCAGAAGGAGGCGGACGGCGACCTATATCACGGGCTGTCACGCAAGCTGACCTTCGACCGCATGATACCGCCGCACGGTCTGGAAGTGACCTACGACAAGACCGTCCACGTCATTTTTCCGGCGGAGGTGCGCTATGTCGATTTAGGCTCGCCCGACCTGATTGCCGGGAAAGCCGACGGAGCGGAGAACATCATCCGTGTGAAGGCTACCGTAAGGAATTTTCCCAACGAAACGAATATGTCCGTCATCACGGAGGACGGCAGTTTCTACACCTTCAACGTGAAGTACGCCGCCGAACCGCTGTTGCTCAACGTGGAGATGTGCGACTTCATCCATGACGGCAGCACGGTGAACCGCCCGAACAACGCGCAGGAAATCTATCTGAAAGAGCTGGGCAGCGAAAGCCCGATGCTGGTGCGCCTTATCATGAAGTCCATCCACAAACAGAACAAGCGCGAGGTGAAGCATATCGGCTGCAAGCGTTTCGGCATCCAATACCTGTTGAAAGGCATCTACACGCACAACGGCTTGCTTTATTTCCACACGGAGATAAAGAACCAGAGCAACGTGCCTTTCGATGTGGACTACATCACTTGGAAAATCGTGGACAAGAAGGTTGCGAAGCGTACTGCCGTGCAGGAGCAGATTATTCTGCCGCTCCGCGCGCAGAACTACGCCACCCTCGTGCCGGGCAAAAAGAGCGAGCGCACGGTCTTCACGATGGCGAAGTTCACCATCCCCGATGACAAGTGCCTCGTGGTGGAATTGAACGAGAAGAACGGCGGCCGTCACCAGTCCTTCGTGATTGAGAACGAGGATTTGGTACGCGCGGGTACCATCAACGAACTTCAAGTACGCTGACCATGAGAAAGTACATCGCAATAATCATCGCGTCGCTTGCCCTTTTTACAGG
>NZ_JABKKJ010000047.1 GCF_013166515.1 Xylanibacter caecicola | reverse complement strand
TCGGCATTGGTTCGATAAATTAAAGTGTCGCAACTCTAATATAGCGAATTTCTGCGGAAGTACGCTGTATTTTAATATATTGGCAGGAATTTTAACAGTTTGAAATTAGTTTAAATCACTTCATTGTAAGCAATAATATTAAGGATAATATTTTTATCATGTTTTGATGTTTTTGTAATATCTTGTATATTAAGATGTTGTTATCAAATCGGTTATATTCTTATATTGAAATTTTATTGCTCATGAGAATATCATAAGCTAATTGAAATATAATTTCAGGTTTAATAAATCCATCATTATTGTAGTCATTGAGAAGTTTAAAGATTTTCTTGATTTTATCATTTTCTGGGAATATATTTTTCTCTATAATATGGTTTAACAAATTATTTTTTATGCTTAATGCTTCTGTATATTGTTCTTCATAATGTTTAGAACTTGCTTGTTCTGATGAGATTCTGTATTGGGTTAGATAATATGGAATAACATAGAACCTGCCATTTAATTTAGCAATGTCACTCCATATTTTAAAATCTTCAGCGTATGAGTACTCTTTATTGTAATATATTTTGTTTTTATCCAAGAAACTTCTTCTAATCATTGTTGAAGGATTAAACAACGGTGTTTCTAATAACAAGGTAAAAAGAGGTTGATTGATTTCTCCTGAAAACTTATCCCAACATCCGTTTTTTATTCCGAAATATTTAATCCAACTGCCACAAACTGATATAAATTTGTTTGCATCCATAAATTCAGACTGTATTTCAAGTCTTTCTTTTTCCATTATGTCGTCTTGATCAATCCTTGCAACGTATTTTCCGCGAGCATGTTTTAATCCAAGATTTAGAGTATCTGAATGGTTGTGTATGTTGTTCTTGTATATATGAAAGCGTTCGTCTTTTTTCCTGTATTCATTTGCAATACTTATCGTATTGTCTTTTGACATATCATCAACAATTATAACTTCAAAATCAGATAGTGTTTGATTTTGTATGCTATCAAGACACTCGTGTATGTATTTTTCTCCATTATAGGTAGATATAATTACAGAAACTCTCATATTTATTCATTTTTTATGATATTCACAGCAGTTTTAATTTTTCCGTCAATATTGTTACCGATATCCATCGGTGACGGATAAACCTCTTTATCTATATGTATACCGTCGGGATAAGTACATTCTCCGTTTGGTAGGTAAATGCCTGTACCGGTAAATCTCATAGCTCTTCCTGATATAAACGGTGCATAGCTTACACGTCCCAATACACCTCCGGTTGGTTCGCCTACAGACATGCCGTTTGGAGATTTACGTATTATGGCTGCAATGTGTTCTGCTGCGCTCATTGTCATACCGTCAACAATGACAACTGTTTTGCCTTTATAATAGTCGCTGTTTCCCTTACCGAATATACCTTTGTGTTTGTTTATCCTGAATGTTCCAGGATTTTGCAAATCGGCATAGGCATAATTCCATACTGTTTGTTGTTGGGGATAAAGAAAATCAGCAATGGCTCTTCTTGTATCATTCCATCTGTCAGGATAGCCTCGCATATCGAATATTATACCTTTTTTGTTCTTTGCAGTTGGTAATACATCTTTAAGCCTGTCGAATGTAATCTTTGCAAGATTGATATAAAGAATGTCATTGTCAATAGTCTTTATAGTATCTATGTTTTCTGTGGTAAAAGTGCCCCAATATTTTCTGAAATCATTAATAGTGACATTCATTTTCTTACCACCGCGTTTTATGGTATATGTAACGTTATCACCTGTAAATGAAGCATAGGCATCATCATATTGATCTAATGAAGTTTTGCCGAAATTAGAATATTTTAGTTTCTCGTTTCTAATATCTTTTATTCGTTTTCCGTTGACTCTTAATATATAATCACCTTTTTTCAAATTGCATTTTTCAGCTTCCTTGGTAAGAGGTTTCATTACGAGCAGTCGATTATCGTGTATAAGTTTGAAGTCAAACGGTAAATAATGGGTATTCCATATTTGGGTTCCGGCAACGTTGGTTTCTTGTCCATATATTTCTGTATGCGTATCTTTTAAGGCATTGGCAATTAAAGTACATGCAATGTCAAAGTCTTTCTTGTTATCTGCTTTGGCAAACATGCGTATATAGTCAGGTAGTGCTTTGATCCATTGTTTTTCTTTTTGGTACATGTACGGATGAAAATAATACATCATGTTCCAAAATCTGAAAAGGGCAAGTATCCTGTATCCGGCATCTTCAACAGATATGTTGTTATATGAAGTCTCATTTGGAAAATAAACAATCTTTTCATTCATCTCCTCATTATCGCCTTGCAGAAATCCTACACAATAGATGTGGTTGTCCGTACATCCGTATGTGTTCATCGGTAATATGCGTTTATATAAACGTTTCCCGAGTTTTCTTGGATTAATCCAATTTTTTCTTATTTGTGATATTATGCTGTCCTTATTTTTATAGTTATTGTTTATGTTTATTGAATTTAGTGGGATAGAATTATCAAGTTCTCTACAGAAGTCTTTATAGCTATTTGCATTAAAAACAGTGGGAAGCATTCGTAGAAGATCATAATTCCAGTCTCGTTTCCCACTCCTTATGTCAGGATGATAATATTTCATAAATCCCCATACAAGGCATAATGTCTCAAGTCTTTTAACATGTTCATCATTAATATTATCTGAAGGGAAAGATATTCGGGAAGAAGTGTCGAACTCGTGGTCGTTGATATTTTCCTGTGATATACGGTTGTCCGTATCTTTTATGTTATTTTCATGTAGGTCTATATTTTTCAGATATATTTTATCTGTATTATTAAATAGTTTTGCAGCAACACAGACCTTTATGGATGTGTTGCCGTCAGTATAATTATTGGGTATTCCAATTATGCAGTTTTGCCATTTATTGTTTGTTTTAAATGAACTGTGATGACTAAAAGATTCATTTGATATATATATGTCTAATATATTGTTTTTATCAGGAATAAGAACATTCATGCTGAATACAATTGAATCACTTTTAATTTCTGTATTTCTGATATTGCTGAATATAAATATCTCCTTATCCTTATTATTTGTTTTTTCTATGCAATGTAATATATCATTGCCGTTCTTTTTATTGTATATTTTGTAGTTTGTTGTGTCTGCAGTAATCCATAGGGATGAGTTCCTTTGATAAAAACTATCCCAGCCGTTTCCGGTAAGAGAAGAATACGTGGCTATAGGAAACTCAGATAGGAATTTATTGTAATTGGATTTTTGGCTATAAACATTTATTGTATATAGCACTGTTATATATATAATGATGATGTTCTTTATTATTTTCATGCATTGTGATTTATATTAAGTATTCCTATCGCTTTTAGGGATGTAATATTCCTGGGGCCATCGTTACACTTGTAGATACAGGACGTTCGGTAAGTGGTGGTAACGTAGAGGTTGGAACTTTGTCTCTATCCAGTAAACCTCCTAAAATTTTGTTCATTTTAGAATTATCCAGACTTGTTTTGTCTAATGATTCTTTTAATTGGACTTTTCTTAATTTAATCATTTCTTTAAATTTTAAATTGGTGAATAATACTATATGTGATAATACTAATTTTTTCGTATTTCATAATCTCAGAAATAATATGATATAAATGAATATTATCTTCATTGTTTTTTTTGATAAAATTTCTTATATCATTACTATTAAGGGGTTGAATATCAGCTTTTTTATAATTGTTTTCTAATATATTTATGAGTTCTGTTTCAAAATAAATGTTTTTTAAAGGAACAGGATTGTTTAATAATAAATTTTGTATTGCATCATATAATGTACATATATATTCTTTATCAAACGGTATTTCATTATTGTTTATAATGCATCCCTTTATTCTTGCTAAAGTGTAAACAATAAGACCTTGTAATCCCGTTTCTAATGAAAGATCTTTCATTTTGTCACATCTTATTGACATGATGCGGTTATCTATATCCTCTAAAATAATTTGAGAATCACCATCTAATAGTTTATTCTGAATTAGAAATTCCCAACACCATCCGACACCTAATAATCCATTTTCAAAAGTTAGGGGAGTATTATAAGATAAGTTCTCATTTACAATTGAAATAAAAGATTCTGCTATTTTCTCAAATATTTCACTTTTTGTTAATCTTGCCCATAGTAACAATATTATAATTTTACCACAGATACCACGAGAAATAGATATGTTATTATTATGTGATATAGTTAATAATTTTACAATTTCATTTTCAAGCTCATTATATTTTGCTGCTCTTTCAATATTGATGATATTATTACTCATTATACTTTTATTGAAATTCTCAATATAACTGTATTCATTTATTATAATAGATTTGAAATACTTTTTTTGTTCTTCAATCCAGTCATAATTTGTTTTTAGCCTGTTATAAGCTTCATTGAATAATTCTTTGTTTGATAATTTAAGAATATTGTAATATTGATATTTGACGCTGTTTGGTAATAATAATTCAATAATTAGCATTTTATTATAATAATACCATAATGAGTTCGTTGCATATGGTGCAAAGTTCCTATATATATGACCAATAGTAATGTTTTTTACTAATAAACATTTGCCGCCAGTAAGCCATACCTTTAAACTTAGAAATTGTTCATCTAAACCATATTCCAATAATCCTTCAAGACCTCTAATAAAAGTCCAGTATTCTTTACTACCTGCGTATCCGGCTCCGAGTATACATGGAATTTCTATTAAATCTTTATTATTCGATTTTGTATAATCCCATCTTACGTCAAGGAAATCAATGGAAGTATGATTGAGATTTATATATGCACCATTGCTTATTCTGTCTTCATATTCTATGAGTTTATTACAAATGTTCCAAATTGTACGTGATTGACAACATAGTATAGACTTAGGATTCTCGTAAAGTGCTTTCAATAGTATTTTATACCAATCGTTAGTATAAAATCTCATATGAGCATCTAAAAGTAAAAAATATTTTGTGGTCATCTTTGAAATGCCGAGATCTCGACATTTAGCAACCCCCATTCGCTCTTTATTTTTTATATAAGTGATATTAAATTTTTTCTCTAACATGTCATAATTATATCCATCATTTGAGGCATCATTTATTACAATGATATTTATAGACTCATTTGTATGACTGATAAGACTGTTTAATGTATTTTCAACTTCTGTCTTCTCATTAAGAAATGGTATTATGACTGTTAATTCTTCCATATTCTTTGTCTTTGATTTTTTTGTATTAATTAGAATATACCGATATAATGTTTCTCGGAATATACTAATTCTATACTGTATTTATTTTCCATGACATATTGGGGTAGTGTAATTACAGAATTGGAACCAGTTAATGCGGTATTTATGTCATATATAATATTGTCCGTCTCATCGCGTATTATAATTTGTGCATCAGGTACATCATAGTGTGGTGTTATATATAGGTGTTGGTTGTCGTAAGAAATTTGAGGTGTTCGTATGGGCGATTTGTGTTGACCGATGATAATGTGATCTTGTTCTTCTGTTAACTGCATGACAATTTCATGTATAAACGCTTCTTGATAAATTTTGTCTTCTGCAGAACATATTATGCAGAATAACATACAAAGACTGGTTAATAATGTTTTTCTCATAATTTTATCGTTTTAATTAATAATTGATGTTTTAACGATTGTGTTGCAAATATAGTGAATGTTGATATCTTAAGGTGAATTTTCGACTTTGCAAATTGTTTGCATTTATTAATATGTTGATTGTTAGTGTGTTATAAGAAGTCTGTAAAATTTTTGTAAAGTGCCATATCATATAGATTTTATAAAATCGTCACATTCCTTTGTTCCCGCTTTCTTATTAAATACTTTTGTGTATAGTCTTCGGCGTATTGTTGATACATTAGATAAGCTACAGCAAACAAGGTTTGCAATTTTGCTTGGTTCAAAATTTAGTTTAATAAGCATGGAGACATGATATTCGGTCTCGCTTAGTTTACAGAGACTGTTCAGTTTGTCTGTAAATTGGTCATACTCTCTGTTTAAAAGTTTTTCAAGTTCGTTCCAGTCTTTGTCTGACGGTTGTTTGTTTGATGCCTTGTCTGTCATTCTGTAGAATGAGCGATATATTGGAGAATTGCTTATAGCCTCGGGAATCTTATCACGTTCTTTTATTCCTAATGCTGTGATATGATCGGTTGAAAGCAAGCGTTCTTTCTGAAGATTCCAAATCGAAGTGCAAAATTTTGATTTAGGAATTACCTCTTTCAGAGTATTGTCCGTCCTCTCTTGGGGGCGCGCCCCCAAGAGAGGACGGAGCCAAAGTTTTTAACTGACAAAACA
>NZ_JABKKJ010000046.1 GCF_013166515.1 Xylanibacter caecicola | reverse complement strand
ATATCCAAAGATGAGGATATTGCCCCAACTCAGACGTAACGGCTTCAAGGGCGATTTCCACGGCATCTCCCCCGTGCGTCTTTTCAAAGCCTTGCTTTCAGACCCAAGAATTGAAACCCTTATGAAAAGTGGTGAGATTGAGGTTATGAAACACTTCCTTTTCAATGCCCGTACTGCCGATGAATGTTGGGCATCATATCTGATTGCCAAGCGTCACAAGTATCAGATAGACAACTTCTCAATGTGGTGCGACTATCTGAGTATGCTCAAGAAACTCGGTCAAGACCTCCGTAACCCGAAGAACATCTGTCCCGAAGATTTCATGGCGGCACACGACAACGCAACCCGAAAGATTGAAGCCATACACGAGAAGGAAAGAGCCGCAGAGCAACGCCGTTGGGAGATTGAAAGGCGTGAGCGTGAGCAACAGCGACAACTCCAACGAAAGAAGGATGCGGAGGATTTCATCGCCAACAAATCCAAATTCTTCGGATTGGTAATCACTGACGAGGAAATAATCGTCAAGGTGCTTGAAAGCATAGACGAGTATTACAACGAGGGCAAGACGCAGGGCATCTGCGTGTTTGGCAGTGGATACTACAAGAAAGCCGACACCCTCATACTCTCGGCAAGGATTGGCGATGAGATTATTGAAACCGTAGAGGTGGACTTGCGAACCCTCGAAGTGGTGCAGTGCCACGGCAAGCACAACCAGGACACCGAATATCACGAGCGCATCATAGACCTTGTGAACCGCAACGCCAACCTTATCCGTGAGCGGATGAAAGCGGCATAGCATAACCCCTAAAACAACATTGATATGGAAGTAAGAATTGAAAGTATGATTTGTATGTGGGATGATGCAATCCCCACGATGTTCCTTGAATTTGTAAACCTCCTCACTCTCGCAACGAGTGAGGAGGGATTAAGGAGAGGTGTAAAAGAATTTGCCGAGAAGCACGAACTTGACAAGTTCTTCCTTTACGGCTTCGGTTCTCACCATTTCTACCTGCACCAACGCTACACGAGCAACCCCGAAATGGTGATGAAGAACAGAGTGCTGTCAGTACATTTTTAATCATCTAAAAAGCAACATTATGGCAACACGAATGACAATCAACGGAATAAGCACCTGCACGGAAGCAGGTACGGAGAAATACGAGCGTTTCCAATCGGGTATCGGCAGACGTAAGCGGACGCTTGTGCAGTACGACTACCGCCACACAGACGGAGAACTGTTCGCTTGTGTCAAACCCACTTTGGACGAGTGCCGAACCGCACGGGACAAGTGGCTGAACGCAAAGCAGGGAAAGGAGGGCAACCGATGAACACGACCTATCAGACGCTGATAGTCAAATTCAGCGAGCCTATCACGGCATTGGACGGCATCTTTGATGATGCCGGAGCGTGGGGAACGGACACCCTCAAAGGGTGGATAGATGATTACGAAAGCACACGTTTCACCGCCACCGACAGCCATACGGCAGTCATCACGAGCGAGTACAACATGGAATGTGTGAAAGAGTGGCTGCAACGGCAGACACCCATTGCCGAGATGCGAGAATTTTGAAAGTGTTGGCGGTGTCCGCACCGCCAACACTTAAAACCCTAACAACAAAGGATATGATAGCAAAGACGATATTACAGCAGATAGGCGGAAAACGCTTCACCGCCATGACAGGAAGCCGTGACTTCATCGACATGGGCAACGGCTTACGGATGAGCCTTGCAAGGAACAAGACAAGCGCAAACCGCCTTGACATCATCTATGATGCAGGTGCAGACCTCTACAACATGCGCTTCTACCGCAGGACGTTCAGTAAGAAGACATTTGAATGCAAGACAAAGGACATTGCCGTACACGAGGGCATCTATTTTGATATGCTGGAAGAAATGTTCACGATGGTGACGGGACTTTACACACGCTTTTGAGTGGCGGCGGCGAGAGCCGCCCTACTTTCTTTCAGTGAGCATGATGGCGGACAAAGAAAGTAGCAAAGAAACCTCTGTGCCAATCTGCGATAAAACCAGTCTTATAAAGATATGATTTGTTCCCAATTGTAATTAGGATTAGAGAAATGTCCGTATATAGAAGTTGGTCGATATATAGGATTCTTTAATTGTAATAACTCAATTATTGCATTAGGTCTAAAATCAAATTTTGATAGAATAAATTGTTTCAATTTTGTGGAATTGGATTCTTTGTCTGTTGAAACTTTTAGCATGGTAGGCTGTTTTTCTCCAAACAAATAAGCCACTGCTATTTTGCATTCTTTTTCTAATCCGTTTGCAACTATGTTTTTTGCAACAAATCGAGCCATGTAAGCAGCACTTCTATCTATTTTACTCGGATCTTTTCCAGAAAAAGCACCTCCGCCATGTGTTACCAAACCTCCATAAGTGTCTGTCATTATTTTACGACCAGTTAGTCCTGTATCGTTAATAAACCCACCTTTATAAAATCTTGATTTTCTATTTATCTGAATATCTACATTTTTACAATCAATCAGTTGAGTTAAAACCTTCTGCTTTATATCATCTTCAATGAAATCTGGACGAATATTCTCTTTATGCTGTATGTTGATTATCAATTGTTCAATACTATTTTCGCTAATTGTGACTTGTACTTTCCCATCAGGGAGGAGATAATCTACGCTCTTTCTATACGTATCAATCTCTTTGGCTATTAAATTAGAGATATACGCACCGTATGGAAGAAAATTATATTGGTTATTTATAGCATAACCATACACAATACCTTGGTCGCCAGCTCCACCATTCATAACAGCATCATTTAGTTGTCTTGATTGTGAAGTCAAAAGGTTCAGTATATTTAATTTTTCACAATAGCCTATGGATTGATATACATCATTGACAATTTTCTCAATATCAACCCTTTTGTTTTGAGTACTGATTTCTCCAGCAACAATTAAATTATTACCACTTCCCAAACATTCTATTGCAGTATGAGCATTACAATCCTGCATTAAGTAAGCATCCAAAAGAGCATCACTTATTTGGTCGCATATTTTATCAGGATGTCCTTGTAATACACTTTCTGTTGTATATTTGTCTAATTTATCGAATATCATAATTCTGTTTTATACAGCTCCATTCTTCTGTTAATTTATTATTTAGTTTTTTGTACACAGAATTGCTATTCGGAGATTTATTATATGCCAATGTTGTTTCGTATTCAAGTACCATATAGATAGCATCCTGAATAGTTTTATTTTTAGTAGATTTAGGTGTACTAAAAATTTGTTTGAATTTATCACACAAATTCTTTAATCTAAAAAAGAATGCTATGTGGTATATTAGTTCTATTAAGAACAATGACGATAAAAATAGTTGTAAGAATGGTATGGCAACGACGTTATCTTTTATCCCGTGGTATGCAAATATCAAAAGCAAGCCAAATAGTATTGTGTTCTTTATTGCCATTTTAGGCAACATCACTTTAATGATATTATATGTAAAAAAGCAATTCTCATAACAATTAACTAACATTTTATAGGGTCCTTGCTCAATAGAATCATTATCATAATAATTCAAGATAGGCTTGTCTAACAGCTTTGTTCCTAATGAATTATCTATAAACCCCTTACGCCTTTCGCTCGCAACCATAGGCTGCATAATAATCTCTACTGCAATATATAATATGCCATACCCTATAATGGAAAAATAATTCAGTATATTAAGTAAGTTGATAACACACTCCGTTGAACCCAGTGAATGTTTTAAGCAATCTATTTGAAATGTTTGAAGTAATATTGAACATATAAATACACTCCAAAGAAATCCATTTTCGACTTTGCGCCAGTACGCAACCGTATTATAACTTATCTCGTAAGGTAGTTGTCTTTCCATGCTCTTGTATTTTCTTGCAAAGTTAGTAAAAATAGTGGAATGTATTGATTTATAATTGTAAAACATAGTAATAATACGACCAATAATATAGACTCTAATGAAGTTGCAAACATCATCAGGGTCTATATATTCAAGCTTTTTACGGAATAAACAACAGCGCAAACTCCGCCTTTCTCCGTTTGAGCAGCATGGCGTGGCGTTTTCCCCTTATAGTTGCAGAAGGCTATATACTCACGGTAGATATTCCTGTCGCCCGCCTCCAGCTTCTTTATCAAGGTGCTTTTGGGAATTGTCTTGCTACCTAACAGCTTCGCCGGGCCCACGTTGTAAGCCAACGTGCCAAGCAAAGTCGAATCAACTCCGAATTTACGGAACATAGCGACAAATTTACGCAGGTCTTTCCGCAGTAGCGCGTCCGCCTGCCGTTTCGTCATGGTACGTGCCGAATACCTTTCGCCTGGCAAAATTCGATGACCCCAACCCACGTATGGGTGGTGTTTTTCCGAGTGCCAGCCCTCAAAGTAGCGGCAGCATAAAAAAGCACGTTCCATAAGTGGCAGCCGGTAGATTGCCGCCTGCCCGTCCGTTCCATCTTGGCGGCTGATCCGTGCTGATACGGAACAGACCGCCAGAAGCGAACAGAGCATTGCCATGAATACACGCATCATCTTCATACACGTTTGAAACCTCCGATGGGAATGGCGGTAAAGCCGTCATCTTTGATGTTCCGGTTGTTGAAGTCAAATTCCAATTCGTATGAATTTTTGAAATTGTCCTCCACCACCACGATGAAATTATGCGCTTCGTCACCCTCCGCCGTGTAGTACAGGCGGAACTTTTCGTTCTCCAGCAGGTAGCGGTCGTTGGGCAGGAAGGTGATGCCGTTATCCATTTTGAGCGAGCCTTCCCCCTCGAATTGGAAATAGCGGATGGTATAAAGCGTACCCGCGAAGTCGCCCTCCTTTTTCAGTTCACAGCGGATTTCCACTGTCTGCCCCTTTGTTACCTTATTCGGCACGGGCATGACCTCCACCGTGAAGGGATAGGACTGCTGGATGTCCATGTCGTCGTCACACGACACAAGGGTGAATGACACAGCGGCTATCAGGCATAACGCCACTGCCTTAAAGATATTTGTTCTCTTGTTTCTGTTGTTCTGTATGTTCATTTTTCTTCGATTTTTAGATGGTTGTTTTTCTGTTTTTTCGTTGTCAGTTGCAGGTACTCGTTCAAGTCCTTGCAACCGTCATAGAGGGAGGAACGGTCGGTGACACGCTCCCCATATCGCTTGGTGAGTGCGGCAAGCGTTCGCCGTCCGGCTTCGTCACGGTCGAGGAAACAGCCGATGCGCCCGTAGCCCTCCAGCATCCCCGTCGCCTTCTCCACGTTGGCGACAGAGTTCAGCACAAGACAGTCAGCGTTACCGGTTACGCCAAGCGTCACGGCGGATAGAAAGTCCATGAAGCCCTCGAATACGAGGCACTCGCCAGTCGGGATTTCCTTCGTCCTTACCAAAGACACATCTTTTGGCGAGATGCACCCCTTGAAAAATCGGCTTCGGACTTCATATCCACCTGCCATATTCAGGAAACCGACAGCGAAATACCGTTTCCCACGAACGCCGTAGTTCAGACGGCAACAGTGACGGGATGCTACTCCGACTGGTATGCCCCGTTCTGCCAGATACTCCGTCAGCGGTGAACGAAGCAGCGGAGCGACCTCCACATCCTCAAAGACGGGTTCGGTCGGCTTCGGGAGATAGGCAGGCTTTTCCCATCCGGTCACCGTCATATTGGCGGCTTCTGCTATGAACTTCGCTTGCTTCATGAAGTCATCGCTTTGCAGAAACTCCCCGGCAAGCGTGAAGATGTCGCCGCCCTTGCCCAAACCGAAGTCGTACCAAAGCTGTTTCGCCACGTTCACACGGAAAGAGGGGGTGCGCTCGCCCCTGTACGGGGCGATATACCACAGCTCGTTACCGCTCCTTCTGACAGGCTCATGCCCCAACCGTGCGAGAAAATCCGCAAGCGGCATCCTTCTGATAGCATCTATTTCCGTCCGTTCCATGCCCGTGTCAGTTGATGATGAACTTGACGCCGACCCCGAACTGCGTGTGAAACTTCCGCGTGTCGCCACCCCAAAGGCAACGCTCCCGTAGATTGGCAAGCAGGGCGATACGGTCTGCTACATAGCACTCCACATCAAGCGTCAGCGCACCGCCATAGATGAAAGCGTCCCGGTCGTGCAGCGTGGAGCCGTCATGCAGCACCTTCTTTCCCCAATTCACCGACTCATATCCGGCGAGAGCCGAAGCCCCGGCATAGACGAACACGATTTTTCGGGCGTCCGACAGTATCTTGAAGTAATATCCGCCCTCCGCCGTGAACTGCGCCACGGGTATCTTGGTGTCTTTGTAGGGGTTGTTCTTCAGGAGGTATTCGCCACCGAACACCCACTTGTTCCCCCTCTTCGTGTAGGTGGAGAGAGCCGCCCCGAAGCTGTACCCGCCGTCCTTGCCGCCGGGATTGAAGCCGTCCGCCATGTCCGCCCTCACCTCGATGCCCTGCATCTTCGGCAGACACCGCTGGGCGTGCGCCTGTCCTGTAAAAAGGGCAAGCGACGCGATGATTATTGCGATGTACTTTCTCATGGTCAGCGTACTTGAAGTTCGTTGATGGTACCCGCGCGTACCAAATCCTCGTTCTCAATCACGAAGGACTGGTGACG
>NZ_JABKKJ010000045.1 GCF_013166515.1 Xylanibacter caecicola | reverse complement strand
ATAAATTCCATGATGTTGTCGCCATTGACAATGATGAGGTATTACTTCTGATGCTGAAAGAGATGTATTCCCAAGAAGGAATACACTGCGACACTTGCACCGATGCTGCGGCACTGATGGAAATGATCCGCCAAAAAAAATACAACTTGTTGCTGACAGACTTGAATATGCCCGGCATAAACGGCTTCGAGTTGTTGGAACTGCTGCGCACGTCCAACGTGGGCAATTCCCGGACAATCCCCGTGGTCGTGGCAACCGCTTCGGGCAGTTGCAACAAAGAGGAACTTTTGGCAAAAGGTTTTGCCGGATGCCTGTTCAAGCCGTTCTCCATATCGGAACTGATGGAGGTTTCCGACAAGTGCGCCATAAAAGAAACATCCGATGGAAATCCGGACTTTTCAGCCTTGCTGTCCTATGGCAATGAAGCCGTTATGCTGGAAAAGTTGATGACGGAAACTGAAAAGGAGATGCAGACAATACGGGAAGCGGCAACAGAAAAAGACCTGCAAAAGCTGGATTCCCTGACACACCACCTGCGCAGCTCGTGGGAGGTGCTACGTGCCGACCAACCGCTAAATGTACTTTACAGATTGCTTCATGGCGATGTACTCCCGGATGGTGAAGCGTTAAGCCATGCTGTGACTGCTGTGCTGGATAAGGGAGCAGAAATAATCCGGTTGGCAGAAGAGGAAAGGAGAAAATACGAAGATGGATAAGACAACAATAATTGTGGTAGAAGACAATATCGTGTACTGCGAATTTGTCTGCAACATGCTGGCACGGGAGGGCTACCACACCATGAAGGCTTACCACCTCTCAACCGCGAAGAAATATCTGCAACAGGCGACGGATAATGACATCGTGGTTGCCGACCTGCGCCTGCCTGACGGTAACGGCATTGACCTTTTGCGCTGGATGCGAAAGGTGGGAAAGATGCAGCCCTTCATCATTATGACCGACTACGCCGAAGTTAATACCGCCGTGGAAAGCATGAAACTCGGCTCGATAGACTATATTCCCAAACAGCTTGTGGAGGATAAACTTGTCCCCCTGATCCGTTCCATACTGAAAGAACGTCAGGCAGGACAACGCCGTATGCCTGTGTTCGCCCGTGACGGTTCCGCATTTCAGAAAATCATGCACCGTATAAGGCTGGTAGCCGCTACCGATATGAGCGTGATGATATTCGGAGAGAACGGCACGGGTAAGGAACATATTGCCCACCACCTGCACGACAAGAGCAAGCGGGCAGTCAAGCCATTCGTGGCGGTGGACTGCGGTTCACTCACCAAAGAGCTTGCGCCCTCGGCCTTCTTCGGACACGTCAAGGGAGCGTTTACAGGAGCAGACTGTGCCAAGAAAGGATATTTCCATGAGGCGGAAGGCGGCACGCTGTTTCTGGACGAGGTAGGAAACCTCGCGTTGGAAACCCAACAGATGTTGCTCCGCGCCATACAGGAGAGGCGGTATCGCCCGGTCGGAGACAAGGCAGACCAGAATTTCAATGTCCGCATCATCGCTGCTACCAATGAAGATTTGGAAGTAGCGGTGAATGAAAAGCGTTTTCGGCAGGATCTTCTGTACCGTCTGCACGACTTCGGGATAACCGTTCCTCCGTTGCGTGACTGTCAGGAAGACATCATGCCGCTGGCAGAGTTCTTCCGTGATATGGCAAACAGAGAGCTGGAGTGTAGCGTGAGCGGGTTCAGTTCCGAAGCACGTAAAGCGTTGCTGACACACGCATGGCCGGGCAACGTGCGGGAACTTCGGCAAAAGATAATGGGAGCTGTATTGCAAGCGCAGGAAGGTGTGGCGACGAAAGAACATCTGGAGCTTGCCGTGACGAAACCGACCTCACCTGTCAGCTTCGCCTTGCGCAATGACGCGGAGGATAAGGAGCGGATATTGCGTGCGTTGAAACAGGCAAACGGCAACCGGAGTGTCGCCGCCGAACTGCTCGGAATAGGCAGGACAACACTATACAGCAAACTTGAAGAGTATGGACTTAAATATAAATTCAAGCAATCATAGCCTGTAATTCACTGAAATTCCATATATTTGCAATATTAATTGAGAATATGAGAGTAGATAGAGAAAACCCCAACAAATATTTTGATGAAAGTGATGCGAGCTATGAAGCTCGCAGAATTTGGTATGCGTTCAAGGATGTTGTACTTTACAAAGATCGTTTTTTTGTAAAACATCAACTTTTGGATATACTATCAAAATATGTATCTGAGAATATTGTTGAGGTTCATTCTGGTCAAATATTCTTTAGGTCAAGAATTATTGATGATAGTTGTATAAATGACCATATGGTATATAAATGTTTTAGTGCACCAGATGGAGAACGGTTAGATATAAGCTATCATAATAAATCGAATTCATTCAAAGGGCTCACAAAAGAAGCCTCTTTTGTCCCACCTAAAAATGTGAAAGTTTCAGATGGACGTGCGAACCCTAAATATATCAAGTATCTTTATGTTTCAGAAAGTCCTATCACAACATTATTTGAGGTGCGACCATTTATATTCGATGCAGTGAATATTGCACAAATAAGAGTTAATAGCCCTCTCAATATTGCTAATATTGCTGTTGGACTTGACTTGTCAGAAAATAAAAATGCAACAGTAGAAATGTATGTTATGAGAATGATACAGAGTGCATTTTCTAAACCGACTAACAATTCTGACGATTATATTCCATCCCAGATAATAGCGGAATATCTTAAAAATCTTGGATATGATGGTATAAGGTATAATAGTTCGTTACATTTTGGAGGCGTAAATTTGACTATATTTAATCATGAGAAATGCGAAGCCATATCTTCTCAAGATTTTAGAATAGAAGATATCAAACTAACGGCAAGAGCGGCTTTTGGTTGTGCTGACAATCAGGGTGATTTAGCGTATATTAAAGATAATGAGCCTTTATATCTCGATTATGAAAAGCTAATCTCAATAAAAAGTAATATCAGGTCAAAATAACCTTTAGTGTGAAAAAGCATTCTTAATTAAGTAAGAAAAATATATAAATTCAAGCAATCACAGCTCGTAATTAACTGAATTGGGCTATCTTTGCATAACATTTGAGAAAAACGGCGATTGGCAGGAGCTTTTCGCCGCCAACATATAGGATAAGACCGCAAGGCGTTTCAAGCGAAAATCTGGTAAATTGGAACTACGGAGACGATTGCGTGATGCTTATGCTATGCTTACGCATAGCGTGCATTCACGTACTCTCCGTAAAGGCTTTACCAGAGCCATCGCTTGAAGGTAGTGTGAATTGCACGCTACTTTTTTACCCTTGCCTAACGAAAAGAAACGATTATGGGTAAAGTTCAGATTCTCGCCGTACTGACGATGGACGGATGTCTTTCTTCAGAGTTATATGATAAAGCATATCAGGATTTGTGCCTTGACCGTTGCGGTCTTGATGAAATCAGGGAGAAAGCCCTTTACCATGTCACACCGGACTATTCCATTTCAATGCTGCACGAATGGCGGAAAGACGGTACAAACATTCGTTACCTCGCGGAAGCCACACCAGACACGTCGGACTATATCAACGGACTGCTGCGTATGCACGCTGTGGACGAAATCATACTATACACCGTTCCTTTCATCGCGGGAACAGGACGGCATTTTTTCAAATCGGCTCTGCCGGAGCAACACAGGACGCTTTCCACTGTAAAAAGCTATCCCAACGGTGTATGCCGCAGTATCTACACCCTTGACAAATAAGCAAGACAGCCAAAATGTGCGGCAGTCATACAATTCTGTTTCCGGAAATAGAATAAATGTTCCGATTACGAACAATTTAATCCCGTATAAATTCATTCCTTCGGGAAAATATTGAATTTTATACTACTGAAATCCAGTGCCTTGAAAAAACGATGCCGGATTTTTTGTTTTCTGACACGTATTTTGTCAATTATATTCATGTGCGCACGCAGAAAACAAAGTGTAATTTTCAAAATTGACGGAACCATGAATTATTTCTTGCTGGCGGAAACAGATTTCTTCCGCCTAATAAACGAAGCCGGTGACTGCAATATGGAAACGGCATACACGACTTTCGCCACCCAAGTGATCGAACTGTGCAACGGCGGCATGGACGCGAACCTTACCGTCATCGCGCTTGCATACATCGAGATCGAGTTGCAGCACCACCCCGTGCGCAATCTGTCAGAAGAAAAAAGAGAGATTGCCGCCTACGTCAGCAAGGCTCTGTCTTTCGTAAGAAAGATGCAGAAATTCCTTGCCACGCCCCAAGTGCCACCATTAATATCCGCCAACAACGCAACAGAAACCACCGCCAGCCTTCTTCAATGGACGGGCAACGCCATCGACCTCGTGGAGCTTATATACGGCATAGACGAGATGGGCTGCATCAACAACGGCAATATGCCGCTCAAACAGCTCGCCCCACTTCTCTATAAGATATTCGGGGTTGATTCTAAAGACTGCTACCGCTTCTACACTGATATCAAACGCCGGAAGAACGAAAGCCGTACTTACTTCCTTGACAGAATGCAGGAGAAATTGAACGAGAGGATGCTGCGCGATGAAGAGTTGGAACGTATGAGAAGATAGATTGTGATATATACGAATCAGGCGGACTTCAACACTCTATCCTCTGATTTGTATATAGATAGTCCTTACATTCCCTGCGTTATTGTTCCGAATATCAGGTAAAAAGTATACCTTTGCATAAATTTAGATAATCGGGAAATGGAAAGATACAATAAACCTCCATTAACATATACAGAGCAAATGGAACTGCTGAAATCAAGAGGAATGACCATTCCCGATGAAAAGCGTGCGGAAAGATTGCTTGCCAATATCAGCTATTACCGTTTGAGTGCTTATATGTTGCCGTATAAGAAAAGCGAAGATGGAATGATTCTTGATGCATTCAAAACCGGAACGACATGGGATATGATATATAACCTGTATGTCTTTGACAGGAAGCTGCGACTATTAGTGTTTGATGCCATTGAACGGCTGGAAGTGTCCATACGGACACAAATCATATACCAGCTCAGTCACAAGTATGGCTCCCATTGGCAAGACAGACCGGATATTTTTAACCCACCGACAGAAATAACATTGAGGGACGGGCGAAAAGTGACATTAGATGTGTATAACGACATACAGAAGCATATCAAGGAACAACTGCACAACAACAAGGCGGAAGTGTTCATACAGCATTATCGCAACAAATATGACACACCTGAGAATCCTCCATCATGGATGAGTGTTGAGATAATGTATTTCAACCATTTGTCACGGATATGCACGGGGCTGAAACAACGTGCGGACATCAACGGAATAGCTTCTTACTTTGCATTGCCGCCCAAGACCTTTTGTTCTTGGCTTCATACCATCAACTATGTGCGCAATATATGTGCACATCATGCGCGGTTGTGGAATCGTGACTTGAACATTGTCCCCGAACGTCTGTCGTTCTCCAAACGGCTGGAATGGATAAACAATCCGGAGACAGCGAAAAGAAGCAAAATCTATTATTTCCTATGTATGTTGAACTATATGTTACAGACAGCCAATCCGACATCACCATTCAAGAACCGTCTTAAAGAGTTATTGAAGGATTATGAAAGTATTGTTTCGCTCAATGCCATGGGATTCCCGGATAATTGGAGCAACGAAATAATTTGGGAAAATAAAAAATAAGTTCTTCTATAGCGTTGCAGATAGAGAAAAAAGCATTATCTTTGCAACATCTAATAAAGACAGTTGTTAAACTAAAAGATAATAAGCCTCCCGGGCGCGTCGTAAGACAGCATACTTGGGAGGCGTTCTTCATTTTAAGAGGTGACGGAGATTTTTTTCCGCCACCTCTGATTTTTTTATTTCTGCAGCAACAGGTGCTTTAGGTTTTCGTCGCCCGCGATGCGTTCCAGTTCATCCTGAACAATCAGTTTCACCTCTTCCTTGATGCGCCGGTAGTTCGCCTGCACCGTCTCTTTCATGCGGTCGTTGCCGTCCTCGTCCGTGAAGTCGGTAATGACAGGGATTTTCTTGTAGGCACTTTCCTCCCGCTTCACCTTCTCGGCATCCACCACAATCTCACAGTGAAAAATCTTCTGTTCGATACGTTCGTTGAAGTTGTCGGACACCGAACCGACAAACATGCCCTGCGTCAGACCGGAAATCTTGCTCGGCGGTATGAGCGCATCCATCTGCGTGTTGATGGAGGTGGAAACATCCTGCCGGTTGATAGAGATGGACTGCCGTTTCTGCAAGACCTTTCCGAAACGTTCCGATAGTGTCTTTGCCGTTTCACCTACCACCTGCCCGGAGAAGATATTACCGACGGTGTTCATCACGACTTTGGCTTCCTTATCGCCATAGTCGCGTACTAACTGGCTGAAATCCTGAAAGCCCAGACACACGGCAACCTTGTTGCTCCGGGCGGTAGCTATAAGATTGTCCAACCCTTTGAAGTATATCGTCGGTAGCTCGTCTATGATGACCGACGACTTCAGCATCCTTTTCTTATTGATGAGCTTCACGATACGGGAGTTATATAGACCAAGAGCCGCCCCGTATATGTTCTGGCGGTCGGGGTTGTTGCCTACGCAGAGGATTTTAGGCTCTTCGGGATTGTTGATGTCCAGCGTAAACTCGCTGTCCGACATTACCCAATAGAGCTGCGGTGAAATCATCCTCGAAAGCGGGATTTTTGCCGACGCTATCTGACCCATGAGCTGCTCCGCAGCCCCTCCAAGCCACGCATCCATGAACGGCGAAAGGTAGTTCTCCAGCTCCGGAT
>NZ_JABKKJ010000044.1 GCF_013166515.1 Xylanibacter caecicola | reverse complement strand
TTGTTTTGTCAGTTAAAAACTTTGGCTCCGTCCTCTCTTGGGGGCGCGCCCCCAAGAGAGGACGGACAATACTCTGAAAGAGGTAATTCCTAAATCAAAATTTTGCACTTCGATTTGGAATCTTCAGATTTTTACCAATACTATCGGTCAAAATCCACTTATATGGATAACTTGTATTTCGTTCGCAAGAAAACGGATATTCAGTTATTGCTTGACAGTTTCCAATATGACCGTGACCCGTTGTTTTCAACGGAATACGATTATAAGATTGCGAAGATATTATGTAACGAAATGTTGCGCATATATTTAAATCAACGGTTGGTAAAACTTGGGAATACGAATCAGTTAGAACACAAGCTGCAACAACTGGATAAGTATATTTTCCGCTTTACAGGCAAAAAGGCATATCTTATTGAATTGGGATATTCTCTTGTATCTTCGGGCGACATAAACAATGGCAACGTGGAGATAAAAGAAATGATGAATTTCCTTAGCACAATATTCCACATTGATTTAGGGAATTATTACGCTTCATACATAGCCATGAAAGAGAGAAAAGACCGGACGGCATATCTTCATCATCTGATAGATAATCTTGTTAAGCGGATGAATGAGGATGATATGAAATAATCTCCAGTATTCCAGTATGTAAGAAGTACCATGTTCTCCCCAACATGGTGCTTTCTTTTTATGGTGAAATCTACTTTGAAAAATGACATTTTGGGGAACTTTTACGCCAATATTCCCCTAAAAATAGCTTGAAAAAAAGTAATACCATGATAGATATAACCATGACTTTTAGGTTATTTCTTCTCCCGAACTTTGCGGCAAATCAATAAGTTAGCAATATGGAGATTATAACATTTGAGTCAAAAGCCTATAAGGAACTTGACAACAAGATTACCGCCATAGCAGACTACATTTTCAATCACTTGGACGAAAACAAGACCGATGAAGATGAAATTTGGGTGGATAGTTACGAAGTCTGCACGTTCCTGAAAATCAGTGACCGTACTTTACAACGCCTACGGGCGGCAGGAATGATTTCTTACTCCGACATCAAGGGGCATTACTTTTACAAGATTAAGGAAGTAAAGCGAATGTTGGAAGAGCGCCTGATTAAGCGTGATAAGGAGTGTATAAATGAACTGATAACCAATCATCAGAAATATGTTAAGGAAAGAAGAAATTCTAAGCAGAACAAATAACGGTCTGCTTGTTTTCAAACATTACTTACCCGGTGACTGGCGTATTGGCAGGCACTTTCTTAATCCTCTTTATCAAGATAAGAAAGCATCCTGTAATATCTACTTTGACCGCCATAGCGGTATGTACAAGATGAAAGACTTCGGTAATGACAGTTACAGCGGCGACTGTTTCTTCCTCGTGGGGCAGTTAAAGGGGCTGGACTGCAACCGGGCGGCTGACTTCGTGGAAATACTGGAAACCATCGACCGGGATTTGGGCTTGGGGCTGGCTTCCGGCACTCCGGTTTCCATTCCCCCGGCAACCGTCTGCCGGGCAGTGCCGGACAAACCCGAAGAAACACCCGAAAAGCCCGTCAAGCCCTACCAGTTCCGGGAACAGAAATTGCCGCTTGCCGAATTAGTGTACTGGCAACAGTACGGCATCACGCCCGAACTGCTGGAACATTACAAGGTCTGTTCGCTCCTGGAGTACAACAGCGAAACGGCAGAGGGGAAACCGTACACCTACACTTCATCTGTGGCAGAACCCATGTACGGCTACAAGGGCAAGCAGCACATCAAACTGTACCGTCCGTTCTCCACACCCCGCTTCCTCTACGGCGGCAGCTTCGGCGAAAACTACTGTTTCGGACTGGAACAACTGCCCGCCAAAGGCGATACGCTCTTTATCACGGGTGGCGAGAAAGACGTACTTTCACTGGCGGCGCATGGTTTTCACGCTATCTGCTTCAACAGCGAAACGGTGACGATACCACCCACGCTGGTTTATAGGCTGACATTCCGCTTCAAACACATCGTCCTGCTCTTTGACATGGACAAGACGGGCAGGGAAAGCTCACGCAAGCAGGAAAAACTATTGGAAGAATTTGGCGTGAAACGCCTGCTGCTCCCGCTTCCGGGAACGAAAGAGGAAAAGGACATATCCGACTACTTCAAAGCCGGGAACACCCGTGAAGATTTCCAGAAACTGTTTATAGAATTTTTAGACAACCTGTATAGCGACACATTGATTATGCTAAAATCATGCGAGATAGATTTCAACAACCCGCCTGCCAAAGCGCAAGAGATTATTTCGGCGGGTGACGTTCCGTTAGGAACACAAGGCAACCTGTTCGGCATCACCGGGGGCGAGGGAACGGGAAAGAGCAATTATGTAGCCGCAATCGTGGCGGGCTGCATCTGCCCGGCTGGTGCGGAAGTAGATACGCTGGGCATACAGATAACCGCCAACGGCAGGCACAAGGCGGTCTTGCTTTACGATACCGAGCAATCGGAAGTGCAACTGTTCAAGAATGTAAGCAACCTGCTGGCACGTGCCAAACAGCCGGACAAACCCGATGAACTGAAAGCGTTTTGTCTTACCGGTATGTCACGCAAGGAACGCCTGAACGCCATTGTGCAGAGCATGGATAAGTTCTACTACCAGTACGGCGGCATCCAGTTGGTCGTCATTGACGGCATCGCAGACCTTGTAAAGAGTGCCAACGATGAAGCGGAAAGCGTGGCGGTGATAGATGAACTTTATCGGTTGGCGGGCATCTACAACACCTGTATTCTTTGTGTGCTGCACTTCGTCCCGAACGGTTTGAAACTGCGGGGACATTTGGGTAGCGAGTTGCAGCGCAAGGCGGCTACTATCCTTTCGATAGAGAAAGACGAAGAACCTACCCAGTCAGTGGTAAAAGCACTGAAAGTAAGGGACGGAAGCCCGCTGGACGTTCCTCTGATGCTCTTTGCATGGGACAAAAAAGCCGGGATGCACGTTTACAAGGGTGAGAAGCCACGAGAGGAAAAGGAGAAGCGCAAGGAAAGGGAACTGGTAGGTGTTGCCCGTGATATTTTCGGACGACAGGCACATATCACTTATATAGACCTTTGCGAACAGTTGCAGCAGGTCTTGGATGTCAAGGAACGCACCGCAAAGAGTTATATCCGCTTTATGCGTGAACGGGAGATTATCATTAAAGACCCGGTGAACCAAAGCTATTTTATGATAGGTCTTATTTAATCCGGTAGCCTTATGTATATAGATAAAGAAAACTTCGTGGCTTGGATGGAGCGTATCATGGATAGGCTCGATATGCAGGACAAAAAGATAGACCGCCTGTTAAGCGGTCACAATTACCTGAACGGTGAAAAACTCCTTGACAATCAGGATTTGTGCTTTATGCTGAAAGTGAGTACCAAAACCTTGCAACGTTACCGGAAGAAAGGAATACTGCCTTACTTGACGTTAGACGGAAAATATTTCTATCGTGCAAGCGACATACACAAGTTAATCCGTGAACGCATGGATTAAGTGATAATCAATATCATATATTTTCTTCTTTAAATCCTGTCTTGTTATGATAATAAGGCAGGATTTCTATTATTTGCAAGGTTATTCCGGTGATTTTCGCTACTTTTGCAAAAGTAACATAAGATAATAACGGCGGTTGAACAGTTTCGGCTGCAATATCGTCATTATATATAACATATTCGTTCGCCGAATATCTCACTACGAAAACTGGCACTTTTCAAAAGAAACGGGATTTTCAGCGCAATGTCTATGCTATGCTTTGTCATAGCGTGGACTTGCCTGTTTCGTTTCTTTGGGTATGCCAGTCCCTCGTAGTGGAGCAGTGTAAGTTCACGCTTCTTTTTTGAGGTATCAACGAATAGGTTGAAAAAGATTATCAACTGTTTAATACCTGATAGGATGAAACAAATTAAAGCGCATATCGCCGTATCTCTTGACGGACATACAGCTACCTTAGACAAAGAACTGGATTGGTTACCCAATGAAGTAAAAACTATCGTTGGCAAATACTATTTGGATGCAGATTGCCTGCTTATGGGGGCGAACACCTACAACTACATCTTTGAACACTGGGGCGGGTGGCCGCACAAAAGCAAAAGGTCTTTTGTGGTATCACACTACGACACCAACGTGACGCCGGACTGCGGCGTGGAGTTCCTGACCGAAGAACCGCTGCAAAGGGTCTATGAACTGAAACAGGAAATCGACATACTGGTGGTGGGCGGCGGCAAACTGCTTACTTCATTGATTAAAACCGGGTTGCTGGACAGCCTGACAATATACACCGTCCCGGTCATGGCGGGCAAAGGCATCGGCTTTATCGGGGAAACATCCGGCTCACATTGGCAACTCTCGGAAAGCAGGGTGCTGGATAACGGGGTGGTCTGTTCGACCTACCTGTTTGGCGGGAGCGTATAAAAAAATGCGCCCGGTTCCCGCCGGGCGCAACCACTAAAATTTCAATTATTATAAGTTGTAAAACCTATCACAATGAAATTTCAGTGGCAAAGATAGGCTATTTCTTCGGTTTCGCTTTCTTTTCGGGGAATGAAAAACCGATATTGAACTGTTCGTCCAGTACCAGCGAAGCATCGAAAGCCTTGCCGTTCTTGCCCTTGAAGCCCTTGATTAGCCCGGTCTTGCGTTTCGTCACCAGCTCGACAATCTGCTTGTCGGAAAGCTGCTTGTCGCACTTGTTGCGGAATATGGTAAGCGTGCAGTCCACGTTGGAACACTTCGCCACTTTCGGGTAGAACAGGATGCGCCCGTTATTGCATTTGGGGCAGGAACAAGTTTCGCCATTGGCGATAGATAACTGCACCGATAGCAATTCCGCCGTGATTTGAGCGGCGTACACCTCAATGCCCTTTCGGAACGTGTCGGCATCCATGCTTCCCGCTTCTATCTTGGAAAGGGCGGTTTCCCACATACCCGTCATTTCGACATCGGCAATCTTCTTGTCCTTGACTATCTTGTAAACGGCAAGCCCCTTGTCGGTAGGCACAAGGTTCTTCTTCTCACGCACGATGTACTGGCGGGCGAACAGCGTTTCGATAATCGCCGCACGGGTGGCGGGCGTGCCTATCCCGGCATCTTTCAGGCTGGCTTTCAGTTCGGCATCCTCCAGCTCCCTGCCTGCGTTTTCCATTGCAGCAAGCAGGCTGCTTTCTGTGTGCAGCGGTTTCGGCTTGGTCTGCTTTTCGAGCAGATCCACGCCGGAGAGTGGCAAATATTCTCCCTCTTGGAGCGGCGGCAGGCTGGCGGCTTCTTCATCCCCGCCCGTTTCTTGCTCGCCGAACACGGCACGCCACCCAGTTACTTTCATTACAGACCCTTTCACCGTGAAGTCGGTATCTCCAGCCGACAATATGGCGGTGGTAACGTCTTTCACGCACTTGCCCGAAAAGGCTTCCAGCATACGCCCGGCTACCAGCTCGTAAACCGCCCGTTCGTCTTTGGAGAGTTCTCCGGGCAGGTTCTCGGTAATGATTAAGGCGTGGTGGTCAGTCACTTTGCTATCGTTCACGCTGCGGCGGTTCAGTGCCGTACCGTCCAGCCCGGCGGCATACCCGGCAAAGCGGGGGTATTGCTCCAGCAGGGCGACACGCTCCGGCATTTCATCGAAAACGTCTTCCGGGATATAGCGTCTTCCGGTTCTCGGGTAGGACATCACTTTCTTTTCATACAGGCTTTGCGCTATGGAAAGCGTCTTGTCAGCCGAGAAATTCAGCTTCGTGTTCGCTTCCTTTTGCAGCGTGGTAAGGTCGTACAAAAACGGCGGTTCTTGGCTGGCTTCTTTCCTCTCAACGGATTTCACGGCAAGCTGCCCTGCATCCTTAACCCGTTGCAGGGCGGCTATGGCTTCGGGCTGCTGTTCCCACTTGGCGGTCGATTGGGCGGTGAAACTTATCCCCCCGCTGGCGGTCGCCGCTTTGAGTTGCCAAAACTTGGCGGGTACGAAATTCTTGTTCTCCAAATAGCGGCTGCATATCATCACGAGCGTGGGTGTCTGCACCCTGCCCAGCGAGAACACCCCCTGCCCGGCGGCTACGCTCAACGCTTGGGTGGCGTTTATCCCTATCAGCCAGTCCGCTTCGCTGCGGGACTTGGCAGAAAGGTAGAGGTTATCGTAACATTCGCCCGGCTGCAAGTTATCCAGCCCCTCCCGGATTGCCTTGTCGGTAAGGCTGCTTATCCACAGGCGCACGAAAGGCTTGCGGCAGTTCAGGTAATGGAAGATATAGCGGAAGATTAACTCACCCTCACGTCCGGCATCGGTGGCGACAATAATCCGGTCGCACTGGTCGAACACTTCCTTTATCACTTTCAACTGTTTCAGCACGCCGGGGTCTGCCTTGTAACCTTTCTCCGCTTTCACCTGACGGGGGATTAGTTGGAAATCGGGCGGCAGTATGGGTAGGCTCTCCCTGCGGAAGTTCGCCACGCCGTAGGCTTCCGGCATGGCAAGCTGGATTAAGTGGCCGAACGCCCATGTCACCATATACCCGTTGCCGGAAAGATAACCGTCATTACGCTGGGTTGCACCGATGATGCGGGCGATGTCTTTTGCCACACTGGGCTTTTCTGCTATCAATGCAATCATGTTGTTTCTTTCTTATGGTTTGTTACTGACTTGATTTTCCGTAAAATTTTACGGTCATAATAAATATGGTAGCCGCCCACGTAATACTGGCGGTTGTGCCTGTCTATTTCTTTCCAGTCGGTTTTTAAAGAAAGGACTATGAAGAAAATCAGGACGACAAGCGGAATAGCTATAATATAGATTAGCTGCATACCTTTATAATTTCATTCCTTTGGACTTCTTGGGCTTGTCCGCTTTCAGGCTCTTGTCCTGCGCCTTGTCTTGTTTCTCTTTCTGCTTGGCGGTGGGCTTGTCCTGCCCCTGTTTCAACGGCTCTTTGCCCTGCTTGGTGGCTTCGTTGGTCTTGCCCTCCGAATTGACCGCTACCTGCGTCCGGCTCTCGGCGGCGGGGGTAACGTCTTTCGGCTGTACCTTGTCGGAGGATTTGCCCTGTGCGCCGGGCTGCACATGACCGTTGAACTCAACGCCCTTGCCGTCCTTTAACCCGGCTACCTGCTGCTCTACGGGCTGTTGTCCCTGCTGCAAGAACTGGACGGCAGACCTCGGCAGGAACTCCAAGCCACGCTCCACCGCACTGACCTGTAAATAGGCACTGCGCTTCGTGCCGTCCCTGAATTGCAGGTTTTCCATTTTCACCGCTTGCCCGGCTTCAAAGGCGGCTTTCTGCTCCGGGCTGACTTGCACGCCGCAAATGGTATCGGGGCATTTCCACTTGTCAGCCCGCATATATTCCAGTTCGTGCGTGTACCTGTCCCGGCTGACGAACACGAAGATTTGCTCGCCGCTTTTCGGGTCTTTGATTTCAGCGATGCCGCCCAAGTTGCCTGTGCCTTGCAAGTTGCCCTGTTCCTGCTTGGTGAAGTCGTGTTCATGGAACGGGCGTTGCAACAGCTTTTCGTCCTGCTGCACGCCGTGCAACTTGGGTACTACCGTGCCGTCCTTTGCCTGATAGAAAGAGAGCTTGACATCGGTAGGTTTGAGGTAGAAGCCGCCCACCGTCCCCGAAACGGTGTAGGTGTTGCGGGATTTGTAGCCACGCATCACCCGGTCGAAGTCCTTCGTGTTTTTCAGGGTGTCGGCGGTGATTCCGACTTTTTTCAGGTTCTCCCAGTCAATTTTTGACGGGTCGAATCGGTAGCCCTGCTTGAACTCGTGGAAGTCAGGCTTCGGAACTCTTAACATTTCAACCCGCTTGTCGCCCTCCGGCGTAGGGTTGCGGTGGTTGTTCTCGATTGCCTTTGCGTTCTGCTCCGCTTGGGAAGCCTTTACGCTGAACAGTTCCAGCCCGGAAGTGTCCTGAAACTTGCGGAAGAAATTGGAAATGAAGTTGCTGAACACATCGCTGTTCTTGTCCACCTGCATGAACTCGCCGCCATGTCCGGTAGTGGGTAGTACGGTCTGCAAATTGCCCTCCTTGTCGATACCCTTAACGGCACTCACCTTTCCCTGCTGTTTATCCAAGACCAGCAGCACGTCTTTTTCCTGCCCCTCTGCGGGTGGGGTCATTCTGTTTGCCATAAATAATTGGAATTTTAGTGGTTACGGGAATAGTCCCGCTCACTAGTGTCCCATTAAAATTGGGACGTTGTTAAAAATCAAATAAACTTGGTCCATCAGGTTCAAATCGTTCTTTGTCATTTTGAAATTTAGTTTTGTCAAAGAGGTCTCGAAGAGGCGTTTTATC
>NZ_JABKKJ010000043.1 GCF_013166515.1 Xylanibacter caecicola | reverse complement strand
ATTTCTCTACTATATGCTACAGATTTCTCTACTATATGCTACAGATTTCTCTACTATATGCTACAGATTTCTCTACTATATGCTACAGATTTCTCTACTATATGCTACAGATTTCTCTACTATATGCCGGAGAAAACCGTACGGCATGTTTTAAGATTTCATACACCTTCCGGGGGAGTGTCCGACCCGTTGAATTAACATTAATCACATAGATATACATATATAATATAGAAAACATGAAAAAAACACTAATCACATTGTTGTTCTTTTTCGGTGCTTTACATGCCATGGCACAGGACGACATAAAGGGAACAACCGTTACGGAGAACTTTGCATATCCCACGGCAACACAGAACATACCGGCTTTCCCGTCGGCAGTGGGCTTCGGAAAGTTCACAACGGGCGGACGCGGCGGTCGTGTAGTGACCGTCACCAACCTGCTCGACGAACCTTCCAACCCGCCCGAAGGCTCGCTTCGCTGGGCTGTGAACCAGTATCCGGGCGAACCGGTGACCGTTGTCTTCAACGTGTCGGGGTGGATAATCCTTAAAGACATACTGCGGATAAGGCACAAGGGCGGACTTACCATAGCCGGACAGACTGCGCCGGGTGAGGGTATCACCTTGTATCCGCGCGGTATCAGCTTCAATTCTGCCGGCGACGAGAGCGTTAACGTAATAATGCGCAACATACGCGTGAGATGCGGCAGCCGCGCTTGGGACGGACAGATGCTCGACGTCTCCAATCCGGAACAGACGCTCGGCACGGAGAATGCCTACAATCTGATAATAGACCACTGCACGTTCGGCTGGTCGGGCGAGGAACTGTGCACCAACAGCAACTCGTTCTTCCAGACATACTCTTACAATATCTTCCATGAAGGTCTGTATGACGCCGGTCACAAGAAAGGTTCGCGCGGATATGGCGTGTGCTGGGGCGGAAGCGCAAATACTTTCACACACAATCTGCTGGCGCACAACCTGCGCCGGTCGCCACGCTTCTCGGCAAGCGTGAACTATGACTATATGACCTACTACGAGTTTGTGAACAACGTGAACTACAACTGGGGCGGAACGCACCTCGGCAGTTACGGAGGCGACAATAAAGGCACCTCGCCGCGATACGCAAGCTATCTGGCAAACATCATGAACAACTATTGGCGCGTAGGACCCGCGACGGCTACCGTAGACCCGAAGAAACAAATCTTCACGTCGCTCGGCACCGACCTCGACGACCAACAGAAGTCATCATACTTCCATTTCTCGGGAAACAAGATGGACCGTCGCGACGACTTCGCTGCCGACAACAAACTCTGCATAGAAACCGACGAGAAGGTGTTCCTTATGGACAACATTCTCGTACCGAAGAAGTTCTACACCGCCAACTGGTCGTTCGACATCAACGCCTATACGCTGCTCAACAACCTTCAGACTGCCGACGAGGCGTATGCCGATGTGTTGGAGAAGTCGGGATGTGTTGTGCGCGATGCCATAGAGAAGCGCATAATACGCGAGTGCCGCGACGGCGTCGCCACATATAAAGGAAGCTGGAACAACCGTGGAGCATACGGTATTATAGACGACCCGATAGATGCGGAGATGAGGCTGAACGATGACGGAACGACATATTGCAGCACGGCGGCGCCGCCGTCAAGCCGCCCCGAAGGTTGGGACACCGACGGTGACGGTATGCCGGACGAATGGGAAAAGGCGAACGGCTTCAACCCTGCCGACCCTGCCGACGGCAATCATATAAACGCCGAGGGCTACACCGCACTTGAGAAATATCTTGCAAGTCTGATGGGCGAGGAGATAAAGGGCAGCTTCGGCGACCCTACGTCCATACGCACCGAGCATGCCGTTGAGTTCGGCATCAAGGCGGAAAAGACACACATCGTGATAACAAGCGAACAAGATGTGTGCGACGTGCACATATTCGACGATATGGGACGCTGCCGCATCACCGGGAAGCTGACCCGCGGAAGCAACATCGTCGGCACGGAGTCGCTTGCCAAAGGCGTGTATATCGTATGGGTGACGGACAGACACGGATACAGGAATGCAGTGAAAATCACAATATAACCTTATATTTATCAATCATTTAAATATTAACAACAATGAAAAGAATCACAAGACTCTTCACAACGGCGGCAATCATGTCACTGGTTGCCACAAACGCAGTTGCAAGTATTAACACGGACAAGGCTAAGGATAACTATAAGCCCACGCAATGGGAGTATTATGCAGCCGCAGAGTATGCCGGAGGAACAGGCACGGAGGCAGATCCGTATCAGATTGCCACGCCCGAGCAGCTGGCAAAACTCGCAGTGGAGATACAGAACATCGCGGAAGACGACAACAACTGGGACGACGCCTATTCGGCAGGAAAGTTCTGGGTGCTGACAGCGGACATCAACATGTCCGAGAACGCGCTGGCGGGAATCAAATGGGTTGGACATACCATAGAAGAAGCCAAGCAGCAATACTACAGTAACTTTACAATGGGCAGCGCCGATCCTGAAAGCTACACATTGGCGGCAGACAACCGCACTTTCAGCGGCATAGGCTATCTGAGGGACATAAACGCCGACTATCAGCGCTTTGCAGGAACATTCGACGGACAGGGACACACCATCAGCGGACTTATAAACACATCAAACTCAACGTGTGCCATCTTCAACGAGATAAACGGAGCCGTGATAAAGAACATAACCGTCAAGAACAGCTGGGTTCAGGGCAACTCTAACACTTCGCTGCTCGTAGCACATTCCATCAACTCCACAATAATGAACTGCCAGACAAGCGGTATTCTTTTTGCGGCAGGTTCATACGGCGCGGGCATTGTGGGCAATCTTGACGGCGGCAAGGTTCTCAATTGTGCGACTTCCGCATGGACATGGGGCAAGAACAATATGGGCGGTATTGCCGGAAAGGTATCCAACAGCGCCGAGATAAACAACTGCTACTTCGGCGGATGGACAGGCGCACGCTTCTGGGCAGGAACAAAATACAAGTACACCGGAGCAATGTCGCCAGAGCTTGGCTACAACACCGCGAGCGAGGCAAAGAACTGCTACTGGGCAGACACCTGCGTTGTACGCTATGTAGGCGCTCCGCTTGAATGTGTATTCGCAAGCAACAGTAGCGGAGGCATCGTGACCGACTGCAAGGCTGTGGCACCGGCAGATGTCGCAAACACCGTGGCTGCCCTGAACGCACAGGCACACAGCATAGCCGGCGCATGCACATGGAAGGTTGAGGACGGTGCTCCGGTGCTTGACTTCAGTTCTATACCTACCGGTATCACCGGTGTCGTTTCCGAAACAAGCACGGACAACCGTATATATACTGTCAGCGGCGTGCGCGTGGAGAAAGCGACGAAAGGACTTTATATAAAGAACGGAAAGAAAGTCATCATGTAATATTAGAGGGAGAGAAGGAGACAGGATGGTTATGTCAAAATAAGTAATCGTCCTCTTGTAGGGACATATTCTTGTATTTGTCCGCTTGTAACATGTTGATATTCAATGTTTATTCAACGGACAAATACAAGACGTGTTGTTGAACGAAGTGAAAAATATGTCCCTACTCACACAACCTCTTATTTGACACATCTTCATCTTCTTCACAATATTATTGAAAAATAAATTGTATATTTGCCATATAATAACAATACCTTAAAAATATAATGAAACAATTCAGAAGATTAACGGCACTTGTATTAACTGTTACATGTGCCGTTTCCATTTATGCACAGCACGGTCTCGTGGGATTTGCGAACTACAGTGACATGGGACTGCAGGGAACAACAGGAGGAGCCGGTGGCAAGATAGTGCATGTTACGAACCGTGAGGACTTTACCAGATATGCCGGAGCGAAAGAACCTTATATAATAATACTCGACGCCGACTTGAAAGGACACTATGACTACAGCACCAATCCCAAGCAGAAGCATGATGTGATCTCCGTTGCCAGCAACAAGACAATAATAGGCGGTGGCAAGGGTGCACACCTCGACAGTCTGGGACTGGACATCAACGGACAGCAGAACATAATTATACGCAACCTAAAGATAACCAAAGCCGACCCCGATGCCATCGCTTTCAGGAACACCCACCATGTGTGGGTGGACCATTGCGACCTGTCCAGTCAGAAACAGGAGAACGAGGCCAACGACGGACTGCTCGACTTCACATACGGCTCAAGCTATCTCACCGTGTCATGGTGCAAGTTCCATGATCATGACAAGACATCCATCTGCTGCTCAGGCACACGCAACATAGCCGACTACGGCAAACAACGCGTAACTTATCACCACAACGCCTTCATTAACTGCACCCAGCGAAATCCGCGCATAGGCTACGGACTGGGACATATCTTCAATGACTATAACGAGAAGAACACATCGTATGCCATCGGTATGTTCGCGCGTGCGGTGGTAAACGTCGAGAACTGCTATTTCAAGAACGTGAACGAGGCCTTCTGTCAGATGTATTCCGCCGCATACGGTGAGCATGATACATACTGGGGCTTTCTTAAAAGCACCGGAAACATCTTTGAGAATACGAGCAAAAGTACAAAGGGCAACAGCGACGGATTTGACGTAAGCAAATACTATCACTATGACTTTGCCATGGACGACGCATCGTCCATGCCCGGACTTATAAGCAAGATGGGCTGTATGGAAGGCATAGAAAGCGACATCATACCTTTCCCCGGCGACGGTGCCATAGGCGTGACAAAGGGCACGAGAATTTCATGCGGCGACATTGAAGGCGCCACGGGCTATATATATAAAATAGGTGTAACCCCCGGTGCGTTGAACACCGTCGACCCCGCCACGCTGGTGCTGCAACCGCTGACGACATATTACTGGCAGGTAACCGTCGCAGGCGGAAAACATGACGGCAAGACATCTCCCGTCTTCCGCTTCACCACCGCCGACCCTAAAGCACATTATCCCATGCCTGAAAACGGAGAGACGCATGCCGCCCTGCGCGAGATAAAGGGTGAGACATCGCCCTGTGTGCCGATGAGTCTGCGTTGGAGAGAAAGTTTTGATGCCGGAAGCTATACCGTATACATCGGCAGCAAGGAAGATTTGTCCGATGCAACGCCTGAGAATGTTGTCCGGACGTCATATCAGCCGAAAGGATTGCGCCATGGTGAGACATATTATTGGCGCGTGGACGTAAACGGCAAGGACGGAACGGTGATTGAAGGCAACACATGGAACTTCAAGTCGGACATAAGCAAGGCTCACGTCGGAAGGAATGAAGTGGAACATGCCGTGAGAGGCGGACTGTGCTTTCCTGAACGCGATGTTATGGCGGGATGGATTGTTGCGTCCAACGATTCGTGCAACGTAGGCGACCAGGGACCCGGATATATGAGCTTCGTATGGGCGGGTGATGACGGTGTATATGACTTTACAACAGCCTATTTTGATGAAAGTTCCGGTCAAGGCTGGTTCGGACTTTACGTTAACGAGGAGCGCAAGGACCAATGGACGGCAACGGCAAACAACAATAAAATGGTGACGAGGGATACAAAAACTGTTGAACTGAGGCAGGGCGACGAGATACGTCTCGACTTCTATACACAGAAAAACATGCGTTGCCGCACCGACTATATAGACATAAAGGCAAATACCACCGGCATCAGTAATCTGACAGCCGATAATGATACTGACGCCAAACGTATATACTCGATAGACGGGCGTTATATAGGCAACGACATGCGCTGCCTGACGAAAGGCATTTACATTATAAACAAGCGTAAGGTGGTCATCCCCTGACGGACCGTATGTGAACCAAATATCTCTATTTTAAGCAGATAGATGTAAAAAAGACGTATAAATCTTGGAGCGTAATGAAAAAAGTAGTAATTTTGCACCGCTTTTCGGCGTAATCGCTGGCAGGAAGAAGAGTAGCCTTGCTATGTTACGTTGGAACGATAAACAATTTAATTATTACAATAATGGATTTAATTAAAGTTGCTGAAGAAGCATTTGCAACCGGCAAGCAGTTCCCTGAGTTCAAATCAGGTGACACAATCACTGTCGCTTACAAAATTATCGAGGGTTCAAAAGAGCGTATCCAGCTCTACCGCGGTGTTGTCATCCGCATCTCAGGTCACGGAAACAAGAAGCGTTTCACCGTGCGCAAGATGTCAGGAACAGTAGGTGTTGAGCGTATCTTCCCTATCGAGTCGCCGAACATTGACAGCATTGAGGTGAACAAGCACGGTAAAGTGCGTCGCGCAAAGCTTTACTACCTGCGCAAGCTTACAGGTAAGAAAGCACGCATCGCAGAGAAGAAAACCGTTGCTGCTCCGAAAGCTTGACAGCTTTAATCACAAGAAACAAAATCCTTGCCTTGAACACATGGCAAGGATTTTTTTGTATATATACATCATGAATGCTGTTTTTCGATTATCTTTGTATAAGACAAGCGGCGCTTCGACAATCTGAAACACGTTTCATTGCGCTCGACTTGCATTGTCTTTGCATAAAATTATTCAGAAATATGTAACATCAAAAAATATAGTGAACATGAAAAACATGATATTAACGGCGATAATACTGGTTCAAGGCATTGCATGCACGGCACAGACCAAGTTCACATTCAATGGCAAAACACTCCGGAGCGGAAAGAAATGCCTATATGTAAACGGAAAGAAAACGCATGCGGACATGTTCACGTTCGGAACGGTGAACGAGGCTCTCAGGCATGCGGAGAGCAGCAATGGCAGGGATACGCTGTGGACGGACATATACATAAAGCCTTCGGTGTACTGGATTGACAATCCGGATGACGAGAAAGAGAGAAAGCCGCGTCCCGGTTTCAAGACACCGTTCGGTATGGAAGTGAGGTTGGACAGGGTAAGGATTATAGGAATGTCGGACAATCCGGAGGATGTGGTGCTGGCATGCAATCGCGGACAGACGCAGGGTGCCGACGGAAATTTCACGATGTTTCATTTCACAGGCAGCAATATCATTGCCGAGAACGTGACCTTCGGCAACTACTGCAACGTGGACCTTGTATACCCCAAAGATCCGAACATGAACCGCAAACGCCGAAAAGACGCCATCGTGCAGGCACAGATAGCCATTTGCAACGGTGACAACTATGCCATGCGCAACTGTCGGTTCATATCGCGTCTCAATCTGTGTCCGTTCGTTGGAGCACAGAACACATCGTTCGACGAATGCTATTTTGAATGTACCGACGACGCACTGTGCGGTACAGGAGTATACCGCAAGTGCCGGTTCACGTTCTTCTCGGGCAAACCGTTCTATACCACCGACAGGAAGAAAGGCGCCACGTTCATAGACTGCGACATACACACCAAGACACAGGGGACACAGTATCTTACGAAAGTGAGCGGTCCGGTGACGATGACCGGATGCCGCTGGACTAGCGACGACCCGGACATTAAAATAGAATGGAACAGACACCCCGACCCGGCACACCGTTGCGTGATGACCGGATGCACGCTCAACGGCAAACCGTTATGCGTGCCTACGCCCACCGAGCCGTTGCCGGTATCGTTGCCGGCATTTGCTCTTCAGGTCCGGCCGGACATCGTTCCCGGAGGATGGACAATGGACTGCCACAAGCCGAAAGACACATCCCGATATGACTGGACGGCAGACAACAGCCGCAGTTCATGGGGATATGCCGAGGGAGCGGACGGTGCCGAAGGGTCGTGGGGACTTGTACAGCTGCAAAAGGGTGCAAGGATTATGTTCACCCCGACCGATGAAAGCAAGGCGGTGAACAAGCAGACATGCACCGTAACGCTCGACCCTTGCAAGGGAGCGGGACAAGGGTTCGGCTCGGCAACGGGACAGTATCTCGACATCTGCATAAAGTTCGACACGCGTACACTTACGGGTTACGGCATACGTTTCATCCGCACACCGGAGTACGACCATGCCGTAGAGACATGTTTAGTGGAATATTCCGGCGGTGACATCACCCCGATAAGCAAGCCGCAGCGCTGCGACATGTTCCGTAAAGGATGTTCGGTGACGCTTATTGCCAACGGCAACATGCTTGAAGCGACCATAACAAACAGTCTTGTCTGCCACACACCGCAGAAAATCGAAGCAGCAATGCCCCACCCCAACGCCTTCGGAGGCTTCCACCTGCAACACACCGGCAGTACCGGAGCATCTGCCACCGTGATAAAGAGTATATTCCTGAAATAAGAATCATTTTTGTTACAATTTCAAACCGACATCTTTCGCATTCCAAAAGCAGGTAGTTTCAACTGGCAAGTGCAAAATTAATGATTTGTTTGAAGAATTCTTCTTTCGGGGTTGAGAAATTTAGTTTCTTTCTCGGTCTGAGGTTCAATTTCTTTCCCACTTTCTTGATATAGTTGT
>NZ_JABKKJ010000042.1 GCF_013166515.1 Xylanibacter caecicola | reverse complement strand
TAGTCTGTTTATTGATATACATGAATTCGGGATAATGACAAATGGCTTAGTCGTATTCCACACCCTCGAAACCTCATGGCTTTTATCGTTCGTAATAATGGCTGTTACTTCGGCTGCACCATGGTACAGCCCTACTTGGCGGATAAAAGTAGGATGTGAGAAGAAAGTGCGCCACTTTATGCCCTGATATACGCCACATAAGCCTGTAAAGTGGCGCACTTTAGAGCCTGATATGCCTCACTTTACAGGCTAAAGTGGCGCACTTTACCCGATGACCTTAAATCTTGCGAACTTTAGCAGCAGCTGCTTGGTGCCGGCGTTCTTGAATTGTACGGTTGCTTTTGTGTTTTCGCCCGTTCCTTCCACCCGTATCACGCTGCCTATGCCGAAGCGCTCGTGTTCTATTATGTTGCCTTCGTTTATGACGCCCGGTGCCGTCATTGCTTTGGGGCTTGTGGCAGATGTCGTATGAGACGGGGTGGGGGAAGGCTCTGTGATGCGGCGCAGTCCGGCACTGCGGGTGCTCAGTATTCTCTTGAAACTGTCCGAGAACGGGTCTACGCTCTTCTCTTCGCGGTGTTGTACGATGCGCCTTTGCGGGTCGGAACGGAACTGTGATGCCACGGGGCGGCTGTTCTGATAGCGGCTGCTGCCGAACGCTGTGTTTGCGTTGCGGCTGTAGTTGCCCTCGAAGCTGCCGTCGTCGGCTCTTTCCGTTACTATCAGCGACGGGTCGATGTCGTTGATAAAGCGGCTTGGGGTGCCGAACTCCAGCTTGCCGTAGCGGAAGCGGTTCTTGGCACACGTAAGTATGCAGTGCTTCTCGGCACGTGTGATTGCCACATAGAGCAGTCGGCGTTCCTCTTCCATCTCCCTTTTGCTGCCCATACACATCTGGTTGGGGAATATGTTCTCCTCCATACCCACGATGAAAACGTTGGGAAACTCCAGTCCCTTGGCACTGTGCACGGTCATCAGCGACACGTAATTGCGGTTGTCGCTGTTGTCACTGTCAAGGTCTGTCAGCAGCGACACCTCTTGCAGGAAGTCGGATATTGATGTCTCGTTGCCCCGGTCTTCTTCTCTTCGGCTTTCAACAAACTCCTCCAGACCGCCGACCAACTCGTTGACATTCTCCTGTCTTGACATGCCTTCGGGCGAGTTGTCCGAGAATATCTCGTTGGCAATTCCGCTCGACTTTATTATGTCCGTGCCAAGACTGTAGGCATCCTCCGTCAATGAGCGTTCGATATATCCGTTTATCAGCGTTCTGAACTTCTCGATTTTCGTCAGTGTGCCCTTGCTTACGTCAAGGTTGTACAGTTGTGGGGCGGATATTACATCCCACAGACTCGCACCCTTCTCGGTTGCGGTGCTGATAATCCTGCCTACGGTCGTGTCGCCAATTCCGCGCTTGGGATAGTTTATGATGCGCTTGAACGCCTCCTCGTCCGAAGGGTTGGCAACAAGGCGGAAGTATGCTATGATGTCCTTTATCTCCTTGCGTTGGTAAAAGCTTAGTCCGCCGTATATTTTATAAGGTATGCCCGCTTTCCTCATCGACTCCTCGAAGCTACGGCTTTGAGAGTTGGTGCGGTAGAGTATGGCAAAGTCGCTGTATTCGCACCTGTCCGTGCTGCGTATCCGCTGTATGTCGTTGCATACGATCAGTGCTTCCTCCCTGTCGCTGTATGCCTGTTTCAGTATCAGTTTCTCGCCTTCGGCGTTCTTGCTGAACACATCCTTTGGTATCTGGCGCTCGTTGTGCTTTATAAGGCTGTTCGCCGCCTCCACTATACGCTGCGTGCTGCGATAGTTCTGTTCGAGTTTGAACATGCGGACGTCGTCGAACATCTGTCTGAAGTCAAGTATGTTGTCTATGTTTGCCCCGCGGAAACCGTATATGCTCTGCGCGTCGTCGCCCACGGCACACACGTGTTGATGACCGCTTGTGAGCAGCAATACTATCTGTTGCTGCACGGAGTTGGTGTCCTGATACTCGTCTACGAGCACATAGTGGAACCGTTCCGAGTATTTATCGCGTATGTCACGGTTTTCTTTCAGCAGCATGAACGTATACGTAAGCAGGTCGTCGAAGTCCATGGCGTTCGCCTTGCGACACCGTTCGCAGTATGCCGTGTATATGTTGCTCATGGCAGGCATGTGCATTGCATGGTCGCGCTGGAGGGCGCTGCGGTCGGCTGCATATTGGTGCGGCAGTATAAGGTGGTTCTTCGCCATGCTGATATAGTGGTGTACGGTTGCTGGCTTGTACACTTTGTCGTTCAGCTGCATTTCCTTGATGATGCTTTTCAGCAGACTGCGCGAGTCGTTCTCGTCATATATCGTGAAGTTCGATTGGTAGCCTATGTGCTCCGCCTCCACCCTTAGTATACGCGAGAATATGCTGTGGAATGTTCCCATGTGTATATACCGCGCCTGTTCTTCTCCAATGAGACCGCCTATTCTCGACTTCATCTCGTTGGCAGCCTTGTTTGTGAATGTAAGTGCAAGTATATCCCATGGCTTCATGCCGTTTTCTATGAGATATGCTATCTTGTATGTCAGCACACGTGTCTTTCCCGAACCGGCTCCGGCAATGACAAGCGACGGACCGTCGCAGTATTCCACAGCCATGCGCTGGCTATCGTTGAGTTCTTCAAGGAAGTTGCAGTTCATTGTTTTTGGGTGTTATGGGGCTTATTGGTCTTATCAGGCTTATTGGTCTTATCAGACTTATTGCTCCTATAGGACTTATAGGTCTTATAAGGCTTATGGGACTGATAAGATTATTTATTCTCTTTTTCTTTCGTAAAAAGCGGTATGAAACGCATCTGGTGTTTTATCTGTCTCTGCCGTTTCAGCATGTACGGGCTTGGGTTCTTGGAACTGTATACCCTTGGATTGGGCAGTGTGGCGGCAATGAGCGCACACTCGCTGCGCGACAGCTGCGATGCTTCCTTGCCGAAATGCTCTCTTGCCACGGCCTCCGCGCCGTATATGCCGTCGCCCATTTCTATGGAATTGAGATAAACCTCCATTATGCGTTGCTTGCTCCACGTCAGTTCGATAAGTACGGTGAAGTATGCTTCGAGCCCCTTGCGCAACCACGAGCGTCCGGGCCACAGGAAAACGTTCTTTGCCGTCTGCTGGGTTATGGTGCTTGCCCCGTGCATGCGCTTGCTGGTGCGGTTGTGGCGTGCCGCCTGTTCTATGGCGTTGTAGTCGAAACCGTGATGATTCATAAATCTCTGGTCCTCGCTTGCCATCACGGCTACCGGCATGTACTTCGACATTTCTCCGAGCGGTATCCATGTGTGCTTGAGTTTCATTGTCTCTCCCGCCTTTATCTGTTCGGCACATCTTATGAACATCAGCGGGGTGAAATATACAGGGACGAAACGGAGCACCACAACAGCAAGAATGGTGGAGCCTAAAAAGGCTACCACCATCCAGCGTATTATACGGCGTATAATATTAAGAAAAACCATTGTCTGTTATTGCAGCGTACCGTTGTTTGCCTGGTTTATCATTTCCTCGCTTGCATACATGAATACTTCCACGCGGCGGTTCTGCTTGCGTCCCTCTGCTGTAGAGTTGTCGGCAACGGGGTTGGAGCTTCCGAAACCCTCGATTTTCTTCATCTGGGTGTTTGCCACATGCTGGCTTCTCAGATAGTTTGCCACGGCATTTGCGCGGTTCACAGACAGCGGGTTGTTTATTGCGTCGCTGCCGGTGTTGTCGGTATATCCGTAAATGTCAACAGAACAGGTGTTGTACTTGTTCATAAGCGCTGCAAGCTCGTTGAGGTTGGCCTTTGACGCAGCATTGAGGTCATACTTGTTTGTCTGGAAAAGTATGCCGGAGTCGAATGTCAGCTTTACCGCCTTCAGTCCGTTGGCATCCGTCACTTCCTCAACCTTTGCGTTTTCAAGCTCTTTCTGTGCCTCAGCCTTTACCTTGTCCATGTGCTTGCCTATAAGCGCACCTGTACCTGCACCCACGGCAGCGCCTACAGCGGCACCCACAGCCGTGTTGCCTGCAATCTTACCTACTATTGCACCGAGCACCGCACCTCCGCCGGTACCTATCAGTGCACCGTTGCCTGTGTTGTTGCCGCAACTGAACACCAGTGCGGAACACATAACCAAAGCTGCAATCTTAGTCTTCTTCATAATCGTATGTTTTTAAAAAGTTATAATCGATGCACAAAGATAGCTCTTTTTGCCTAACAATAAGGCATTAACCAACTTTTTTTAGTACTTTTGCAATCAATTTTATAAACAATAAGCATTTAAATAATGGCAAAGGAATTAAAAGATCTGACCAAGAGGGCTGACAACTACAGTCAGTGGTATAATGATTTGGTGATAAAGGCCGACCTTGCTGAGCAGTCGGCAGTGCGTGGCTGCATGGTTATAAAGCCGTATGGCTACGCAATATGGGAGAAGATGCAGCATCAGCTGGACAAGATGTTCAAGGAGACAGGGGCACAGAATGCTTATTTCCCGCTGCTCATCCCTAAATCGTTCCTTTCAAAAGAGGCCGAGCATGTTGAGGGATTTGCCAAGGAATGTGCCGTGGTGACCCACTATCGCCTGCGTGCCAAGGAAGACAAGAGCGGTGTTGAGGTGGATCCGGCTGCACGTCTGGAGGAAGAACTCATTGTGCGTCCGACATCCGAGACCATAATATGGAATACATATAAGAACTGGATACACTCATGGCGCGACCTGCCGCTGATGTGCAACCAGTGGTGTAACGTGATGCGATGGGAGATGCGCACGCGTCCGTTCCTGCGTACTTCGGAGTTCTTGTGGCAGGAAGGTCATACGGCACATGCCACGAGGGAAGAAGCCGAGGCAGAGGCACAGAAGATGCTGAAGGTATATGCCGACTTTGCAGAGAACTGGATGGCGGTGCCTGTTGTTCAGGGCGTCAAGAGCGAGACGGAACGCTTTGCCGGTGCGCTTGACACCTATACCATTGAGGCGATGATGCAGGACGGCAAGGCGCTGCAGAGCGGCACGAGCCATTTCCTCGGACAGAACTTTGCCAAGGCATTCGAGGTGACATATCTTAACAAGGACAACAAGCCCGAGTATGTATGGGCCACGTCGTGGGGAGTATCCACGCGACTTATCGGTGCGCTCATCATGACCCACTCCGATGACAACGGTCTGGTGCTTCCGCCGAAACTGGCGCCTATACAGGTGGTAATCATTCCTATAACAAAGGGACCGGAGCAGCTCGCTGCTATAACCGAGAGGCTTACGCCCGTAATAAGCGAGTTATGTGCCGCCGGCATATCCGTCAAGTATGACGATGCCGACAACAAGCGTCCGGGCTTCAAGTTTGCCGACTATGAGCTGAAGGGTGTTCCCGTGCGTCTTGTCATGGGCAGCCGCGACCTTGAGAACGGAACGATAGAGGTTATGCGCCGTGATACTCTTGAGAAGGAGACTGTTTCTGTAGACGGAATAGCAGAGTATGTAGAGAAACTTCTTGACGACATACAGCGGAATATCTTTGAAAAAGCAAAGGCATACCGTGACTCGCGCATATACGAGTGTGACAACTACGAGGAATTCAAGGAGAAAGTAAAGGACGGCGGCTTCTTCCTGTGCCACTGGGACGGCACTGCCGAGACCGAAGCAAAGATAAAGGAAGAGACTCAGGCAACGATACGTTGCGTGCCGTTCGGCGTTGAACAGACACCTGGCGTTGACATGGTGTCGGGAAAACCGGCTGTGAAACGTGTGATTATTGCACGAAGCTATTAAAATGAAGAATAAAGCATGAAGAATGAATAACCTGCTGCCGCTATTCTATATAAGCCTTATAAGCTCTATAGGAACTATAGGTTCTATAGAAACTATAGGCTCTATATGACTAATATAAGAACAGCAGCAGCAAGTTCTTCATTTTCTTATTGATCTCTAATAACCATGAAAAGAACCGTAGGCATATTGCACAGGCTTCTCGACTTTATTTCTCCCCGTGCATGTGTCATCTGCGGTTGTCGCCTTGGTATAACCGAAGAGGTGATATGTACCACTTGCAACATGCACCTGCCCCGCACCCGCTATGACGAGGACTTTTACGAGAACGATATGGCACGGCTCTTTTGGGGACAGATGCCCGTGGAACGTGCTTTTGCAATGATTTATTACGAACCGCATTCGCCCGTGAGTCGCATGGTATATTCATTGAAATATCTCGGACACCCGGAGGTCGGCGAGTTTATGGGGCGTATGATGTCGGCAGAACTTCTCGGCACAACGTTCTTTGACGGTATAGACATGATTGTTCCTGTACCGCTTTCAAAAAAAAGGCAGCGCAAGAGAGGGTATAATCAGAGTGAGGAGATAGCCCGCGGCATAAGTTCGCTTACCGGAATACCGGTGGCAAACAAGGTAGTGAAGCGCGAGAAATTTGTTGAAAGCCAGACGCAGAAGCACCGTTGGCAGCGTCTTGAGAACGTCGACGGAGTGTTCCGCCGGTGTAATAATGCGTCTGTAGACGGCAAGCACATACTCCTTGTGGATGATGTGGTCACCACCGGTTCAACGATAATATCATGTGCCAATGAGATAAGCCGTGGCGGAAACGTCAGGTTCAGCGTCCTTTCGTTCGGATATGCGAAGGGGTAGGGGAGTAGACTGATATTTATCTCATTAGATATTCTACAATTCTTCTTGTCGTCCCTTCGTCCAAACCGATATATGGATTTACCAAAAACAGATGACTTATATGATGTTCATTGAAGTTTTGGGCATCGAGGTCGTCTATAATGACATAATCACGACATACCCAATTCTTTTCCAGCCATACATCTATCTCATCACCACGATGATAACAGCTAATGATTGGTGTCGTATCTATTACCCGTCCGGGAAGATTGCGCACTGTCCACATCTCCAATATCTCAGATAAAGACATATCTTCCTTCCATGATGATGAAACAACGATGTCTGCGCCGGTCTTATCTATTATGTATTTCAGATTGTGTACACAGCGAGGATCAAAAATCGCTCCGAAACGATCATATCCGGACAAGCCTTTACTCATCCGGACGCTATCATAATAAGCGTTGTCCATAACACCATCGAAGTCAAGAAATATTACAGTATTCTTCATTGTTTTCCAATATTATCCAGCCAATAAAACTTTTTCAAACAATTCTTCCCATAAGATTCGATTGTAACCGTCTTTTCTTCATTATGCCATTAACGATACTGCTCCCTTCTCAACTGACATGACATAAAAGAAAAACTTACAATAAGTGTAAAGGCAATGTGTATAAAATAGTTTTCAAATTTCATAAGTACCCATTACTTATTTCTTCTCATCTGTCTCTTTCAACCATATACCTACAAGCAACAGAGCCACAACAATATCCACAATATTCCATATCGTCCGCCCCAACGCAATCTTGACAAAAGGTTGGAACAACAACGCGAGTGCTCCAAACACAACGGTCAACACCTCTTTCTTTTCTTCGTAATATTTATATGCCATGGTAGCAAACGCGACCATGACAGCAAAGCGTACAAACTCGTAATAGCCATAAGGCATGTGTAACAAACAGATCAGCAACATGGCTGCCAATAATAATTTCAAATATTTCATAATAACAAAAGGTTACAAAAATTATGCAAATAAATCTCTTCCTTTTGGGTCTTTTCCATAATCATTTTCATACTCGTCGCCATCTCCGAGTAGCATCCATAAGAAGTAGACGGGATTTATTTGATACCAACCGCTATTATTCCTGTCATGGCATCGTTTGGCTCCTTGTGCAAAAAAGAACCAATTCATAGGGATTATTGCTAAGCATGTCAATACAAATAATAATAAACTATCATTACCAAGTAATGACATTACAGTTATTACCGTATCAAGAATCACATAATATATACAACACAATAAATATGACAATGCATATTCAAGCCTTCTTATGCGTCCTTTAAATGAAAAGGGATGCGCAAACATTTTTTGTTTTTTCATATTTTACTTATTATTCATTTTTTATACATGGCTTCTTGCCTTTTCTGCCATTCTACTATATACAAAATCCCGAGAATAGAATAAATCTTGTAAAATAGTACGTAAATAATCTTCTATTTGTGAATTGACTCTTTTAACCGTTAGAATTAACGGTGTTTCCCTTAAAAGAGCATCTTGGTTCTCTGTCATTTTTGACTTCATGAAGAAATAGAGAATGTTCAAATTTTCACTATTTTTATTTCTATTTTTTTTCATCTATGAAGTTTCCATTCTCTTAATGTCCGCAATAATATCTAGTATCATGGCATCTATCACTTCCTGCTTGAAACCTAATTCGATTGCAGTTGCCTTACAAAGAGTTAATTCGTTGTCATCAATATCACCATCACACATCATCAGAAAAACCATATCTTTTAAGCAAACTACTCTTCGTTCAGGAGTTTCAGGTGGTAAGAATTTAAAATCCTTGAGGTTCTTTATACATCTTTCAAGGTCAGAAAACTCCAAACCATCCCTTGCCATCACTGTGGCAATTACCCCCATTTCACTCTTTTCAAATTTGCCATCTGCAAATGCCAACGCCACGAGTCTCTTTAAGTGGCTCAACTTTTCTCTACTTTCACGAGATTTAAACAAATCGATAAAACTCATAGTCTCTAATATTTTTCAAATTTACACATTTTTTCATCTTTAACGCGAATTTGCTGAATTATATTTATCTGTATATTGGGGCTAAAATTGTTATAATCTTATAGTTATCATTTAG
>NZ_JABKKJ010000041.1 GCF_013166515.1 Xylanibacter caecicola | reverse complement strand
GCATAAAGGTTGTACATACGATGGTTTGAACTTAATGTTTTAATCACCACTAAGTTACTAAAAATCAGCGACATGTACAACTTTTTACTCATATTTATCAACTTAAATTAATTCCGCCAACGGGTATTTACCTCAAATTGAACTAACTTTGCATTATTAATAACTTGGTATCCGCAGGCATGCGGGAAGGTGCTGTAAAATGGCTTCTTCGGCTTACGGAGGCTGATAAAACGTGATATTTATGCAGACAAGATGTCATCTTTCCTTGCTTGTTCATGAGCAGGCAAAGAAGTACGGAGAACGGACAATGTTCATTTATCGTGACTTCGGGAGCACCCGGTGGGTTTCAATGTCGTGGCAGACGTTCTCGGATAAAGTGCGTCAGACATCGAATGCAATGCTGAACCTTGGCGTAAAGGTTCAGGAAAACATTGCCGTTTTCTCGCAGAATTCGATAAACTATATGCTCACCGATTTCGGTGCATACGGCATACGTGCCGTTTCGATACCGTTCTATGCCACGAGCAGCGAGCAGCAGATACAGTACATGATTGCCGATGCACAGGTGCGTTTTCTCTTTGTTGGCGAGCAAGAACAGTATGACAAGGCTTACCGTGTGTCGCCCCTGTGTCCTACACTGGAGCGAATCATTGTCTTCGACAACGGCGTGAAGATAAGTCCGCAGGACACGGGCACCATGTATTTTGAAGATTTCATGAAGCTCGGTGAGAGCTGCCCGCGCCAGTCGGAGGTGGACAGTCTTTACAGTCAGGCGAACGATGACGACCTTTGCAACATTCTATATACCAGCGGTACGACGGGCGACAGCAAGGGTGTGATGCTTAGCTACGGACAGTATTCAGCCGCCCTGATTGCCAACGACAAGGCGGTGCCGGTGTCTGACGCCGATGTTTCGATGAGTTTCCTTCCCTATACGCACATATTTGAACGCGGATGGCTGTATCTTTGCCTGTCGGTGGGTGCCAAAGTAATAATAAATACATATCCCAAGGAGATACAGCAGTCGCTGCGTGAGACTCATCCTACGTGTATGAGTTCTGTCCCGCGCTTCTGGGAAAAGGTGTATGCCGGCGTAAAAGAGAAGATAGACAATGCAAATCCGGTAAGGCGCAGGTTGTTTATGAAGGCTCTGGCGATAGGGCGCAAGTATAACATAGAATATCTGAGTCGCGGTCGCAGACCGTCACCGGTTCTCCGCATGAAGTATGAGATGATGAACCGGACGCTTTTCAGCCTTATACGCAAGCAGCTCGGACTGGAGCATGCAAACATCTTCCCTACGGCAGGAGCCACTGTTTCGCCTGAAGTGGAAGAGTTTGTGATATCCGTGGGCATAAAGATGATTGCCGGATACGGTCTTACCGAGAGCCTTGCCACGGTGTCGTGCGTTCATCTCGACAAACCTCGTACCATCGGTTCGGTTGGACGTCTCATTGAAGGACTTGAGATAAAGATAGGCGAGAATGACGAGATTATGCTTAAAGGTCCGACAATTACCAAAGGATATTACAAGCGTGAGGCTCTTAATGCTGAGGTTTTCGACAGCGAAGGTTTCTTCCGTACAGGCGACTCCGGTTATATAAAAAACGGTGAACTGTTCCTCAAGGACAGGATAAAGGATCTTTTCAAAACATCCAACGGCAAATATATAGCGCCGCAGATGATAGAATCGAAAATACTTGTGGACAAGTATGTGGAGCAGATAGCCGTCATTGCCGACGAGAGGAAGTTTGTGTCGGCGCTCATAGTGCCTGACTACAGTCTGCTTGAAGAGTATGCACGGGAGTACGGCATAAAGTTCTCGACACGCCGCGACCTGTGTGAAAACGTGCTGATAAACAAAATGATGGCAGAGCGTATAGACACGCTGCAGCAGCAGTTGGCAAGCTATGAGAAGATAAAGAAGTTCACGCTGCTGCCGAAAGGGTTCACAATGGAGAGCGGAGAAATTACCAATACGCTGAAGATAAGGCGTGCGGTGCTGGTGAAGAACTATTGCACCGAGATTGAAAAAATGTACGAAGAGTAGAAAAAGGATATATGATAACAAGCGACCAGTTGAAAGATGTGATGGAGCGTGCGGACGCTTTGTATCGCTATTTAGACATAGAAAGAAAGAAAATGGAGTTCGAGGAAGAGGAACTCCGCACTCAGGCACCGGACTTCTGGGATGACCCGCAGAGGGCGCAGGAGCAGATGAAGAAGGTGAAGGATATCAAAAGGTGGATTGACGGTTACAAGGATGTGCGTACATTTGCCGACGAGCTACAGCTCGCTTTCGACTTCTATCATGATGAAATGGTGACCGAAGAGGAGGTTGACGACGACTACGCAAAGGCAATAAAGGCAATCGAAGACCTTGAATTGAAGAATATGTTGCGGCAGAAAGAGGATCCTATGGACTGTGTGTTGAAGATAAACAGCGGTGCGGGGGGCACGGAAAGTCAGGACTGGGCACAGATGCTGATGCGTATGTACATGCGTTGGGCTGAGGCAAATGGGCACAAGGTGACCGTGAGTAACCTTCAGGAAGGCGACGAAGCCGGTATAAAGAGCGTCACAATGGAGATTGAGGGCGGAGAGTTCGCATACGGATATCTTAAGAGCGAGAACGGCGTCCACCGACTGGTGCGCGTATCTCCGTTCAATGCACAGGGCAAGCGCATGACCAGTTTTGCCAGTGTGTTTGTGTCTCCGCTTGTTGACGATACGATAGAAGTTTATGTAGACCCGTCGAAAGTGAGCTGGGATCTCTTCCGAAGCGGTGGTGCCGGCGGACAGAATGTCAACAAGGTGGAGACCGGTGTGCGGTTGCGCTACCAGTATACAGACCCCGACACGGGTGAGGAAGAAGAGATATTGATTGAAAATACGGAAAGTCGCAAGCAGCTGGAGAACCGCAACAACGCCATGCGTCTGCTCAAGTCGCAGCTTTACGACCGTGCCATGAAGAAACGTCTTGAGGCGCAGGCGAAGATTGAGGCTGGCAAGAAGAAGATAGAGTGGGGAAGTCAGATAAGGAGTTATGTATTTGATGACCGTCGTGTGAAGGATCACCGCACCAATTTCCAGACAAGTGATGTGGACGGTGTGATGGACGGAAAGATCGACGGATTTATCAAGGCATATCTCATGGAGTTCCCCGTCAACGACGAAGTGTAATGATCCGGAGATGCCGGGTGGAGGCTTTGAGACATCATGACGACATCCGGCATCATTTATATGAACATCCGGCGTTTTGAATAAGACATCTTAAATCGGATATATTAACAACCTTAAATTATATCATAGCTTATGAACGACAAGAAAAAAGCACGCCGCGCACGTCGCGACGCACAACAGGAAAAACAGGCAAAATTGATTATCAACTGGATCTTCGGCATCTTGGTGCTGGCAGCGTTTTTGTTTTTAATTGTCCAGATGATTGCTTAAGGCAGAATGAGCGGACTGGAGATAGAGCGCAAGTTTCTTGTGCACAAGTGTGACGGGGCATATAGGGAAATGGCCTATGCCTCGTCGCGCATAAAGCAAGGCTATATCTGTAGCGGCAGGGGGCGCACGGTGCGTGTGCGGATACGTGGCGGACAGGGTTTTATCACAATAAAGGGACCTTCCGGAAACGGGGGAATGACCCGCTACGAGTTTGAAAAGGAAATCACGCTCGACGAGGCGAAGCACCTCATGCAGTTGTGTGAGCCGGGCTTGATAGACAAGACCCGTTATCTTGTAAAGAGCGGAAAGCACATCTTCGAGGTAGACGAATTCTACGGAGACAACGAGGGACTTGTCATGGCAGAGGTCGAACTGGAGAGCGAGGACGAGCCTTACGAAAAGCCGTGTTTCATCGGTGAGGAAGTCACCGGCGACCGCCGTTTCTACAATTCGTATCTTCGGCAGATGCCTTTTGCCGTCTGGCGTGATACGTTATCAGAAGAATACCGATGACCGAAGCCAGCGTTGCACCGATGCCGTTGGCTGCAAAGTCGAGCCAGTCGCCGCTCCGCCGACCTCCGGTGCAGTATGCCTGAAGCAGTTCTATGACACCGCTCATCATCACCGGTGCCAGCCATGCCATGCATAAAAGCCGCATGGCATTTGTTTTTTCATGACATTTCATATATTCAATCCATATCATGGTGCATGTTCCGCCGTACATGGCGATGTGTGTCCATTTGTCCATAAGCGGTACATTGTCGAGCCGGGTGTGTGGCGGAGTAATGAAACACAACACCCAGATAATGGCTATGAGTATGCAGGAAATGGGGTATTTTCTTATTAAATGATATAAATAATTCATCTTTGGTTGCTGTTTTTATGCAAAAGTAGTATATTTTTTATACATTTGCAACCGTTTGGGAGATTTTAAGAGACAATCCGTTGATGTTGCGGCAAGTGTTGTCTGTGGTATCGGGATTTGTATAAAACATATCGTGACATGATGAAATCTGAAAGAGCAAAGTTTGGAAGCAAGCTCGGTATAATCCTTGCCACAGCCGGTTCGGCGGTAGGTTTGGGTAATATCTGGCGTTTTCCATATATGACGGGAGAGAATGGCGGAGCGGCATTTATACTCATATATATAATATGTGTGTTATTTCTCGGCATGCCATGTATGATCAGCGAGTTTATAATAGGTCGCAACGCGGCGGCAAACACAGCCCGCTCGTATCGCAAGCTGTCGGGCGGCACGCCGTGGATGGTGGTGGGTTATCTCGGGGTTCTCACCGGATTTCTCATTACCGGATACTATCTTGTCGTATCGGGCTGGTGCCTTGAGTATATGTATGCGTCGATAGTTGGACATCTGCATGGCGATCCCGGTTTTTTCAAGACCTACTTCGAGACGTTCGAGACCGACCCTTTGAAACCTGTTCTGTGGGCGTTGGCGTTCGTGGCGGTGACTCATTTTGTGGTGGCACGTGGTGTTCGCGGCGGCATAGAGAAAGCTTCCAAGATGCTTATGCCCGCACTTTTCATTCTGCTTCTTGTCATCGTGGTGTCGTCGTGCCTTCTTCCTGGAGCCTCTGCCGGCATTTCATTTCTCTTTAACCCCGACTTTTCGAGGGTCGACGGCGATGTTTTCCTTGGTGCTTTGGGACAATCGTTCTATTCGCTCAGCATAGGTATGGGTTGTATATGCACCTACGCGTCTTATTTCGGTAGAGACACGGATATGCCCAAGTCGGCAGTGCAGATAGGAGTGATAGACAGTATCGTAGCTGTTCTGGCCGGACTGATGATTTTCCCGGCGGCATTTTCCGTGGGTGTAAATCCCGACTCCGGTCCGTCTCTTCTTTTTATCACGCTTCCCAACGTGTTCCAGCAGGCGTTTGGCGGCATCCCTGCCGTGGGCTATGTGGTGTCTCTTGCTTTCTACGCCTTGCTCTCTCTTGCAGCCCTCACGTCGCTTATCTCCCTGCACGAGGTGAGTACAGCATTTCTTGAAGAAGAACTCAAGACCACACGCCGGCGTGCGGCAATTATCGTCACAGTGGCATGCGGCATAATGGCAACATTCTGTTCGTTGTCGCTCGGCAAGTATGATTGCCTGCAGCTTTTCGGTACACCGCTTTTCAGCATATTCGACTTTTTCACGGGGCAGATACTCCTTCCCGTCGGCGGATTTCTCACATGTCTGTTTGTAGGCTGGTATCTGCCGCGAAAGTTGGTATATGATGAGTTCACCAACCGCGGCACACTTCATTCCGCTGTGTTCGGTTTTTATATGTTCAGTGTGAGATACGTATGTCCGGTGTGCATCATTCTGATATTTCTGCACCAGTTTGGTATAATCTGAAAAACCACCTTTTAAATGTCACGTTCAGAACGAATAAATTTCGGCAGCCGTCTCGGTGTTGTCCTTGCCACAGCCGGTTCTGCGGTAGGATTGGGCAATGTGTGGCGGTTTCCGTTCATGACAGGGCACAACGGCGGTGCCGCTTTCATCTTGATATATCTGGGATGTATACTCCTTTTGGGTATTCCCGGCATGATAAGCGAGTTTATTGTGGGGCGCCACTCGGCAGCCAACGCTGCCCGTTCATACCGTCGCCTTGCCAACGGCACGCCTTGGATGATTATAGGCTATATGGGTGTGTTCACCTCAATGCTGATACTCGGATTCTATGCCGTGGTGGCAGGCTGGTGCCTGCAATACCTTTTCGCGTCGGTTGCAGAGCATTTGCAGGGCGATGCGGCATATGTTTCAAAATATTTTGCCGATTTCTCGTCCGATCCGGTCAAGCCCACGCTATGGGCGGTGACGTTTGTCCTTATTACGCATGTCATCGTTTCGCGCGGTATACGCGACGGCATAGAGAAAGTTTCCAAACTGCTCATGCCCCTGCTCTTTATCCTTTTAATGCTCATAGTGGTGGCGTCGTGCATGCTGCCGGGAGCCTATAAGGGTGTGGAATTTCTTTTCAAGCCCGATTTCTCCAAACTCGACACCGGCGTGTTTCTTGAAGCTTTGGGGCAGGCATTCTTTTCGCTGAGTCTCGGAACGGCATGTCTCTGCACATACGCGTCTTACTTCGGGCGCAAGACAAACCTTGCCGGGGCGGCCGTGCAGATTGCTCTTATCGACACGCTGATAGCCATTCTTGCCGGATTGATGATATTTCCTGCCGCATTTTCCGTGGGCGTGCATCCCGACTCGGGACCCTCACTCATCTTCATAACCCTGCCCAACGTTTTCCGTCAGGCGTTTCTTGGAGTTCCTTTCATAGGTTATGTTGTCTCCGTGTTGTTCTATGCCCTGATGTCGCTTGCCGCCCTGACGTCTACAATATCCATGCACGAAATCGGAACGGCGTTTTTCCATGAAGAGTTGAAACTGTCCAGACGTGGCGGTGCAGCCATTGTCACGGTGCTGTGCTGTATCATGACGGTGCTGTGTTCGCTTTCTTTCGGAGCCTGTCCGGAACTTGCTGTTGCCGGCAAATCACTCATGGACTGTTTCGATAATGTCACTGCGCAGGTGCTCATGCCGCTGGCGGCGTTTCTCACATGCCTTTTCGTCGGATGGTATATACCCCGTACGGTTGTGGCAGACGAACTTTCAAGTTACGGTGCTGTCAACGCATGGTACACGGGGCTTTACCTCTATTCCGTCAAGATTATATGTCCGCTGGGCATACTTGCCATTTTTCTTCATCAGTTCGGTCTGATATAGCATCGCGGCTGCACAGTGGCGTGTATTACAAATAAATCGTCTTCATATCTGTTTATGATGAAAAAACTGTTTTATATAAACAAGGCAGACCGTGCCGTTGCCATACTGCTGCTTTTTATAATGGCTGCTCTTGCCGTCGGTATCATGCTTACGGGAGGTTCTGTCGGCGGTGGTTTTGTCTCGTCGGCAGACACATCGTCGGTAGACGTTCCAATCGTAAAGACCGGTGCATACCGCCGTGAGATAGGATATTATGATTCCGGTTCCTCTTCTTTAAAACTCTTTGCATTCGATCCCAACACAGCCGACAGCACGGCGCTGCTCAGTCTGGGGCTTCGACCGTGGCAAGTGCGCAACATATATAAGTACCGTGCCAAAGGCGGTGTATACAGACGCCCCTCGGACTTTGCACGTCTTTACGGACTTACCGTGGGGCAGTATAAAAGGCTTGAGCCGTATATCCGCATTTCCTCCGACTATCTTCCGGCATCATCACTTGTCTCCGACGGAGAACATACGGCTGCCGCGCGTGACACCGTTAAATATCCTATAAAGATAAAAGACGGCGAAGTGATTGCTCTTAATACCGCCGACACCACAGCGTTGAAAAAGGTTCCGGGCATAGGGAGCGGATACGCCCGTGCCGTTGTGAGCTACCGGAAGCGCCTTGGAGGATTTTTCTCTGTAGACCAGCTACTCGAGATCGACGGCTTTCCTGAGTCTTCGCTTCGTTATTTCATCCTCGGCGATGCCACTCTCGATAAGATTAATGTAAACAGACTTACTCTTAGTCAGCTTCGCCGTCATCCCTATATCAATTATTTTCAGGCAAAAGCCATTGTCGATTATCGCAGGCTTCACGGCAATCTCAAGTCGCTTGACGACCTTCGTCTCAACCGCGACTTTCCCGAAGATGCCATACGCCGTCTGAAACCGTATGTGAGTTTTTGATGGTTTGGGTGCGATGTTCTGGATAATGAACATTCGGAAATATATCTCCCGATGTAGGGCTGTACCATGGTGCAGCCGAAGTTCAGATTGCAGGAAGGTTATTGAGCAGCTGCACCATGGTATCCCCTACATAGAGTAGAAACCCCTTGAAAATCAATATCTTACCTTTTGTCCTCCCAAAGGTCACCTTTTAGTCTTTAAAAGACACCCTTTCGTGCTGCAATATGCCACCTTTTAGCCCCCGAAACGTCCCCCTTGCATTTCACCCTTGTTGTAGTTTGGGTTCGTAAGGGCATGAGACTTCTTTCCTCTGCCGTCTCGAGATAATCGTTTACATTCCGTGACACTTGTGACACTAATGACACTTGTCTATATAAAGACCTGAAAAATATAAAATATATGTCCTTTAAAGGAAAGGTATTTTATTATTATAGTAATGTTGTAAGAACAGGTGTCATGAGTGACACAAGTGTCACAAATGCCATTTCAGGTTATAATCTCCCCCTCGGACCTCCTAAAGTCCGCCACTTGACATCGGAAACCTAGGCACTTGACACCGTAAACCTACGCACTTTGCAACGTTATGTTACGTACATCACAGTCAAAAGTGACATACTTTACGTGTGTCTTGGAATAAAGTGTAAATTAATCGGATTCATTCTTTTACCTGATTTCCATCCAACTCTCGTATGGCATCAGCATGGTGCATCCGCTCAATACCATTCCTTCAACCGGATCTTCTTCTTCATCATGTTACATCCCTACAGATAATGACCACATTTTATGTAGAAGCAAAAGCAATAGTGACAGTTTGCCATGTTACATTCCAACGAATACATATTGAGCCAGTCCTAAAAACAGTAGTACCAGAAAACTAAATAAAGCCGTTGACCCAACGAAAAAACCATACGTATGTACAACAAGAACCAACAAGAGTATTGTCTTCTATCTCGCTCTGTCTTCTTTTATCTCCCCTTATTTCCTTTAAAG
>NZ_JABKKJ010000040.1 GCF_013166515.1 Xylanibacter caecicola | reverse complement strand
TAGAGCTGCGGTGAAATCATCCTCGAAAGCGGGATTTTTGCCGACGCTATCTGACCCATGAGCTGCTCCGCAGCCCCTCCAAGCCACGCATCCATGAACGGCGAAAGGTAGTTCTCCAGCTCCGGATAAGAGGTCAGTATCGGAAATATATCCTCGTAACGGCGGTTCAGAAACTCGATAGCATGGGGAAACGTGCAAAACTTCCCGTTCTGATAGATTTTGAGATACCAGATAATACTGGCAAACAGAATGATAGGTGACTCCACGAAGAAGTCGCCCTGCTTTTGCACCCACGTTTTATTGAGGTTGAGCATTATTGTGTAGGCACTCTCATAGGCATCCGTAATATCTTCCATAAAATCCGGGTGAATGGGATTGCACCGATGAGAGCGTCGCGGGTCGTCGAAGTTGATTACATAGAATTTCGGCTTCACCTTGTAGCCCTCCGGATTATTCATCAGATGGTTATATGCGATGGTCGAAAGGTCGGGGTACTTGAAATCGTAGATGTATTGGCTAAAGCCCTTCTCAATCTGTTGCTTGATAAAATTGTTTACAACGGCGTATGACTTGCCGCTGCCCGGCGTACCCAACACGATGGACGCACGGAAGGGATTAACTACATTGATCCAACCGTTGTTCCAGCGTTTCCTGTAATAGAAACGTGTCGGCAGATTGACCGAATACTCGCTTTCGATAAGCCTCGTTTCCTGCATGAAACTCTCGTTCTCGTTGTTGAAAACATCCTCCATCAAATTGTGTTTCAACAGACGGCTCATCCACAGACCTCCCATCAGCAGGCAGACATAGCCCGTTCCAATGGTAAGGACATATAGTCCCGTCACCGCTTCAAGCGGCAGCGGCAGGGGCAGCAACCACCAGTTCAGGAAAAACAGCACGAACCCGACGGCAAATGCTGTCCAGATTCTCCCCCAAGTGATTTTCTCACCCTTGACACCTTTCGTACCCAGACAGGACAGGGCAAGCAAAAGGACGGAAAACAGTTTCGTGTACAGTATGGAATGGAACAACCCCGCCGTGCGGTCGAAGTTCAGAAGGATTTTGTCCACCACGCCGATGTTCACGCCCCACATCCTGATGGCTTCGTAGCAGAACCAGTACACGTTCATGACCACTAAAATGATACTCACGGCACGCAGAAAATCCATGATTTTCGCCAATGCCCTCAAATCGTCTTCTTGTGACATACATTGATTTTTTAATTGTTGATACTCTGATTACATACCCAAGCCCTTGCGCTTTTTCTTCTTTTTGCGCTTCATTGCCCGGATGAAAGCCTCTTCCTCGGCATCGGTCGCCGGACCTTCGGGAGTGAGCAAGCCCATACCGCCCGACACGTCTTCACGGTCGTATGCGGTCTGCCCATATACCTTGTCCGCAACATCCGCCGGGATGGAAAGCGGTATAGGCGGTTGTCCGGCGTATGGCAGTGTGAAGTGTTCCTGCAAGGCATTCGCCGAAAGTTCCTTACCCATGCGCGAACCGTTCAGCACGCATCCCGTGCGGTGGTCGATGAAGGTAGCCCCATAGATGCGCCCTTCCTCTGTGTAGCGCAGCACGGTATCTATGCCCTTCTCTTTGAGCCGGGAAATAAACCTGTCCTTGTCATAAGTGCCTTGCAGCACGGAAAGGACGGTGCGTTTCGTCATGTCTGCCAGTTTCCTGTCCTTGATTTCCGATTTGGAACGGACAAACTTCTTCTGCACGGCTTCATAGCCTGCGGACTTCCCGAAGAGCGAGGACTTGAACGGATTGCCAACTTTGTTACCCCTGTCGTCCGTGACGGAATAGACCAGCCCGTGATACTCCCGTCCGCGCACGTTTCCCCTCGCTTCCTCCACCGTCATATTATATAAGGAAAGGAGCGCACGGTATTCGCCCATCGTCTGGAAGCGGTACTGCCCGTTCAGAGCCTTCACGGTGTTGCCCACCTGCTTTTTCACATCGCCAGCCGATGCGTCCACCTTGCGCAACGGGTTATCCAATCTCTGATTTTTTCGTTCTGCCGGATGCAATCCATACTTCTGTTCCAGTTCCCTGCGAATACGGTCGCTGCGGCGGTAGAGAAAATCCCGGTTGAGCCTTTTCCCGTTCTCGTCCACGTTGACCGTCACGATGTGCAGGTGGTTGCGGTCGATGTCCTCGTGCTTGAATACAAGATAAGGCTGGTTTCCGAAACCGAGTTTTTCCAGATACTCGCGGGCGATATTCTGCAACTCAATATCGGTCAGCACATCCTCCGGGTGCGGGTTGAGTGAGATATGCACCACCGGCTTCTCGACCTTCATCTGCGGTGGCAGGAAGGTGTGGAAACCCTCCATCGCCTTGCTTATGTCCACCGTTCCCGAACCGTCATTGTAGATGCGGTTGGTGGTGAGAAGCCGCCCCTGCGCCTCGTTAATCTTCTCCCCGTTGTAGGCAATCGCGCCGTACAACGAGTTTCCTACACTGATTTTTGCGACCATTTTGCTTCCATTTCTCTCGACAATTCCACAATCTGACGGCTCAGTTTCACGAGTTCGACGGTGTGTTGCTCCAGCTTGTAGAGCAACGCCATCGCCTTTTTCTCGGAAAAATGCAGCCTCAATTCCTTCACGACTTGGTTGTAATTCGTACCCACGGCGCGGAACTGCGCGTGAAAATCCGACAGCTTGGTGTAGTAGTCCACCAGCGTCTTGTCCACCTTCAGCACCTTGAACGGTTGCCCGAAGAAGTGCGCTTTGAGGAAAACCGACCGTGCATAGACACCCGATTTTCCGAACATGGCGAGGAAACGGTTGTGTTCCTCCTCGTTGAAACGGACGGTGTACCGGTACACCGCCGGATCAAGTTTGGGATTTCTCCCTGCTTTGCTTTTCCTTTTCTCTTTCATATCACTTTGGATTTAGCGGATTGACGGCATAAGCCGCCGCTTCTGTTCACGGCACCGCAGTTCTGAAAGGCTTTCCGACTTCGGAGGGAAAGCCCGTCCCCTGCAAGGGCAAGTGCTTTTCCGGGATGCTCAAATCATTTTGAGCGGCTGAAAAGACATCTTGCTATGTTCAGGTGAACATAAAAATCCGTCAGGGGACGGATTGGGAAAATACCTTTCAGGACTCCGGCCCGCACGCCATCGGCGAACCCTGCCGTCCGGGTGCAAAGTTACGCCCTTAAAGCGGTAATGGACAGATGCTTGACCCGGTCAATGGCTGCCAACCGGCGCAACATGCCGCCACTTGCTGGAGAAGTGATACAGGTTCAAAAATATACTTGTTTATTTGCAGCATGATTCAAGAAACGAACGGTTTGAAGATATGAGGAAAGGAACATTCAAATACCCGGACAACCGCTTCGGCGGACACTTGCCGAAACGGATACCCGAACCGTCGGAAACCCGGTTGTCCGACAATCCGATGACGTATGGATTCAATGACTTCATGACGCAATGTCGTCATTCATCACTTGTCCGCCGCACCGCTTCACCGCAGAACCGGATACGTGGTGACCCGCCCGTGTGCCTGTTCACGGAAACGGATAATGCGGTAATTCAATCCGCATGTAAACAGAAAATAAAATCATCAACAATTAAACTGAATAGAACCATGAGTAAAGAAATCTTCGTTGCATTCGCAACACAGAAAGGTGGCATTGGCAAATCCACCGTCACGGCACTCGCCGCCAGCTACCTCCACAACGTGAAAGGCTACAATGTCGCCGTCGTTGACTGCGATGACCCGCAGCACAGCATCCACGGTCTGCGCGAACATGAGACGGCACTCATCGGCGGGAGCATCTACTTCAAGGCTCTCGCGTGCGACCATTTCCGCAAGATAAAGAAGAACGCCTATCCGGTCATCAAGAGCAACGCGGTGAACGCCCTCGACGATGCGGAAAGGATGATCGCCGCCGAGGTCATGAAGCCCGACGTGGTTTTCTTCGACATGCCGGGAACACTCCGGAGCAACGGCGTGATAAAGACGCTATCGCAGATGGACTACATCTTCACGCCCCTTAGTGCCGATCGCTTCGTCGTGGAGAGTACCCTGAAATTCGTCACGATGTTCCGCGACAGGCTGATGACGACCGGGCAGGCGAAAACAAAGGGGCTTTATCTGTTCTGGACGATGGTGGACGGCAGGGAGAGGAACGACCTGTACGGCATCTACGAGGAAGTGATAGCCGAAATGGGCTTTCCGGTACTTTCCACCCGCTTGCCCGACAGCAAGAAGTTCCGCCGTGACCTTTCGGAAGAGCGCAAGAACGTTTTCCGCTCCACCATCTTCCCGATGGACACGGCACTGCTGAAAGGGAGTGGCATCCGGGAGTTTTCCGAAGAGATAAGCGACATCATCAGACCGCAGTGAGCATGGGCAGCAGGAAAGTGAACACGGAAGGCATCGACGAGGAACTGCTGTTAGCTTCCATCGGGCGGCGCACACAGGACGGGACACTGCGCCCCGCACAGGAAGTACCCGCAGCTGCACTGACCGAAGAGGACACCGCCGCACCGGAACCACCTCCTGTGCAACCAGTAACACGGGAAAAAGCGCAGAGGGAAAGTGGCCGCCGGAAAAGGCAGGATGAGGACTATAACGAGCTGTTCCTGCGCCGCAACGAGATAAAGACCCGCCAGTGTGTCTATATCAGCCGCGATGTCCACGGCAAAATCCTCAGAATCGTGAACGACATCGCCGGAGGTGAAATCTCGGTGGGCGGCTATGTGGATACCGTGCTGCGCCAACATCTGGAACAGCACAAGGAGAGAATCAACGAACTGTACAAGAAACAACGTGAAGATCTGATTTGAAAATGGAAAAAGAAATGACACCGAATGAAAAAAGACCACAGCAAGACTGCGGAGGTATGTTTGCCCAAGTGCAGGCGAGTGTGGAAATCCTGTCGCCTGTCCCGGTAACCGACAAATGCTGCGAGAAGGACTATGAACGTCTGTTCATCCGTGACCCGGAAGTAAAGGCACGTGAGGGGAAGATGGCGTATGTGCGCCCGGAATACCACGAGCGTATCATGCGTATCACCCGTGTAATCGGGCATGACCGGCTTACGCTGTCCGCCTACATCGACCATGTGCTGACGCACCACTTCAACCAGTGCGAGGACGCTATAAAGAGCCTTTACGCCCGAAATTATAATTCAGTATTCTAACCAAAAACGGAAGTATATGAATGAAACAATCAGCATGACAGACATTCTGCTGGCGGTATCGGTTGGCTGCAACCTCTGGTTCCTGTTCCTGCTCCTTTACGAGCGCATCATGGACACGCGGATTGTCCGCTTCTTCAATGGCATTGCCGGATTATGGCGGTCGTTGGACAGGAATGGGCTAAAGAGCGTAGCGGCACACGAGGAAGTCCCTGCAGAAAAGGCGGACATCATCGGGAAGAGCCGTTTTAGGATGGCATCCACCCGGACAACCGCTGCCATACCGGCGCAAGAAGCCGCCACTTCGGAAAAAGGCATTGAGCTGTCGGAGGAAGAGGCTACTTTTGACGACGGAAAAACGGGAAACGCATCCCGCCCGGCACAAGTCCCGGAGGAAAAACTCGATGAGACCTTCACGAGCATACCGCCGGAGGAACTGGGATACGGGGACGACGAACCGGAAGAGGACGCCTCGGACACGCCACGGGCTTCGGGCAGCAGCTTTGACGAGATTGACGACGCCTGCAAGACCGCCAAAAACCCGGACGCGACACAGGCGGAACGTGAAAAGGCGGCTAAGGTGTTCACCGACATGGAGGGCACGGAGTTGTACGAGAAAATGATGGAAGGCTCTTCGGAGATAGGCATCCGCATCAAGGGGCTTATCGAGATTCGGCTGAAGAAATCTGAAAAGGAGTTCGTCGTGCCGGACAACATCGAGGAGTTCGACATTCGCAACTATGTATGACAACAATAAAAGAAATGAACATGAAAGAATGACATCAACCCACGCGGCGAGGAAACGCAAGGCGCATCCCCATCCGCAACGGACACGCCCACGTCCGTGGAAACAAACGGGCATCCACTAAAACCAAAGTAAAGAAACAAAGTATCAACCGCCCGACAAAGGACCATCCACCCTTTTGACGGCAAAAAACAAGAACAGTTTATGAACAAGAACATCTTGAAAAACAGAAAAGCAATCCTCTCCGCGGCACTTGTCATCGCCGCAACCGCCTCCGCTTTCGCGCAGGGAAACGGCATCGCGGGCATCAACGAAGCCACCTCTATGGTGAGTTCTTATTTCGACCCCGGAACTAAACTGATATACGCCATCGGTGCAGTCGTCGGGCTTATCGGGGGCGTAAAAGTGTACGGCAAGTTTTCATCGGGCGACCCCGACACCAGCAAGACAGCCGCCTCGTGGTTCGGCGCGTGCATCTTCCTGATTGTTGCCGCCACCATCCTGCGCTCATTCTTCCTTTAATAAATAATGTATGGCTGAATACCCAATCAACAAGGGTATCGGCCGTCCGGTAGAGTTCAAGGGCTTGAAGGCACAGTACCTCTTCATCTTCTGCGGAGGTCTGCTGGCTCTCTTCGTCCTGTTCGTCATCCTCTACATGGTCGGTATCGACCAGTGGATATGTATCGGCTTCGGCGCGGCATCGTCCTCCCTCCTTGTATGGCAGACCTTCGCGCTGAACGCCCGGTACGGTGAACACGGGCTGATGAAATTAGGAGCGGCACGGAGCCATCCCCGATACCTTATCAACCGGCGGCGGATAACCCGTCTGTTCAAACGACAACGAAAGGAAGAAAGACAATGAGGAATACATCGAAAATGACAACACTGGAAAACAGGTTCCCACTTTTAGCGGTGGAGCATGGCTGCATCATCTCAAAGGACGCCGACATCACGGTGGCTTTCGAGGTGGAACTACCGGAACTTTACACCGTGACGGGTGCGGAGTACGAGGCGATACACAGTTGCTGGTGCAAGGCTATCAAGGTGCTGCCGGACTACTCCGTCGTCCACAAACAGGACTGGTTCATCAAGGAACGCTACAAACCGGAGCTTCAGAAGGACGACATGAGCTTTTTAAGCCGCTCTTTCGAGCGTCACTTCAACGAGCGTCCGTACCTGAAACACACCTGCTACCTCTACCTGACCAAGACAACAAAGGAGCGTAACCGGATGCAGAGCAATTTCAGCACGCTGTGCCGGGGACATATCATCCCGAAGGAGCTGGACAGGGAAACCACGACCAAGTTCTTGGAAGCCTGCGAACAGTTCGAGCGCATCATGAACGACAGCGGGCTTGTCAGGCTGCGCCGCCTCTCCACCGATGAGATTGTGGGTACTGAGGGAAAGACGGGACTTATTGAACGCTACTTCTCGCTCATGCCGGAAGGTGACACCACCTTGCAGGACATCGAGCTTTCGGCAAGGGAGATGCGCATCGGCGACAACCGCCTGTGTCTGCACACCCTCTCCGACGCGGAAGACCTGCCGGGCAAGGTGGCTACCGACACCCGTTACGAGAAGCTCTCCACCGACCGGAGTGACTGCCGACTGTCATTCGCCTCCCCGGTGGGGCTTCTGCTCTCCTGCAACCATATCTACAACCAGTATGTGCTGATAGACAACAGTGAGGAAACCTTGCAGAAGTTCGAGAAGTCCGCCCGTAACATGCAGTCGCTATCTCGCTATTCAAGGAGCAACAGCATCAACCGCGAGTGGATAGACCAATACCTGAACGAAGCCCATTCCTACGGACTGACCTCGGTACGGGCACACTTCAACGTCATGGCGTGGAGCGACGATGCGGAGGAACTGAAGCATATCAAGAACGACGTGGGCAGCCAGTTGGCAAGCATGGAATGCGTGCCGCGCCACAACACCATCGACTGCCCGACACTCTACTGGGCGGCGATACCCGGCAATGCGGCGGACTTCCCGGCGGAAGAGAGTTTCCACACCTTCATCGAACAGGCGGTGTGCCTGTTCACAGAGGAAACCAACTACCGCAGCTCGCTCTCGCCCTTCGGCATCAAGATGGTGGACAGGCTCACGGGAAAACCGCTGCACCTTGACATCTCCGACCTGCCCATGAAGCGAGGTATCACGACCAACCGCAACAAGTTCGTGCTGGGTCCTTCGGGCAGCGGCAAGTCTTTCTTCATGAACCACCTCGTGCGCCAATATTATGAGCAAGGCGCACATGTGGTATTGGTGGACACGGGAAACTCCTATCAGGGCTTGTGCGGCATGATCCGACGCAAGACAGGCGGAGCGGACGGTGTGTATTTCACCTACACGGAAGATAAGCCCATCAGCTTCAACCCGTTCTACACCGACGATTACATCTTCGACGTGGAGAAGAAGGACAGCATCAAGACCCTGTTGCTGACGCTCTGGAAGTCGGAGGACGACAAGGTGACAAAGACGGAGAGCGGCGAGCTGGGCAGTGCCGTGAGTGCCTATATTGAACGTATCCAATCCGACCGTAGCATCGTGCCGTCGTTCAACACCTTCTACGAGTATATGCGTGACGACTACCGCAAGGAACTGGCTGAGCGTGACATCAAGGTGGAGAAGTCCGACTTCAACATCGACAACATGCTCACCACCATGCGGCAGTATTACCGGGGCGGGCGTTACGATTTCCTGCTCAACTCCACGGAGAACATCGACCTGCTCGGCAAGCGGTTCATCGTCTTCGAGATAGATTCGATTAAAGAAAACCGCGAACTGTTCCCCGTCGTGACCATCATCATCATGGAAGCCTTCATCAACAAGATGCGGCGGCTGAAAGGCGTGCGGAAACAGCTTATCGTGGAAGAGGCTTGGAAGGCCCTCTCATCGGCGAACATGGCTGAATATCTGCGCTATATGTATAAGACGGTCAGAAAATATTACGGCGAGGCAATCGTGGTGACGCAGGAGGTGGACGACATTATCAGTTCTCCGGTGGTCAAAGAGAGCATTATCAACAACTCGGATTGTAAAATCCTGCTTGACCAAAGGAAATATATGAACAAGTTCGACCAGATACAGGCGTTGCTCGGACTGACGGAAAAGGAGAAGTCGCAGATACTCTCCATCAACATGGCGAACAACCCTTCACGGCTCTACAAGGAGGTGTGGATAGGCTTGGGCGGCACGCAGTCGGCGGTCTATGCCACGGAGGTCAGCGCGGAAGAGTATCTGG
>NZ_JABKKJ010000004.1 GCF_013166515.1 Xylanibacter caecicola | reverse complement strand
CACGATATGCAACCGGATAGAAGCACATACGAAGTTCTTCAAATATTGAGCATCTCGTTGACCGATAAAACGCCTCTTCGAGACCTCTTTGACAAAACTAAATTTCAAAATGACAAAGAACGATTTGGACCTGATGGACCAAGTTTATTTGATTTTTAACAACGTCCCAATTTTAATGGGACACTAGTGAGAAATGTTATAAAACTGCTGTCAACATCTGTCACACGTCAACCTTATTTCATACTCCCATAAAAGTGGCGCACTTCACAGTACAAAGCACGCAGCATCACAGACTAAAGTGCCGCACTTTACAGGCTAAAGCACGTAACATCACAGGCTAAAGTGCCACACTTTACAACAACACATAAAATCCGTAATATCAACGTAATATGTTTATGCAATAAAGTTTACATCGAACATCTGTCTCATAAATACGACAAGACGCATTGCCAAACAAAGAGAGCATCACGGTTTACATTGCGCCGTCTTTTCAAGCTCGGCTTCAACAGCGTTTGTCAGCTCCACAAACTGCTGTATGGTGAGCTGTTCCGGGCGCATGGTCATAAGTTCACTATCAAAAAATGCAGCAGATGGAACCACCCCTCCAAACAACTGTCTCAACGAAACCCTGAGCATCTTGCGTCTTTGATTGAAAACAGTTTTCACTATACGCTTGAAAAGCTTCTCATCGCACCCCAAATCCACAACGTCGTTGCGCGTCATGCGTATAACGGCGCTCTTGACCTTTGGCGGAGGATTGAATACGTTTTCATACACCGTGAACAGATATTCCACATTGTACCAAGCCTGTATGAGCACACTCAATATGCCATACGACTTATTTCCGGGACCGGAAGCAATACGCTGTGCCACCTCGCGCTGTATCATGCCCGTACAACACGGAATAAGGTCTTTATTGTCGAGCATCTTGAAGAATATCTGCGACGATATGTCGTAAGGGTAATTTCCCGTAAGCACGAAACTGCCCCCGCCGAAAAGAGCATTCAGATCCATACGCAGAAAATCGTCACCTATGATGTTGTCGCGCAGGGAAGGAAAGTTCTCGTTAAGATAGGCTACCGACTCCCTGTCGATCTCTACCACCCTGACGTCGCGGTCTTTCGTTACAAGGAACTGCGTCAGCACTCCCATTCCCGGTCCCACTTCGAGAACGGGCACACCGGGGCATGCGTCTACGGTGTCGGCAATAGCCTTTGCTATGTTAAGGTCTGTCAGGAAATGCTGTCCAAGATGTTTCTTCGGTCTTACTGTCTTCATTGTTTATCGGCTTAGAAAGTGCAAAAATATGAAAATATTTTATTTTCCTGCCACTTTTGAATGTTTAAGTATATATCAGAGATTAATTATTGCTATATTGCACGTTATTCCGGTGATGTCTTTTCAGATTCTAATAGGCAGCGCAACGGGCTACACGACAGATGAGACATGTGAAAACAGTCCGAAAGAACGTGCAAGATAATGTTAAAGTAAACACTGTATTTGCATATTAATATATTTACGTTTAATTTCGAGTATCTGTTTAACAATAAATCAGATATAAATCCGTTTATTTTAAGATAGTACATTAAAAGGAAAAACACGTCTTTTACATGGCATGTACGTATATATTTAAAACGAAATAAAACTAATTATTATTACACAAATGAAAACAGAAAAGAAATACCACGGTGTAGTGGTTCCGATGGTCACACCGGTAACAGGCGACGGCAACATAGACACGGCTGCCGTTGAAAGAATTGTGTCCAATTTTGCAAAATACGGAGTGTCACCACTCATCATGGGTACAACGGGTGAAGGAAATTCCGTGTCGGTAAAGAACGGCGTCGAGATGATAAGTGCGGCAAAACGCGCAGCAAACGAAGACATGGTTATTTATGCAGGACTTGCAGGCAACTGCATCAGCGAGCAGAAAGAGGCAGCTGCAAGATTCATCGAAGCCGGAGCCGACGTCATTGCCGCAACGCTGCCGTGTTACTATGCGCTGACTCCCGAGCAGATGTACGGCTATTACAAAGACATGGCAGACACGCTCACTGTGCCACTCATGTTGTACAACATCACCATCACCACACACATGAGCATACCGATGGACATCATCGAGAAACTCAGCCACCACCCCAACATCGTGGGTCTGAAAGACTCGGAGAACAACGTTCCGCGCCTTGAAGAGGCACTCAAACTGTTTGCCGGCCGTGAGGACTTTGCATATTTCTGCGGATGTGCCGCAAACTCTGCCGTCGCACTGAAGAACGGCGCCGACGGCATTGTGCCCAGCGTAGGCAACTATCTGCCGAAAATATATCAGGATCTGTATGAGGCAGGCGTAAAGGGCGATATGGCGAAAGCAGAGGAACTGCAACAGAAGACAATTGAAATAGGAAAAATCAACACTGCAGGGCTGACGCTCGGCGAATCGCTTGCCGGACTCAAGGTAATAATGAATGAGGCAGGACTTTGCGAGACAAACATGCTGCCGCCGCTTACAGTGCTTGATGCAGAGACGGAGGAACGCATACGCAAGGAGGCAAGACCCGTAATTGAACAATACAATTAACATAACACCTATAATACCATGATACATACTTCTTTACACTGGATAGACGCAACGATACTGGCTGTATCGATACTCATCGCTGTCATAGTGGGAATATACTTTTCGAAAAAGCAGAAATCAACAGACGCCTATTTTGCCGCAAGCGGAAATGTTCCGGCATGGGCGGTGGGCATGTCGATGTTCGCAACGATCATCAGTAGCGTGACATTCCTCGCCTACCCCGGTGCCGCATACGGAGGCAACTGGATATTGCTCGTACAGGGACTTATGGTTCCGATAATCCTCGTAGGACTTATCGGAACCATTGTGCCGCTGTACAGAAAGGTCATAAAGCTCAGCACATACGAATATTTTGAGCGCAGGTTCGGAGTATTCGCACGCTTCTACAGTTCGGTGGCATTCATTCTGGAAAACTTCTCGAAGATGGGAGCCGTGCTTTACCTAATGGGACTTGCAATGGCGATGTTTACAGGTGGAATGGACATCAACACCATTATCATACTTGTCGGAGTCGTAATCATTGTCCTGACCTATCTCGGCGGCATGGAAGCCATAATATGGATGGACGTGGTGCAGGGTTTCCTGCTCATAGGCGGAGGTCTGATAACCATTATAATGTTGTTCTGCCTTACGGACGGAGGTCCCGCTACGATATTTAGCGTGGCTGCCGAATATGACAAGATAGATTTCGGACCGTACACATGGGACCTCACCCAGACAACATTCCTCGTTATGGTGCTTAACGGTATGTTCTATGCCGTGCAGAAATACGGAACCGACCAGAGTATCGTGCAGCGCTATCTCACGGCACGCGACGACAAGAGTGCCAAGAAGGCTTCTTATCTTGGTGTGCTGATGAGCGTTCCGGCATGGGCATTGTTCATGTTCGTGGGCACCTGTCTGTTTGTATATTACCATATAAACACGGGCGTATTGCCCGAAGGCATAAAAGACGATGCAGTATTCCCGTTCTTTATTGCCACGGAAATGCCGGTGGGCATTATCGGACTTATCGTTGCGGCACTGGCAGCGGGAGCCATATCGAGCATAGACAGCAGCATAAACTGCATATCCGCATGTGTTGTGGAGGACTATTATTCGAGACTGCGCCCCAATGCAAGCGACAAGTCGAAGCTGTGGGTGGGCAAAATATCGGTGCTGGTAGTCGGCATCGGCAGCATTCTCGTTGCACTGCTTTATGTTTCATGGGGCGGACAGGGTGTGCTCGGCTCGCTGTTCGGTCTGTATGCAATCATATCTGCCGGTATCGTGGGTATTTTCCTTCTCGGTCTGTTCAGCCGCCGTGCCAACTGGCAAGGTCTGTACGTAGGCATAGCATGTGCAATACTCTTCACGGCATACGCCGTGCTTACTTCTACACCGTTTGATATGGGCAACGGTCAGAAAGAACTGCTGATAGACCTCGGCAATTATAACTTCACACACTCCACATACATGCTCGGCGTATACAGTCATCTCATCGTACTGATTGTGGGATACGTGGCAAGTCTTTGCTTCAAGACTCCCCTTGCAGACAAGGAACTTACGATATACGGATATCTGGAGGAAAAGAGAAAACAAAAGAATTAACCATGAATCGTGCAGACCTGCCGTTTACGGAGACATTGCGCCGCACAATCTGCGGGAATGTTATCGTAAACGGTAGGTCGCAATAAATAAAAAAGAAAAAGACATGAAAGAAATAACACTATTGCAGCCGGCAAAAATCGTGTTCGGCACAGGATGCACGGAACAGTTCTGCAAGGACTACACTGCCATGGGACTGAAGCGTCTCTTCATACTCACGGCTCCGGTAATCCGTCCCATGATTGCGGAAATGACAGCCACACTGAATGCGGCGGGCGTGGCAACAGAGATATATGACGAGATAAGGCAGGAGCCTTCGGTTAACGACTTCAAGAAGATACTCGAGGCAGCACGCCGGTTCGGTGCAGACAGCGTACTGGGGGTTGGCGGCGGCAGCGTGCTTGATGTGTGCAAACTCGTGGCAACACTGGTTGACAGCGAACAGCAGATAGAAGACCTCTTCGGCATCGGCTTTATCAACAAGCGTGGAAAATGGTTTGCCTGCATGCCAACGACATCCGGTACCGGAAGCGAAGTTTCTCCCAACGCAATACTGTTGGACGAGCGCGATGCGCTTAAAAAAGGCGTGGTAAGTCCGCACCTTATGGCTGACGCGGCATACATCGACCCGAAACTTACATGGACGGTGCCCGCCAAGATTACAGCAGAAACGGGCATGGACGCCCTGACACACTGCATCGAGGCATACACAAACAAGTTTGCACATCCGGTAATAGACGTGTATGCTCTTGAGGGAATACGTCTCATCGCGCACAATCTGTTGAGAGCCGTCAAGGACGGCAAGGATGTAGAGGCACGCGAAGCCCTTTCATTAGGCAGTATGTACGGAGGTCTGTGCCTCGGACCGGTGAATACAGCGGCGGTGCATGCACTCTCCTATCCTATCGGCGGAGAGTTCCATATCTCGCACGGTCTGTCAAATGCCATCCTATTGCCTTCGGTTATGCGTTTCAACTGCAGCGCAAACGTGAAGAAATATGCCCAAGTGGCAGTTGCATGCGGTGTTGAACCATGTGCGACCGATGAAGAAACAGCGATGAAGGGTGTAGAGTTCATAACGCAACTGTCTAAAGATTGCGGCATACCGACGACACTCACGGAGATAGGCATACCGCAGACGGCTGTAGAGAGAATGGCAAAGGCGGCAATGAACGTGCAGAGGCTGTTGAAGAACAACCCGAGAGAGGTGACAGAGGAAGACGCAAAGGCTATATACTCAAGCCTGTACTGATTTAAATTCGGCAATTATGAAAGAACAGATCAAGCCTATATTGGCAATAACAATGGGCGACCCGGCAGGCATAGGTCCGGAGATAATAGTAAAAGCCCTCGACTTGAAAGAGACTTACGAAAAATGCCGCCCGCTGGTAACCGGCGATGCCGGCATCATGGAATGGGCGGTGAAACAGATGGGAACGGCACAGAAAATAAACCAGATAAGCAGTGTCAGAGAAGCTAAGTTCGAACTTGGAACTATAGACGTCATCGACCTGAAATGTGTTGACATGGACACTTTTGAACCGGGCAAGGTTGCACCGCAGTGCGGCAATGCGGCTTTTGTATCGATAATCAAGGCTATAGAACTTGCAATGGCGGGCGAAGTGGACGGAACAGTAACAGCACCGCTGAATAAGGAGGCACTGCACAAGGGTGGGCATAACTTTGACGGACACACGGAGATTTATGCTCACTACACCGGAACAAAGAAATATGCCATGTTGCTTGCCGACGAGTTTCTTCGCGTAATACATGTGTCTACGCACGTGTCACTTCGCGAAGCATGCGACCGCGTAAAGAAAGAGCGCATTATAGAGGTGACGGAACTCATATCCAACGCGTGCCGTCAGTTTGGCATGGAGAGTCCGCGCATAGGTATTGCCGGTCTTAATCCTCACGCAAGCGACAACGGTCTGTTCGGTTGGGAAGAGGAAAAGGAGATAATACCTGCCGTGGAAGAACTGCGCCAACGCGGATTCAATGTAGACGGTCCCGTACCGCCCGATACTCTCTTCGCCAAGGCTAAATGTGGCAAATACGACGGCTGTGTGGCAATGTATCACGACCAGGGACACATCCCGTTCAAGGTGGTAGGATTCAACTGGAACAAGGAAACGGGAAAGATGGACAGCGCAAAGGGCGTGAATATCACTCTCGGACTGCCAATAATAAGGGTTTCGGTAGACCACGGCACCGCTTTCGATGTGGCAGGCAAGGGCGTCGCCAGTCCGGATGCCATGCTTCTTTCGATAGACTATGCCACACGAATGGCAATAAGTAGAATTGAAAAGAACTGAAAACAATGATTATAGTAATAGCCGACGATGTGACCGGAGCTGCCGAAATGGCGGGTGTGGCATTGCGTAATGGTCTGGATGTACAGTTTATAACTGAGATAAGTTGCGACTTGCCCGATACGGATGTATTGGTCATGGCAACAGACACACGCTCGTTCAGCAGACAGGAGGCAGTGGACACTGTCAGGCACATCGCCGGCTATTTAAATGAAAAAAGAAACATATCGGTATTCAAAAAGACCGACTCGGTGTTGCGCGGTCATGTAATGGCTGAACTTGAGACACTCGCCGCATCTTTGGGCTACAGTTCAACCATACTTCTGCCCCAAAATCCGTCTAAAGACAGGATTATAAGCAACGGAATATATTATATTGACAGCACTCCCCTACATGAAACGTCATTCTCCTACGACCCGGAATTTCCGGCAATGACATCCTGCGTTGAGGATATCGCGAAAGGAAGTGTTTCCATGCCTTTAAACGAAGTTCCTCAACAGAACAGGGTAAACATAGGAGATGCCGCTGATTTGGAGGAGCTGCGTATACAAGTCGGTAAGGTCGGCAAAGACAGTCTTGTTGCAGGAGGTGCCGACACCTTCAATCTCTTCTTAAACCGACCGGACATAAAGAAGAAAAGCGGTACCGACCCTGTCATAAACACAATAAACAGCGGCAAGACACTGGTGATATGTGGAAGCACACAGAGCAAGTCTCTTATTGCCATGCCCTACTTCAAGCGTTGCAGTTCTGCCGAAGAAGGCATGCCGCTTGATGTCTTCCACGGCAGTCCGGCAGACAAGTGGCTTGACGCATTATGCCGGTCATACGCGGAACATCAGGCGCTGATTATCAAAATAGGTCATGAAGCTACGGGAGGGAAAGAATATGCCGTGCGCCTTAGAAACCTGATGTCAGCAGCAACGGCAAGCCTCATAAACAAAGAAAAGCCCGGTCTGTTGGTTATAGAAGGCGGCGCAACGGCATTTGCCGTGCTGAAAGCACTTCATTGGAACGTGTTCAACGTAAAAAAGGAACTTTCACCGGGTGTGGTATGTCTTACTTACGGAGATACCGACATAATACTCAAACCCGGCAGCTATCCCTGGGGATGTATGTTTGAGTAATAACGATTGTGGTGCGATACGAGTGATAATATCTCTCCTACTTCACTTCCCTCAGGTTTCCATTTTTCCAAACTTGTCAATGGAAAACCTATAAAAGTCACGGTTTGGTCGATACCTTTCATTCCTCTATGTGTCACCTTAAACTTATTAAGATGCGTCCAACATAGCCACGCACTCACTTCATATGCACGATAAAAACTGCCTTCTTGGAACAGATGTATCTTCTGCCAGTCATTCGCAGAATCTCTTGCAAACTCAATCTCTAAAATTTCCTTTATTGTTGCCATATATTTTTATTTTTTTTGATTATCTACCGGTACTGTGCAGCCGACAGGTTTTCACGTGCCCTTGAGGGCACAGCCTGTCCGCCCCACAGTACCGGTAGATAATCTGCTGCGTGTTTTGCGTTTCTCCTTTTTGGGAAAGGATGCAACAAATTCTAAGGCTACGGGCAGACCCCACGGACAGAGAGACCGTAGCGCCGACCGTAGTAGCTCGTATCCCAGCTGCCCGAACGGAAGTAGAGGGCGTAGGCGCGGTAGTCGTAGTCCGGGCTGAGCGAACTCGACCAAAAGTGGCCGTAGCTCCCCTCAGTGCCGAGATCGCCACCCCACCGACAGCCTGCGGTCGGCAGAAAAACGGAGCCACCATTCTTTCCTATTACGAGAATACCATTGACTCCATTCAGAGAAGTCCATTCACGTGAACAATTATTCAATAGCTCCTCTATCTGCTCTATTGACGGCATTTGCCATGCCCCTCCCATCTTCACATGGGCAACATCGTATGACGTGCCGGTAATATCGGAACCGATATTCACATATTTGTTGGTTGAAGAATTATAATAGGCATAAGTGTCCAAACCGTATACAGACTTCTCGCTCGTCTCTCCCCAAGCGTAATAACCGCCATAATCTTCGGGCTTTGATGCGCCTACATTGCAACAAGACCACTTTGTTCCGGAGGGCAAGCCAAGATCAATGGCATGCGGATGGTTGGAATCGGGACAAGTATGTAATTCCGGAAATTCGACAGAAGGCACCGCTCTCAGCTCCTTGCCCATAATCTTTACTATGGGATAGGCTGTGTACGTCTTGCCTGCTTCCATATTGCGGAACGTGCATTCCAGCCCGTTAAGATTCCATTGTTTCTCCGACTTGTAGTCCATCGGCTTGTACTGAGTATCTATCAGATTGTTGTCCTTATCGTAAAACGCCATGCCAATCCTTACAGGAAGCAACAGGTTCCTTGACACATCCGACTTCAATACAGCAGTTGATGTTGATGCTCCTTGAGAATACACCGGTTTCGTAAACAACGGCAACAGATATTTGTCTGTGCCTAATTGCGGTTCAATTTCATACCTGTACGATACAGGCTGTATGCCGTCGCCCCAAAGTCCAATCGATGCGTATGCCCTGAAACTCTGCGGAAGTGTTGTCCGCGCATAGCTGTCTTTCATGGCGGAATAGGTTCCCTCGTCAAACGCCGCCACAGCATCAAACTTGAAGTGAACCTGCTCTTTCAGCCCTATGCTGTATTCCATTCCCAATCCTGTTGCCGTGCCGTTAAGCGAGAATAACAGGTCGGGAATCACACCCACTTCGGCATATCCGTCCATAGACAGCGATGCGACATCCACACCGGCATCGTTCATCGGGGCATGCGATATTCTCCATGCCTTGTTCTCGTAAGTAAAACTGACTTTGTCTGTCCTGTTGTAATGTGCCGAGCAGTCGAGGCTTACCGTAGATCCTTCCGCAAAATAAGCAGACAGTGTAAGTTTTGGTGTGATAAACAGAAGAGGACATTGTGGTATTCTGATTCTGCCGAGTGTCATCTGTGCAATACGGTTCTCATAGTACTTTTCAAAAGAACTTGTGGCATTGAATGCGATTTGTGTATTAAGGTCATTCTGCAAATCCAAACGGAAGTATGGCGATTTCCCCATTTGTATGTTCACGGTCACCACTACTTTTGCCGCATCATTTATTGAGAATGTAGTCGTAGTGCCGCCCTTTTCCAACGTCTTACTGTAACTTTTGTCCCAAAGCTGATGTTCCCAAGATGCCTTAGCCTTGTTATTCGACCGTACACTATTTCTTTCATCGATATATCCTTCGGCTATACATACAAGTTGGTCGTAAACGCTTTCCAATCCCACTTTCTGACAATTGTAGTGATATCCTTGCTCATCGTTTGAAACAGACAATACTTTTGCCATTATTCCGTCGGGAAACGATATGCAATCATAGGTAGATACAACGATATTGTTCTTAGCAGGGCGCATATATGACGGAGTTGAGGGAGAAAGGGTAAACGATATTGTATCACAATCCGACAAATACGGATCGTGTGCCGCTGTCAATTCAAAGACCCCCTTGTTTACAATTGTTTCAGGAGCATAGAAACTTACACTGTCAATTAAAGCCAATGGTATTTTATATATACTGTCCGGAGTATAGACCACCTGCATTTTCCATTCACGGTGATACAGGCTGTCTGCATCATAATGTGAAAAGGCTATACTGTCTATATTATTTTTAAAGAAAGCGTTGAACGTACCGTCATTCCTATATATATATACGGCATCATTTTGTGAAACGGCTCCGGTGACTATCATCAAAAAAGAAACGAGTGTCAATAATATTCTGTTCATGGCTTCATTATTTTAAAGTTGGCGACTGAGGTTCTTATTATACATACATTACCGGGCTGCGGTGTGATGGGCATACTGACACATCCGTTTTTGTCTGTTGTCGCTTTGAACAATAATACTCCATCAACAGAATACACCTCAATCTCCGAATGCGGTTCAAGGTTGGAAGCCTTGATATTGTTACCGTCGAACGAAAATCCAGAACACGAAGCACCCGGAACCATTATACCGGTAGGCTCGGCATAAGAGTGGGTGAATTTCAGAACTTGTTCAGCCGGATAACTTATAACATTCATGTGAGTAGACAAGACGAACTCACCTTCCTTGAATTTTACAACCGGCTGCTCATCAAGCATGTATACAACTTTCCTGCCGGATGCCATCCATAGCGTCAAAGCATTTACTTCTTCTGTCGCAGCCTTTACAACAAGGCATAGCATAATAAAACATAACGTAATTATTTTTTTCATTCGCTAAAACCCTAATCCGTGTCGGGCGCAACTTCTAATAATTGGTTTTTCAATTTTTATTTCTATATAAGGATACATCATTAGTGATATTCTTTGTTTATTAAAAATTCTACCGACTTTTGCTGCCAATCCATTATTTACAAAAAAGCGTGGAATCGTCCTATTGTCCATTCCACACATCGAGGCTCTAGCACTGCCTATCAAAGTTGAACAGACAACGTCAGAGCCCACGCCGATATGAAAATCACATCCATAAAGAGACCTATATAAATTCACCTTTATTAGTTATTTCATTAATAGCAGACTGGATACAATTTTTTAAGCATCCTTTCATCTTAAGTCCTTGTATGTCTGTTTCCATCTGCCATGAGAAAAAAACTTTCAACAACATAATACTTCTTGCTATTAAGTTACTATAATAGTGCAATCTACATGCGAACATACAGATGCACAAACAATATATTACTATTTATTACAACTTTTCACTCTTTAAGAAATCGTACACATTCACCCATTCAACACCATTTTCGTCCATGTGGCGTTTAATAAGATCTTCTGTTATGATCATCTTGCGAAAAGAATCATTAATTTTCAAGAGACTCGCCATTTCCTGTTTACGCTTTTCCTCCGTTGGCAATCTATAAGCAGATTGCACATACACACGTTCCGAGCCTCGATTGCATACAAAATCGACCTCCAACTGATTTCTGCGATATGCGCCATTAGCATCTTTTGTACGGGTTTGTACTACACCGACATCCACCAGATAGCCACGAAGACGGAGCTCATTAAATATCAAATTCTCCATCAAATGCGTTTCCTCTACTTGCCGGAATCCAATGCGGGCATTTCTTAGTCCCAAGTCCTCAAAATAGTATTTCTGGGGAGTGTCAATATATTTGCGACCTTTGATGTCATACCGGATACAACGAGTGATAAGAAAAGAATCCTCCAGCATTTCCAGATATTCCTTCACTGTGTTCTGATTAAGTTTTATTTCCTTAACACTACGAAAAGTATTCTCGATTTTTGAAGGATTAGTCAGACCGCCAATACAGGAAGCTACGACATTCAACAGTTCATCCATCACTTCAACTCCACGGATATGGTATCGCTCTTTGATATCCGTTATATATGTCTTCTCAAATAGTCCTTGAAGGTAATTTATTTTCTTCTGTTCATCAGGCTCTGTACACACATAAGGCAGACCACCATAAGTAAGATATTCCTGCAGTACTTTATATGATTCCATTTCAGGATGAGCAGAACTATATTCAGCAAATGACAATGGAGTGATATGAATTTCTTCACCTCGCCCTCGAAACTCTGTAATTACGTCTTTTGACAGGAAACGAGAGTTCGATCCTGTAACATATACATCTGCATTCTTGATACTTAGATACGAATTCAGAACATCTTCGAACTCACTTACTAACTGAATCTCGTCAAGCAAGATGTAATACATATCGTCATCTACTATCTTGCTGTCAATATACTCAATCAACGCATCTGGATCACGATATTTATTATTCCTACGATTTTCAAGATCCAATTCAATGATATGATTGTCTTTAACACCATATTCAATAAGATAATTCTTGAATAGTTCCCTCAACAAATAAGACTTGCCGGAGCGACGGATTCCCGTCACCACCTTTATTAATCCATTATGCATACTGGCAATAAGCCTTTTCAGATGTATGTCACGTTTGATTACCATATTTTATAAAATATTTTTGGCTAAATGACCACTTTTCTATTGCAAAGATATCTTGTTTATTTGAAAGCACCAAACTATCACAGACAAAATTTTACATGAATTCAATGAATTAAAAATTGAATATCTATTGTATTAGGCTTTTTTATTGGAACTTATTAACTATAAGTGAAAGATAAACGATATTTATATTTCACCGGTCTCACGTTATATTAGGTTAAAAGCTATTGATTATTAAAAAATAATAACTAACTTTGCTGATATGATTATGATTATTAACATCAAAAACAAAATAATAAAATGCTAAACAAAAAGATTGAAGAGGCTATAAATGCCCAGATTAATGCAGAGATGTGGTCTGCTTATTTGTATCTGTCAATGGCTGCTCACTGCCATGCAATAGGACAGCCCGGTATGGCAAAATGGTTTGAAGTACAGTTTAAGGAGGAACAGGACCACGCAAAAATTCTTTTCAACTACGTGATATCAAGAAACGGTAATGTTACATTGAAGCCAATAGATGCAGTGCCGACAGAATGGAACTCGATACTGGACGTGTTTGAAAGCACACTGGCTCATGAGCAGAAAGTTACGGCAATGATAAACAACCTGTTTGCCCTCACCACACAGGAAAACGACTATGCCACACAAAGCATGCTCAAATGGTTTATCGACGAGCAGGTTGAGGAAGAAGAGAATGCACAGACAATCATCGACAACATAAAGATGATAAAAGACAACGGTTACGGCATATACATGCTTGACAAGGAACTCGGTGCAAGGACATACACACAGCCGTCTCCTTTGGCCGGTTCAATCTAAACACTGACCGTACATCAGGATATATAACATTACATGAGTTCGTGACAAGGATATCTGAATATATTACAAGGATATGTCCATATCGTAAATAATGTCTGAAGTTATTGTTATTCCGAACCCATATAATATAACATTGAAATAAACAAAGAACCCCGATTGCTTTATCACAATCGGGGTTCTGCTTTATCAAAAACCAGAAGCCTGCATCAATTATTGACTGTACCGCCAACAATGTCAAGCAGTTCATTGGTAATAGCCTGCTGCCTGCTCTTGTTATACTGAAGATTAAGTTCACGCAACAACTCATCGGCATTGTCCGTAGCTGTCTGCATGGCAACCATTCGCGCGGCATGCTCACTTGCATTACTGTCAAGAAGAGCTGTATAAACCATGAGATGAAGAAGTTTTGGTATAAGACTACCCAAAACGCTGTTCATATCAGGCTCTACAATGAAGTTGTCATTGAGAGGTTTGGCTTCCTCCACTTCATGTTCTTTCTCTTTCTGTTTGTTTTGAAGATAATCCTGCACCTCACGCGTAACAACTCTTGTCTTCAAGTCGCGTTCCTTATCCTCGTTAAGTTCCGTTTCCACATCAATGGGCAAGAATGTCTTACGCGTCAATATCTGTGAACCGGCACTCTTGAAGTGATGATAAATCATCTCCACACGGTCTATCTCTCCATCCGCAAACTTACGTCCAAGCTCACAGGCAATCTCCTTACACTCCTTTGCATTAGGCTTGTCTGCAAGTTCCATAAAGTCTCCGGCAACCGTCAGCCCAAGTTTTACAACTTTCTCCGCAACCTTTCTTCCTATCGGATATATAACAATATTATCCTTTCCCAAATAAGCATACTCATCAATGGCATGCTGCATCATCTTGATAACATTGGCATTAAATCCTCCACAAAGACTGCTGTTGCTTGAATATACAATCAAAGCAACCCTTCTTACCGTCCGTTCTTTATCGAAAACAGTCTGCGCGTCCGCCTCTGATGCAAGGAATGTCTTAAGAATATGCTCCAGCATATTTTCGTACGGAAGCATATTCTCTATCATCACCTGAGCATGATGAAGCTTTGACGACGCAACCATTTTCATGGCACTCGTAATCTTACGGGTGCTGTTGACGGAAGCTATACGGTTCTTTATCTCTTTAAGCGACGGCATAAGCTATTAATTATTTTTGTACTGCCCTGCAATATCAGCCATTACAGACTCTATCACAGCCGTTACGTCATCGTCTATCTTACCCGAAGAGAGTGTGTCTATGACATCCTGATGAGCGGAACGCAGCTTTTCGAGGAACGCATCCTGACACTCACGTATATTCTCAACAGGCACATTTGACATCAAGCCGTGAGTTCCGCAATACAATATCGCAATCTGCTCTCCAACAGCCATAGGACTATACTGCGGCTGTATCAGCAACTGATTGTTCTTACGTCCACGGTCAAGGGTCATTGCCGTAACGGCATCCATGTCGCTTGAGAACTTGGAGAAAGCTTCAAGCTCACGATACTGAGCCATATCTATCTTCAAAGTTCCGGCAACCTTCTTCATACTCTTGATTTGTGCCGAACCGCCCACACGACTTACTGATATACCGACATTTACAGCCGGACGGAAGCCCTGATTGAACAAGTCGCTCTCAAGATATATCTGTCCGTCGGTAATAGAAATCACGTTTGTAGGAATGTAAGCGGAAACGTCGCCTGCCTGTGTCTCGATAATCGGAAGAGCCGTAAGCGAGCCACCGCCTTTAACATGACCTTTCATACATTCGGGAAGATCGTTCATCTGCTCCGCCACTTCCTGCTGGTCGTTGATACGCGCAGCACGCTCAAGCAGACGGCTATGCAGGTAGAACACATCACCCGGATAAGCCTCACGACCTGAAGGACGGCGCAAAATCAAAGAAACTTCGCGATATGCAACAGCCTGTTTCGACAAGTCGTCATATACAACCATTGCAGAATATCCGCGGTCACGGAAATATTCGCCGATGGCTGCTCCCGCAAACGGTGCATAATACTGCATGGCAGCAGGATCGGCAGCAGTTGCAGCAACAACAACCGTATACGGCATTGCCCCGTGTTGCTTAAGGTTTTCCACAAGAGCTGCCACTGTTGAAGCCTTCTGTCCTATCGCAACGTAAATGCAATATACAGGCTTTCCAGCCTCATAGAAACTCTTCTGATTTATAATTGTATCTACAGCGATTGCCGTCTTACCGGTCTGGCGGTCGCCGATGATAAGCTCACGCTGTCCTCGTCCGATAGGAATCATTGAGTCTACCGACTTGATACCGGTCTGCAACGGCTCCTTCACCGGCTGACGGTATATAACTCCCGGAGCTTTACGGTCAAGCGGCATTTCAAATGCGCCGGTAAGATCGATGTCTCCCTTACCGTCAATCGCCTGTCCCAGTGGGTTGATGACACGTCCAAGCATATTGTCGTTCACCAATATAGATGCAATACGCTTTGTACGCTTAACCACCATGCCCTCCTTGATACCTTCGGTAGAACCAAGAAGCACACAACCCACGTTGTCTTCCTCAAGGTTCATGACGATTGCCATTGTGCCGTTCTCAAATTCCAGAAGCTCGTTTGCCTCAGCATTACGCAGTCCGTAGATACGTGCAACACCGTCGCTCACTTCGAGCACGGTACCCACCTCATCAAACTGCTGACTGTTGTTCAAGCCCTGAAGTTGTTCAAGAAGCACTTGAGACACTTCGCTTGGTTTTATTTTATCTGACATGATTAAATTTATTTTTAGTTACATTTAGCAGAATGCCTGCACCGACGGCGACACCCTACCTTCCCAACTGTGAAAGTATTCCACGCAACCGGCTGTACACACTGGCATCCAGCCTATACGTATCATATTCAAGCACAAAGCCACCGATTATATCCGGATTGACCTCTGTTTCAAACTCCACAGTCCCTTTAGCTCTACGTTCCACCATAGAACGCATCTTCCGCTCAATAGCATCAGACACGGGCACGGCAGTAGTAAGTTTACCACGGATGATATTCTTATGTTGTCTGTAAAGAGTGATATACGAGTTTGCAATAAACAGCAAGACGTTCTCACGGCCTCCCTTCAATACAATATCAATGAAGGCAGCCACAATTTCCGAAACACTGCCACCACATGCCGTGATGACCAACTCCTTCTTCTTGTCTTTAGAGAGCATGGGATTATCTATCGCGGATCTCAGACCTGCCACATCGATAAAACTCTTTGCCAAAGTCTGCATCTCATGATATACCTTGTCCTCCTGCCCTGCTCCGACAGCAGCCTTAAGCAAGGCACGGGCATACCGAACCGATATTACTCCTATGTCCATAATTATTTTTCTTTTACAACAACTTCATCCAACAGCCTGTCTATGGTCTCCATCTGTACGGCATCTGAAGCGAGTTCCTTACGGAGAATCTTCTCAGCCACCTTTACAGACAGCTCAGCCACCTGCGCACGTATGTCACTGATGGCAGCCTGTTTCTCGTTCTCTATCTCAGCCTTGGCCTCTGCAATCAGGCGGTTGCCCTCTTCACGGGCTTTCTCCTGTGCCTTTGCAATAATGGCATCGCGGGTATCAGCTGCCTCCTTGAGCACCTGTGCCTGCTTCCGGCGGGCTTCTTGCAGAATGCTTTCACCCTCCAGTTGTATATTGCCGAGGCGTTCCGACGCTTCGTGCGCTTTTCTTAGGCTTTCGTCTATGTAGTTCTTACGTTCCTCTACCATTCCGATAATGGCAGGAAAACCGTATTTTGCAAGAACGAAGAATACCACCAAAAATGCAAGCAGCATCCAGAACAAGAGTCCGAGATCAGGAGTTAGTATTGATGGCAAATTTTCCATTGTATAATTAGTTTGTTCTAACTATATTCATTATTTGATAAGGAACGCGCAAGCAGCAATGGCAAAAAGTGCACAACCCTCGACAAAGGCAGATGTCAAAATCATGTTTGTCTGTATCTTACCGGTTGCTTCAGGCTGACGCGCAATGGCATCCATTGCACTGCCACCAATCTTACCAATACCCAAACCTGCTCCAATAGTTGCAATACCTGCTCCAAGACCGCAGCCCAGCTGTGCCAGACCTTCAGCAGCCAAAAGTGTTGAAATAATCATAGTTCTATAAATTTAAATTGTTATTAATTTTTTATTGTATTTCTCTATTTGTTTTTATACTCTTAAATATCATGCCTCGTGCTCTTTATGTGCCAATCCGATGAACACCGCACTCAGCATAGTAAAGACATAAGCCTGCACAAAAGCCACAAGCACTTCAAGACAGTTCATGAAAAGAAGCATTATGACACTGAAGATATTCAGTCCGAGACCGAAGCCCGTACCCATGGACCAGCCAAGGAATATCACACAAGTAAAACTCAGTATCACCGCATGCCCCGCCATCATGTTGGCAAAAAGACGTATCATGAGTGCAAAAGGCTTGGTAAAGACTCCGAACAATTCTATAACCGGCATCACCGGAACGGGATAAGCCTTAAGAAACAGCGGAACCTCGGGCCAGAATATTTCCTTCCAATACTCCTTGTTTCCAAACAGATTTATTGCCAGCATCGTGCATACGGCAAGGAACAGAGTTATATTTATGTTTCCCGTAACGTTTGCCCCACCGGGGAATATAGGTATAAGTCCTATAAGGTTGGTGGTGAAGATAAAGAAGAAGACGGTGAGCAGATACGGTGCATACGACTTATAATGCTTCTCTCCCACTGCCGGCTTTATGAGATCATCGTGTATTGTCATCACAAGCATCTCCATCATTCCGACAAATCCTCCCGGGGCATCGCTTTTCTCAGTACGCTTACGGTACCACCTTGCACATGACAGGAATATACATACCAGCACTGCCACTACTATCCATATCTGTGCAACGGATTTAGTAATGCTCAAGTCTATCGGACGCACCGCCGTACCGTCGGCAAGCCTCTCATAAATCTTTCCGTGATGGGTCTCGTCAAAGAAAAATCCTTTCGGAAGGCTGTGGGCAGTGCATACATGCCACTCTCCCGTAGCCTCGCTACGCAGTATCACCGGCAGCGGAATGCTCAGGTGTCTGCCCTCGTATGTTGCAATATGCCACTCGTAAGAGTCGGCAAGGTGTTCCATGACAATCTCCGGAATGTCAAGTTCCTTCTCTCCGCTTACACCTTCAGCAGCATAAATATTTACCGGAAGCAAAACTGCCAGCAACATGAGGATTATTGTTCGTAATTGTTTCATTTCTTATTAGATAACGTTACTTTACATCATTGAGTTTATCAATGGAGCCGGAAACTCCGGCAAAGAATATGGAATGATGTGCCAGAAGCATTATATAATAGGCTGCAAAGACAAAGAAAAACATCCTTATGCTCTCCTGTCCCGCCACAAGCCAGTAGACAAGCATCACAGCCAATGCCAGAAGCATGCGAAATCCGGATACTGCCGTATAGAATGTGGGCAGACTATCCAATGACCTTTCTGCCACACGACGCCATACAAGAGCATCGGCACATTCTATCACAAACGAAAAGACGGCACTCACAATGATCGGTATCATCATTCCGTCCGTTCCGAGCACAAGCCCTACAGCCCACGCCGTCACAGACAAGGCTATAATAAGCCCCACCGTCTGTATGATATATCGCCTGCTATATTTGCCTGCACCGGTCATACTATAACTTTGCACCTATTATTATATATAATACACTGTTCAAAACTCCACACAAGCACTTACCGTGTTCTTCTGCACTTCAACGAAGCCACCCGATATGGTAAGAGCATGCTCTCCGCTGCCGTCGACATACACCATTCTGCCGTCGCCAAGCGATGATATCAGCGGAGCATGGTCGTGCAATATCTGAAATTCGCCCAAAGTGCCCGGAACGGTAACGCTCTCCACATCACCGTCAAAGACAACCTTTTCAGGGGAAACTATTCTCAGCCTTAAACTCATAACTGTAAACGATTTTAAAGATTATCCTTTTGCCTCCTCTATGAGTCGCTTGCCTTTGGCAATGGCATCCTCTATGGTACCCACGTTAAGGAAAGCCTGCTCGGGCAGGTCGTCCACCTCACCGTCAAGAATCATATTGAAGCCCTTGATACAGTCTTCTATAGAAACCATAACACCGGGAATACCGGTAAACTGCTCTGCCACAGTGAACGGCTGTGACAAGAAACGCTGCACACGGCGTGCACGGTTCACAGTCAGTTTGTCCTCATCAGACAACTCATCCATACCAAGAATTGCAATAATATCCTGAAGTTCCTTGTAACGCTGCAGTATCTGTTTAACGCGCTGTGCACAATCATAGTGCTCCTTACCCACGATAAGCGGGTCGAGAATGCGCGATGTAGACCCCAGAGGGTCAACGGCAGGATAGATACCAAGCTCGGTTATCTTACGGCTAAGCTCAGTTGTGGCATCAAGATGCGTAAATGTAGTTGCCGGAGCAGGGTCTGTCAAGTCGTCGGCAGGCACATAAACAGCCTGTACAGATGTGATGGATCCTTTCTTGGTAGATGTAATACGCTCCTGCATCGTACCCATTTCGCTGGCAAGTGTAGGCTGATATCCTACGGCCGAAGGCATACGTCCCAAAAGGGCTGACACTTCGGATCCCGCCTGTGTGAAACGGAAAATGTTATCTATAAAGAACATGATGTCGGCAGCCTCGCCGTCCTTTCCGCCATGGTCGCGGAACTCCTCGGCAACGGTAAGTCCCGACAGTGCCACCGATGCACGTGCTCCCGGCGGTTCGTTCATCTGTCCGTAAACAAGTGTTGCCTGCGACTTGCGCAATTCTTCGGGGTCAACCAGCGAGAGGTCCCATTTGCCCTCTTCCATTGCCTTCTTGAACTTGTCGCCATAGCGTATTACGCCCGACTCGATCATGTCCCTTATAAGGTCGTTGCCCTCACGGGTACGCTCACCCACACCGGCAAATACCGAATATCCGTTGTGTCCCTTGGCTATATTATTGATAAGTTCCATGATAAGCACGGTTTTTCCCACACCGGCTCCACCGAACAAACCAATCTTACCGCCCTTCATATAAGGCTCGAGCAGGTCTATGACCTTGATACCTGTGGCAAGCATCTCCTTGTGTGTGGACAGATCCTCAAACTTAGGAGGCTCGCGGTGAATGGGATATGCACCCTTCATGTCGAGTTTTGCCATACCGTCGATAGGCTGTCCTATCACATTCATCATGCGTCCCTTAATCTGTTCGCCGGCTGGCATGACTATAGGGCTTCCTGTTGCCGTCACCTCAAGACCGCGCTGCAGTCCGTCAGTGTTGTCCATAGCCACACAACGTACAGTGTCCTCGCCTATATGCTGCTGAACCTCGATAATAAGCTCGCGACCGTCAGGACGTACTATCTTCAAAGCATCGTGTATTTTAGGCAGCACTTCCTCTGCTTTCTGTCCCTGCGTTTCAAAGTAAACGTCTATAACCGGACCGATTATCTGAGAAATATGGCCTGTTGTTTGTGTCATAGTTATTATTTTTTAATGTTATTCCAATTGTTCGCAAAATTAACGATTTATTTTATCAGGAGCAAACTTTAATAAAGAAATATGTCTGTAGCCGCATATTTTATCATAATGACAAATCATGTCACGGACAATATGCGACCGTTACAAAATCGCGGATGTGTCTCTGTAAAAGAAGCACATCCGCAACATTTTTATATACTCAACTCGTCAAGAACTGTTATGAGTTTCTTGTCAAACGGTTTGTCCGAACGTATGGCATCGCTGAACGGCACATACACAATCTCGTTGTTGCGCACTCCTATCATCACATTACGCTGTCCCTGCATTATGGCGTCTATCGCGCCAACGCCGGTACGGCTTGCCAATATGCGGTCGTGAGCCGTAGGACGTCCTCCACGCTGCAAGTGTCCGAGGATAGACACACGCACGTCATAGTCGGGAAACTCCTTGCGCACACGCTCTGCATAGTAAAGCGCACCGCACTTGGGACTTTCCGAAACGATTACGATACAGCTCTTCTTGCTTTTTCGTATACCGCGCTCCATGAAACGTGCAAGCTGATCCACGTCTGTAGAGTCCTCGGGTATGATAGCAGCCTCGGCACCACAAGCAATGGCACTGTTTTGGGCAAGAAAACCGGCATCGCGCCCCATTACCTCTACAAAGAAAATCCGTTCATGGCTTTGGGCGGTGTCGCGTATACGGTCTACACACTCCATTATGGTGTTAAGAGTAGTGTTGTAGCCTATGGTAGAATCGGTGCCGTAAAGGTCGTTATCTACCGTTCCGGGCAATCCGATGCAACATACATCAAACTCTTCCGCAAATATTTTAGCACCGGTAAGCGATCCGTTACCGCCGATGACAACAAGGGCATCGATGCCATGCTTCATCATGTTGTCGTATGCTTTCTGCCTTCCTTCCGGTGTCTGAAACTCCTTGCTTCGGGCTGTTTTCAAAATCGTACCGCCCAACATTATTATGCCACTGACGTTTTCTGTGGTGAAATCGCGTATCTCATCGTTTATGAGACCGTCGTAACCACGATATATACCCTTTATGTTAAATCCCTTACAGATGCCGGCACGTGTCACGGCACGTATGGCGGCGTTCATTCCGGGAGCGTCTCCACCCGATGTCATCACGCCGATTGTCTTAATTCTTGCCATAAGTCTCTACCTTTAATTTATACCTATTTTTATTAACAAACACTCATAAGCCACATTACCGCCAGTCCCAACAGCCAACTGACAGCCACCGCAGAACCTACGTTCCGAAAGTACCAGCCCACATGAACCCGTTCCATTTTCATAAGTGCGAGCCCGCTTGTCGACCCGAGAAGGAGGATATTTCCACCCATGGCGGCACTATAGGCTATGACTTTCCAATAAAGTCCGTTCTGAAGATACATGGACATATAATCCGTGTCAACCCAAAGCCCGAGACGGAACGGCTCTACCACACCGTGCAAGGCTGCGAACAAAGACGATGAAGCAAAGGTATCAACCACCGTACTCATCAGCCCTGCCGCCACACCCATTATCCAGATATTATGGATATTATCGTCACACCATTGCGCTATGGTGTATACCACACCCGTCTCCGTCATCACACCGATTGCAAGTATTATCCCCATGACGAACAACAGCAACTGTATGACACCATACTGCAACACACGTGGCGTGCGGCGCTGTATCATAACGTCGACATTCATCAGCTTGCGGTTTACCACCTCATTGACTATCCACAATATGGACAGCACACACATTGCTCCGAGAAAAGGACTCAGCTTTGTTATATTATGGAATGTAGGTATGAACCACAAACCTCCGATACCGACAAAAAGCATCAGCATACGCTGCCAACGGTTAAGACGGGTGTCATCGCCGCGATAAGGCAAAGACATATACTGTCTGTCTACACACCGTGGCAACATGCGCGAAAGCATGAACGTAGGAACGATCCACCCTATGAGGCACGGCACGGCAAGCGATGCCGAAAAATCAGTTGCAGTAACAGCGCCCGCATTCCACAACACCAATCCTATCGGATCACCTATCACCGTAAGGGCTCCGCCGCAGTTGGCAGCCAGCACTATCGCACATCCGTAAATCATACGCTGACGGCGGTTGGGAAGTATACCGTGCATGATTACCAGCATCATCGTTGTGGTTGTAAGATTGTCGAGATTAGCCGATATGAGGAATGTTATCACCGCCATTATCCACAACAACTTGCGGCTGTTGCGCGTACGCAGACACTCTGTGATGAAATCAAAGCACCCGTTGTTTACAAGAATTTCGACTATCGTCATGGTAGAAAGCAGGAAAAAGACAATCTCTGCACCTTTTCCCACATATTTAAGAAATATATTCTGTGCAACGAAATGCTTCACGGCTGTGCTCGTAGGTGTTGCACCTACAAGAAAATCTACATACTCACGCGGATGCTGACCCATTACAAAGTCGGTTCCATAACTTATATACAGCACCCACCCAACTGTTCCTGCAAACATTGCCACAGCGGCTTTGTTCACCTTGGTTATGTTTCCTGTTGCTATCAATACATAGCCAATAAACAATATCGCAACGATTACAAGTGCCATAATTAAAGTATATATTAAGCGCAAAGTTACAAAATATAATTTAAAAGACAAGTAAAACAAGAAATAAAAATATGACATACGGACCTTTTCGGCATTGCTTCGGGACACATGAAAAAGCGGTCTTCGGAGGTAAAAACGAGTATTTTCAAGAGTCTTTGTAACATACTGAAAATCAAGATGATACCTTTTACCCTCAAAAGGGCATCTTTAAGAGTGCTAAAGCTATGCTTTTTGAAGGCTAAAGCATAGCTTTTAGAAGCCCAAAGATATGCTTAAAAAAAATAAGAGTAAAATCAATGCGAAAAGAACCGTCTTCTTATCTGTTCCACAAGGTTTGCCTTTGAACGCAGAACCCACGCCGACAGGGAAAAACTTAGGGCTACCACCGCCACTCCGGACAGCCAATAGAGCCACGGAGTATCAATAAACGTGACGGCAAACGACAACAATCCCGCCGAAACCTGCAACAGTGCATAGCGCGCGACGTTGCGGGAAAAAACAAAGCCATACTTGCGATACATGGCAAAAGACAGCATGACAAAGTCAAGAACCGCAGTAAGAAGCATGGCATAGCCGGTACCCGTCAGCCCCCACAAATCATAAAAAAGCACAACAAGCGCCACAACCACCACCGCGTATGCACTCTCCAAGACAAGATAGAGCAGCGAGTCACCACGTGCAAGGGGCATATATGCCAGCGGCAGCTTTATTGCCCGCATGTAAAGAGCCAGTATCATAGCGTGCATCATGCCTGCAACCGGCATGAAAGCATTGCTGTAGAGCAGAGGGATTATGACAGGAAGTCCCACCATAAAGACCACAAGCAACGGGGCTATTATAAGGAGCGAGGCCTCTATCTGCCTGTTCACTGTGTCGTTAAGGACCTTGCCTACACTGTTTATTGCCGCAAGACGGGGAAAATAGTCGGTTTCCATGGCAGAAAAAATCATGCCTCCGTAAACTATGCTCATCATGTAGCCGGCATTGTAAAGTCCCACAACACCAAGAGAACCGGTATTGTTAAGATAAGAACGTATGGCAAAGTCGGACGCGCTACCCACAACAGCGGCAAGAACAAATGCCACACCAAGCCTTATCATACCGCCTCCCTCTCTCAACACCGGTTTGCCGAAAGAAACGGCAAAAGGATATCTCCGACACGAAAAACGTATTGCCACAAACATCTGCCAAAGCGCCGTTATGAACATTGAGGGCACGATACCGGCTTCGCCCCAATAGCATATCACCGGCACGGAAAGCACCAATGCACCTGCAAAATGATAAACGGAAACAACAGCAAGACTTCGTAACTGCCTTGTACTCTTCAATATGGCAATTTCTCCTCCGGTCACAGCCATAAGTGCGACTGTAGGAGAAAGAAGAATAATGTGCAGTGTATGGTCGCCCCAGCTGAACGTCCAACTATCCAGAAGCTGACTGAACACCACACAGACAAGCATGCCGAGAACGGCGGTAAGCAGGCTCCACGAACGTATAACCACAATGGAACGGGATATCTTTCGTTCATCGCCCGTGTCGAAATGTTCGGAAATAGTGCGCACGGCACTTGTAGAAATGCCCAAGTTAGTAAAGTCTGAAACAAGCTTTATTATTGAATTGAACAGCGAGATAAGCCCCACACCGTCCGGTCCGAGTATAAGGGCTATGAGTTTGTTGCGCACAAGACCTATCAATATGCCAAGTCCCTGCACACCTCCAAACACACCCATATATTTCAGTATGTGCGAATAACTGCTGCTCTTTTCTTTCTTTTCCACTATTAGAAGTAACGTATTTTAAAAGTTTTTATTATTTTTGCATAATGGAACTATCTATAATAATCCCTGTATTCCGAGTGGAAAAGACACTGAGACGCTGCGTCGACAGCATCACCTCACAATCTTACACCGACTATGAGATTATATTGGTAGACGACGGTTCGCCCGACAGTTGCGGAAAGATATGCGACGAGTTGTCAAAAGAAGACAGGCGCATAAAGGTAATACACCGTGCAAACGGCGGACTTAGTGCGGCAAGGAACACTGGAATAGACATTGCCCGTGGAAAATATATCACTTTTGCCGACAGCGACGACACCATGGCGCCGGAAACACTGAAGGATCTTATGGAAATACTTGGGAAGCATCCTGAATATGACATAATAGAATATCCTGCCGTGATATTCTACGGTTCGCCGGAAGAAAGGGTTTTAATGCCGAAGGAAAGGGTGTACACGAACGACATGTCGCGCTATTGGCATGAAAACGAGGCATATACACACACATACGCATGGAACAAGATATACCGCAGGCGTCTGTTTGTGGATGTAAGGTTCCCCGAGGGCAAGGTGTTCGAGGATGTATGGACTTTTCCAATGCTGCTGGACAGGGCGACAACCATCGCAACCACAAACAGGGGAATGTACTTTTATTACGCCAATGCTGGAGGTATCACCTCGAATGCCGGCGGCAGAGAACTCGGAATGTTGCTTGAGGCACATACAAAGATTTTGGAAAACAGACGGCTGTTCTCTGTAAAATATTACATGCACGTGGTAAACATACAGCTGGATGTATACAATCTTACGGGAAATATACTGCTGTCTCGCCGTGACATGGGCATTAAAGAGCTTGCAGGACTGAAACCCGCCATGTTCCTCAAAGGATTAATAATAAAGGTATCAGATGTCAGAACATTATGCAGAATACACAAAACAATAAGAAACCTCTTGTAAGTTTCATCATTACATGCTACAACCTGCCTACGGAGATGATAGTGGAATGTATCGGCAGCATCATGGCACTGTCGTTGTCAGAACAGGAAAGGGAGATTATAGTAGTGGACGACGGTTCGGATATTTGCGCGATAAACGACCTCGACGACTACCGGGATGACATCATTTATGTACGTCAGAAGAACAGGGGCTTAAGTGAGGCACGCAACACCGGCATAATAATGGCGAGCGGACAGTACCTACAGTTCGTTGACGGCGATGACAAACTGATTCAAACCGGTTACGAGCACTGTTTGGACTTGGTGAGATACAACAACATGCCCGACATGGTACTGTTCAGATTCACGGACAAAACACCCGAACATATAAAATTTGCCGAGGTGCAACCGGTATGCGGAACAGAATATATGCAGCACAACAACATACGCCCATCAGCTTGCAGCTATATCGTGAAGCGTACCACACTGGGCAAACTGCGCTTTACACCGGGGATATACCATGAGGACGAGGAGTTCACACCACAGCTGTTGCTGAGAGCCGAAACGGTATACCCTACCGACACTATTGCATATATGTACCGTAAACGTTCGGGATCGATAATATCGGACAAGGCAAAACGAAGCATACTGAAACGGCTGAACGACAGTAAGGCGGTGATAATACGACTGAACGACATGGCAGACCGTTTACCACACAACGACCGTATAGCCATGCAACGACGCGTGGCACAGCTCACAATGGACTACATATACAATGTCATAACGCAGACACACAGCCGACAATATCTGGACAAGCAACTCGATGAGCTGCATTCAAAGGGGCTGTTTCCACTGCCCGACAAGGATTACACCAAGAAATACAAATGGTTTCGTCGCATGACCAACAGCAAATTAGGTATCACCTTGCTCATGCACGCCCTGCCACTCATGAAGAAAGAAAGATGAATATACTGCTTTTAGGCGAATACAGCAATGTGCACGCAACACTTGCCGAAGGGCTGAGAACACAGGGACATCATGTCACCGTGGTTTCAAACGGTGATTTCTGGAAGAACTATCCGCGCGACATATCACTTGTCAGAAACTATTCCATATTTGGCGGAGTGAGATACATGGCAAAACTATATTCCATCCTGCCCCGTCTGAGAGGATATGACGTGGTACAGCTGATAAATCCCATGTTTCTTGAAATAAAGGCAGAAAGGATATTCGGCATATACAAATATCTGCGCAAACACAACAGAAGAGTGTTTCTCGGAGGATATGGCATGGATTGGTATTGGGTCAACACATGTGTTAACGACAAACCTTTAAGATACAGTGACTTTAACTTTGGAAACGAGTTGCGCAACGATGTCAATGCCATGAAGGAACGTGCGGACTGGATGGGCACGGCAAAGGAGAAACTGAACAGATATATTGCAAAAGACTGCGACGGAATAATAACAGGGCTATACGAATACTGGGTATGTTACAATCAGGCATTTCCCAAAAAGACAACATTCATCCCGTTTCCGATAAAACAAGAATTCCCGTCCATAACCGACAGTTTTACATATCCCGTCAGAATATTCATCGGAATAAACAAAGCACGCAATGAATATAAAGGAACGGACATCATGCTGCGTGCCGCAATGGACATTAAGGACAAGTATCCGGACAAAGTGGAAATCATAAGGACCGAGTCCGTTCCGTTTAACGAATACAAAAAACTGATGAACAGCAGCGACATTATCCTTGACCAACTGTACAGCTACACTCCGGCAATGAATGCCCTGCTTGCCATGTCAAAGGGAATTATAGTTGTAGGAGGAGGTGAAAAGGAAAACTATGACATCATAAATGAAAAGGAACTGCGCCCTATTGTAAATGCAACACCCGACCAAGACAGTGTATTCAAATGTCTTGAACAACTCGTGACACATCCTGAAACAATTCCTTTGCTGAAGAAACAGAGTGTGGAATACATCAGGAAACACCACGACTATATAAAGGTGGCACGGCAATACGAGGAATTTTACAAAACCAAAAAGGAACTGTGTTAAAACTGAACTGCCCCGGAAGTTGGACTCTACAATTTTCCATCATCCACAAATGATAACGGAAGAATATCCTTTACACTGTTTATCACATATATGCCGGACGTGCCGTAAAGATATATTTTGACCGGCTGACCGTAACGTTGTTCCATCTCAAGTATTACCTGACGGCACGATCCGCATGGTGTTATGGGGTCATGCAACAACCCGTCCTTGTTACGGGCAGCAATGGCTAAAGCCGTTATTGGTTGCGATGGGCACTGTGATTGGGCTGCAAAAATGGCGGAACGCTCGGCACACAACGTAACGGGGAACGCTGCATTCTCCTGATTGGCACCGATAAAGACTGTGCCGTCTGCCAGCATCAAGGCTGCTCCGACATGAAAATGTGAATATGGCACATAGGCATTGTCTGTAGCTTCAATAGCCTTACGTATCAATATCTGTTCGCCGTCAGAGAGTTCATCAAGGCGATATTGTCTCAAGGTTGACTTCAATACTATCTCTTTCATAATAAGCAGATATTCTAAATTGAACTTATATATATTATCTGTAAATGCGGAATTGAGTTTACTACTTATAATGTTATCTTCAAATCATGACATTAACAGTGAATTCGGTATTAAATTCTAAATCATTCTTCTTCATTGATGAAAACATAGCATCCTATATCGTTCCGTCCATCACGCGGAATACCGTCACGGTCGACAGGAGAAAGATAGTCTGCATTGGCATTTCCTATTGCCGTCGAACCTTCTGCAAGATGAAAGTCATAACGCTGTCTGTCCCCGTCTACAAGGCGGAAATGTTTCTCACCTTCGATGGTGTCATCGGCATTGTCGTCTTTATTGCCATCCCTACCGGCTCCTTCCCATATTACATTAATAATATGCCCATTATCTTCGGTCGGTTTTTCTGTCCTCAACACACAGTTTATGAAACTGTAATTATATGGAACCGTTTCGTCTTCTACATTAGATCCGAATACAACATCATCGGCATATCCAGTTACAATTGTGTTGATACAGTCCATACGAAGAAGCGGATAATCATTATCCCCGTCACTATTGGTAAAACTGAGTGCTGCACCACGTCTTGCATCAAAAGGATAGAACTGTGCAACTGTACAGTTTACCAGAGACACGCTTCCTCCACAAACCGACACACAGTCACCAAGTGTATTGGTTATCTGACAGTTATTCACATCAACCTTACAATTAACCGTTCTCAATCCATATCCCTGACAATTGTGTACAGTACTGTTATTAAGTCGCAACTTGGTGCGCTCTATATCTGAAGATTCACATACAATGCCATCGAATGTGCCATGTATGTCAGCATAATCAAACTCATTGCCATACGATGAGGAATGTAATTTTATCCCTTGCCACATTCCACTCACCATATCATAAGGCAGATAATCAAACATCTTGTCCGTTCTATCACAACGTAAGACCACATTATTACCGGGTTCACCGGAAATCTTCAACGTACCGTAAACATCTATACCGGCATCATTATGAAAATACATCACAGTTCCCGCATCTATCTCGAGCGTTACAAGACTGTCAACAGTAAGCCCTCCATAAACAATTATAGGTTTACCTACATTTTCTATCCGCGTATCCTCACTTATCTTTACATCCCGCCACATTTCGGCGTCCCATGTATAGGCGCAAAGATTTACTCTCTGCTCCACACCGCTTTCCAACATGAATACCAATTCATCTTCATGCCACTGCGGTCCCTCACGTCCGTTCTCAGGAGATGTCAGTTCAACGAAAACACATATACTGTCATTCTTGCGTATCTCCACGTCTGATGTCTGAAAACCGGCAGATGGACTAAGGTATACACCATCCACATTAACCCTGAAACCGGTTTGATTGCCATTTGCCTGCCTTACATTGACACAGCGTATACCATCACCCGACCGATTGTATACCCAAAACTTCTTGGTGGAAGACGGAACACGTGAGAAAACAGTATCCATACTGACGGTATCTGTCGAGAATGTAAGGATATTTGATGGCGACATACTGAATGAGTCATCATCGATACAAGCTGTCAGTATTGACACCGACAGTATAAAAAAAGCGATTTTTACAATAAGTTTCATCAATGATATAACGCTGTTTTGCTATTTATATTGCACTGTGGATATTAATGCGCATGTCATAAACACACTGCATGGCAATCAAAGCTTTTCACACTCGCTCAGCCACATGCTGCTGTCTGCATCGCTCGGCATACGCCAGTCACCGCGCGGACTAAGGCTAACACTGCCCACCTTAGGACCATCCGGAAGGCACGAACGCTTGAACTGCTGGTTGAAGAAACGGCGCACGAACGTTGTAAGCCATTTCTTTATTGTTTCATCATCGTATACCTGAGCACCCGAGACAGAGCCGTTGAAAGCGTGACATGCCAACATGAACAGTTTGGCAGGACGGAAACCGAAACGTAAAAGATGGTACAGGAAAAAGTCATGCAGTTCGTAAGGTCCCACCAGGTCTTCCGTTTTCTGCTTTATCTCTCCATTATCGGCAGCCGGAATGAGTTCCGGACTTATCGGCGTATCGATAATGTCAATAAGCGTTGCCTTTGACTTATCGTCGACATCATGCTCTGCTATGTAACGTACAAGATATTTCACAAGCGTCTTAGGCACACCTGCATTGACACCATACATGCTCATGTGATCACCGTTGTATGTAGCCCAGCCAAGTGCAAGTTCCGAAAGGTCGCCCGTACCTATCACAATGCCGCCAAGTTTATTGCCAAGATCCATCAATATCTGTGTACGCTCGCGTGCCTGACTGTTTTCGTATGTCACATCGTGTACAGCCTCATCATGACCGATATCGCTAAAATGCTGTCGAACCGAGGCAGCAATATTTATCTCATGTATTGTAACACCCAGACTTTCCATAAGGCTCAAAGCATTGTTGTATGTCCTGTCTGTTGTTCCGAAACCGGGCATGGTAACTCCAATAATATTTTTACGCGGTATGTCCAACATGTCAAACGTTCTGACACATATCAACAATGCAAGCGTGCTGTCCAATCCACCGCTTATGCCTACTACCACTGTACGGCATTTTGTATGTACAAGTCTCTTGCCAAGTCCTGCTGCCTGTACAGACAATATATCCTCACAATTGTGTGCCATATCTCCTGATGAAGGAATAAAAGGATGCGGTGAGACGCTGCGCAACAACTCGAAATCACACTGTGCCACAGAATGTGCATCAATGAAAACAGGAGATACAGCATCGGGCAATCCGGTAAACGTTGTATTCATACGTCGCTCTCCACGCAGTTTTTCCACATCTATCTGTGAAACCACCAGTTGCGGCTTGATACTGAAACGGTTTCCTTCTTCCACAATACATCCGTTCTCGTATATCATAGCATTGCCGCCATAGACAACATCTTGCGTACTTTCTCCAAATCCGCAACTGCTATAAACATAGCCCGATATAGTACGGGCGCTCTGCTGGGCAAGCAATGATTTAAGATAATCATGCTTGCCTACAAGCTCATCACTTGCCGAAAGGTTGAATATAATATCGGCACCGGCAGTGGCAAGCCGGCTGCTTGGCGGAACAGGAGCCCACAAGTCCTCGCATATTTCTATGCCGAACTGAACACCGTCACATGTACGGAATATAGCCGGACCGGCATATACATGAACCTTATTGCCGGCAAAACGTATATCCGTATCATTTATATCAAGTGAAGATACGAACCACCTCTTTTCATAAAACTCATTGTAATTGGGCAACCATGTCTTAGGTACGATACCAAGAATATCACCCTTTTGTATTACCACGGCACAGTTGAGCAGACGGTTGTTTACAGACACCGGCACACCCACAATGCTTATGATATCCAGATTGCGTGTAAAATCAAGCAGCATAATCACTGCTGCCTCGGCCTGTTCAAGCAAAAGATTTTGACGGAAAAGATCCTGACATGTATATCCGGTCAAGCCTAATTCAGGAAAAACGATGATCTCCACTCCCCTACCCTCTGCCTGGGCTATAAGTGTTTCCGTCTGTCTGACATTGTAAAGACAGTCCGCCACCTTTACAGACGGAACAGCCGCCGCCACTTTTATATATCCATACTGCATACAAGTATATGTTATATTTTTTAATGTTATATGTTAGATATCAAGCAGTAGACACAGAGTTGGCTTTATTATTCACCTACTACATCCACTCAGCTTATGATTAACGAGTGATATTATTTTATCGTTACCTGTGTAGCACCGTAACCATACTCACGGAAAGAGGCATCCTGAAAAGGATATTTTTTATATTTATACCGCAGTTCCTTTACGAGAGCACTACGCAAAACACCTTCTCCCTTGCCATGAATGAAAACAATTCTTGCTCCTTTTTCCATGCGATGCTCATCAAGAGTCTTACGAAACACATCCAACTGATAGTTCAATATATCGCCTGACGACATGCCCGCAGTGGTCTCAAGCAACTCTGTTGCATGAAGATCCACCACTATAATATTGTCCTTTGTTCTTTTACGTGCCGGCATGTCATGACCTTTCGTTGCATCTTCCCTATGTACAGTTTTCATCATCTCCGCCTCAATCTTTTTTGTATCGATTACAAGCGGATGTGCAACGGTATCATTCTCTATCACCGTATATACCATGGCGTCTTCATCAAAAAAATCGTTTTCCGTGAAAGAATGGCGCTTATAGAACTTCACCGCGTCTATACGCAGACGCGCATCCACTGCCGGCTTCATCGCAAATGACTTGTCGCGTTTATATGCCACAAACTGAACGGCAACATGCTCCATATCTCCAAGCATGTCAAAACCGAACTTCTCCACATACTCCTTTGTATTAGGCTCTATCTCACCCATAGCACGCAATGTCCAGCCGTCGGTTGTCTGAGACATATATGCAAAACTGATATAATAGTTGCTGTCATTTATGAGATATGCTTCAAACGATGTCTTGGACATTTCTTTTATGTTTACCGGAACAAAAGCCAAATAAACAGAAAGTCTGTCACCGCCCTTATACTCCATGGGCTTTGCCTTGAACGTTACAGGACGGTCTGCGGGATCGTAGTCTTCGTCATCGTTCGTAACAGCAGATACAGGCATCTCCGAAAAGCCTGTTGTATAATTATCTTCTTCTACAACCACAACTTCATTTATAGGCGTTGGTATCTGAAAGCCATCGCTGTCTTCCACCAGAACAATATTCTTCCCTTGAAAACCGGCGACCTTGCCGCCTCCCGTATCGCTAAGAAACCTTACTTTATCTCCTATTTTCATTGTTTTATATTTTTTACGGTATCAATAATGAACTGTCACCATAACTTAAGAAGCGGAAATCGTGACTCAGTGCATAGTCATATATGCGTCTCCAGTCGCCATTAACAAAAGCGCTTACAAGCAGAAGCAATGTACTTTGCGGCTGATGAAAGTTGGTTACCAGCATTTTTACAATCTTATATTCATATCCGGGTGCGATTATTATCTGCGTACTGCCATGGAGAACATTCACACCGTTGGCATCCAACCACGCTATAATATTACGTATGGCATCCTCCGGCGTCACATCGCATTCACCGTTATATGGTTCCCACTGCTTTACATGAAAACTGTTTTCCGTTATTTCGTTACCACTGCCAAGATGTACTCCTATATAATAGAGACTTTCCAGCGTGCGGACACTCGTTGTACCTACAGCTATGGCTGCGGTACCATGACAAAGAAGATTTTCAAGAGTAGAACGGTGTACCGATATATATTCCGTATGCATGTCATGACCTTCTATCTCATCGCTCTTTACCGGCTTGAAAGTTCCGGCACCCACATGCAACGTTATCTCATCGCGCTGAACTCCACAGTCGTCCAATGACCTCAGTACATCGTCAGTGAAATGAAGTCCGGCCGTAGGCGCGGCGACACTTCCCTTTATCTTCGAATAAACCGTCTGATAAGTCGTCTTGTCACTCTCCTGCGTGTCACGGTTAAGATACGGCGGAATGGGGAGTTCGCCGGCGCTGTCTATTATTTCTGAGAAAGATATTTCGGAATTGTCCCATTCGAAATCAACCCAATGACTCGTTCCTATCTCATTTCCACGCGTTGCGGTAAGCATGACAGGCTTGCCATTGATATCAAGTTCAATGCTCAGATTACCTGTTTTCCACTTCTTAAGGTTGCCGATCATGCAAAGCCATGAACAGCGTCCCGTTGTCTGGAACATCAGTTCGTAGTCTGCAGGTACAACCGGCTCAAGCAGAAATATTTCTATAAGCGCCCCGGTTTCTTTCCTAAAGTGCATACGGGCCTGTATAACCTTTGTATTATTGAACACCATAAGAGCACCGGATGGAATATAATCTGATATTTTATAGAAAACATCCTCGGTTATATCACCCTTTCTATAGACAAGAAGTTTACTCCTGTCACGCTGCCTAACGGGAAACTTCGCAATCCTGTCGTCAGGCAGAAGATAGTTATAGTCATTGATCTTTATGTGTTTTGTATCCATTTTATATTTATTGCATCAAAGCTCTTATCACGCTAAAGCACAGCGTGAAAGCCAAAACGTTTATAATAAGGTCCACGTCTGTAACGGCATATCCGCTACTTGTATATCCACCTGCACAGCCACAAGATGTACGTGCAGACATCCGTAGATAAGCCCTACGATAAAGAAGATAAATAAAATAGCCGGTTAAACCGCCGAACAGCAGACCACAGATAACATCTGAAAAATAATGCACGCCAAGATAAAGGCGTGTCCAACAATTGACAAACGACCATGCTACCAACGCATATGTCAACAAACGGCTGCGAACAAGACATGAGAAGAATATCGCCAGCCCAAAGGTATTGGCTGCATGAGATGAAAAGAAACTGAAACTTTTAGGGCAAACGCCTCTTACTATATCAATGTCAAGCCTCACCAACGGGTCATTGCATGGACGCAATCTACCAACCAAAGGTTTTACAATCAGTTCTCCCACACAGGCTGTTATCATCACACAAAGCAAAGCACAACCTACAGAAAGCAGTATCTGCGACATTGTGTCATTGTTTTTTATGACAACATAAAGCAACGACATATAAAGCGGTATCCACAAAACACCCGAAGTAAGTGTAACCGCCAATGTGTCTATTATACTCAAATCGCTTCCATTGAAAAACTCAAGCAATCTGTTGTCTATGTTGCAAAGTTCCCGCATATCCCGTTTTTATATCATCTCTATCTGGGAACTGAGTATCCAACCTTCACGCCCATCAGCAAGACGAACATTCTTCCAATCTTTCATTGTGGAATCCGTAACATCCACACGTGTACCCTCATGTATGATAAAAAGATCTTTTCCTCCCTTTGACGGCGTACTTTTTATCACAGCCGACTGCGACATGACGATTGCCCCATTGCGTTTTGTCAGCAACTGCTTCTGTTGCCATGCAAAGACATTAGCCAATACAAACAGTAAAAAACAAGACAGCGAGCTGAAAAAGCCTATCTTTCGATAAAGTGTAGAAGACGAAAACAGATAAAGCAGCACAAAAAGCAGTGCCAATGCTATGCTTACAACTGCAACAACAGCCCATGAGTCTGCCGTTATCATATTTACAAGAGCACGATACCAAGTAACAAAGAACATTTCAGACTTAGGTGTTATCTTATCAATAGTTTTTGAACGCGCCATTTGCAAATTGAAGGCAATGTCCTTATCACCGGGCGAAAACAAAAGAGCACGCTCATAGTTCAGGACAGCACGCGTTATGTTGTCCGTACGATAATAGGCATTGCCAAGATTATAATATATATCCGAACTCGGTCCTTTCTGCAACAGTGCCTCATAGTCCTTTATGGCACGCTGATAGTTTCCCTTTGAATACTCTATATCAGTATTGTTCTTCTCAACGCCATAACCTGCAACAGGGCTGAACAACAGCATAAGTAAGACTACGGCAAACCACTTCGGTCTTTTAAACGATGATTTCATAACACTCTCTATATTTACAATAGCTGTTTTTGCCGTCTCGTATGTCCTTCCCATATTTCCAACCGCATCGCCTGGAGCATATCTCTCATACTCACATTCATCCAATGCTGCGATAAACTGTTCCGTTGTGTTATCATCTACATGTTTCTCTGCCAGCTTTTCCGCTATATTCTCCCTTGAAAGTTTTTCCACCGGAATATTAAGTTTGTCACCTATATATCCCCAGAGTGCATGCAACACTTCATCATAGAAGTCGGCATCATTTCCGCTTATCATAAGCCTATGTGCTGTACGCAGGCGTTTCATGGCAATCTTATTTGCCCGTTTTCCACGAAGACGTACAACATCCGCATTGTCAAGTGCACGCTTGCGGAAAGCCACCAGCAGTACAATAAAGCCCAAGAACAGACATCCAAGCACCGTCCAGTAGGTTGAGGTTCCATAAAAGTTCACGTTATTGGCATGCTTATTGGCATATCCCTGCTTTATCGGACGTATATCCTTGTTTTTCAGATTATTTGTATAATCGGATACCGAACCGCCTACGGCACCGAAACCTTTCGTAACCTTCAGATTAAGTTTCTGAGTATATATCGTCTTATAAGAGTTTGTGCCCGTGTCATAATATATAAACGAAACGGGTGGTATTACATATTCGCCCGTATTACGTGGCACAGCCATAAAATCATATATCATGTGACCTTCCACACCATTTCCCGTAAGTTTCGTCTTATCCGTAATCTTAGCGTCATAAGTATCAAAGTCTTTCGGGAAATTTATTTCCGGCTGTTTAATAAGTTTCAGGTTACCATTGCCACCTATAACCACACGTATATTTACCGTTTCGCCCGATTTTACATCTTCCTTGTTTATTTGTGCACTTATGTTAAACTTTCCAACGCCACCGGAAAAGCCCGCCGGGCGCGAAGGCAGCGGATCTACCTGCACAGAAAGTCCGGGTGCCCTTATCGCACGTTTAACTTCGGTATATCCGGAACCGCCGTTAAAGAAGGCTTCATAAGGATCTATATTCCTGTTCTGCTGTATCACTGTACCCTTAAAGATTATGGAAGGTATCTCCAATTTTCCTGTCATCTGCGGATACATAACATACTGGCTCCATGTGACACAGCGGTATGGACGCCCGTTAACACGCTCCACCGAATATGACTTCTGTCTCGGCAATTCCACTTCCTGCGTATGAAAACCCGTAAGGTCGGGCATCTTTCCTTCGAGTTGCGTCAACTCTACCAAAGTATAGACCTTATAAGTAAGCAATACCGGTTCTTGCTCATGCACACGCCTCTTGTTTGCAGTAACCTTCATGAACAAGTCGCTGCCTTTAATCGCCGTTCCTGAATTGTCCACGCGTAGATCTCCATGCGAATCATCATGCATTCTCGGTGCGCCGTTGGTCTTCGGCGCAGTTCCCGAAACATTTATCTTCACAGCATTTGATGCCACCGTTTTTCCATTGACATTGACATAGGCCGGCGGTATGACAAACGAACCGTTCTTCGTTGCACATAATATATATGTATATGTTACGGATGAACTGCTGCTTGCATGTCCGTTAACCATCTGTATACTCGACTGTGACGACATGTTAGGACCGATTATCAGCTCCAATTGTCGCGGTATTCTGCCTACACGGAAGTCCTTGACATTATGTGAACTTATTGTATATGACAGTCTGAAGTTTTCTCCCACCGACACATGCGACGGCACACTGACCGAAAGAGTCTGTGCACCGGTTGTCACGGATATTATCAATAACAGATATAATAATATATTCTTTTTCATCATAGTCTCTACCAATTCTTTTGCAATCTGCGTGAACGTGGCTGTGCAGACGCCTTTTTCAGACGCTGCTGCGTATTCTTCTCATTCTGTATGGCAGCATCGAGCAACCGTTCGGCATTCTCCTTGCTCATCTTGTTGTCCTGCCGCTTTTCTTCTTTATTTTGATTTTTATCGTCGCTCTTGTCCTTGTTGTCCTTTTTATTATCCTTATTCTTGTCGTTCTGACTGTTGTTGCCACCGCCGTTTTTCTGGGGTCTTGTCTTCTGCAACCGCTTGCACAAGACAAGATTATACCGCGTCTCATCGTTTGACGGATTGTTTCTCAAAGCCTCCTTATAAGCTTCTATCGCATTGGAATAAATACCATTCTTCTGGAATATAGCCCCAATATTATGAAAAGACATTGATTTGCGCAACTTGTTTTTCTCCATCTGCCCCGACTGAAGGAACATCTTTATGGCGGCAGAGTCTTTCTGCTGCATCATCAGTGCACAGCCAAGATTATATACAGCCTGTGCATTCCTCGGATTATGTGCCACAGACTTGCGGTATTCCACTTCCGCCTGCTCATAGTCATGCATACGGTACTGTCTGTTACCCTTACGTATGTCATATCTGTCACTTTGTGCCGAAACTCCAGAAGATACGGATATCATGAATAAAGCAAGCAGTATCTTTGCAGCATTCCCCTTTCTGCTGAAGACATTCAGTCTCTCAAACAGTCTTCCTTTTGTCTCAAGCAAACATATTTCCAATATAAGGACAACAATTGCCAACAGGATAAAAGCCTGAAACTGTTCGTCATACTCACTGTAAATCACAGACGACACATCGCCTTTCTGCAACTTGCCAAGCTCCGCATCGAGTCTGTCGCGTGCAGAACTTGTATTGTCAAGGTTTATATACAAGCCTCCTCCTGCCATGGCAACCTCCTTGCACATGTCTTCATTAATACGCGACATCACCGTCTGTCCCGTATTATCCTTTATATATCCGCCCGAACCGTCGGGAATGACACTTCCGCCGGGGCTTCCCACACCGACAACAAATATGTTAACACCGTCTTTTGCTGCAGCCTTTGCAGCTTCTACTGCCCCGCCCTCGTGGTCTTCACCATCGGTTATCACCATTATGGCACGCCCTACATTCTCATCTTTTGTAAAACTGTGCCGTGACACATCTATTGCTCTTGCAATGTCTGTTCCCTGAGTGGTTATGAGCGACGGCGTGATGCTGTTCATGAACATCTTTGCAGACACATAGTCACTGGTAATGGGGAGCTGTACAAATGCGTCACCGGCAAAGACAACAAGGGCTATCTTGTCATTATGGAACTTATCTACAATGTTCTCCACCAGCAATTTACTCTTGTCAAGACGCGAGGGTGTAACGTCTTCGGCAAGCATAGAGTTGCTTATATCGAGGGCTATTACAAGTTCTATTCCGCTACGTTTCTCATTTGTAATCTTTGTACCGAACTGGGGACGTGCCAACGCAACAACAATCAATGCCAACGCGACAAGCATAAGTATGAATTTAAGCATGGGACGCGATGCCGAATAATCCGGCATGAGCATCTTCAGCAGCTGTATATCGCCAAACTTACGAAGTCTTTTCATGCGGTTGCGCATGGCAATAAAGTATGCCGTTGCCAACAAGGGTATCAGCAATAGCAGGAATAAATATGCAGGACTTTCAAATCTGAACATCTCTTCTTTCGTTATTATGGAATACGTCTAAGAACCACAGTTCTCATAAACACCTCAAGCAGCAAGGATATTACGGCTATTATGGCAAACGGCTGATATGCCTCATACTTTTTTCTGTACTTCTTTACGCTCATCTTCGTTTTCTCCAGCTCATCTATATCCTTATATATCTGTTTCAGTTCCGCCGTGTTTGTAGCACGGTAGAAATTACCGTCCGTAACCGAAGCTATTTGTCCCAGTGTCTGCGGGTCTATGTCCACACGCATGTTAACATACTGTTTGGTTCCGGCAACATACACCGGATAAGGTGCAGGCTTGTTCGATCCCACGGCAATGGTATAGACCCTTATACCGAGACTTCTTGCTATATCGGCAGCAGTCATCGGCGATATGTCACCGCGGTTATTGCTTCCGTCGGTAAGCAGTATCACTACACGGCTCTTGGTCTTGCGGTCTTTAAGACGGCTCACGGCATTTACAAGTCCCATGCCTATGGCTGTTCCGTCTTCTATAAGTCCGCGCTGCACAATATCCGCATTTACATTGTGTAATAAACTTAACAGAGACTGGTGGTCTGTGGTCATGGGACACTGTGTGAATGCTTCACCTGCAAATATCGTAAGACCGATGTTGTCGTCCGGACGCCCTGATATGAATTCCGACGCAACATTCTTTGCAGCCTCTATTCTGTTGGGTTTAAGGTCCTCCGTAAGCATACTTGTCGACACATCCATGACAAGCATGATATCTATACCTTCTACATTGCGGCTGTTCCACGCATTGTGCCTCTGCGGACGTGCAAGTACAAGTATAAGCATGACGAAAGTTATCACACGTAATGCAAACGGAACGTGTATCATCCTCACACGCCAGCTTTTGTGAGCATACTGATAGGCAAACGTATCACTCATGCGCAAGGATGGCTCGGCATTCTTCTTGTATAGCAGATACCATACTATATACGGTATCAACAGCAGAAGCAGGAACAGATATTCTTTATTTGCAAACTCCATAGGCTCTACATCAATAACATATATAAATGGTATGCGACATATATAATCACAGCAACGGCTATAACCGACACACACACAAGAACATATTTTATTACAGTACGGGCACGCATGCTCTGTACCTGCTGCTGTGTAAGAGCGGGTTTCACGCGTTCTTCCATTTGTATGTTATCATCTGTTTTTGTAGTGTTTATAAACTCTATCGCATGCAGAAGGTTGGCATCGTTCTCATTGATAAGCGCCGAATGTCTGGCAAACTTAACAAGATCGGCAGTGGTAAAAAGTTGTTTCAGTTCGTCTGTCATCTTGCTGTCGCCCGCTTGGCGCAGGTTTTCAATAATCTCGGTCGTAGTCATCTCCATGGCATTGAAGCCGAAGCGCTCTTCTATATATTTGCGGAGCGTATCGGTAAGCTGCGTATAGTATGTCTTCTGGTCTTCCGAATTTGACATTTTGCTCTCCTTAATGCGGTCTATGGCATCAAGAGCACGCTTATGCGGGAGCACTCTCTTTGTAAAGCGGACTGCCGGAATTATCGGTTTACGGTTGCGGAGACAAACAAAAAGATATGCGATAACTGCCAGACATATAACAAATGCTATCGACAACCAAAACGGACCACGCCATTCGCTCAGCATAAAAGGCGGGTTCTGCACGTCATCGGGCGGAAAGAACTGATTTGAATGCAGCGTATCCACCGGTATCGTAAGCACTTTAAGGGCAAGATTGCGGCTTACATATTTTTTACCGTCAACAACAACCTGCATTGGTGGCAGATAATATAATTTCTCGTCAAACGATGTTATGGTATATCTTTTCGATACCGATATCATATCATTGTCAAGACTTGACGTGTCCGCCGATGACACCTCGACAACCTCTACACCCGGAACAATAAAACGGGAAGGCTGGATGTCGGGAAACATCAGTTTCTGACCTTTCTTTATCGTGACATTGAGCGTTACGGTTGCCTGCTCTCCCACCAATATCTCGATAGGGTCTATCTGCGACACTACCGAAACACGGGCTGCGGCAGTGAGCACCGCAAATATCATTGACAATATAAATATTGTTTTCTTCATATTCAGCTCCTCATAGCAAACAACTGTAACAGCGGTTTGACAAAGTCTCCGTCTGTAGCAACGGAGATGTTGTCGGTGTTACTTTTGTTGAAAATATCTTTCAGGGCTGCCTGACGGTCTGCCCAATACTGTGCATGTGCCTGTCTCAGTCGCCGGCTTCCGGTGTCTATAAACATTTCATGACCTGTCTCGGCGTCCACAACCTTCATCAGTCCTATATTAGGAAGCTCTTTCGCACTTTTGTCATACACCTGTATTGCCACAAGGTCGTGCTTGCGGTTACAGATGGTTATCGCGTCTTTAAAATCGTTGCGGGCATAAAAGTCGCTGATGAGGAAAGTGGTACACTTGCGTTTTGCCACCCTCAGAAGGAACTCCAATGCTTTGTTGATGTCGGTTTTCCGGCTCTGCGGACTGAAATCGAGCATCTCGCGAATGATATATAGAATGTGCGTTTTGCCTTTCTTGGGCGGGATATATTTCTCTATACGGTCTGAAAAGAAGATAACTCCAATCTTGTCGTTATTCTGTATGGCACTGAAAGCCAACGTTGCGGCAAGTTCTGTCACAACATCTTTCTTCAACCGTCCTGATGTACCGAAATCAAGAGAGCCGCTGACATCAATAAGAAGCATCACTGTCAGCTCGCGCTCCTCTTCGAACACCTTTACGTAGGGCTTATGAAAACGCGCCGTGACATTCCAGTCTATGTCACGCACATCATCGCCATACTGGTATTCGCGCACTTCCGAGAATGCCATACCGCGCCCCTTAAAAGCCGAGTGATACTGACCGGCAAAGATGTTGTTGCTCAGCCGGCGGGTCTTTATCTCGATTTTACGGACCTTTTTCAATATATCCGAAGTATCCATTAAGGAACCTCCACTTTGTTTATTATCCGGCTTATTATCTCTTCACTCGAAACATTATTTGCCTCTGCCTCGTAAGAAAGTCCTATACGATGACGCAACACATCATGTGCAACGGCGCGTATGTCTTCAGGCACCACATATCCGCGATGCTTTATGAAGGCGTATGCACGGGCTGCCTTGGCAAGATTGATGCTGGCACGCGGACTTCCGCCGAAAGATATCATATCCTTAAGATCCTCCAGTCCATAGCGTTCCGGATAGCGGGTGGCAAATACGATGTCGGCAATATATTGCTCTATCTTCTCGTCGATATAGACCATACGCACAATCTCACGTGCCTTGATGATTTCCTGTGCTGTGGTTACAGGCGCGGGAATATTGAAAGTTCCGCCAAGGTTCTGACGTATAATGAGTTTTTCCTCTTCCAATGTGGGATAGTCTATTATGACTTTCAACATGAAACGGTCCATCTGCGCTTCCGGAAGCGGATATGTGCCTTCCTGCTCAATAGGGTTCTGCGTAGCCATAACAAGGAAAGGAACAGGCAACTCAAAGGTATTGTTGCCGATAGTGGTCTGATGTTCCTGCATGGCTTCGAGCAATGCACTCTGCACTTTCGCCGGTGCACGGTTTATTTCGTCTGCCAGAATGAAGTTGGCAAATACCGGTCCTTTCTTCACCTGGAAGTTTTCGTCCTTCTGTGAATAGACCATCGTACCGATAACATCGGCAGGAAGAAGATCCGGCGTAAACTGTATGCGGCTGTAGTCCAAGTCTATGAGTTGTGCCAAGGTCTTGATTGCCAATGTCTTTGCAAGTCCCGGCACACCTTCAAGCAGAATATGCCCGTCGCTAAGCATACCTATCAGCAAAGAGTCTATAAGGTGTTTCTGCCCAACAATGACGTTTCTCATGCCATTGACCAAACTTGTTATAAAGGCGCTTTGCTGCTCTATTCTTATGTTCAGTTCGCGAATGTCTATAGATTCTGCCATAATTATACTTTTTTAGTTCTGAATTTTGGACGCAAAAATACAATAATAATAAATGACAGCCGAAAATTAGCAACTAAATAATATTAAAAAAGCACCGCCGATACATATTTTAAGAAACTTTTGGCTTTTGCAAGTTTTATATATTGAAGTCATCTAAACTTTTATGACGAATAAAAATCTTAAACTTTTATATCTTCTAAATCCAATCTTTACCTTTCTTTTTGATTTGTTTTTACCTTTTCATAGGTCGAGCAGCCCGCTACACTCCCTCTTCAAGTGCAAAAACACCCTCAAAAAATAAAGGCAAATATTGAATCTCATAAAAGTTTAGATAACTTCATTACCGTGAATTCGATGAATTTTAATTGTCTGATAGTTTTGTGATTAGCGAAAATTGTTGTATTTTATAGTGTTATTTTGAATTCATTGAATTCACGTTAAATTAAATTTTCGTGTCATTTTGTCATTTCAAAACCGTCATCTGAAAGTCGCGTTCTACGTTTTAAAAGTTGTTAAGAGCGGTCGTAAATGATGAAAAGGCGTGCGTTTTTTGCTAAAAGTACGTCCAAAAGAGAGTAAAAAACGTGCCTTTAGCGCCTGAAATGCCGCATTTTGCAGGGTAAAATGGCTGCTTTTGGAACGTAATTAGGCAACTTTCGCATAGTAATCAGGCAACTTTATTATCCCGAATGATGCACATTTTCTCACTTTTACACTTAACCCATTGATATCAAATGCATTATGTCTGCACACGAATTTTGGCGTTATTTCACTCCAACAAGCTTCTTTTTTCTGAACATCGCAGTATTTCGGGGTTATGAAAAATCAAAAAGAAAGGAAAAAGCGCAAAATAATGAATAATTGACAATTTATAAATTAACGTGAATTCATCGAACATACGTTATATTATAACGTAAATTATATGAATTACACCTTGCCCCTCCCTTTAAAAAAAAGAGACACATTGAAAGCACAGTATACATATATAACACACCTGTTTATATGATTCTGTGTCTGTTTTTAATCAAACGCTTATTAAATGTAGGACAATGTCGTAAATGAAACACCCCCCCGGAAGTTGAACCGGATAATGTTTAACCAGTCCAACTTCCGGGGGGTGTTTCATTTACGACACTGTCCTTTCTCAATTTTGAGTAAGGATTTATTAAGCCTCTACTGCTGTATCCTCAGCTGCATCCGTTACACCCTCTTCAGCAGGAGCTGCAGCCGCTGCCTCGGCAGCTTTCTTCTCTGCAACTTTCTTGGCTATTGCCTCATTCATTTTCTTCTCTGCTTCAAGGTTCTTAGCATAAGCTTCCTTCTTTGCTTTAGCCTCGTTCTCGCGGAGAGTGTCCAAGCCTTTTACCTTGTCTGCTTTCCATGCATCGAACTTGCTCTGTGCTGCAGCCTCGTCAAAGGCGCCTTTCTTCACACCACCGCGCAAGTGCTTCATCAAGTAAACGCCCTCACTCTTAAGGATGTTGCGTGCCGTGTCTGTAGGCTGCGCACCTGTTTCCACCCAATAAAGAGCTCTGTCAAAATCCAAATCTACTGTGGCAGGATTGGTGTTAGGATTGTAAGTACCAATCTTTTCAGTAAATTTACCATCACGTGGTGCTCTTACGTCAGCGATCACTATGCTGTAAAAAGCATATCCTTTACGACCGCCGCGCTGTAATCTGATTTTTGTTGCCATTTTAAATAATTATTAATTTTTAGGTTTGAATTGTGCTACTAATCCATAATAGCGGTGCAAAATTAGTTATTTTTATCTGTAGTGGAGCATATAAAAGGTGAAAACGACATGCTTTTTAACTTATTTTCATAAAACAACATCTAAAGCATATAATTTTACAACGTCTATTTCTGTTTCTTAAGCAACAGCCCGCATTCCATTCCGTCCATGCTTCCAAGCAGAGATGTCGCCGCCTTCAACCTCGAATCATTGGAATACTTGCCCAAAGCATTGACATATTTGAGCAGTTTAGACGCATCCATTACTATAAGAAGGCAATCTCCGTCTATCTGCGTAGTACCGACGAACTGTGAAACCTTGCCTGCATATTTCAATATAATATTCTTGTCTTCAATGGTATAGGTTCCCTTCAATGACTTTCCACGAAGTTTCTGTTCGAAATTTCCGTTCTTGTCGAAACTCATGGTGACATCACCTTTCTTAAAACCGTACTTCTCAAGTCTTTCCTGCAACTTCTTTTCTATCAGAGAAGAAGCAAACTTGCCACCGGCTTTCTTAAGAAGATTGTCGCTTTTGAACACAACTGCCGGTTCTTCATATACCCATGTACCTATGACAAGTTCTTTGGTCGCTATCTTATTTTTAGAGAAAACACCTGTAAGGGAAGAAAGCAAACCTCCGTCTTTATTATCACCGGTATTGCCTTTAGCTTCTACCGTTTCTTTCACTTTATTCAATATATCGCCCAAATTTATCTGTGCATTGGCATTTACACACATCATAAATGCAGCCGACAGGAAAAGTTTTCTTGTAATTGTATTCATCATACCTGTTGTAATATAAAATTATTTCAATTCAAAAATCCCTGTAGGGGTTTTCCTCTTTAATATATCAAGTGAGAAATCGCATCCCACGGCTATTCCGTTTGCACCAAGTACCATTTCCACTGTCTTGCGCGCCAGTTCCGGATGATTGTTTTCCTGACTTAAATGACAGAGCCACACGTGCTTAAGCCTATCGGTGGCACTGCGGGCAATAGCTTCTGCACATGATTTATTGCTGAGATGTCCGTCCGGACCGCTCACCCGCAGTTTAAGATGCCTTGGATAAGCACCGTTAAGCAACATTTCCTCATCATGATTTGCTTCAATCACCAGATAGTCTGCCTCGCCTATATGTTTCTCTATCTCGGGAGTAACATGTCCCACATCGGTTATAAGACAGAAAACCGTATCGCCGTAAGTTATCTTATAACCTACATTATCACGACTGTCATGGGGCACATCAAACGGTGTAACGGAAAATGAGCCGAGACCGAACGTCTCACCTTTAAGTATATATCTGATATTATCTGGAATTACTTTCTTACGTACGCAATAATTACACGCTATGCCTTTATGCACCTCGTCTGTGGCATAAACAGGTATATTGTAATCCTGGCTCAGGCAACCTACAGCCTTGACATGGTCGGCATGGTCGTGTGTGACAAGTATATTGTCAACATCACCAAGGTTGCAACCATAATCATGAAAAAACTTCTTTAATGTCCTGATACCTATTCCTGAGTCTATTAAGAGTCCTTCTGTTTCCGTATACAGGTAATAACAATTACCGCAACTTCCACTTCCGAAAGATATAAATTTAAGCATTTTATCGGATTTTAAATGCAAAAGTAAATATAAAAGAAAACAACACCAAAGTTTTTTGTTACCTTTGTGCGATTTTTTTAATGTTTTAATATGAAATTTAAATATCATTTTTTAATACTTTTCCTTTTATCACTTACAGCCGTACTGTCATGCAACAAGTTAAGGACAAATGGTAACGACGAGACGGAAACCATTAAATCCGTTGTCAGTGACTTCTCGTACAGTTATTTCAACTACCGTTTTAACGATGCGGTAAAATTGTGTACGGAAGACATGAAAAAGACAATAAGCTACGTTGCCACCAACATCAACGAAGAAGACATCACATCACTGCGCGACAAAGAGACGGCAGCAACATGCGAAGCGGGAGACATCGTACTCGTAAACGACAGTTGTGCCGAAGCCGAATGTGTAGTAAACGACTATTACGTAAAGGAAAACATCGGTGAAACGGGGAAGATAACAAACAAGTCGGAATGCCGTATCATGCTTATAAAGAACAACGGCAAATGGCGTGTTAAAAAGGTAATCCCACTGCGAAATGGAAAGCCGAGTCGCGACTGAACTTAGGATGCACTATTGCATAATGCTCATCACGCGTTTCGTAAGCAGGGTTTATGGCTTTCATACCCATATCGAAACGCAATATGAAATAATCGAAGTTCAGTCTTAATCCGATACCGTAAGCCACGGCTATCTGCTTGTAGAACTCACCGAAATCAAACTCTCCTCCCGGCTGCTCCTCATATTTACGGAGAGTCCAGATGTTACCGGCATCTACAAAAGCGGCACCATATATCTTCCAGAAAAGCGGCACACGGTATTCCATGTTCAAATCGAGCTTGACATCACCGGTCTGATTGATGAAATCAATGGCACCGTCCACTCCACGAAATCTACCCGGTCCCAATCCTCTTACATTCCAGCCTCTCACCGAGTTTGCACCTCCGGAAAAATATCTTTTCTCAAAAGGCAGCACGGAACTGTTGCCATAAGGATAAGCCACACCAATACCGATGTGAAATGCGATATTGGACAACGCCCCTGTCTTGATGACTTTCGTATAGTCAAAATCTGCCTTTACATACTGTGCGTACGCTATATTAAATAAGGTGTACTGTCCGTCACCGTTGCGCGAAAAGTCTGCAATGCGCGACAGCCCGTTCAAGACATTGCCTGCTGTCTCTACATTTATCCTGCATGCCTCGCCGTCTCCCGTATAAGAATATCCGAAACCTATCTTCATTATAAACAGGTCTTCATAGTTATATCTCAATATAGCATTGCGGTTACCGGCATTGTCAAGATACTCTTCCTTGAACGTGGACGAGATCCATGGCATATAGATGTAATTGAGATCAATCAAGTCGAACTTATAACTTTTTGTACGTTTAAGATTGCTCCAACGATAACGCCATGCCGAAGAGAACACACGCCGATGAAACTCTGGTCTGTTCTGCATATTATAACTCACCGCCAACTCAGACGAAGCAGAAGAGTTCTTGCGGAAAGACGAACGAAGAAAAGGAGCTACAAATCGCGGAAAAGACAACTTAGACTCAACACTATACTCTTCATAATCCTGGTTTTGATACCCCTCAAGCCCAGTTATAGCCTCAAAAGCTCCACGCAGCCTTACGCTGAAAGTCTCGGCGCCTCTGAACATATTCCTGTTCTCATACATAACGGACACTGCTGCACCAAAGTCACCGGCGGTATTGGTTCCTTCCGGTTGAAAACTTATGCTGTTAGGCTTGTTGGTGCTTACATGTATGTTGCAGTCAAGCATATCCGTGTCCGGAACTTCCTGAAATCTTATACTCGTATATTTAACCGCCGGCAACTTACCGAAACTGTTGTATGTTCTTTGCAAGTCGCGCGAACTGAAGAGCCTCCCCTCCTCTATCCAAGTGTTCTCTTTCAATACGCTGTTTCTCAAATGAGTTCCACCGTCGTCACCTCCGGAAAAGTTCACGCTGCGTATAGAATAGCGGGGATGCAACATCGCGGAAGAATTGTTGTCTTCACGGTATTTATGAATGTGCATTGTCACGTCAAGAAGCTGCGATCCTCTTGCCGAGTCTACGGAAAAAGTTATGAAGTCCTTGTTAAAATGATAATACCCGTTATCCATCAGCAACGATGTTATCAGCTTACGTTCTTCATCAAGCTCATTCACGTTAAAAAGCTTTCCGTCCCTGAGTTTGCTACCGTAATTCCCGACGTTCTTCAAGAATGCCGCGATACTGTCATCCTGAATATCATGGCGTATTGAATGTACGAAAAAAGGCTTGCCTGTTGTAACATGGTATATCAGAGACAACTTGTTCTTGCCCTTCAACCTTGTCTCTACATCCACTTTCGCATTAAGATATCCCATATTCCCCACTGCAATGGACAAATCATCACAGGTCAGTTGTGCCTGCAATGTGTCATAAACAACAGGACTTTCACCCATCTTGCGCAACGTACGGTTTATCCATTTGGTTGTATCGGCACCGGCAAGGGCGTATGTACCAAGCGGAACTTTCAATGCCGAGAACCACTTGGAATTTTCTTTCTGACGTATATATGGCTCAAGCAACGACACGTCAACAGCCTTGTTGTCGATCTCAAGCTCCACCTTGTCGAGCATATACATGCCTTCGGGAATAAATCTGGATGCCGAGCAGGATGTCATCACAACAACTGCGACTACCACAACGGTTCGGCGTATAATGTTCAGAAGCACTCTTGTCACTTATCTCATCATTTTTAGTGTTGCAAAAATAATATATTTTTTGTACTTTTGCTCACAAAAGAACCGAAAACAACATGATAAGTAAAAATCTGGCTAAATACATACATTCGCTCGAACTGAAGAAAAACCGATACAATGAAAAGGCTTTTGTGGCAGAGGGTCCGAAAGTTGTAGGCGACCTCCTACATATCTGCAAGCCAAAGCGCATCATTGCCACTGAAGAGTGGTTCGCTACCAACAACCGTGCCGCATGCCCCGAAGAGATAGTGGTAAGCGACAGCGAACTGAAAAAAATAAGTTTTCTTCAAAATCCGCAGAAAGTTCTTGGAATATTCCCCTTTATAGACAACAGCAATGCAACAACCGACTTTTCCCGACAGTTGTGTCTTGCCCTTGACGGAGTACAAGACCCCGGAAATCTCGGCACAATAATAAGAATAGCCGACTGGTTCGGCATCACAAACATATTCTGCAGCAACGACACTGCCGACATTTACAATCCCAAGGTTGTACAGGCAACAATGGGAAGCATCGCCAGAGTAAACGTGGTATATACCGACATGTGTACATTCATCGACAGCATACCCGACAACACACCGGTGTACGGCACCTTTCTTGACGGCAAGAATATATACAAGCAGCCTCTGACACGCAACGGGATTATTGTCATGGGCAACGAGGGAAAGGGAATATCCGACAAAGTGGCGGCAAAGATAAACAGGCGGCTCTTCATACCAAACTACCCTGAAGGAAGACCGACAGCCGAGAGCCTCAACGTTGCAATAGCCACAGCCATAACGTGTGCAGAGTTTCAACGGCAGGCATCACTTTAAGGGGAACAACCAGAATGACGGACTGAAGAATTGTCAACGTTTGATATAATAACGGTAGAATGTCCGGTAGAATAATGGTAGAATATTTCGTACAAATCAAGCATAAACGCCATGATATGCCATGACCCGGAATGAACCCGCAAACATTCGGAAAGCCTTTAAACAAAAGGGAAAGCCTTGACATACAAGACTTTCCCGACATTCGCTCAGTGATTCCGTAGGGATTCGAACCCTAGACCCACGCCTTAGAAGGGCGTTGCTCTAATCCAACTGAGCTACGGAACCTCCAAATCGCCTGCAAAATTAGTTATTTTTTCTCTCATTGCCAAACTTTTTACATAAAAATCTTTTGTCTTCTGCTTTTTAAGCAGTATGAAAGACAGGCAAAGAGACTTTGCATATATATACATTCCGCATGCAATGGCACAAGGAAAAAGCATCCGTTCATTACAGATTGATAAAGCATTAATTATCAAAATGTTACATATAGCTTTGCAAAAGGTGACTTTTCAGGCTTTGGAAGGGCACCTTTTGCAAGCCAAAACGCCGCCTTTTAGAAGACGAAATGCCACCTTTTGAAAAAAGACCGTTTACGAACCGGCATCTCTCTGCATATTTATCAAACATGAATTCGTCGAATTTATGTTCCTTGTTATATTACAAACAACCCATGGAAGGTGTATGAGAGCTTAAAACATGCTATACGGGTTTCTGCGGAATATACTATGGAAATGTATCGCATATGAGATGGAAACGTAACGCATATGAGATAAAAATGTATCGCATATGAGATAGAAACGTATCGCATATGAGATAGAAACGTATCGCATATGAGATAGAAATGTATCGCATATGAGATAGAAACGTATCGCATATGAGATAGAAACGTAACACATACCTATATATATAATAGGTATATTCATATATATAATAGGTATATTCATATAATCCGCGACATTAGTCGATAAGGATATTTTGTACGCATAAAGGTTTCACATCCGGCTTAACAGCTCCATCAAAACGGTCGGAAAATTGCTTTATGATTGAGAATATTCCTACAGAAAGAATAAGTTTCTCGACTTTTATCTGTATCTTTGCTATGTCTGTTGAAGTCTTGTTTGACTTTCAGCACAGCACCAAGCAACCATTATATTAAAGACATCCAATGAAAAAGCGTGTAGAACTCAGTTCATATTGCCAGATTATTTCGGCTATCTCCACCGCAGTGATGTGCGGCGTGTTTGCTTACATACTGAAACAGCCTGATAACGAATGGGCTGTTTGTGTGTTTGGAGCGGTCATCATCCTGCTTTTCCTCTCAACTCTATTCTTTATGCCCTTATCCATTTCGATAAACAAGGAATATCTTAGCGTTAACAGACCGCTGCGAATTAAATCCATTCCGTTGTCAGACATTTCAGAGGTAAGGCTCTGCGCTCCTACCATGGGCGCAAAGAGGATCTGTGGCAGCGGTGGTTGGTTCGGCTGGTATGGATGGTTCCATGAGAGAGATCTCGGCAAGTATTTTGCCTACTATGGCAAAGCATCAGACTGCTTCCTTGTCACCCTTAAAGATGGAAAGAATTATATGCTCGGTTGCAAAGATGCTCCCGAGATGGTCGAGGCTATATCCGAAATGACAGAAAACGGATAAGGGATATCACAAAATCGGCTCCGTCCAATATACTCTCGCTCGCCAAAAAACTGTGCTCCCACACAGTAAAATATCTAAAATATTGTAAGTAAATGTTTTGGTACTTTAAATAAAGTTTCCTATCTTTGCATCGTTATCCTGAAAACAATCTTTTTACCTTAAAAACTAATACCTATTGAAAAGTAAAGCGGTTATCTGTGAAGACAACCGCTTTATGCTTTTTATCAAAGTTACCTATACTTTAACTGTGGATATATCATTATGCAGAAAATATACGACAAAGGATAATATAACGTGAATTCTACGAATTCACATTTTCTCTTATAGTGAACTCTGACACACCCTCGATATAGTTATACCATTTCGAGTTTTGCTTAACAACACCGCTTGCAAACAGTCTTACCTCTTTACTTTCAGCGCAGCCTTTATTTCCTTCATCTTTTCCTCTGTGAGATTATAACCAATCATGACAAAGATTGCAACAAAAGCAGAGCTGGCAGGTACGATGATATCTGCCAGTCGCAGCTGTGTGAGGGTCTCTGTAGTCTGGACGGCAGCGTTCTGGTCAAAAGCCACCCACTTGAGGATTGCACCGCCTAAGACAAGGGCGAGCGACTGCCCCATCTTGACCATCCACCAGTAGATAGCTCCGAATTGGCTCTCCTTGCGCGGCAGACCGTTGCGCAGCTCGTCGAGGTCGCACACGTCGGCTGTCATACTCATCATCAGAGTGAAAAGTCCACCCATACCAAACGACATGAGCGGCAGCGGCAAAAACATGAGCCACGGGTTCTCTGGGCTGAAGCCCCACCATTTCAGTACATAACCAACGATAGAGATTAGTGTGGAAATAATGAATGCCTGCTTCTTACCCCACTTGCCTGCCATCCAAGTGACTACCGGTATAACCATGAAGGCAGTGATAAGCGCATTGACAGTGGCAAAACATGCCGAAGCCGAACGGAACAACGTGGGCACCCACTCCCATGTAAGCCAGTTGTTTGCCAGCGAATAATCACCGTCAAACATATAGTAGACGATAATGTAGTTGCTGAACGATGCCACCATCTGGAAACCGTTATAGACAAGGAATGTAGCCACACACAACCGTAGGAACGGACCGTTGCCGAACACCTGTCCCAAATTGCGGAACACATCCGTTCCCACATTCCATATACCGGCAGCTGTAATGCCCGGACGTTCTTTTATGTCTGCGGGCAATGGCGGTTCCTTACAGAAGAGAGCCGGCATGATACCGGTAACGATACACAAGGCAGCCACCACAATCGACAACTTGCGCACACCCTCTACCTGTGTGGCAAAGATATAGTCTGGATTGGAGATAAGTGCCCAGAACCAAGGCACTATCATCCAGGCTATTTGTCCAATGGTGTTGGTGATACCCATCAGCCGTGTGCGCTCGTTATAGTCGTCAGACATTTCATAGCCCAGTCCAATGAACGGTGTACTGAAGATAGTGTTGCCCGTGATATAAAGCAGCGACATGACAAGGAAGTACCAGAAGTTGAACGTCTGTCCGTTCTCCGGACTCATCTGCCACAACAAGATAAAGAGTATTCCGGTGACAATGGCTCCCACGAAGATGTACGGACGCCGACGTCCCCAACCTGTGCGGGTGTTGTCGGAGATGTATCCCATGATCGGGTCAGTCAGTGCATCGAAGAAACGTGGGATACCTCCCAACAAGCCCGCAAGGAACGGATCCATGCCAAACCCCGTAACGAGGAAAAACATGAATATTGCCAGTGCTGCGGGCAACAGGTTATTGGTAAGGCTGCCCGAGCCATAGGCAATTTTCTGCCCCATGCTCAGGCGGCGTGTAGTGGTAACGGCTACTGGTTTCATAACAATACTACAGTTTGAATTGCCTCTTTGGCAATTGTCAGCTTATGGTGTTTGCCGTCAATGACAAGGTCGAGTGCTGCAGGACAGTTACCTTGGTTCATCACCACAACGGCAATAGTGCCGTCAGGGTTGCGCACGGCAGTAGCCATAACCTCTTTGCTTTGACACTGCACACCCAGTACCTTTGCACCGGGGCGCAGGAAGCGACTGAAGTGGGATATAGCATAACATGGGTGTGAAGTACACCTCATCAGTATCGGGATCGGCAAGGACCGGTGCCAGACACCAGTTCTGCACCCAGCAAGGACCACCCTGCCGGTCGAGCACCATGTTCCAGTCAATCCAACCATCAACCCAGCTGTTCAGACAACCGATGATGTCGCGAGCATAACGAAACACGGGTACATATTTGGGATGCAGATGTTTCTGCTCTTCAGGAGCCCAGTCCCAACCCCAGTCGGTACCTTCGCATGCCCAGTACCAGGCATCGTCTTTCCAATGAGGCACCTCGGCATCGCAGCATCCCTCTGTTTCAATAATCAGTTTGTTGGGTGCTTTCTCGTGGGCGTAGGCAAACATCTCGGGAAACCACTCCACCGTACTCTCATACCAGTGAACTGCAATACCGTCGAAATACTTGGACGTAGCCTCATCGGCATACATTGCATCCACCCATTTCGGAATATCCAGACGGTTCTGGTCGTATCCCAGAATCTTCACATTGTCAAAACCGGCGCGCTCAAAGGCAGGTCCCATGTAGTCGCGCACAAAGGCAGCCTCGTACCCCGGGTCGAAGTACATGCTCTCCCTGTTGTTGTTGTTACCATAAGGCTCGTTGACTGGAGTCATAGCCCAGATGTCAACCCCCTTAGCCTTGTAGGCCTCAAGATATTTCACCAGATAGTTGGCATACACCTTTTGATATTCGGGCAACAGCACTCCACCTATGTAGTTCTTGTTGTCCTTCATCCAGCGTGGGGCTGTCCAAGGCGATGCCACTATGCGGAAGCCGTCAGCCGAAACCGCCTGCGCATCCTTTATAAGGGGCAACAACGTAGCCTCATCATGGGCTATGGAGAAGTGTTCGAGCAGTGTATCGCCCTCCTGCTCGGCATAGCTGTACTGACCTTTGGAGAAGTCGCACGAACCAATATGCGTGCGAGTCAAAGAGTAGCGGGAACCATAGGGACCGAAGTAGGCGTCGATTACTTCCTGCCGCTTCTGTTTGCTCAGTCGAGCAAGCAGCGATGACGTAGCCTCTGTAAACGAACCGCCGATACCGACAAGCGTCTGACGCTGTTCCTTACTGTTCACTTCGATAAGTACTTTCTTTTTGGCACGAGCAAATACTGTCTTCTCTGCAAGCTTGTCACCGGCTGAGTTGGTTTCCCATACCTTCATGTTGCCGGTCTGCGAAAAAGCGTTCTGCACACAAAAAGATGCTGCAAGTGCCATTGTCAATAATGTTTTAGTATTCATAATTATTAATTTTTTAGTTTCGGAATGTCTATACTATAATATCCAACTCGTTCAGTTGACGTGCAAAAAGGTGCGCACTATCTGCTTCAGACAACATCATACCATTGCTCTCACCTTTATGATATGTAATCTTTGCGCCACAGTAGGTGAACGATAACGTGCCATTGGGTAAAAACTCATTGTCTTTCAAAAGGGTCGGGTGGAACGAGACCTTGCCATCACGTACTCGAACGCCCAGTTCACCGAAACGACAGAGGATGTCTTCCTTCACCTGCCCTGTCATACCCGGCTGACGCGCACCTTTTTCCCATGGAGTGTGTGAATAGGCATCGGTAGCGAAAGCCCCGTACTCGCCGGAAGTCTTATGGATACCCGTGCCTTCGAGAATAGCATGATAGTGCTTAGCAAAAGCCTCTGTCTCCGGGGCGTTTGCATCCAATGCCTGGAAATAACACTCTTGTGTAGCTACCAGCAACTTAGACACCATGTGCCAATAGATGCTGCCCAGTCCCTCATAGGCATAGAACGTGCCGCTGCGTCCGGTGAATGCCTTATGGTTGAATGTCTCTTCAAAGAGTTGCAACAGTTTCTCCTGCTCTGCTGCCGGCACGCCTGCGCCATTCATGGCTGTTAAGAGGTCGAACGCATTGCGGAACGTGCCATTGAAGTGCAGGTCTCCACACACATCCTTGCTCACCAGTCGCTTGTCGCCTTCCGCCACCATCGTCTGCAATAGGGGCGAACGTTCCAGTGCATCGGCAGGCAGGCAATTCTTCTCAAGGAAGCCCGGCAGCACTTTATTGGGATATAGCATATAGCTCTGCTGGTCTTCTCGCCACAGTTTGCTGGCACGAAGGGCATCGAGCACTGCCAAAGCCTCAGCATCTGTCAGCACTCCCGAACTGAGCACGGCAACCTGACCTTCCAACATCTCCGGCAGACGGCGTATACCGGCAAAGCGTCCCTGCGAGAGTTCCATGATGTTATAGGCATGGTACAGTCCGTCGCTACGACGATTGCGGCGTATACTCTTTGCCACTGTTTTAAGGGCAACTGCAAGGAAAGCAAGCACGTCTGCACGTTGCACGTTCACCGTGCCTTCGCTAAACGAATGTTCATATACTTTCTGCCTGTAAGCCGCTGCAGTCTTACCAAGGGCGTCCATCACTGCCTGCGTATCGGTAAGTCCGAGAGCTACATGCGTATCGGCAAGCCATGTACTCACTTCGTTTGAAATGGCGAACTCTGTTATTGGTGCAGCTGCCACTATGTCGCTATAGAACTTCAACGCACGGTGCAGGTAGCACAGTGTCACAACCGACAGACCGCCACCAACCAAAGCGTTATTGGCATCGTTCCACTCCGGACGCTGAGTGTTCATCCATATACCGCCGTCAGGAATGTAGTTCGCCAGTTTTGCCAATAGCGACACCAATATCTTCTCCAACAGCGATACTCTCACCGTTGTACCGTCGGCTCTCTTCAACAGGGCAGCCTCTACCCCATTCACTGCCATTTCCTTCTTAAGTTTGTCGCTAAGCGGTGCATCGAAACAAAGAGTGTCTTTGGGGGTCTGCAATATCTCTTTATATGATTTGATGCGATAAGGCACATTGGCAAACGGATATTCTGCCTTGTCAAGACGCTTTGCCAGACAACCGGGTGTATGTGCCTCTTCTGCTTCCATAAGGCGCAGCAGGTAGATAATCTGATGGTCGCCCCAATAGCCGATATACGACCACGGGTCTGACGGATCCTCTGTTTCCCAGTCAAATCCTGCCTTGGTAACACGATAAGGATTGTATCCATCGGCTGTCGAACAGCTCAAGAACTTGTCTATCATGGCACTCAACAGAGACGGGTATGATACAGCCAACGCCTCCCAGTTCTGGAAGATGTCACGCCAGTTGCCTTCATAGTCAAGCACGGGCTTACCCGTAACGGGGTCGGTAGTGTTGATGTTGAACTTGTTCCAAGGGCGTGTGGGGTCGCCGTGACGACGGCTGAAGCCCAATGGTAGCGGATTGTCGGTTGTGGCTTCGGCAAGAGGAATACCGCCACGCATGATGTTGAACATGGTGTTACTGAAGTGGCGCGCCGTGCGTGCCTCATCGGCAGTCACCTGAATGCCGTCGGCTTTTGCCACAAGCTGCACCAGTCGTACTGTAGCTTCCTCCTGGTCTTTGCCCAAGATGGCTTTCATGTCTTTCTCTTTGAGCAACTCTTCTCTCAGTGCCACTATATCGGTCTGGTCTTTCATGACATCTGCCACGATTGTCCACGATTTCTCCTCTCCGGCGGCAAGCGTCATGTTTGTACCCAACAGATATGCTCCACTTTCTCCCTTGACGAGAGTTTCTTCCGTCAATGGCTGTCCCTTGCGGAAAGCCGATATCTGTGTTGATGACAATAGGTGTATAGGATTGTCGAGTCCCGTCTGCCATGCCACATTCGTGCGCAATGCCTCACTGGGTTCTGCACGGTCTATGATGATGGCACTCAGACAGAACAGTCCCATACCCGTATGTGGTTCCAACTGTGTCTGCTTATAGGCGTTAACCAGATTGCTGGATGCTTGCTGCAACGCACTGGGCACTCCGCATGGCATGATATTTTGCAGACCGTCAAGCAATTCCAAACTGACAGTCTGTCCACCAAAGTTCTCCATTGTTGCCTCGCGCTGGAAACCATAGTGAGTGGCGAATTCATCGAAGATGCAGACGGCAGTATATGGGTTTCACATTGGCAGAAGGGCATCTATCATTTGGTCTTGGACAACGAACTGAAGAACGTCAAACACACGGAACACTTCCACAAAGGCAACGGTCTGCTGGTGGACGAACTGAACATAGTCTGCAAGATACAGGGGCGAACGTACATCTCTACGGTCGACGGACTGTACAGCTATGATTCCAAGAAGCGGAAACTCACGTTAGATAATGGCATGAGCCGCATCTTTAACAAGTTTGGCGTTCCACTGAACATATACGAAACACCCGACGGCGACCTGTGGGCTTATACAGAAAAGTATCTGGCACTTGCACAAAGACAGAAGAACGGCAGGTATAAGGTCGACAGCATATCGTATAAAGGCATGGTAAATCGCCTGCAACCGGTGGGCAGACCGGGCTTTACCGCTCATCAGACACTGCTAAACAGTCAGGACGGCTTTTTCGTTGCTTCGCGTCAAGAACAATTCGTCGGCTACAAATCGAAAGTATTTGTACGACGCATTTATAGCACCAACAAGCGCGACTCGCTGCTGATGGCTTTCTTTCCGTCTAATAACGGTGATGCGGTGCGTGTGGACCACGACAACAACTCGCTGCGCATAGAATACGTTATGCCCGAGTATCGCGACCCCAATGCCGTTACCTACTCCTGCCGCTTAGAGGGCTACGACAAACATTGGAGCACACCGCAAACAGCCAACTATACAGACTACACTCATCTGCCCAAGGGCGAATATGTGTTTCACGTAAAGGCTCACAACCGATTGACGGGGCAGAACGACGAGTTCCGACAGACCATCATCATCTTGCCTGCATGGTACGAGACGTGGTGGGCATACCTTATATATATTATAATAGGTGTACTAACCGTTCGTATGCTGATACTCTACCTGAAAAAACGTGCCGACCGTGAATTGCTGCGGATGAGGAAGGAAAAGGAAAGACAACTGCGAGAGCAAGAACGCGAGTTCCAAATGGAGCAGGCGCAGAAAGACAAGCAGCTGGCAGAGCTGCGCAACGAGCAACTAAACCTTAACCTCAAGCAGAAGGCGGGACAATTGGCAGACTCTACAATCAACCTAGTGCGTAAGAACGAGATGCTGCAGGAGATAGACCAATCCATGTTCGAACTCTCCGAGGACGTAAAGCACAACGAGCCCGCCACAGCACTGCAGCGACGCATAAAGAACATAAGGCGAAGCATAGAGATGAACATGGGCGACGACAAGAACTGGCAGAAGTTTGAAGAGAACTTCAACCTGGTATATGACAATTTCATGCAGCGGTTGACGGAACATTATCCCGAGTTGAAGATGAACGACCGCAAACTATGCGCCTACCTGCGTATGGACCTTAGTTCAAAGGAAATAGCCTCACTTATGAATTGCAGCGAGCGCAGCGTGGAGACAGCCCGTTATCGCTTGCGCAAGAAACTGCAGATGGAAAAAGGCGATAACCTCACGACGTTTCTTCAAAACTTCTAAGTGTCATAAAGTGACGTAAATTCAACGGATTTATTTTCCTTGCTATAGTACTGCCCGCTCCCGGAAGGTGTTTGAGAACTTAAAACATGCTGTACGGGTTTCTCCGGCATATGAGATAAGAATCTATCGCATATGAGATGGAAACGTAACGCATATGAGATAGAAACGTAACGCATATGAGATAGAAACGTATCGTATATGCGATAGAAATGTAACGCATATGAGATAGAAATGTAACGCATATGAGATAGAAACGTAACGCATATGCGATGAAAACATGTAACACCGGTTTAAGTATGTAATGAAATATCCCTACATATCGGATATAAGTCCGTCGGTAATAAAAACGCCTGAATAAGGTTAATGTATGCAACTCTTCTTTATACACAAAGCACTAAATAAAACGAATATGACATTATCACACACTTCTCATTGAGTGCCGGATAATGTCATATTCGTTTGCTCTACACAGCTTTAAATCACTGTATTCCTTTCTCGCGCAGTCTCTGCTGCCACTTCCATGCCGTAAGCAACGTTTCGTCCAAGCCGGCTTCGGCTTTCCAGCCAAGCACGTTGTTGGCACGGTCGGGGTTTGCCCATATCTTTTCGATATCGCCTTCGCGGCGCGGAGCATACGTCCAGTTGAGTTTTACGCCTGTTACGCGCTCAAAGCTCTCGACAACCTCGAGAGTGCTCACTCCGTTGCCCGTACCGATATTGAAGTATTCCAACGCCTCCGAGCTGCTGTCGTTCAGGATGCGCTCCATTGCCTTGACATGTGCCTTTGCCAAATCTACAACATATATGTAGTCGCGCATGCAAGTACCGTCCGGAGTGTCGTAGTCGTCGCCGAATATCTTCAGCTGCTCGCGTATTCCCATTGCCGTCTGGGTTACAAACGGTATGAGGTTCATCGGCACACCGTTAGGCAGCTCGCCTATAAGTGCGGAGGGGTGTGCACCGATAGGATTGAAATAACGGAGAATAATCGACTTTACAGGTGCACCGCTATATATATAATCGCTTATTATCTCCTCGTTTATCTGCTTTGTGTTGCCGTAAGGGCTTAGCGCCTTCTGTATAGGAGAGTTCTCGGTAACGGGCAGGTTCTCTGCCGTGGGCTGTCCGTAGACGGTGCAGCTTGAAGAGAAGATGATGCCTTTGACATTATACTTTGGCATAAGCTCAAGCAGATTGAGAAGGCTTGTAAGATTGTTGCGATAATACAGCAACGGTTTCTCCACGCTCTCCCCCACAGCCTTGCTTGCGGCAAAATGTATGATTCCGCATATACCCGGATACTTTTCAAACACCTTTTCCATGTCCGGAAGATTGCAGCAGTCCACTTGTTCAAACGCCGGACGCTGCCCCGTAATCTGCTCAATGCCGTCAAGCACCTGCACGTTGGAGTTTGACAGATTGTCTACAATAACTACATCATACCCCGCCTGCTGTAGTTCTACCGTGGTATGAGAACCGATAAAACCGGTTCCGCCCGTCACCAATATTGTTTTCTTCATAATAAAAATTAGTAGTAAATGAATATTTGAAGTTATCTCAACTTTTATGACGAATAAAATATTAAACTTTTATATCTTCTAAATCCAATCTTCACCTTTCTTTTTGGTCTGTTTTTACCCTTTCATCGGTCGAGTAGCCCGCTACACTCCCTCTTCAAGTGCAAAAACACCCTCAAAAATAAAGGCAAATATTGAATTTCATAAAGTTTATATGACTTCATTGGATAAAAAAGAAGGATGTCACAATATCAAGAGCATTGCAACATCCTTTTATCTGATTAATTTCAATCGAGTCCGAACAGAAGTTTCAGTCCGCCGTCAACACCGGAGAAGCCCATGAAGGCAAGGCTCAAGAGACCGGCAGTCACCATGACGATTGCCACTCCGCTCATTCCCTTCGGAACCTTTACCATTGCCAGCTGCTCGCGCAAACCTGCAAAAACGGTAAGTGCCAACGCAAAGCCTATTGCCGTAGAGAAAGCATATACTACACTCTGTACCAAAGAGAACTCTTTCTGTATAACAAGGATTGCAACACCCAGAACGGCACAGTTTGTCGTTATAAGCGGAAGGAAAATACCCAGAGCCTGATACAACGCGGGCGATGTCTTCTTCATCACAATCTCAACCATCTGCACAAGGGCGGCAATGACAAGGATAAATGTTATGGTCTGCAAATATCCGAGACCGAAAGCATTAAGCACATATGTCTGCACAAGATAGGTAACGATTGTGGCAAGCGTAAGCACAAAAGCCACTGCCGCTCCCATTCCCAACGATGTTGAAACCTTCTGCGATACGCCAAGGAACGGACAAATGCCAAGGAATTGTGATAACACGATGTTATTCACAAATATCGCCGATATAAATATAAGTATGTATTCCATAATTATGCTTTCTTAAATTTGTTTACTATTGCAATGAGATAACCCAGTGTTATAAATGCTCCCGGAGGCAGTACGAAAAGCAACATGTTGCATGTTTCGGGCAACAAGACTGCTCCAAAGAGTGAACCGGCACCGAGAAGCTCGCGCACCGAACCGAGCAATGTAAGACCGAGAGTAAAGCCAAGACCTATGCCGACACCGTCGAAAAGGCTTGCCACAGGACCGTTCTTACATGCAAAAGCCTCCGCACGACCAAGAATAATACAGTTTACGACGATAAGCGGAATGAACAATCCCAATGTTGCATACACTTCCGGGACAAATGCCTGCATCACCATCTGCAATATTGTAACAAACGATGCGATGACAACTATAAACACGGGAATACGCACTTTATCGGGAGTAATGCTCTTAATCAGCGAGATTACAATGTTCGAACATATAAGAACGAACATGGTGGCAAGTCCCATGGACATACCGTTCAGACCGGAGGTTGTCGTTGCCAGCGTAGGGCACATACCCAAAAGAAGAACAAATGTAGGGTTCTCCTTTACAATGCCGTTAAATAATATCTTTATATAATTCATTTGATATCTTATTTTTAGATGTTAAATCTTAGATGTTATATCTCAGACTTTAAGACTTATATTATTTCTCAACATGCTTTGTTGCACCGCTATCGGCATCGGCAGGCATGTTCTTATAGGCGTTATATGCCTGATTTATGGCAAGAAGGAATGCACGGCTCGTAATGGTAGAAGCTGTTATCGCATCTACACTGCCGCCGTCCTTGCTCACCGTGAGATTGTCGGTAGCCGGATTTTTGCCTATGATATCACCCTTGCCGCCTTTCTGGAACCACTGGTCGGCTTTTGCACCAAGTCCCGGAGTCTCCGCATGCTGCAATATTGTGTATCCGAGCACTGCGCCTTCTGCATTGAAACCTACAAGCACCTTGACATCTCCTCCGAAACCGCCGGTCGTACTTTCTACCGCCGCACCCAGATAGTTGTGCCGGCTGTCTTCCGTCTGGTGGAGAACAAAGACAACTTCCTTGCCGTTGATATTCTGCTTAACGGTATCAGTCTTTGTCACCGTGAGCTCGCCCCCGCCCATAACGGTCTTTATTCCGTCGGCAAGAGCTTTCTCTGCCTGTGCCTTGACGGGACCTTCCGTTACATGGTTTACATAAGCAAGGATACCTCCTGTTATAAGAGCCACACCAACAAGAACAAGCACCATGTTGGTTATCGTAGATTCTAACTTTTTCATTTCTTTGCCTCCTTCTTAACTTCACCAAAACGCTTTGGCTTAACATAAGTATTAATCAATGGTGTAAATGCGTTCATTATCAGTATTGCAAACGACATGCCTTCCGGATATGCGCCCCAGTTACGTATGACAACGGTCAATACGCCTATCGATACACCATATATAATCTGTCCCTTTCCTGTCATGGGCGACGTTACATAGTCTGTAGCCATGAATATGGCACCCAGCATAAGACCACCGCTGAACAATACTGATACAGGATTGGAATAAACCGGATTTGCGACATTCAACAGACCGCTGAAAACAAATACGGTAGCCAGAATACTTACAGGGATATGCCATGTGATAATCTTCTTCCACAACATATATGCCAGACCGAGAAGCAACGCCAGGGCACAGATTTCGCCGATTGTACCGGCACCGTTGTTTACTCCGGGATTGCCAAGAAGCAATGACATTGAGTCGGGCAATTTGTCCAATACAGAAGCGTCGCCGCTCTTTATAGCATGCTTCATAATGCTAAGAGGTGTCGCTGCAGTCTCTGCATCAAGATATTTTGTCAACTGTCCTGTAACGGGCCACGATGTCATCTGCACCGGGAAAGACACCAGGAGGAAGCAACGACCTACCAGTGCCGGGTTGAAAGGATTGCAGCCGAGACCGCCAAACGACATCTTGCCCACTCCTATTGCCACCAATGCACCGATAAGAATAATCCATACAGGAAGATTTGACGGGAGATTGAAGCCGAGCAACAATCCCGTAAGAATAGCCGAACCGTCAGTGATGGAAGGTTCCTTGCCCATAAGATACTTTGTTATTGCCCACTCAAAGAATACACATGCAGCGATGCTCGAGGCACAAACAACTACTGAGCCAAGTCCGAAATACCAGAAAGAAACAAGCAATGCCGGTATCAGCGCAATTATAACGCCGTACATATTGCGTTCTACGCTGTCATTTCCATGTGCATGTGGAGATAATGATACTATTAACTTATTCATTTTTTTACTTTTAATCTATTGATTTTCTTTTAAAGCCACACACTTATTTCTTTGCATTGCGTGCCCTTATTATACCCATAACCGTGCTCTTTCCAAGACGGATATTGTCAAGCATAGGACGATGTGCCGGACATGTAAACTGGCATGAGCCGCACTCTATACATGATGTGATGTCTTCTTTCTCTACCCTGTCCCAATCGTGGAGAGAAGAAGCCGTAGCCAAAAGGTACGGTTCAAGTCCCATAGGACATGCGCTTACACACTTTGCACAGCGTATACACGGCTGCGGCGTCTTGCGCTTGGCATCGTCGTCGGTAAGAACGGTGATACTGTTGGTTCCCTTGCATACAGGCACATCTATATTATTGAGCGCCTTACCCATCATCGGACCGCCTGCAAGCACCTTGTTGTCGCCCTCGGGCATACCGCCGCATACATCTATCAGGTCGCGCATCGGAGTACCCATACGTACAAGATAGTTGCCCGGATTCTTCAGCTTTTTACCTGTAACGGTTGTATAACGTTCGAACAAAGGCTTGCGTTTCATAACAGCCTGATAAACAGCATATGCCGTACCAACGTTCTGAACAATAGCTCCAACGTTTACAGGTATGGCGGGAGGAGCCGGAACCTGACGTCTGATAACTGCGTCTACAAGTTGCTTTTCACCTCCTTGCGGATATTTTTGTGCCAGCGGAACAATCTCTATATTGGGATTTCCGGCTGTCTTCTCTGTAAGCAGTTTTATTGCAGCAGGCTTGTTCTCTTCTATACCGATATAACCCTTTGTAACCTTAGAGGCTTTCATAAGAAGCTCAAGACCTACAAGAATTTCATCGGCATGCTCAAGCATCAGTCTGTAATCGGATGTAATATAAGGTTCGCATTCAACACCGTTGATTATGACACACTCTGCCTTTGCCGTTGGCGGCGGGCAAAGTTTGATGAATGTAGGGAATCCCGCACCTCCCATACCGGTAACACCGGCAACCTTTATACGCTCTACTATCTCCTCCGGGGTGAGTTCGGGATGTGCGGAAAGTGTCTCAAGCTTATCCGAACGGTCTATCGTCTCTTCCCATTCATCACCTTCTACATTAATTATAATGACCGGCTGGCGATAACCAGTTGCATCAAAAACCGTATCTATCTTAAATACCGTTCCCGAAACAGAAGAATAAACCGGAGCGGAAACAAAGCCTCCCGCCTCGGCTATCATCGTGCCGACCTTTACCTTGTCACCCTTCTTGACAACAGGTTTTGCCGGAGCACCGATATGTTGCGAAAGCGGGAATATAGCCTGCTTGGGCAAAGCAGCCACTTGCGTTACGGCATCATCGGTAAGTTTGTTCTCTTCCGGATGCACACCACCTATTCTGAACGTTCTTAGTTTCATGCTTCTGTCTCCTTTTTATTTGATTCAACACTTGCCTTTGCAGGCTCAGCCTTTACCTCCTCACCTGTAGCCGGAGCTTCAACTTTCGGTTTACGTGGCGGGAAATTAACGGCAACTATCGCATTGGTGGGACATACAGCCTCGCACTTACGACAGAGCTTACATTTATTGTAATCTATATAAGATACATTATTTACTATCGTGATTGCCTCGAACGGACATTCCTTGGCACACTTGCCACAGCCTATACAAGCAGCCTTACATGCCTTCATGGCAACGGCACCCTTGTCTTTGTTTACACATCTTACATATACACGACGGTTTTTAGGTCCCTTTTTGCGCAACTCGATGATATGACGCGGACAAGCACTTACACAAGCACCACACGATGTACATTTCTCCTCGTCCACCTCCGGCAGACCAGTCTCCTCGTTCATGTGTATTGCATCAAACTTACATGCACTTACACAGTCACCGCATCCAAGACATCCGAAACCGCATGCTGTCTCACCTGCACCACAAGCATTCATTGCCGTACATGTACGCAGTCCGCCATATTCCGTGGTTTTCGGACGCAACTCACACGTTCCGTTACAACGCACGACAGCAACCATCGGTTCGGTGTTAGCCATTGCCATGCCCAACAAATCAGCCACCTTACCCATGGTCTCCGCACCACCAACCGGACAATTAAGACCTTCAAGAGATCCTTTATCGGCAGCTTTTACCAAAGCATCAGCCATACCGGAACAGCCGGGATAGCCACAACCACCACAATTTGCACCCGGCAAAGCCTCAAGAACCGTGCCAAGACGCGGGTCTTCATAAACAGCAAACTTCTTTGAGCATACGTATAGTATCACTGCTGCCACCAGCGCTATACCTCCCAATACGATTACTGCACTTAAAATAAAATCCATAATTTGTATTTGTTTTAGTTATTGTTTTTATATGTCATACATTTCTCTCTATGGTAAAAGATATTCTCTTGCGTATTTTATCTTTGCACAGATAAAGCAACACAAAATAAGGAATAAGTGAAAAAAGGCTTGCCAACGCGGCCGTCAGTTCGTTTCCTGAAACGCCAAGAACGGCAAAAAGCAACGCCACCACTATAATAAAAGGCAATACAAAACCAAGAACCACGGCAAACCAGCCCATGCTTTCTGAAGCAACCACCATTACCTCGTCGCCTATATTCAGTCCGGAAGTATCGGTGCCATACACGTCCACTGTCTTATCCTTTTTATCCGAAGCATGACAGTGTCCGGCAACCTTGCACGACACACATGCAGACGTTTGGACGATACGCACCTTAATACAATCACCCGTAACCGACTCTACCACACCTGAATGCTTAATTGTTGTATTCATGTTTTTCATTGCATATTTGCAATCTCGAGTTTGCAAATGCAAAAGTAACACTTTGTTTTAAAACAGCAAATAAAAATCTGCTTTTTATTCACCACACGTCTGCCTATCGTTCAACATACAAACATTTACGACAAAGCCGTTCAGGCTTTGTCGCTCATAAGTTTATCGAAAAACGCATCCAGATCCTTGTCCCAATCTTCCAACAAATCTCCACCAATGATGTTAAACTCGTCATCGACGAGATAAAGTTCGGCTATATGCCTGTGCTCCTCCCCTTCAAGGACAAAGCTGTAAGGTTTCAATATGCCAAGAGTTGAAACCACATCGTCAAGACGTTCCAGCTCCTCACGCAATATTTTGGTGGCAGCATCATAGAAGTTTTCGTTCTTTGTTTCTATCCACTGTTCTATCACACAACGCGTTATCTCGTTGTCATCATCATCATAGGCAACAAGTTCGCCTGTTTCCGGCGATACAAACAAATGTATGTCGGACATCAGACTACATTCATCCTGTGCAGGATACTTCTGTGCCAGTTTGTTCACAAAACGTTCGATCTGCCTGGCTATAGACATTCTCTCTTCCATATATTTACTTCTTCAATGTTTTTTTCTTTGGTTTACTCTCGTTACTCATCCTGTCAAGAGCCGTCACCACATATACCGTTTTACCCACGGAAACATCGGTCCGGGGCAGCTTATAAAACGTATCCGTCGTAACAGCCACTATATTTTCAGGATTTTCAATATCCGCTTTTTCATTTCCGGCAAACCTGTAGACTACATATTTCGCAGCAACGTCATCCCAACGTTTTCCTTTAGGAGCAGTCCAGAACAGCACATTGTCACCGTTCTGCATGGTAACAATCTTCATCTTGCGCACTTTGCCGGGAGCCTTGCCGTCTATGAACGGCATCAAGGGCTGCAACGCCGGTGTACGCCAATAAACATTCCGAAGTGCCGAACCATAGTTACCCACATTGTCCGTTACAGCCTTGGCATACCAAAGGACTGTGCCATTGACATTGTTCAGCCTGTCATGAAGTTGCCGTTTGGCAGACATCTGGTTTATCTTGGGATTATTCACATCAGCTTTCTTTACCGTGCGCTCAACATCCTCACCTATATAAAGAGGTCGGTTTCCGGCATATCGGTTCCACCACTTTATCAAAGTCTCATAATCGGCAGCCTTGTGTCCTATCTCCCAATACAGCTGCGGAACACAGTAGTCCACCCAACCATTGTTGACCCACATCAGCACATCGGCATACAGGTCGTCGTAGTTCTGCAGTCCGTTCGTATCACTGCCTATTTCCAGCGCACTCTTCTTGTTGCGATAGATGCCAAACGGCGATATGCCGAACTTCACCCAAGGCTTGACGCTGTGTATCGTATCGCACAACTGCTTTATGAATACGTTGACGTTGTCGCGTCTCCAATCGCCACGGTCTCGTATGCCGTTGCTGTATTTTGCAAACTCCTCCTCGTCCGGAATTGTCTGTCCTGCTGCCGGATAAGGATAGAAATAGTCATCGATATGCAATCCGTCTATATCATAACGACGCACAATATCCGAAACGACACGGCATATATACTCTCTGCTTTCGGGCTTTCCGGGATTAAGAATAAGTTGTCCGTCGTATGCAAAAGCCAGTTCCGGATGACGTATGGCTATATGGTTTCCTGCCAGTTCATGCGTGGTTTTGGTCTTTGCACGATACGGATTTATCCATGCGTGCAACTCCATGCCGCGCTTATGACACTGTTCTATCATCCACTGCAGCGGGTCCCAATAAGGTGTCGGCGCCTGTCCTTGCTTGCCTGTAAGAAAACGGCTCCACGGCTCTATGTCGCTTTTATAAAGGGCATCGCACTCCGGACGCACCTGAAATATGATGGCATTAAGCCCGTCTTTTTGAAGTTCGTCCAACTGATATTCCAGTGTTTTCTGCATTTTTTCTGTACCTAATCCCAGAAACTGTCCATTAACACACTGTATCCATGCTCCTCTGAACTCGCGCTTATGCCCCTTTCCGTAAACACCGGTCGAGGTTGCCGCAATAAGAAACGCCGGCAACAGGGCACGCAATAAAAATCTGTTTATATACCTTTTCATAGCAATGCCAAAATTAATATATTTAAAAATGATAGCCAAATAAAACATGACAAAAATCAAAAAGACACATGTCTGAGGCACACAAAAAGTGGCTTGCAATGCCGCCACTTTGCAAGAGATGACGTTTCAGGCTCTAAAAGGTGCCCTTTTGCAGCCTGATATGCCATGTTTCAGAGCCTAAAATGCCACCTTTCGAAAAGTAAAACAAAGCAAACTGATAATTAGCATGTTACAAAAAGCACAAAAATATCAGTCACACACAACCGTACCACAGCTCTCCAGAATGTCAAAAAAACTGCCGTAAGGCAGCATGTCGCATAAGAAACGGCAGCCAAAGACAGACCGAATATATCATCACCGACAACCGCCTGTCGAATTAATTTTACAGTAAAAGTGGAATACTGTTTGCCGTTTCATGAAAAAAGAGTATATTTGCATAAATCGAATTGCTCATGCAACCATTAGCCGGGTCGAAACCCGACATTCATTTTCGACTTTCTGCGAATATTCTTCGTATATTTGACTCACAAAATCGGCTTCGCCATCGCGAACCGGACTAAAGTCCGACTTTCGCTATTTTGTTTTATCGAATATTCTCCGTATATTTGCATTACACATAAACCAAAAACATAGAATGTACTTTACAGGAGTTATAATAGCCATACTGGCATTTCTCACAATCGGACTGTTTCACCCGATTGTTATAAAAACCGAATATTATACAGGTGTAAGATATTGGTGGGCATTCGTCGTTGCAGGCATAGCGTGCATTATAGCGGCATTGTTCATCAAAGATACCATCATATCCTCTGTCCTCGGAATTATAGGAGCATCGTTCCTATGGTCGGTACAGGAATTGTTTGAACAGCGTAAACGCGTGAAAAAGGGATGGTTTCCGATGAACCCCAAGCGCAAGGACGAATACAAGGAATGAGATAATATGAAAACACTTCTGATATTAACAGGAAAGACAACCGACAAAAACATTGCCGCCGGCATTACCGACTACACCGGCAGGATTGGTCATTACATGCCTTTTGAAACGAATGTAATACCGGAACTCAAGAACACCAAAAGCCTTACACACGAACAGCAGAAAGAGAAGGAAGGCGAACTTATACTGAAACAGATACAGACGGCGGACTTTGTAGTGCTTCTCGACGAGCACGGCAAGGAATACAGGAGCGTGGAATTTGCCTCATGGCTGCAACAGAAACAGCATGTGGCGAAAAGGCTGGTATTCGTCATCGGCGGTCCTTACGGCTTTTCCGACGCTGTATACAAAAGGGCAGATGAGAAAGTGTCGCTGTCTAAGATGACATTCTCGCACCAGATGGTACGCCTGATAATTACGGAGCAGATATACAGGGCATGTACTATTATAAAAGGTGAACCGTATCATCATGAATGATAAAAACATGAAATATTACTAATCATAATAAAACACAATGGAAAGAACATGGAGATGGTTTGGCAAGAACGACAAGATAACACTTGCCATGCTTAAACAAATCGGGGTGGAAGGCATCGTAACAGCCTTGCACGACGTGCCGTTAGGCGAAGTGTGGACACGTGAAAAGATACGTGACCTGCGTGAATATATAGAGAGCTATGGCATGAGATGGAGCGTGGTGGAAAGTCTGCCGGTAACGGAAACCATAAAGTACGGAGGACCGGACAGGGACGAACAGATAGAGATTTACAAGGAGAGCCTGCGCAACCTCTCGGCAGAAGGCATACATACTATATGCTACAATTTCATGCCGGTACTTGACTGGGCACGAACAGACCTTAACCACGACAATCCCAACGGCACTACAAACCTTTACTTCTCGTTTGCCGAGTTTGCATACTTCGACATACATATTCTTAAACGCGAGGGCGCAGAGAATGACTGGGCAAACTTCAAGATTGAAGGCATAGAACGTAACATTCTTGCAGAAGTCGATGAGATAAAGAAACGAATGACACCGGAGGACGACCACAAACTGGTGGAGAACATAATTGTCAAGACACAGGGTTTTGTCAGCGGCAACATTAAGGAAGACGACGAGCACCCTGTCGAACTGTTCCGCCAGTTGCTGGGACTCTATAAAGGCATAACAAAAGAACAGCTGCGCGAGAACATGAAGTACTTCCTCAATGCAATAATGCCTACATGTGAGGAGTGTGACATGTACATGTGCGTGCACCCGGACGATCCCCCCTTCTCTATTCTCGGACTTCCGCGCATAGTAAACAACGACGAGGACATAAACTGGTTCCTCAAAGCAGTTGACAATCCGCACAACGGACTGACGTTCTGCGCCGGTTCGCTCTCTGCCGGGGCACACAACAATATCGTTGAACTGGCAAAGAAATATGCCGACCGCACATGGTTCGTACACCTGCGCTCATGCCATATCTTCCCCAACGGAGATTTTACAGAGGCGTCACACCTTGGCGGACGTGCCGACATCATCGAACTGGCACGCATATTCGAGAAAGTCAATCCGGCTCTACCAATGCGTGTAGACCACGGGATGACAATGCTGGGCGATGAAGAGCGCAATTACAATGCCGGATATTCGTTCCTCGGACGCATGTTTGCACTTGGTCAGGTACAAGGAATACTTGCCACCGTAGACCGCGAACTGGGCATAGAATACAAACAACCCGGATTTTTTGAATAACATTATAAAACAACAAAACATATGAACGAGCTATTTAATATAAAGGATTATGTAGTGGTCATTACCGGCGGAACGGGAGTTCTTGGCAGATGTATAGCAAAGTATCTTGCACTGAACGGAGCAAAGGTAGTGATACTCGGACGTAAGGAAGAGATAGGACAGGAAATCGTAAATGATATAATGCAGGCAGGCGGACATGCCGAGTTCATGAAAACCGACGTAATGGACATCAATGCCGTGCAGGAAAACTGCGATGCCATAATAGCCAAATACGGTAGAATAGATACTCTTCTCAATGCGGCAGGCGGCAATATGCCCGGTGCCACGATTACTCCGGACAAGAATATATTCGATCTTGATGTGGAACACTTCCGCAAGGTTTTAGACCTGAACCTCACAGGAACAGTAATACCTACACAGGTATTTCTCAAACCTATGGTGAAACAGGGCAAAGGCTCAATTATCAATTTCTCGTCTATGGCAGCTTTCCGTCCGCTTACACGTGTCTGCGGATATGCCGCAGCAAAGGCGGGTATCAGCAATTTCACCGAGTTCATGGCAACAGAGTGTGCGAAGAAATTTGGCGAGGGAATAAGAGTCAACGCCATTGCCCCGGGCTTCTTCATCACCGAACAGAACAGAGCACTGCTCACCAATCCTGACGGCACATATACCGAGCGTGGGAACGACGTGGTGACACAGACGCCTTACGGAAGAATGGGCGCCCCAGAGGAACTTTGCGGCACAATACACTATCTTATGAGCGATGCAGCCAAGTTTGTTACGGGCACGGTTGCCGTTGTAGATGGCGGCTTCAACGTATTCACGATGTAACAACCGTCCGTAAACCTTTACGTTATTTTAACATCAAAATGCAATGTCACCTATTAAATAAAATAGTACCTTTGCATACAACGAGAAAAACAACGTTTAAAAACATAACAAATCATGAAAAAATTACAAGCTTTGAACAAACGGACTGCGCCCAAAAGCGTTATGCCCGAAAAGATCATCCAGTTTGGTGAAGGAAACTTCCTGCGTGCTTTCGTAGACTGGATTATCTGGAACATGAATCAGAAAACAGACTTCAACGGCAGCGTAGTGGTTGTACAGCCCATCGAGCGCGGTATGGTTGACTGGCTCAACGGTCAGGATTGTCTGTATCATGTGAACCTTCAGGGACGTGAGAACGGTCAGGCAGTGAACACACTTGAGCGTATAGACGTTATCAGCCGTGCACTTAACCCATATTCACAGAACCAGGCTTTCATGGCTCTTGCAGACCAGCCGGAAATACGTTTCGTCATTTCAAACACAACAGAGGCAGGTATTGCATTTGACGACACATGCAAATTTACAGACGCTCCCGCATCTTCATATCCCGGAAAGCTCGTACAGCTGCTTTACCGCCGCTTCAAGACTTTCAACGGTGACCCCAAGAAAGGTCTTATCATAATGCCTTGCGAGCTTATATTCCTTAACGGACATCATCTTAAGGAATGTATCTACAAGTACATCGAACTGTGGAAAGAAGACCTCGGTGCCGACTATGAGGCATTCAAGAACTGGTTTACAAACTACTGCTATGTATGTGCAACACTCGTAGACCGAATCGTTCCGGGCTTCCCACGCAAGGAAATCGCAGAGATACAGGAGAAGGTATGCTATGCTGACAACCTCGTTGTACAGGCAGAGATATTCCATCTTTGGGTTATAGAGAAGGCAGAGAACATGACATGCGAGGAACTTCGTGCAGAATTCCCTGCAGAAAAGGCGGGTCTCCACGTACTTATCGCAGAGAGCGAAAAGCCTTATCACGAGCGCAAGGTTACATTGCTCAACGGTCCTCACACTGTTCTTTCGCCTGTCGCATTCCTCAGCGGCGTAAACATTGTACGTGACGCATGCAACCATGAGGTTATTGGCAAGTACATCCACAAGGTACAGTTCGAAGAGCTTATGCAGACACTCAACTTGCCGATGGACGAGCTGGAGAAGTTTGCAGGTGATGTGCTTGAGCGTTTCAACAACCCGTTTGTTGACCATCAGGTTACATCTATCATGCTGAACTCATTCCCGAAGTTCTGCGCACGCGACCTGCCAGGAGTGAAGACATATCTGGAGCGCAAGGGCGAACTGCCTAAGGGACTTGTTCTGGGTCTTGCAGCCATCATCACTTATTACAAGGGTGGCAAGCGTGCTGACGGCGTAGAGATTGTTCCTAACGACGACGCTAAGATCATGCAGCTGCTTACAGATCTGTGGGCAACAGGAGACACACGCAAGGTTGCAGAAGGTGTTCTTGCTGCTAAAGACCTTATCTGGGGCGAGCATGGTGACCTTAACGCTATCCCCGGACTCACAGACATGCTTACAGGCTTCCTGAACGACATTCAGGAAAAGGGTATGCTTGAGACTGTCAAGAGCATTCTTTGAGCATCATAAGAGGTGAATAATACTAAAGGAGATAAAAGATAAAGACATTATATATCTGTATACAAGTCTGTATCTTTTACCTCCTTTTTCTTCTTTTACGTTATAAACAAACTACAATAACAACAACTACCACTAAAAACATCATCCGGACATTCAAAAACCATTTCCACTATAAAACAAACACCGATAAACAAGCCGGGGTTAAAATCATACAGTTCCCACAGAGGAAGAACCATTTGCCTTAATAACAAAAACCACTTCTCGTTATCATGGAAGTACCGCTAAAACACATTACACACAATAAACATGAAAACACGCATCTGCCTGATTCTTTCTATATACATCACATTTATAATCCAAGCAGCCGCACAACAGATGGCCCCCGGAGATGTCCCTACCCCAAACGCTTCAGATCTCGGACGGTACGGGGACATACCCGTATCATATTATACAGGAAGACCTGATATATCCATACCTATATATACTCTTAAAGTACGTGATATGGAATTTCCGCTAACATTGCAATATGATGCATCTGGAGTTATGGTCAACAGTCTGCCGGGATGGACCGGTCACAACTGGACACTTACAGCAGGAGGCGTAATTACCAGAATGAGGAATAATGTCTGTGACGAGTATATACCTGTATACCAAAGCACAATCGCTCCTTTCACAAACTATTTCAAGTCATGTCACAAACTGAAAGAAGACATGAATAATGAAAACGTCCTTAAAAACAATGTTTCATACAATAAATACGATTACCAGCCCGATATATTCACATTCAATTTTATGGGTAAAAGCGGTAAGTTCTTCTTAGGCAACGACGGACAGTGGAAAGTCCTCTGTGACGAGAATCTGGACATTATCTTCGATGTCGATGATGAGAACAATTACATATCACCTTTTATAGAAACGTTTCCCGGTGACATCACTTCAACGAAACAGCCTAAAGTGATAAAAGGATTCACGATAAGGGATGACCAAGGATATATATACGAATTTGGAGGAACAAACGATGCAATAGACTATACGACAAACTTCTTCAGACAATCCGATATTGAAAAAATCGAGTCGTTTTTTGCCACAAGCTGGTATCTTACATATATCAAGGACAGATTCGGCAATATTTTGTATGAACTGAAATATAAAAGAGGTAAGTTTATCGCACAGTTCTATAACACAGCCGTCTCATATTATATTTACGAGAAAGCCAAATTCTACGGATCATCCTATGGTCAGGAATTCAGCCATAGCAACTACAGTTTTCCATACGGAGGAGTTTTAAACTCTCCGGTATACATAGACAAAATAATCACTCCTTATAAGGTAAGCATTGAATTTGACACATCATATTCCAATACACCAACAAAGGATCTTTATCCCGGACTTGATGTATACAAATGTTTCAGTGACTATGATTACAGCGACGTCACCTTATTTTATTATCTACAGACCGACAAGAAGAACATCGCACAATATCAGTTTGAAGACAAACAAGGAAATAAATATGCAAATCCTCTTGCATCGACACGTCTAAACGAACTGCATAATATCATAATAAAATGGGGTGATTCTCCAGATATGATAATAGAACTTGACTATGATTATAACAGCAGAATGCATCTTACAGACGTAAGATTCTACGACCGGCAAAAAGAGTTTATGTCCGGAAGCTATCATCTCAACTACAACCATTACAACATGCTGCCCGATAATTATCTGTCAACAGAGACAGATCATTGGGGATTTTATAACGGCAGAGAGTGCAAGGCGGGGAACTTGAATATATACAATACAAGGAATTCAAATCCATCAACACTGCAATATGGTTTACTCTCGGAAATAATATATCCCACAGGAGGCAAAAGTGTTATGACATACGAATGCAATGATTTCTCTTCATGTGTATCGGCTGACAGGCAAACAATGAGAGACAGCACCGGAATTGCCGGCGGTGTCAGAATCAAGTCTATCACAGACTATTCAGATGTGGAGAGAAATGAAATTGCAAGGAAAAGAACTTTCAATTATAAAAATCCCAAGACCGGACTGTCAAGCGGTGAACTGTTCGCCGCACCACGATACAGTTGGAGCAACTGGATGGCAAGTCTTGAAACCAAAGAGGCCATAGCCATGCAGTCTGTCACCAGAAGCGCATCTATCATTCCTTTATCCAATTCCTTCGGACCACATATCGGTTATTCCTTTGTTGAAGAAGCGGAACAGGACGGCACGTATACAAGATACCACTATCAGAACATATCCGCATCAAAGGACGAACGATTTATAAAAGACTTCTCATTCGGAAAGCCCTCACCGTTTGACATGTTCACAGAAAAAGGATACAAAAGAGGAAAACTTTTGTCTGCGGAAACATACAACAACGAAAATTCCCTTATGAGAAAAATAAAATACGGATATACCAAAGAGAATGTAGAAACGGACTATGTGCTTTCTTCCAACCTTACTTACGTGAATTTTGGCAACTCCGCGACATTCGGCTATTTCACCGGCGGCATATACAAACTGTTGTTTCCAAAATACGATATAGTATCTGATACAACAATAACATTTTATGACAACGGAGAAACAATCGATTACAGACACTTTAATAAAGAAAACAAGAAACTTCACATCGATTATATATTCCCTCATGAAACTACAGTAAGACTCACTATGTCTGAGAGCATGACAAGAAACGGAGAAAGTATAAGTAAAGAATACATATATCCGTTCTCTGCCAATACTCCAGCTACAGAAAAATTAGGCTCTGAGATGTTCTGCATAAGACCTATAGCCTTGAAGAATTACACCAATAATATTTTTACAGGAGGATATAGAAAGAACTACCGCCTGTCGGATACAGGCATGCCAATACTCGATTCGTATATGCGTATTAACAATGATTTGTCAGAAGACACGATTGTCAAATATCATACATACTCGCCGACTTATGCCTTAAACTCATATACCGAAAGAGGAAAACCTGTAACCGACCTGAAATGGACACGAGACGAATCCTTCATAGAAGCAATAAATGTCGGCTCGGACGCTGACAAGAATAACGGTATGAGATCGTTTACCACCAGATACTTTCATGTACCTCTTCAAGGACTGAATGATATCTATTATCCAAACGGTCTTATTATATACTACAGCTACGACAGATTTAACAGACTGTTTGAGATTACGGACGAAGATTATCATCCGTTCAAAAGATACCGGTATAATACAAGAACCCAAAACAAAGTCTATCAATGAAGAAACTGTATATATCAATAATATTACTGTCATGTCTTTATATATGTTCCTACGGACAATCTCCCGGTGAGAATTATGTCAAGGAGTTGATCTTACTTGAACAGTACAGCTATGATGGCGATATAGACATAGACATTGAGGAGAACATAAAAGCTGTCAAGAACATACAATACTACGACGGCTTGGGGCGACCTACATTGAACGTCCGGGGAGGAGTATCACCGTCAGGAAAGTATTCATATACACTACAAACTTATGACTACGCCGGACTTTCAAAAGAACAATGGCTGCCGGTTGCAGGTGGAGTGACACCGGATTTTATGAGTAACGACACCTACGCCACATATTCAGGTTTCACATATAACGACAGTTTCGGATACAGTGAGAACAAATACGATGCCTTGGGCAGGCTTGTATCATCATCAACTCCGGGAGAAGCATGGCATTCAGCAGAAAAGATGACCCGCAAAAGGTATATAACCAATACGGCAGGTTCCGTTAAAAGATACAAAGCGCCATTGGACAAAATATCCCTCATACAGGACGGACACTATGCCGCAGGGACACTTACCGGTGAGGAAACGGAAGACGAGGACGGACATACCGTCATAGAGTATAAGGACATGTCAGGACATACGGTTCTCGAACGCCGCGACGGATGCAACGACACATATTTTGTATACAACGATTTGGGACACCTAAGATATGTCTTGTCACCTGAATATCAGAACTCAGGCTACAAGGCACTATACGCCTACGAATACAGATATGACGCAAGAGGACGGTGTGTAAAGAAAATACTGCCTGGATGTAAATACACTCAATTCTGGTATGACGATGCAGACAGGCAGGTATTCATGCAGGATGCCACACTGCGTGAACGCGGACTTTACAGGTTCTTTCTCTATGACCGTTTCGGACGGCTTGCCATACAGGGGACTTGCGACGGATGTACAAGAAACGGCAAGACAAACATAAGCCGTTATATGTCCACGGGAAACGGCATGCTTGGTACCGGATATCAAACAGACATACAGGGACAAATCATAAATCCGAAAATAGAGATTGTAAATTATTATGATGACTATGACTTCCTGAGACTTTATTCAGACGTCTTTCCACTTTTCATGGATAAAATGAACGCAGGAGGACACGAGTATTCCATAACAATGAATACGGGAACCATGATGGTGGCAAGTAACGGAGAAAAAATGCTTAAGGCTGTATATTATGACAAAAGAGGAAGGGTTACGGACATAAAGAGCATTTCACTCGGCAAGCGTCTGACAAGCGTACATAATGAATATACCTTTACCGACAATATCAAACGTACGGAACAGGAATACTATTCGGTGGACGGAGATGCAATAAAACTTGATTTAAGAAGCATCATCACCAACAACTACGAAGAGAACACCGGTGTGCTGCTGTCTGCCGACATGACAGTATACATTCCGGGAAAGGAAGAGAAAACACACCATATAAGCACTCTGACCTATGATGACCTCGGGCGCATAACCGGATGCCGGCGTAGCGGCAATGCAGGAAGAGTGTCATATGGTTACGACATGCACGGATGGACAAAAAGCATTGAAGGACCGGGATTTGAAGAAAGACTGCATTATGAAGACGGATACGGAACTCCTTGTTATAACGGCAATATAAGCAGCATGTCATGGCAGGCACCCGACTATACACAGAAACGCGGATACAAATTTACATACGACGGTCTGGACAGGCTTACAGAAGCCGTTTATGGAGAACGGGACGACATGAGCAACCTAAAGAACAGATATAATGAAAAGGTGGTGCAATATACATGTAACGGAGCGATTAAAAGATTTCAGCGCAGAGGACTTAAAGACGATGGAATACACGGGAAAATAGACAATCTGCACATAGCCCTTTCCGGCAACAGAATAATAAGGGTTGACGATGATGCGGAAGAGGTAAACAAATACGCATCGTTTGACTTTAAGGACAATGCCTCAAACAACATTGAATACACATACAACAGTGTAGGGGCATTGGTCAGCGATGCGAACAAGGGAATAAAGAATATAGAATACGACAATCTGAACAATCCCAAACGGATTATTTTCTCAAACGGATCCGAGATTTCATACGTATACAGCCCTGACGGGAGAAGATTGAAAAGGACACACGTCATGGATTTACGCAGTGCCATGGTAGGACGGGACACGCTGGAACTGGTCAAGGACACAATAATGGAACCTCATGAAGGAAGTATTGTTTCACGAAAATCCATAATGGCACCGGATAACATTGCAATTAAATACATTATTTCGGATGTGACCGAGTACAATGACAACTTAGTATATGACAACGGGCTGGTGTTATTCATGTTCCCCGGAGGATATTTGTCCTTTTACCCGAAAAACAACCAAACACCTAATCTATATTATTATACCAAAGACCATCTTGGAAACAACAGGGCTGTTGTCTGTGAAAACGGTGATATTAAACAGATCACCCACTACTATCCGTTCGGCGGAGTATTTGGTGATGCAGCGATAAACGCATCGTTCCAGCAATATAAGTACAACGGAAAGGAACTGGATACGATGCACGGACTGAACATGTATGACTATGGGGCAAGGATGTACAATCCTATCCTGCTGGTGTGGGACAGGATGGATCCGTTTTGCGAAAAGTATTACCACATCAGTCCGTATGCCTATTGCGGAAATAACCCGGTGAACAGGATTGATCCGGATGGGAAAGACTATTGGAGCACATCGGATGCAGATCGGATGATAGATTTTATCAATGCTCTTGGCAGGGGACAGACCCAGTTTGATTTTTCAGATTGGCAACATGCAACAGATGCAGAATTTACAGGGCACTTAACCTATAATGATGAAACAAAGAAGTTTTACACCTATTATACAGACATAGTTAATGGGGAAGTCACTGTTGTCTCTAAATCATTCGATGCAAATCTTAAACCTGTATCATCATCCGGATACGGTTATCCCGGTGCATTTGTATATGAGCCATTAGACGGTTTCTTGCTGAATCTAAACCATATACTAAGCGGAACAACATATTATGATGGATTTGCTCATTGGAATGTCAATTCCGACGGAAGAATTACAGGTTTTGCTCCTATTACCGGCATAGCTCCCACATTTGGAAAAAACAATAAATTCGTTGGTGGAAAACAGAAAATGGGACATGCCATTGGAAAGATGTCAGGAAATCGTATGGTACAAAAGGAACAAACAAAATCTTTAGCTAATAAATATAATTTAAATAAGAAAGAAAGAAGACTTCTACACGATGAAATCAATCATCAGGGGTTAGGTTATCACGAAATTGAAGAATTCATACACGATTTTTTCGGAAAATAATCAATAAAACAAATAACAACTATGAAAGAATTAGAAGAACTTGTAGGACAAAAGGTTATTTACAGCAGTGCTGGAGGAGGAATGGGACCAATTCTTCTTATTACTGTAGAGAATGACAATAGTATTTGGACATGGTGTTATTGGGAAATTTGGAGAGAAGACGAGCTTTTAGGAACGGTCAACGATGACGATACTCCTAATACCGGAAAGATGGCTGTAGCAACGCATCAGTTATTAGGAAAAGAAGTACAATACGTGCGGATGGATGAGGAACGTAACCTCAAAGTTTTATTTGAAGACGGGCTACAGCTTTATCTTTATGTATATGATGAAAATGATCCGATGGAGGAAAGATGGGAATATTGGATACCGCGTCTGAATAAAGCATATGTAGTAATGAGCAACAAAGAGATTAAAATCGAACAATATAGTGAGTCATAAAAAACAATAACTAAGCTTTAAGGTTAGTTGATATACATCTTGAACTACCTTATGGTATAAGGCTGATGTTCCAATGAAAACATTAAATAAAATTGAAAAGAATATATAGAATGGAAGAATTAGAAGAACTTGTAGGACAAAAGGTTACTTACAGCAGTGCTGGAGGATTGGGATCTATTCTCCTTCTTACGGTTGAGAACGACAACAGCATCTGGACATGGGGATATTGGGAAATCTGGAGAGAAGACGAACTTTTAGGAACGGCTTACGATGACAATACGCCTAATACAGGAAAGATGGCTGTAGCAACGCATCAGCTATTAGGAAAGGAAGTACAATATGTGCGGATGGATGAGGCACGTAACCTCGAAGTCTTATTTGAAGACGGACTGCAACTGTACGTTTATGTGGAAGAAGAAGGAATAGAAGATCCCATAGAGGAAAGGTGGGAATATTGGATACCGCGTCTTGATAAAGTATATGTAGTAATGATCAACAAAGAAATTAAAATCGGAAAGTATTATGAATATAATGAATCATACGAAACAATATCTGAACTTTAAGGTCAATTGATATACATCTTAGCTTGATGCATAACATCGCATTTTTAATATGGAAAGATTTACACATCACTTTTTACAAGTTTTACGCACAAAGGCAACGACCGTGCTACGGACAATTGTATATACAATTATCATGCTTGGAGCTTTCTGCCGCTCCAATGCAAAAGAATATAAGCCCGTGATACAGAATATTGACAGTATCCTCATATCTCATTCAGACTGGTATTTAATGACCGATTGTGACGTCTCTTGTATGAATTTTGAAGTTGATTTTGCCAGCAAAATAAGGAGATATAAAATAAAGGACAGGCGTATTATTAATAATTTGCATGATATGCTCAGAAATCTCGAACCATCAAGGAGACAAACTATGGATGTAAGATGCAAAATATATTTCTACTCATCTGACTCTGTCAGAACGGCCTGTATGGATAGAGGCTATATGTTTATGGAGGGATATTTCTTTAAAGTCTCACAGGAATTAAAAAACTATATCGACAGTATTGTCTGTAAAGAAGATTACGAGGAAAAGCATACCGTAGTTCAAGAACGCCGCGTTGAAAACATCATGATAGCCGGCAAGGACACATTAAGAAGATATCTGAAGAAAGCAGCAGACAGTCTGTATAAAATTCCCGATATTCCGGACACTATAGAATTAAAGGGATTTTGCAGAATGGACATTATGGGAAATACTACTGTTGTGAATGTATTGATTAAAAACAAGACTAAAGAAAAAACTGTTATCAATCCGGTCGTCAATCATATAATGGAGTTATACAAGAATGAGATAAAATGGCAGCCAAATAAAGAACGCCTGCCTTTTGATTTTGTTCCGATAAATCTAACATTCGTCTTTAGAAAAAACGAAGAAGAAATCCAACATCAATAAAACAAATAACAACTATGAAAGAATTAGAAGAGCTTGTAGGACAAAAGGTTATTTACAGCAGTGCTGGAGGAGGAATGGGACCAATTCTTCTTATTACTGTAGAGAATGACAATAGTATTTGGACATGGTGTTATTGGGAAATTTGGAGAGAAGACGAGCTTTTAGGAACGGTCAATGATGACGATACTCCTAATACCGGAAAGATGGCTGTAGCAACGCATCAGTTATTAGGAAAAGAAGTACAATACGTGCGAATGGATGAGGAACGTAACCTCGAAGTTTTATTTGAAGACGGGCTACAGCTTTATCTTTATGTATATAATGAAAATGATCCGATGGAGGAAAGATGGGAATATTGGATACCGCGTCTGAATAAAGCATATGTAGTAATGAGCAACAAAGAGATTAAAATCGAAAAATATAGTGAGTCATAAGAAACCATGTCAGAACTTTAAGGTAACACGGAACTAAATTAATATGAGCATAGCATTGTAAAATACCATAAACTAAAAACATTATACCTAAAACCAAGAACTACAAAATGCAGATATATTTAACTACAATAATAATTGTAATCCTGTCACAGGCTGTGACAAATGCGTATGCACAGGAAAAAAGGACTGACTTACACTCCTATCGTGCAGGTGATGAAATAAGAAAACAGATCATTACATACAAGAATGAAGGAGGAAACGGCAAGGATGTTGTATGGGATTTCAGCGATGTTGACATTCTTGACAAGAATTACACGGTAACCTATTCATCCGTTGCCGATAACAAGAATACCATAGTCGGGATAGAGAATAAAACCAGATATTATTACACAGAGCATGCAGACACCCTGATAAAAAACGGTTATGAGAACAGCACCACACGCATCTGCTACGACAGACCGGAAGCCATACTGCACTACCCTATTACATACGGTGACAAAATCAGCGGTGTATTTCACGGTACTGCCGCATATTCCGAGCGTATGATGTCAAGGATATCAGGAATATACGAGGTTGAATCTGATGCGACAGGGACACTTATTCTGCCGGAAGAAAACATACTATACAACGTCATAAGGGTACATAGCAGGAAACTTGTAGGATGGCAAAACATGAAATATATATTGACGGAACAGGAACTTGAAACATACATCGACAGCATTGTACCATATAATACGGACAGTATAATGACCATATCCGACAAAAATATTCCTGTAATGGAAATAAACAGATACAGCTGGTATGCCACAGGATACAGATATCCAGTTATAGAGACCACTGCCATAAGCGATGAGAGTGGCTCCCCCGTATGTCTGACTGCCCTTTATTGTCCTGTATCAGAGCAGGAGCTTCTTTACGATGAGGATAACAGGATGGTACGTGAGAACATAGAAACAGAAAAGAATAATCCGAACGTCGATATTGATACGGATAAAAATAAAAGAACGGATGAACTTTTCCAATATAAAACAAGTATCGAAGGAGGTATAATTGACATTGAATACAGTCTTAGTAAAAAGGTTGATATAAAAATACTTGTATGTGACATTACCGGAATAGTATATAAAAGTAGGAATATACAAGGTGCCACAGGAGAAAGCAGCAATGTCAGCATTGACTGCAACGGGCTTAGACATGGAGACTATATACTGTATATCAACGTAAACGGCAAAACATACAGCTGTAAGGTCTTAATATAAAAAACGGCTTGGAAGTACCATCGCCTCGTGACGAAAAACACCGGTAACAATAAAGCTATGCTTTACGCACCATAAAGCTATGGGTTACGATACGTAAAGCATAGGGTTAGACATCGTAAAGCATAGCTTTATGAAACATCACTCATATTTCATTGACTTTGCAGGATGAATGTGCGAGACAATATAACTCGGGGCTATAAGCACAAAGACACTTGCAAGAAGCGTCACAACATTAAGTATGATGATAAACATCACATTGAATTCCACCGGAACAACACTCACATAATACGTCGAGGGGTCGAGTTTTATAAGTCCCGTAAAATGCTGCAATGCAATCAAACCCACACCTATAGCGTTCCCTATAAGCATACCCCGCCCTATTATAAATACGGAAAACCATATAAAGATATGGCGTATGGTCTTGTTCCTGCATCCTAAAGACTTGAGTATGCCTATCATATTTGTTCTTTCAAGGATTATGATGAGCAGTCCTGAGACCATTGTAAATCCGGCAACACACAGCATAAGAACAAGGATAATCCATACGTTAAGGTCAAGAAGGTCGAGCCATGAGAATATTTGCGGATACATGTCCTGAACCGTCATCGATGAGAAGATCTCACCATATCTGTCTTCTGTTCTGTTCACTTTGTCTATCACCGCATTCTCAACCGCAGGAAGATTGTCAAAATCCTTAACAGTAAGCTCAGCCCCGCTTACCCGGCAATTATCCCAACCGTTTAACTTTACTGCCGTATATAAATCGACAAAACATACGGAGTTGTCAAACTGGGCAAGATTTGTCTCGTATATGCCGGACACATTGAAGCGCCTCGCCCTCACATCCGCATCGTTTATAAAATAGGCATATATCTTGTCTCCTGCATGTATTCCCAACTTATCGGCTATAATCTTGGAGATGACAATCTTGTTGCTGCCTTTCCTACTGCTGAAATCCGGTATGCTGCCTTCTATAATATTATTGTGTATAAACGTAGTATCGTATTCGCTGCATGCAATACCTTTAAACATCACGCCGAGAAAATCACGATCTGTCTTTAGCAATCCCTGCTTAAGGGCATATCTCTGCACATGTTTCACACCATCTATTGCAACAAGACAGCCTGCCATACTGTCCGGTATACATACCGGATGCTGTTCGCTGCCATGCAGACTCTTGAAGTTTGCCACCGTTATATGACTGCCAAAGCCTATGACCTTGTCGCGTATAGTATGTTTGAAGCCAAAAACAACCGAAACGGAAACAATCATTACGGCAAGCCCTACAGCCACACCGATTGTGGCTATCTGCACTGCCGGACGGCTGACTTTACGATCTTTTGCCCTATCGTAATATATACGGCGGGCTATGAAAAGTGGCAAACTCATTCTTCAACCCTTCCCGGATAAGCATCCAAAGCCTTGCGCAACACGACAAGGGCACGTGTAAGGTCTTCTTTATTCAGAACGTAAGCGATACGCACCTGATTGATTCCTGCTCCGGGAGTTGTATAAAATCCGCTTGCCGGAGCCATCATCACGGTTTCGCCCTCATAATTAAATTCTTCCAGACACCACCTGCAGAACTTCTCACTGTCATCGACAGGAAGCTTTGCCACCGTATAAAAAGCCCCCATAGGTATAGGTGAATATACGCCTGGAATGCGGTTCAGCCCGTCGATAAGACATTTACGACGCTCTACATATTCATCGTAAATCTCACGGTGATACTCTTCCGGAGCATCGAGCGAAGCTTCGGCGGCAATCTGACCGATAAGCGGAGGTGACAGACGTGCCTGGCAGAATTTCATAACAGCCTTACGCACCTCAAGGTTCTTTGTTATCAGTGCACCGATACGTATGCCGCATTCGCTGTAGCGCTTGCTTACAGAGTCTATCAGCACCACATTCTGTTCTATACCCTCAAGATGACAGGCACTTATATAGGGAGAACCGGTATAAATATACTCTCTATAGACTTCATCGGAGAAAAGATACAGATCGTATTTCTTCACCAGATCCCTTATCTGGTTCATCTCCCGCCTTGTATATAGATAGCCCGTAGGGTTGTTGGGGTTGCATATAAGAATGGCACGTGTCCGCTCGTTTATCAGTTCTTCAAACTTCTCAACCTTCGGAAGCGAAAATCCTTCGTCTATCGTTGTGGATATAGTCCTTATTCTTGCACCTGCCGATATGGCAAAAGCCATATAGTTGGCATATGCAGGTTCGGGCACAATGATTTCATCTCCGGGGTTAAGACATGAAAGAAATGCAAAAAGAACCGCCTCACTGCCACCACAGGTGATGATAATGTCGTCTGCCGACACGTCGATATCATACTTCTTGTAATATCCTACCAACTTCCTGCGATAACTTTTATACCCCTGGGAGGGTGAATACTCAAGTATGTTACGGTCTATATTGCGTATTGCGTCTATCGCAACCTTCGGTGTGGGAAGGTCGGGCTGACCTATATTAAGGTGATAGACCTTTATTCCTCTGTTCTTTGCAGCGGCAGCAAGCGGAGCCAGCTTACGTATCGGCGACTCCGGCATTTCTATTCCGCGGTTAGATATTTGTGGCATAATAAAAGTTTCCTTTTCTTTTTCTATTAATGTTACCGTACATGGGGCATCCTAATTAAAGAAATTCCATGACAAACCAAAGCGAAAGACCATTGTGTTTATCGGATAATGAGGTGTGAGAAACGCCTCTCCCTCACCGGCATTGACATGACTCATCATGACGAAGAAACGTGTCTGCTTGAGATGCATGTTCGCATAGACGTTGACAATAGGATAGCCTCCCAGCTTTATGTTGTTTTCTCCATTGTCCTGTACTGTATACTGACCTATGGCGGGACTATAGTCTGGCGCATAATATTTAGTGAAGTATCTGACGTCCGCGCCCAAATCCACCTTCAACACCCGCGCTATTTTAAAGCGCAGATACAGGTTGCTGTATACATTGACGTCCGGAACAGGAAGAATCTCTGCCTTACTCGATTTCTGATAAGTTATCTGATTTTCCCAGTTAAGCGGTCCTAACCTGAAGTCCTGCTCAAGTTGTAATGTAAGAAGACTGATGTTGTCACCACACTGATTTACGGCTACATTGTTTCCTGTACGTCCGAAATCATCCGTAATATTATAACTCTGCGCCAGATATGTATAGTTCTTCAACTCGTCTATTGCCACTCTGAGTCGTGTACGCGTTCGTTTCAAAGAGAAAACGCCTTCTATATGTGAACGTATCTCGTTGTCAAGGTCTGTATTGTCCCACCATAAATGCTTGGAATGAAAATGCCTGTGATAGAAAGTAGGGTTGAGACGATAGAAATATGCACGTGCCGCAAGTCTGACAGTGTCGTTGAAAAGTTTGAAATTCAAGTCTGCAGCCGCGTCGATCTTTACCTGTCCGGCATCCTCACCTGCAACCCATGTCTCTCCGGTTACATTATAATGTAGCAAAGAACCTTGTGTCTTGCTCAACTGACCTCCCACACTGACATTATGTTCGCTGTACTTAGCCAGCCCGTCATTGACATCTGCAATAGTGAAGTGTCTGAGTTCGGATGTAGCAAAGGCTTTCAGTCCTGCCTTTGCCCACTTGTTAAATCCCTCAAGCAAGGCAATGGCAAAGGTGTTCTTTATCGAATAATGGCGTGTCTTGTCATATATGGAGTCGCCGGCAGCCCTTCCAATACCATCAAAATACTTGTTTGCATAATAATTCTCAGGAGTTTCGTATGCCTGATATATACGTCTGTAGTTGTCAACCTTAAGAGTATGTATGAAACTTGTAACCGGTACATACTCGTTTTTCATCCACGACGTGTCCTCCGCAACCTTATTCTCTGCAATAGAAAGACTGTCCAATACAGTCTTACCGCTAACGGAAATTCTGTTTTTCTTATCGTCTGCAACGACCGTAGGCTCGTCACCGGCTATTATTGCATCGTCCGGACGACCGGAAAAAGTCCGTTGGTTATCGAAATCGTCCTCATCAAACTTCTTTCCGTCACGCTTTGCCTTTTTCCGTGCCTTGTCCTTTTCTTTCTCAGCATCATTCTCTTTCTTTGCTTCTATGGCAAACTTGCGTGCCTTTATCTCGTCCTCCGTCATCTTGACCTTGCGACTGAAGCCGACGTTATACCGGTGTGAAAAGAATATATGCTGATTATCATTTCTGTTCCAGTTACGTTCAAGCACAACCGGAATTTCGTTTTCACGGAAATCATCTTCAAACATTTCAGGATGAGTGATATACCTGTCATCTGTTATACCTCCGTTCTCTGCCACCTTCTCATGATTTGTAGACATCAGCAGATGCGCATTGTAGCGTTCGCCAAGGTATGAGGCATACATTGAATAGTTGAAATGTGAAGTGCTTTGATTTTGATAATATCCACGCCCGTAGATATAGTCAAACTTAAATCCCATACCAAGTTCCTTGCCTGCATTTACACCAAACAGAGCCTTTAAATGGTCTTCTCCGTTTGTCTTGTCACCGCATTCATTATAAGATATGTTTGTTATTGGAGACAAAGTATTTGTAAACAGAAACTTGTCCACAGGCGTTATGAAATAGTCATAAGGCTGTGTAAAGATGAATTGCTCCGTCATATCACGGTCAATGAATATGCGGTTTATACGTGGGGCACCAAGATTTCCGGTAGTATTGTACTCCCCTCTCATGCCGGAAGTGAATATAGTGTTCATGAACATGTGCGACGATGTATCGGGAACAGCCGCCATACGGTCACCAAACCTTTCGTCCACGGTCCACACCTTCAGTCCCTTAGGAATCTCCTTGTTGTTATTGTTCAGCGTATCACGCCTGTTACGCATATCTTGCCCGGCAGGTGTATAGGCGCCATCATCTGTTATCTGATTGAAATCTTGCGACAATGCCGTGCCGTTACATAAGATAAGCAACAGCAATGCAAGTAAAAGTCTGCTCATTTTATAAAACGAAATATACACTCAAAGAACTTGAATGCCATTGAAATTAGTATTATAAACGTTCCTGTCTCTTTGCCCCAGAAGAAGTAAAACAATAATCCAATGACTGCACCCAATACAAATATAAGATTCAGGATATTGCGAATCATGAAAAATTTATCGGGCTTGTCTTCCTGCTTGTGATGACGCAAGTTTCTCTCCATAATCAGTTTTTTTAATTTAAAGCCACCAAAGGCTTGAAAAAACAGCCTACTCCTTAACAATGCGTTCTATATTCTCAAAAAGGAAATCCTTGCGGTCTACTGTCTTACGGCGGAACTTCGCCGAACCGGGAAGAAGCTTCGTCTGTTTCTTGTTAAGGGCTTTCGCATCGGAAATCCAGTCTTCCGCCTTGTACACACTACCGCCTTGAGGCTTGCGGTCTTCCTCGTACTTATAGAAAAGACGGTTCATCTTCAATGTAAGATGGTTGTCCTTACATTCCGCAATAAGCGTGTAGTTGAACTTTGAACGGTCGAGCGAAAGGAAAGAGTCTTTAAAGACAAGCCATTCTTTTATTGTTGCCACGATTATATGGTCCTTTTTATTTACCAGAGCCACACAACTTCCTTCAAGCTGGTTTTCCTGCTTTGTAAGATCATCGAGACACTTATACATCCGGTCATATATCTGTTCTGCGCTTTTACCCGGAACATCCACATCAAGAGTCCATTGCACCTTGCCGTCCTCTTCCGTCACCGCACCGACAAGATACTTCTCATCCGGATTCGGCTTTACCACTTCTTCTACTGCTTTTGTTGAATTCTGAACAGGCTTTTCCCATACATTCTGTGCAAAACCAACAATGGAAAAGACTGTTAATATGGATGTTGCGATAAATCTCATAAACGTTCCAAACTTAAATTTAATATATTAATAAGCGCAAAATTAGTAAATAATGTGTGATTTTACGTACATTAAGCATATTTTAACATCAAAGACTACTTTGTCTCAAGTATTTTCCGGAGCTGCACAATCTCATCCCTATATTGCGCCGCCTGTATGAAGTCGAGTTCCTTTGCAGCCTGTTTCATCAGCTGTGTCGTACGTTCAATACTTCTTTCCAACTGTTCCTTTGTCATCTTCTCAATGATACAGTCGGCGGCAAAAGCAACTTCATCCGTCTCAATATAAGGACGGTACTCCTTTTTCCGGGATATTCCGTCATCCGACGTTCCCGTATTCTTCACGAGTATATTCTGCTTTATATCCTTTGAAACCTGCTTGGGTGTTATATGGTGCTCTTCATTATACTTCAACTGTTTGGTACGCCTTCTCAAAGTCTCGTCTATAGTCATCTGCATGCTCGCAGTGATATTGTCGGCATACATTATAACCTTTCCGTTTATGTTGCGAGCCGCACGCCCGGCTGTCTGCGTAAGCGAACGGTGTGAACGCAGAAAACCTTCCTTGTCGGCATCAAGAATTGCGACAAGAGAAACCTCAGGCAGATCAAGACCTTCGCGCAAAAGATTTACACCGACCAATACGTCAAACAGACCGGCACGAAGATCACTCATAATCTTGACCCTGTCAAGCGTTGCGACGTCACTGTGGATATAGTTCGCACGCACTTCATGGTTCAGCAGATACTCGGTAAGTTCCTCCGCCATACGCTTTGTAAGTGTTGTGACAAGCGTGCGTTCGTCTTTTTCGCATCTTGTCAATATCTCGTCCATAAGGTCGTCAATCTGATTTTCACTGGGACGCACCTCTATTTCCGGATCAAGAAGTCCGGTAGGACGTATCACCTGCTCGACAACAACGCCTTCAGACTCCTCAAGCTCATAGTCTGCCGGAGTTGCAGATACGTATATGACCTGATTTATCATATCATGAAACTCCTCAAACTTAAGCGGACGGTTGTCAAAAGCGGCAGGAAGCCGGAAGCCAAACTCAACAAGATTGGACTTTCTTGCCCTGTCCCCTCCATACATAGCCCTTATCTGCGGCACACTGACATGACTCTCATCGATGACAAGAAGGAAATCTTTCGGAAAAAAATCCAAAAGACAATATGGTTTCTGCCCCTCTTCCCTTCCGTCAAAATATCGCGAATAGTTCTCTATACCCGAACAGTGTCCAAGCTCCTTTATCATCTCAAGATCATATTCAACCCGCTCTTTAATGCGCTGAGCCTTAATTGTATCACCGATTTCATTAAAGAAATCTATACGTTCTTGCAGATCTTCCTGTATCTGTCTTACTGCATATTCCGTCTGTTCCTTCGATGTAACAAACAGATTGGCAGGATATATCTGATATTCATCAAAGGATGCAAGTTTGTGATACGACACCGGATCCACCTCTTCTATTGTGTCTATCTCATCATCCCAAAAGGTTACACGCAACACATAGTCGCTGTAAGCCATGAATATATCAACGGTCTCACCCTTGACTCTGAAGTTTCCGCGTTTCAACTCAATGTCATTCCTTACATAAAGGGCACCCACCAGCTTCATAAGAAAAGCATTGCGCTCTATGGCCATGCCTTTCTTTATATGAATCACACTGCCCGCCATTGCCGCAGGACCACCCATACCGTATATACACGACACGGAAGAGACAACGACAACGTCACTTCGTCCGGACAAAAGAGAGGATACGGCAGACAGACGCAAGCGGTCTATCTCCTCATTAATGGCAAGATCTTTCTCTATATACGTATCCGTTTGCGGAACATACGCTTCCGGCTGGTAATAATCGTAATAGGAAACATAGTATTCCACGGCATTTTCGGGAAAAAAACCTTTCATTTCCTCATAAAGCTGTGCCGCAAGGGTCTTGTTATGGCTTAAAATAAGAGTAGGCTTGTTCACCTGTGCGATGACGTTGGCTATGGCAAAAGTCTTTCCGGAGCCTGTCACGCCAAGCAAAACCTGCGACTTGTCACCGCGACATATACCGTTCACCAGCTCTTTTATTGCTTCCGGCTGATCACCGGTAGGACTGTATTTCGATGTTATCTTGAACTTACCCATACATTGTACCGAATAATGGCATCACACATTGAACACCCGACTTGAACAAACTTTTATCCTAACCTGCTTTACGGCTGCAAAAATACAAATTAAGTGCCTAATAAACATGAAAAGGATGTTATTTTTACTAAAAAGCCTTTTTGAGCTTTTGGTATTAATAGAATTATGTGTAATTTTGCAACTCAAATAATCATTATAATGAAGAATAACATTCTTATCGCAATATATTCATGTGTGGCACTGTCTTTTACCGGTTGCGCTCATGAATTCAATCAAGTGTACAAGTCACAGGATTATAATTTCAAATACGAATATGCCAAAGAATGCTTCGCCAACGGCAAGTACACCCGCTCCTCAACACTGCTGAGAGAACTTTTCACCATGATGAAAGGAACGGAAAACGCAGAAGAATCTCTTTACATGCTTGCTATGTCCGAATACGGGAACAAGGACTATGAGAGCGCGGCAGAGTGCTTCAAGAGGTATTACAAGAGCTATCCCAAGGGCATTTATGCCGAAATGGCATCATACTATATTGGCGAAAGCCTTTTCCAAAGCACTCCCGAACCGCGTCTTGACCAAACGGAGACAGTCAATGCCATCGCCGCTTTTCAGGAATATATGGATTTGTTTCCCGATGCAAAGATGAAAGGCACGGCACAGCAACGGCTCTTTCAGCTTCAGGACAAGCTTATAAAGAAAGAGCTTTATTCGGCACAACTTTATTACAATCTCGGCACTTATTTCGGCAACTGCACAAGCGGAGGAAGCAACTACGAGGCATGTATCATCACTGCACAGAACGCAATGAAAGACTATCCATATACGGAACACCGCGAAGAGTTTGCATCTCTGATAATGAAAAGTAAATTCTGCCTGGCAGAACAGAGCGTGGAAGAAAAACGCCTTGACCGTTTCCGCGATGCGGAAGATGAGTGCTACGGATTCATCAACGAATATCCGGACTCAAAAGAACGCAGCCTTGCGGAAAAATATATTGCCACGTGCAAGAAACACACCAAAGAATAACATGTGTTATATGCACGACAACCGAAGGCGAAACGCTTCTGAAAAATTAACGACATCTCTGAATTAATAAATATTAAAGTATAAAATAATGGATTACAAGAAATCAAAAGCACCTGTAAACACAGTTACACGCAACATTATGGATCTATGCGATGAAACCGGAAACATCTATGAGAGCGTATCTATTATTGCCAAACGCGCCAATCAGATATCGGTTGAAATAAAGCAGGATCTTAGCAAGAAACTTGCAGAATTTGCTTCTTATAACGACAGCTTGGAGGAAGTTTTTGAAAATCGTGAGCAGATAGAGATCTCAAGATACTATGAAAAGTTGCCCAAACCGACACTTTTGGCAACAGAAGAATTTATGGATTCTAATATTTACTGGCGCGAAGCATCTAAAGAAGCATCCAAAGACTGATGATACAACGTAAACAGACACTATATCTTCTCATCTCCGTCATCATAAGCGTTATATGCCTATGCCTGCCCGTCGGCAGGTTTGTGTCGTCTACAATAACGCCCGACCACAGTTTGTACAATCTATGGTTGAAATCATACGACGGTTCTCTCGACTTTTCCGGTTGCATATTGTTTGCATTGCTTCTGCTTACATGCACAATATCCATAGCGGCGATATTCACATACAGCAACAGGAAGAGGCAAGGACGAATGTGTCTTTTAAACATATTCTTTCTTATCGCATGGTATGCGGCATATTTCTTTACGGGATTTGTAACATATAGCAACGACAATACAGAGTTCAGAATGCTGTTTACAGCAGCATTCCCCGCCGTTTCACTGATACTGAACGTCATGGCACGCAAGGCAATACTTGCCGATGAGGCACTTGTAAGGTCGGCAGACAGAATAAGATAAAAGGCTTAAAGGTTTTCTAAACATCAATAACACGAGAGTGTGCATAATGCAAGTCATCCACCATGGGATTGAACCTGCAATTATGCACACTCTCTTTCTATACGGTATCCGTGTTGTTGAATGTGAAAAATATGTCCTTACCTGTAAGAGGATATATCCGGATATACTTATCCCGAACTCCTATATATAATAAGGTGTAAACAAATATACGCGAGTTCGAGATAAGGAACAATAGTTTTAGTCGTGTTCTTTTCCGGGTAGGGACACATTCTTGTATCTGTCCGCACGCCTCATAGAGGCGTTCCTTATACCGTTCATACAGATAAAAGTGACAAAACGACAAGGCATTTGTATTGAAGACCTTGACTTCTTATCTGAACGCCTCTATGAGGCGTGCGGACAAATACAAGAATATGTCCCTACTCTGTGAGAGTAAGTATTTGAATGTTCTTATTTTGAATTCGCGTAAATATACAATTAGTTTGTAATTTTTACAAATATATAATTTGTATTATTATATTTTATTTGTACCTTTGCATAAGGCAAGCGGCACCTCAGCAAATTGAAACAAATTTCATTGCATTCGGTTTGCATTACCTTTGCATAAGGTAAGCGGCACCTCAACAATTTGAAACAAGTTTTATTGTGTTCGGTTTGCATTACCTTTGCATCACAATAAAAACAATAAAGATGACGGACAAAAGCGCATACGACATTCTTACACAATGCAACATACGCCCTTCGGTACAGAGAATGGAGATTATGGAGTATCTGCTGAACAACCCCACCCACCCTACCGTGGAGGATGTCTATGTCGGACTGTGCAAAAAAATGCCGACGCTAAGCCGTACAACGGTCTACAACACGCTGAGACTGCTGTCGGAACACAACGCGGCACGAATGATAACAATAGACGAGCACAGAGTCTGTTACGACGGCAACACCACGCCGCATGTCCATTTCTATTGTAAAAAATGCGGACATGTAACTGATTTCTTCGACGAACCGGCACCGATAGTCGGCAAGAACATGATGATAGACGGGAATGCCGTGGACGAGATGCAGCTGTATTACAAAGGAATATGTTCTTGTTGTCTTTCCGGACAACAGGATAATAAATAACCAATAAAATAAAAACATTATGAAAAAAAAGTTTATCTGCACCGTTTGTGGATATGTTCACGAAGGTGATGAAGCACCGGAACAGTGTCCGATCTGTAAGGCCGGCAAAGAGAAGTTCAACGAAATGGACGTCAATGACACAGAGTCATTCGCTACAGTTCACGAGCTTGGCGCTGCAATAAAGGAAAACGCAAACGAAGAGATGATAAAAGATCTCAATGCACACTTCAACGGTGAATGCGGCGAAGTGGGAATGTATCTGGCAATGAGCCGTCAGGCTGACCGCGAAGGATACCCCGAAATAGCAGAGGCTTACAAGCGCTATGCTTTTGAAGAGGCAGAACACGCAGCAAAGTTTGCAGAGCTTCTCGGCGACGTACTCAAAGACACCAAGAGCAATCTCGAGGCACGTATCGCTGCAGAGCGCGGCGCATGCGAGGACAAGTTCCGCATTGCAAGAAACGCAAAGGCTGCCGGTATGGATGCTGTTCACGACACTGTTCACGAAATGGCAAAGGACGAAGCACGTCACTGTGCAGGCTTCATGGGTCTCTACAAGCGTTATTTCAAATAAGAACGTAACATCATGACCAAATAAAGAGGGTGTGTCAAAATCAATAATACAGGATTTTGATACATCCTCGTTATTTATATGCAGACAATAATAACCATATTGATAATTGCCGTATGCCTGGTACTTGCGGGCATACACATATACCGTACCCTGACAGACAAGGGCAATCCGTGCAGCAACTGTCCGGGATGTGCAATAAAGAAGGAAATGGAAAAGAAAAAAGGCAAAAACAAATGGGACTGTATCAAAACAAGAAGATAGAGGGAGATAGTAGAAGTTATGTGGCAAAAGCCACGGAAGATAAAGGACAATAGTCTTATACCAAGCGGTAAAACATGCAACTTTATCTTCTTTTATCTCTACATTCTCCCCCCCCATCTTTTATTTTAGACAGTACTATTCTTTATAAACCAGACCTCTACTCATAGTCGTCTATGACGGAATTCACAAAGTCCATCATCGGCTTTGCCACCTTGAATATCTTCACGGCTTCATCAAACCATGCCTCACCGCCATAAAATGTATCAGGCACAGCCTTCCAACAGCAATAGTCTTTCATGCGAAGATAGTCAACAAACTCATAGTCGCGGGGAAAACCGGACGGAGATTTCTTAAGATACTCACCGCCGAAACCTTTTTTGTCTCCCCAACGGCTCTGCCCTGCCCTGCCGAAAAACCTTACAAACACGTCACTCTCAACAACAGCCCTCCATTCGTCTATGTTTGCCATTATCTCATTGCGGCACGATGTAAGGATGTTTGTCGGAAGACAATAGTTGCCACATGCCACAAAACAGTTGCCCGGCTCTACATGTATGTAATACCCTCCGTGAAAAGCCTTCTTGCCATGAGCCGCAATATACGCCCCGAAATGCCTTTTATACGGCGACTTGTCCGGTGAGAAACGCGTATCACGGTTGAAACGATATGTGGCATCCTTGACGGTTATATGCGATATGGAGGCATCGAACAGCGAAATACGCTCTATCAACGTCTCCACATCCTTCTCGAAAGTCTTCCTTACCGCCTGATATTCTTTCTTGTTTTCCAAAAACCACTCACGGTTGTTATTGTCACGTATGGCTTCCAAAAAGTCCAGAACTCTCTTTATATCCATATTACATGATGTAAACAGTTTACTTTTTCGCAACCCCTTTCTTGGGGCATATATCAGAAAAAGGACACTTGTCGCAATGCGGCGACCTGCTCGTGCACACATATCTCCCGTGCAACAACAGCCAGTGATGTGCATCGGCGACATCGCCCGACGGGATATTCCGCATCAGTTCCATTTCCACTTTCACGGGGTTGTCTGCCGTTTCGGGCACCAGTCCCAGACGGTGACTAACCCTGAACACATGCGTATCCACCGCCATTGCCGACCGTCCGTATGCCACAGCCTGTATTACATTGGCAGTCTTGCGCCCCACACCGGGCAGTTTCACGAGGTCGGACATTGCATCGGGCACCTCACCGGCAAAGTCTCTTACAATCATACGCGCCATTTCGGCAAGATGTTTCGACTTGGCATTGGGATAAGACACGCTGCGGATATACTCAAAAATATCCTCCGCATCCGCCTCTGCCATTGCCGCGGCATCCGGATATCGTGCAAACAGCGCCGGGGTAACAAGGTTTATACGCTTGTCGGTGCACTGTGCACTGAGCATTGTTGCAACAAGAAGCTGAAAGACACTGCCGAACTCAAGCTCGGTTGTGACATGCGGCATCTCCTTCCGGAAATGCTCCATTATGTACTCATAGCGCTCTTTTCTTCTCATTACACGGTTCCCCTCATACTACTGTCATTCAGCGGTCTCTTCCGTCTCAGGCTCTTCAAAGTCCGTTATGCCGTTGTCGACAAGAATGTTATACCACTGGAACAACTTCTTTATGTCACTGTCGTGCACACGGTCGCGGTCGAAGTCGGGAAGTATCGTTGCAAAATATTCTCTCAGCTCCTTGCTTCCGCACTTCTTGAAGTCTATCGACACCCTCTTTCCCTCTTCTTTGTCGCGCAATGTGGCAAGTATCTTCATCAGAGGCACGTCCTCGGCATCGGTATACATTGCTATATCCGACAGACTTATCACCCTGTCCGTTGCAAACGCGGGAAAACGTCTGTGGTTTTCGTCGATCGACTCGACGATAAGATTCATCTTTCCTCTTGAAACTAATTTGTAAAGTCCCGGTTTTCCTGAAATTGCCAAAATAGTTGTTTCCATTTTATTCTTTACTTTAGTTATGTTATTAATATAATTAATGTAAGTAGATATTCAAAATAAACTCTCTAACAGGCGTGCAATCTGCATGTCTACGTCCGCCGTACCGTCATTCACAATCTCGAAGTCGCTCCTTCTCAGCACCTCTTCCTGCGGCATCTGACATTCTATCCACTCCAACGCCCTGTCCCGCGATATGCCGTCGCGTTCCATTATGCGGTTCAAGCGCAACTCCAACGGCGCCGTAACACACACCACCCTGTCTACAAGCCTGTCGAAAGAGCTTGTAAACAGTATGGCACACTCCATCCACTGCATTCCCGATGCCTCGAAATCGGCAGCCACGGCAGGATGAACAATGGCATTGAGACGTGCGGCATTGTCCGGCGATGCAAGAAGAAACCTTGAAACAACAGCCTTGTCGAGTATCCCGTCGTCCGTATAAGCCGCCGCACCGATAAGTTTTCGTATGCTATCCTGCATGGACAACGACGTACGCATGAGCCGCTTTGCGGCGCTGTCACAGTCGTACACGTCCATTCCGCGCCTGCGCAGAAACCCGCACACATAACTCTTTCCGCAGCCTATGCCGCCGGTAACAGCCACTTTCATCGTCTATTTCTCCTCCACAAGATAGTCCACCTGACTTACATCCATGCGTGCATTGTGCACTCCGGCAGGCACCGTGCTAAGATGCAACGTGCACTTGTCCGACGGTTTTGCCATTATCTCATTGTAATCCACCGTTATGCGGAAACCGCCCGTATGTATCTTTCTGAACATGCTTGCGCCCACGGTGTATGTCACCTTTATGCGCGAAGGGAACGTACGCAGCACCTTTCCCTCGGGCATGTTCAGCGCCGTCACCGGTATGTCGGCACTCTCCTCGGTCAGAACGTCCGAGTATGCAGACAGTCTCACCTTGTCCGGAACGAACTTTATGCCCTTTATCTTCCGCAGTTCCACCGTCTTCACAAGCGTATCCTTAAGGTTTGTCACGTTCAACAGTTGCGTATATACAAAGTCTATGGTGTCGAGAGCCGCCTCGCTGCCATACACATCCACATGTGAGGGGCGCAGTTCTATAGCCTCAAGATTGTGGCTGCGTGCCGCCTCCACTTTGCCATAGAGTTTCACGGGCACACGTTTCTTCAGTCCGTAGTTGTAGAAAAACTCAAATTTGTTGGGCTTTATGCTCACGATATGCGACGAGCCGAACACTTTCTGGTATACAAGCCGCTGCAAGTCTCCGGAAGAAACCACTCCCGTGCCGTTCTTTTTCGAATACGTCTTGTAGCTTATGCTCACCTCGCGCACCTTGTCTCCGTAGATATATGCCCACAGCGAATAGCCCTTGTCACGCAGAACAACGCTCAGTGTGTCTTCCGCATCGCTCGTAAGCACCACATTGTCGGGCACATCCACAAGCCTTACGGGTATTCTCACCTCTTTTTCATACGTCTCGTTCAAGGTCATTACCAGCCAGAAAGAGCCGCTTAGTGCAAGGAAGAACAAAAAAATCAGAAACTCCTTATTCAGAAGTCTGAAGAAGAAGTTCCTGACAATACCGTATATATGCAAAAGCCCTTTGACGCTCATTATTTTGCCTGTGCTGTCGCATTAGCCGCCGTGGCATCTGCAAACACATATCCTTTGTCCATGCGCACGACAACACCCTTTGCTATTTCCACTGCAACGATGTTTGCGGCAATATCTATTTCCTTGACGGTTCCGTGAATGCCACCGCCCGTTATCACCTTGGTACCCACCTGCAGAGAGTTCTGGAAGTTGCGTATCTCCTTCTGTTTCTTCTGCTGTGGACGTATCATGAAAAACCACATAATGGCAAAAATGGCAACCATCATCAATAATGGCATATAACTGCTGCCGCCTGCTTGCTGTGCGGCAAGAAACATTGTTGTGTTCATAATCTGTATTTAATTGTTTAATGTTTGAAATCTCACTATGCTTTCTTTCCTCCGTTATCGTTCATTGTCTTGAAAATCTTGCCCGTATCCACAAGATGACGCGCAATGGAGTCAAGCATTCCGTTGATGTAAGAGGCGCTCTTCGGCGTGCTGTATACTTTCGCCAGGTCTACATACTCGTTTATCGTCACGCTAACGGGGATGTTCGAGAACGTAATCATCTCTGCAATGGCAATCTGCATGATGACAACGTCCATGTAGGCAAGCCGCCCGAAGTCCCAGTTACGCGATGCCTCGCTCATAAATCTCTGATACTGGTCGGCGTTGAGTATCGTTGCCCTGAAGAGCTTGCGTGCAAAATCCTTGTCCTCTACGTCCTTGTATTCGGGCAGAAGTTCCTGCTTGGACTTGTTCTTTTCATCAAACCGCTTTATCGTCTTCAGCACAAACGTGTCCACGATGTCCTTGTCGTCGTTCCAGTAAAGACTGCGTTCCTCAAGAATTGCATCAAGATCATCGTTGTCCGTTATGAACGTCTTGTAGAGCTTGCGCCACAGTTCGCGGTCCGCCTCATACGAATCTTCACCCTCCTGCATGTATTCGGCATAGATTGTGCTCTGCTCTATGTTGTCGCACAGTCGGCGTACGATATCCATTTCGTCTTCCCAGGTGTACTTCTGGTTCTCCATAAACTCGCACAACTGCCTGTTGCTCTCCAGTTGGAGTGCAAATCTGTTGTTGACAAACTTCTCCGAAGGCATCTCCCTGCCCTCACGAAGGGCACGTGCAGCCTCTATCTCAATACGATGACGCGCCTCTTTGGTTATCGACAATATAAGCGCCAGAAGACTGTTGTAGAGGTCGTATGCTTTGGAAAGGCTGAAGAAAAGTTCCTTTTCCGCATTGTCTATGTTTCTGTTTCCGTTCTGATAGTAAGCGTAGGTTAACTGAACTATCTTTATTCTTATCAGTTCTCTATTAATCATCGTATTATGTGTAACAAGTGCATATCTGTTGCAAAATTACCTAAAAATATATTTATATGCAAGAAAAACGACATTTTTATATTCCGACATAAACGAAGTTAATGCGCACGGACACGCAACAGACGTTACCAAACAGATGTTCAAAATCGAACGTATATGTATTAATCGGTAGACACGGTATTTACTTTATCATCACAATCAATCTATGACACCTGCTTATCAAAATGCTATGTCATGTCGTATTTTGCTTTCTTCCTGCTTTTTCCCAACCCCTCAGGAGCACGGTTCTTGTGATTTTAGAATTTCACGGGACGCAAAGACGGCACGCACGGGTGTGCAGTTGTAAGTATCATACCATAAGCATGTTAAGTCAAACAAGGTATCACGTGTGCATAAAATATGTGCATTCAGACCCTGAAAACGGTGCTTTTCGGTCTGTAACGAGGCACTTTAGCCCATGTAACGAGGCTCTTTACGATACTAAAGAGCGTATATAGGCACCCAAAATGCCGTGTTTAGCAGTGCTAAATGCCGTGTTTTCACACCGTAAACCATAGCTTTACCACCTCCGGAGCGCGTTTTTACATTTCTTAACACGTAGAATGAAAATTCGCAGAGATCGTTTTCAAAATACACATTGTCGCTTTTCAGACATATATACTTACACATTGGTCGGAGCAACCGGTTCAATATCACCGTATAAAAAAGCGAGGGCATTATATTTATATTTGCTTGGATATATTATGTAATATGTGTATTTTTGTAGCAAACGAATATCTGTAACTTAACAAACACCGCATGAAAGCACACACAACACACTTCTGCATACTCGCATGCCTGCTTTTCTTTACTACAGGATGCAGGGAAGAGAACAGCAGCATGCCTCCGTCGCTAAACGAAGAAGAGATGTATATGGGCTGCACACTGTCATCGATATCGCCCGACGGCGACAGTATCTGCATGATAGGCAGCGAGACAGGCGACATTTACAGATACTGCACGGCAACGGGAAAAGTGACTGACACGCTCGAAACCGGTACGGACCGTATATATAAGGTACTTACGGAAAGGACGGACGACGGCACATACTATTGGACGGGCATACGCAACATGGGACTGATAAGGTATCGATGCACGGGAAAAAGCCTTGTGATGCAGGGGCAGTTGCTGATGTGCAACGGCAAAAGCCGGTATTCTTCATACGATTTCATGATGTACGGCGGACGCATGTATGTCGCCACGTCCCACGGACTGATGTACAAGGACCTTGACGACACGGCAAGCAACGTCCTCACGCTTATATATCCGGACAACAACAGGGGCATTCCGATGCCCATGAGAACCGTACGGCTGTTGCGGCACGGCAGGTTCATATACGCCGCCTCTGCCGACGGGCTGCTGAAATACGACACCGGGAAAGGCGGACAGCCGGAGATAATGCACAAGGGCAAGAGCTTCAGCAGCATGATGGAAGTGAACGGGAAGATACATGCACTTGCAGGAAGTGTGCTTTACATAGACTGTCCTGACGGCAGACATGGCTCAAGCCACGACATCGGAGGCAGTGCCGACATCTATCACTTTGCAAACGGCATACACTATTTCATCAGCGAGGACAGGATAAGGGTGGTTCGCGACGAAGACATAGACAGTCACGACAGATATCGCACAATACCGCTACGCAGAAAGGTGCGTACGGAGTGTCACAACATCGTGATGAACAGTGCCGTATCGCCCTACTCCCTGCTCGTAACCGCGGACGCGCTGTTCGGCATACCGCATCATCTCGATGCCTTCAACACCGACGGCACGGCAACAGCCGCATGTTCTGCCGAAGGAAAGAGCTATTTTGTGACAAACAATAGTCTGTTTGTGAAGAGAGACGGAGCGGAAGAGGCTGTAAGACTGGCTGATCTGCCGAAGCAAGACTGCGTGACCGACATAATGGTGGCAGGCAAAACTTTGTATTATATCAACGGAAAGAAAGAACTGAAAAGAAAGAAAATAAGCGGTTCGTTCATCGTCAACGGCATCACCGGCGCACCCTCCGTTGTCTACAGCACTCCACTCGGCATAACATCGGCGGGCATCAGCGGCGACGGAGGCATATACATAAGTGTGCGCGACAGCATGTTGCTATACAAAGACAACGTCATAAGACTTGCCTGTGCCGCGAAAATGCCATATACAAACAGGTTTGCAGTCCGCGGAGACAGCATCTTTGCCGCCACGCTTAACCATGGTGTTCTCTGCGGCAGAGGCACACAACTGCGTCTTATGGACGGAACAGACCGCCACAAATTTATAAAAGACGTCGCTTTCACATCGTTTTCCGACAGTCCGTGCATACTTACCAACCACCGTCTGTTCTCCCCTTGCGGCAAAGACTCGGCAGAGGCAAAGGGCTTCAGTCGCCTGCTGACAGCAGACGGCAAGACATTTTATGCACTTATGGAACACGGTATAAGTAAATATGTCATCGGTAAGGACGGCATACACCATATCGGCGACACGCTTTGCGACATCCGTTTCTCGCCGTCACTGTCGTTCACGCATGCCGGAAAAGTATATATCGGTGCCCCGTCATTGGGAATAATAGAGCTGGATGCGCCGGGAAACAAGGCACAGTGGATAAAGTTTAACCACAGTGTATATACATTTGATTACAAGACAATTATGTTTATCTTTATCATAGTATGTTTATCCGTCGGCTTCTTCTATTGGCATCGTAACAGGAACAGAATGGATTTCAGCAAATACAAGAATTGGGAAGATATACAAAAGAAAATAGAGAACATAAATCCGGAGCATGCAAAACGCATGGCACCTACCCCACCGCGGGAAACAGAAACAATAGAAAGACTCTGCAATGAAGGCAATATATGGTTGAAAAAACACAAAAAACTGGAGAATGATATAGAACTATACAAGGAACTGACTGCGCTGACGGTATTTGAAAAGATGTGTAATCAAGACCTGTATTCGAAAATATGCGGACTTGAAACGACCGTAATGAAAAAGGACTTCAACTTGGATTTGTGTTTAAATGAGCTGGATGAAATAAAGAAAGAAATAAGGAGCATAGACATAGAGAGAATAAAGACACGCATAAAAGGTATGTATAAGGAATGCCGGAAACGCACGGAAGACATAAATCCAGGCTTCGGCAACCGCCTTGACTCAGATCTGGAAGGCATCGACAACAGCGTTCTCAAGGACATATCAAAGACATTGGAAGCCTTCAAAAGACTTGACAAGAAATTATTGTTCCTCACTGTAATGCAGGAAACTAAAACCATATCGGAAAGAATGAAGTCTATATCCGTGTCAAATAAAGAGAATAAAAACGAAGATGTAGACAATACAAAAGAGGAAATTAAAGGTTGTATAGAAAGACTATATACGATTTTATCTACCAAGACGGACTTGTTGGGAACCATTGGTCTGAAGCCTTCGAAAACAGAAGGCGTGAGCTTCGATAAAATTACCGGTAAGGAAAAGGCACTGATATTGCTTATGGCAGACAAGAAGACAAACTGGGAAGGAATAAAAGTCCTTTATGAAATAAATGATGAAACAAAAGACAAAGATGAAAATATGCTGAAAAATCTCAGAACTACATTCAGCAAGGTAAAGACTAAGCATATTGATGACGACAAGCATGTTAATAAAGACAAACTTAAAAGAATTAATGAGGCTGATGCCGACAGCATATCCAGATGTCTGTTGTATATAATAGAATAAGCCTTACTTTTCTACGCAAAGTTAGATTCTTGTATCTGTGGGAATGTGTCAAAATAAACTATCATTTGCGTGAGGATGTGTCAAAATAAGCAATAATCCACGTTGTAGGGACTTTAAACAGCTTGTTTTTTATCCGAAAAGTGTATTACTTCAAGAAATATACAGTGAGGTAATATTGCTAGACCAAAAGACCTATTGGCAACTCATTCGTATCAAATTGAAACTTATTATATTTGCAGCATTCAATATCAATCGGAAGTAATAACCCCTAATTTGAACTGCACATGAGGAAATTATTATTTATCTTAGCAACAACACTGATGTGTCTCGCAACAATAAATGCAGACGCACAAGTTTCTAAAGCGTTTAAGTCATTACGTTCTGTACAAAAAGCGGCATTGAAGAGTTCGCAAAGAGCGGCTATGGTCGGAGCTATTGCAACAAGGGGCATAATGGCAGACAAACAAACAGACAGATACAGAGAGGTAAAGACTACGGATGTCACGGCCAACACCCCTACAAACGAAGCAACTTCCCTGTCAGAAGACAAAGAGACCGGTACATACGAATACATCATCTATGGCGGAATTGCCTTGGGCATCATATTAATATTGGGTTTCATCGCATTCATCATATATGACAATTACTGCGAACCCGTCGGGAATAAAAGTTATTCGTATATCCCTCACATACACCCAAAGGCAGACAAGCCCCGTATATGGTATGTCAATCCTACCGGAGAAGTGAAGCTTTCACTATGACAGGCTATTGCCGATGACAAGTAAACAGCAACAAAGACGTTCCGTACCGTCTGACGGTTCAACCTCGCACAATCCTCGCACAATGTCTATCAGGCATGGTTGCGGAACGTCTTATATTGAATGTAGCAGAGGCTATATGACAACAGATATGGAGAACTGCAACAAAGATAATGCAAGCCGAACGCAATCAAGCTTGCTTGAAATTGCTGAGGCGAAGCTTATCTTATGCAAAGATAATGCAAGCCGAACGCAATCAAGCTTGCTTGAAATTGCTGAGGCGAAGCTTATCTTATACAAAAATATGCAACTAATGATTGCTGATTTTAAATAATATCCGTATCTTTGCATAAATCCTGTTCCCATAAAGAACAACGGATTATTACATAGTGGTATAAGGACGTCTATAAGAACGTCGTAAACTCTTGGTTTTCAGATCCTCGCAAGATTGTAGAAACATGTCAAGAGAGGTACGGCAACGAGACGTCCATGCTTTGGTATATTATATCATGTATTGTCTTGCCGGACATGGCAGGATGATATATTGTATCATAATATCTCACGGCGTGGGCTTCCTCTGTTGCTTATCTATTGACATGGGCAATGCGAGGAGCCTGAAACCGGGATAAGCGACAGATACAGAACCCACGTCTTTCCTTTTTATATTAACAGACCGAATCAGGGGTTTTATAGGTCGCATAAAACTTACTGCCATGAATTTACATGTACCAAGAATCCGACTAATCATTGTTTTCTCATGTGTAATACTGTGCTTTGCCACGATCGGAACGAATGCACAGAGATTGAAAACATCCTCTGAAATCACGTCGACACATGGAATTGATACACGCAACAAAAAGATTGAGAAGCGTTTTCTGTCTTATGTGTCTATAGAAAGCCAGTCGATCGACGACCCCGACCCTGAATCTTTCCCCATGACAGACGGACAAAAGCAGATAGCCAATCATATATATAACGAGATAAAATCGTTTGGTGGAAAGAACGTGAAAGTGACTTTATCGGAAGACTATTATATATATGTGGACATTCCGGCAAATATCAAGGACAATGTTCCGTCGGTATTGTTCATGGCACACATGGACGTAACGCCGGAAGCACCGGGCAAAGGCATAAAGCCGCAGGTACACAGGAACTATGACGGAGGGACTATAAACATTGGAAACGGTGTAACCCTAAGTCCGGACATGCCGCAAGGCACTCATCTTAAGTTCCTGAAAGGCAAGACAATCATAACATCGGACGGCTCTACCCTGCTCGGTGCCGACGACAAGACAGGCTGCACCGTGCTTGTAACCATGATAGAGGAGCTTGTAAACAATCCGAAACTGAAGCATGGACGCGTAATGGTGATGCTTTCGCAAAACGAGGATGTGGGCAAGGCGGCATATCGTTACGACCCGCAAGTGTTCGGAACACGCCCCGATATAGTGATAGACGTGGACGGAGATGCCCCGCGCGCCTATTCCGTAGCAAACTTCACCGCCATAGGACAGACCTTCCGTTTCAAGGGAAACATGGCACATCCCAGTCACGGATTTGAGAATAAATACGGTGACGCGCTCACTGCCTCGTCTTATTTCATAGGAAGCATACCTACTTCAGTACATCCGAGTGCAAGCACCGGCACAAAGGGATACATACATTGCTACTCGTGCGAACATCCTAAAGACAGCATGGGCAAGGACATACGCGACGAATATATAGCGAAAATACGTCTGCGTTATTTCGACAAGCACGAGGGCGACACGTTACTTCAGCATCTTGACAGCGCTTTCACAAAGACATGCCGTGCCTTTCCGTTTGTAGAGGTGACACGAAGCGAACCGGCACTGCAATATGAAAACATCGCCTACTCCATGCCGGAGTATGTTCCGTCGCTGATAACCAAGGCTGCCGCCAAAGCATCAATGACACTTACACCTCGCCACGAGCGTGGCGGCACAACATCTGCTATGCTCTCTGCACGCATGCCGGACATGATACCCGGCGGACCTTGTATCTATTCGGGACAACAAAGCGAACACAGCATATATGAATGGTGCTGCGTTGAAGAAATGTCACAAATGGTAAGCATGGTGGAGAACATTATCACAGACATCGCTAAAATGAAGAACAAATAAAATAACAACAACTATGAAACACTATTTATTTGCATTATTAACGGCAATATGCCTTATTGGTAATATCCAAACAGCACATGCACAGGCTAATGACGAGCTTGTCGGGGACTGGGTGGGAACATACAACAATGTTAGATATGACCCTAATTCTGATGAAATGAAAAGCACCATAGATAAAATGTGGATAAGGATAAATAAAATTGACACTGCTTATACTGTAAGAATAAAGTCACAAACTCCCGGAGCTGATATGGATTATTGGCCCGAATGCAAGAATGTCTCACAACAAGGGAATTCATTACATTTCACCATGGATAGAGGATATAACTTTGGCTGGGATGGTACCGATAAGAAAAATGGACAACGAATAAACTCTTCAAAGTGTGTCATACACGCTTCTGTTTTAATAAATAAAAATACACTGAACTATAAATTCTATTTAATTCTAACTTATTATGGGGATAGTGGAAAAATAGGGGAAGAAAGAATGCCTATTAAAGGATATTTTGGAGAAGGAGATATGCTATACAAAGACGACGGATGGTGATATGGCTGTTCTAGTCAATTAAATTGATAATCATAAAATAACAATAATAACAATGAAACACTTTTTATACACATCGCTGCTCATGGCTATATGCCTCATCGGTAACATCCAAACAATATGTGCACAGTCTAATGATAAATTCTGTGGCACATGGTATTCGGCTGCTTTTCAAGAAGGAGGAAGATCTATAAGATATGTCTTGAATATTTGTAAACGCAACGAAACTTTTGAAATTCAACTCGCTGTAGAAAATGCAAAAGGAGAAATAGATAATTACAGTCCACCTGCCAAAGATATAAAGCAAAATGGCAACATAATATCATGGCATTGCCAAATGGCACCATGTTATGTAGGGGAACCAGGTGGACGACCTAAATACTTTGGACCTTCAATAGAATATGTAACGGCTGAATTAGTAAATGATAAAATTGTATGTAAAAGATATTATATAGAAACAGGTTATAGACTTAATTCAGATAATAGAATGTACTATGCTGGTGAAAAATATGTAAACATGTCGGATATCATATTTTATAGAACCAAATAATAATTTATAAATGAGATGAAGTTACATATTATCTCAATTAAATTACAATCATAAAACAACAATAATAACAATGAAACACTTTTTATACACATCGCTGCTAATGGCAATAAGCCTGACCGCCAATATCCAAACAGTACATGCACAGAAAAAAGTAACCAAAAGACCGACGGTCACAAAGAAAGTTCCGACGAGCGAAGAACTGTTACAACAGGCTGAGGATTACTACGATGGAACCAATGGCGTGTTTATGAACCGTGAGAAGGCCACGGAACTGTTCAGAAAGGCAGCGGACATGGGCAATGCTACAGCCCAACTGTGGATGTATGCAATCCTCAAAGAAAAGGAAACAAATTATCCGGAGGCTATGAAATATCTAAGAATGGCGGCAGAACAATATGACAAAGACGCAATGTATGAACTCGGATTGTGCTACTATAACGGCAAGTGTGGACTCAAAAAAGATCCGGAACAGGCTTTGTATTGGTACAGGATTGCCGCAGAACACAACTCACCACAAGCCTTGAGAAATTTGGGAATAGTATATCATGAAGGTCTTTGCAATATTGCAGTCGATAAAGAGGCAGCCTTTAGATATACCAAACAGGCGGCAGATCTTGACGACGGACTTGCTTGTGGGCAAACAAGTTATTATTATGAAAGAGGAGACGGTGTGGCAATAGATGTAGAAAAAGCCATTTATTATGCCAAGAAAGGAGCTTATTTGGGAGATAGACACTCGCAATATTATTATGGCGGTTACCTTATGGAAGGTGCCAATGGATTGGAAAAAAATGAAAAACTGGCATTTGACTACTTTATGAAATCAGCCGAACAAGGGCTCAATTATGCAATATTAGCTGTCGCTGAGTTTTATCTGAGAGGTTGGGGAGGATTGACACAATCAAAGTTAGAAGCAAGGAAATGGTATGTAAAGGCATCGGAAGCAGGCTCGGCAACAGCATCTTTAATGATTGCAGATTTTTGTTGTGATAATGACAATGAACGGTTATCGTGGTATCAGAAAGCTGCGGAACAAGGGGCTATAACAGGACAGGCAGAGCTGGCATGGGCACATTGCACGGGCAAAGTAGCCAACTACGACACAAGAGCCGGAGCACAAGAGTTGATGAAACTAATGAAGACAGGAAATCCTCGTGCTGTATATTATTCTGCCGAACTACTGTATCAAGGGGCTTGCGGCATACCCAAGAATAAGCGAGAAGCAAAGAGACTCTTCGAGACGGTAAAGGACAGCGACGACGACAAGGCATCCTTCATGGCATCGCTTTATCTATCAAGAATGAAATAAAACATAAAGACAAAAAACATGAAAAAGAAAAACAAAGAAATGCTGTCACGCAGACAGTTCTTCAAGAAGACCGCGTACGCAGCTTTGCCCATGCTCGGACTGATGATGTCGAGTTGTGAGATCTTTCAAAACGCACTGATGAACTCTGTATCGAATATGGGTTCTGGAGGCGGAGGAAGCTACAGCGGAAGCCGTGACTATGATGACGGCGGAAGTTACGGATGTGGAAACCTGTGTACATCTACATGTTCAAACTTATGTACAGAAACATGTAAGAACTACTGTACCAACACATGTTATCACACGAGTGTATAAAACTTTTATATACTACTACGCGAGTTCGTGATAAGAATATCCGAATCAATCTTTCCACGGACATTTTTCTTGTAAATGTCCACACGCATCAAAGGGGCGTTCAGATCAGAGTTTTAAAGTCATTGTTCGTTATCCGGACTCACATAATACTATATGAAGTATGTAAACGGGGAAGCTGAAAACCGCATAGAGTAGGCAAGTATTAAAAATTACAGTTATGAAAAAAGTATTTTGCATTATGATCGTCGCCATGCTTGCAATAGCCTGGACTTTCGCAAAAGACGAACAAAAGACAAAGAGTCCGTCACAACAAGGATATTATTGTCCGCACTGCGATGTACAGTTAAGACAGATGCTTGTAAAAGTAGGAGAAAGAACCTGCCGCGCATGTAAAGGTAAAGGTTGGTATGGATACGGACGTACCAAGGAAGATGCTCGTAGGAACGGCTCTCTATCAGACCCATGTAATTATTGCGGAGGCAGAGGTGTGGATGACATAAAAGACTACAGATGGGTCTGCCCAAGGTGTCAGGGAAGATTCAATGTCAGATAAATAATATATGTGCACTCTTTTTATTAACACATACGTGAGTTCGGAATAATGGCTTTAGTCGTGTTCTCTTCAGAGTAGGGACATATGCTTGTATTTGTCCGCACGCCTCATAGAGGCGTTCTTTGTTGCATTCACACGAAAAAAAGGAACTAAACAACAAGGTATTTGTATTGAATACTTAAATTCTTATCTGAAAACATCTTCGACATGTGCGGACAAATACAAGCATATGTCCCTACGGTGAGAAGATATATTCGGATGTTCGTTATCTCGAACTCGAGTAATACCATATATAACAATTTAAAGAAACAAGAATTATGGAAAAGAATAATGAATTACAGTCAAGACGAGATTTCTTCAAAAAGGCAGCTAAAGAAGTATTACCTATTATTGGTGCTATTGTATTAGCAGGTACACCCAATATAATAAAAGCCTCAACTATTCATCCCATGGGATGTGATGATAATTGTTGGGGAGCATGCCAAAGAAACTGCCATGGTGGTTGTGAAGGAGGATGCAAAGGCTGCGGTGGTAATTGTTCTGGAACATGCGATGGAACATGCAAGGGATATTGTGATACTACATGTAAGAATTGTTTACGATAAAACTAAATCAAATTATTAATCATGAAAAAAGACAACAAAGAATTGCAATCGAGACGCGAGTTCTTCAAGAATGCGGCAAAGGGAATATTACCTATTATTGGCAGTGTTATTTTGGGTAGTGCCCCATTAATTGTAAAAGCCTCGGAAACACAAATGGGTTGTGGAGGCTTGTGTCAGTCAACCTGTACGTTGACTTGTGCTTCAAACTGCCGTGGGGGATGTGAGACGAGTTGTAGAGGAGGTTGTCAAGGGCGTTGCTACGGTTCTTGTTACAGATCGTGTTCCGGTGGCTGTCAGAACAGCAGCCGTAGATATTAGTTTCTAATACCTAAAATAAATTGAAATATATGAAAAACAAGAATAATGAACTCCAATCAAGACGTGAGTTCTTCAAGAAAGCAGCAAAAGGAATATTGCCATTGATTGGCGGTATTATTTTGGCGGGTTCTCCTTCAATCGTAAAGGCTGCAGAAACAATAGCCAATGACTGCCGATATACCTGCGAGGGTGGATGCAACAGTTGTAAAGGCACTTGCGAATGGAAATGTCAAGACGACTGTTCCGGATCATGTAAAGGCGGCTGTAAACGAACCTGTAAAGGTGACTGTTACAGACAATGCACCTCATCCAATTATAGATAATGTAATATGGCTGAAATAAAAGAACAGAACGAAGGCTGGCAGTCCGGCATAGCGAAGAGCATCACATTCATCGTGACGAAGGACTGCCAGCTTGCCTGCAAGTACTGTTACCTTGTGGGCAAGAACACGAAGGAGCGAATGTCATGGGAGGTGGCAAAACAAGCCATCGACTACATTCTGGAACATGAGGACGAGTTCAACGAGGAAAGTGTCATCTGGGACTTCATCGGCGGCGAGCCGTTCCTTGAGATAGACCTGATAGACAAGATATGCGATTATCTGAAGACGGAGATGTACAGACTGAACCACCACTGGTTCAACTCCTACCGCTTCTCCTTCTCCACCAACGGCATCAACTACCACACGGAGAAGGTACAGAATTTCATAAAGAAGAACTATGAGCATCTGTCCATAGGTATCACCATAGACGGTACGAGACGTAAGCATGACCTGAACCGCATCTGGAAGACACCGGAAATGGAACATGGCATCATGCCGAAGCCCGAGGAGGAACACGGCTCGTACGATGATGTGGTAAAGAACATACCGCTCTGGCTCGAGCAGTTTCCGGGAGCGGGAACAAAGGTGACGATAAGCAGTGCCGACATACCGTATATCACGGAAAGCGTGCTGCATCTCTATTCGTTAGGCATTCATGAGGTGAACATCAACTGCGTCTTCGAGGACGTATGGAAAGAGGGCGACGACAGGTTGCTTGAGGAACAACTCATGCAGCTGGCGGACGCCATCATCGACGGAGAGTACTACAAGGACTATGCCTGCTCGTTCTTCTCGGAAAGCATCGGCAAGCCCATGGACCCCGAACTGGAGAACAACAACTGGTGCGGTGCCGGACGTATGCTTGCCGTGGATGCCGCAGGACTGTTCTATCCCTGCACGCGCTTCGCACAATACTCACTCCGCGAGAAGAAAGCATGGGTGATAGGCAACGTGCGAGAAGGTATAAATAAGAACAGGCTGCGTCCTTTCCTTACGCTCGACCGTTGCACGCAGTCGCCGCAGGAATGTATCGACTGCGAGGTGGCGAGCGGATGCGCATGGTGCCAGGGCGAGAACTATGACGCTGCCTGCACGGACACCATATACCAGCGTTCAACGGCTATATGCAAGATGCACAAGGCACGCGTGCGCGCCAATAACTATTATTGGAACAAGCTCTTCCGTAAACTGGAACTGGAAGGAGAACGTGAGGAGTTTGAAGAGAACAGACCGAAGTATAACGAAACAATCTGTTGAAACGATGCTGCAATACCTTATTATATTATTGGACGACACGAGTGTGTCTTACTGTCACTACGAAAACAGGCGTACGGAGCGCCGTCTTATAGACATCGAAGACCTGAGGTCGGGTATACTCTTCGCCATGAAGGAAAATCTTAATATTCAGTTTGTCTATCCCGATTATGACATTCCGCAGGAATACAAAGACCTCATCGAGACCATAGACCACACGAAGATAATGCCGGCGGGCAATTGCGACGGGGCTGACGTTGTGGTTATAGACGGTATCGACCGGATAGCGGACACGGCTTTCGACACATCGCTGACGTATGTGCTCAGGACGGATCTGAAAGGACTGTGCCGCAACATCAGTGACATAGGAGAGGTTTTGGAAAAGGCGGCAAGGTTGAACATTGTGCTGACCGACATCGAGACATTCACCGAAGCGGACTTCACTGAATATTCCGCCGCTCTCCGCAAGTTGGCTACGAAGACGGAAGAACTGTATGCCGACGGCAAGACGCCGCAGCTGAACATCCTTACCGACCGCATGATGCTCGACGCGATGAACAACTGCGGAGCCGGCGACACGAACATCACGCTTGCACCCGACGGAAGGTTTTATGTCTGTCCGGCATTCTACTTAAGTGAGGTCGGGCATGACATAGGAAGTCCGGCAGACGGTCTTGCAATTGCCAATCCGCAACTCTACAAACTGAGCCACGCCCCGTTGTGCCGCAACTGCGACGCATACCAGTGCAGGCGTTGCGTATGGATGAACCGCAGGACCACGCTTGAGGTGAATACGCCAAGTCATGAACAGTGCGTCACGGCACACATCGAGCGCAACGCAAGCCGCGAACTGCTTGCCGCAATAAGGAAGCACGGAGAGTTTATGGCAGGTCGTGAGATAGTGGAAAACGATTGTCTCGATCCGTTTGACAATAGAGAGGAATGGTAAAACAAAAAGACAAGTTTTCGCGCAGAAGTTTTTTCAAACGTTCCATATCAAGCGTATTACCTATAATAGGAACCGTTATACTGGCAGGGTGTCGCACAGCGACTCTCACTGAAAATAATACCAAGGAAGAAGGACCAAAGAACTGCTGCGGATACAATTGTTCGTACACATGCCGGAATGCGTGTGAAAGCGGAAGTGGTGAAGATCCATGCGGACACGCCTGTAAGGGTGGTTGTGTACATACTTGCAAATCGTCATGCATTAATACATCGACGAATACAAATAACAAATAATAAACAGTAGTAACATGAAAAGAATAACAGGTCAGGTGACTATAGAGGAAAAAAACGAGATACAGCAGTTGTTCGAACGTCGCAACGGTCTGAACGAGCTGGCGAAGATTGTGACGGCAGACAATGTGGAGCTGTACGAAAAGTTGGTGAAGGACATGGGCGAGACAGGCACAAGGTTTCAGAACTGGTGGGACCGTATGGCGGAAAAGTATCGTTGGGAAAGCGAAGAAGGCGGCAACTGGGAGATAAACTTCGATACTTGTGAGATATATTTGGTGACAAATGAATGACAGAAGATGATGATGAACGTATTGACAATACTGCCCTTGTTTATAGGTACGACCGAGCTTCTGCTCATCGGCGGCATGGCTCTCTTGCTCTTCGGAGGAAAGAAACTGCCCGAAATGATGAGAGGATTGGGACAGGGAGTGAAGGAATTCAAGAAAGGAATGAACGAGGAATGTGCTCCCGAAGAGAAAAACGAAGGAGACGAGAACACGGAACCAGATGAAGAAAAGGCGGAAAAAGGACATACGGAAGAAAGAGCGGAACAGTGAGGAACTGATGACATTCGGCGGGCATCTGGAAGTGCTCCGCCGAATGCTATTCCGCATTATCTCCGTAGCAGGGGGCGTTGCCATTGTGGTGTTCTGTTTCAAAGACATCACATGGCAGTTGCTACTTGCTCCGGGAAAATATGATTTCGTAACCTACCGCTGTATTGAAAGTCTTGCACATGCCATAGGCTTCAACGATTTCCGGTTCACGGAATATCACGTGGAACTGATAGCCACCGAACTTTCAAGCCAGTTCATGACACACATCACCACAGCCGTATATCTCGGACTGCTCGCTGCCTCGCCGTACATACTATATGAACTACTACGGTTCGTCTCTCCGGCGCTCCACGACAACGAACGCAGGTATTCCGTACAAGCAGCAACCGTAATATACGTGCTGTTCCTGCTCGGTGTACTGATGAGCTACTACGTGTTGTTTCCCGTGTCATTCCGCTTCCTTGGAACATATAGCGTGGCGGAGCAGGTACGCAGCACTATAACGCTCGACAGCTATGTGTCTACGTTCACCACGCTGACGCTGCTCATGGGAATTGTGTTCCAGATGCCGGTCATCGCCTTGACGTTGGGAAAAATGGGAGTTGTCACCGGCGACATGCTGTCACACTATCGCAAACACGCCTTCATGCTGATAATGGTAGTGGCAGCGGTCATTACTCCGCCAGACATCATGACACTTGTACTCGTAACGATACCGATGTACATGCTCTACGAAGTAAGTATATGGGTAATACGGTAATATAACGTGAAAAAATCCAAATCAAAGTTTTGCACTTTGATTTGGATTTTCAATATCACCGGAAACATTCCGTATATATCAAGGAGTCCATACTGCCATCTTGCCGCCTGATACAAAGAAAAACCCATTGCCGTCATTATCAATAGTGACCTCCTCTGGGCGATTGCCGGTGACATCATGCCATATCTCACCGGCGTGCCCGACACCAACATTCATCAGTTTTTCTCCTTCGTCACCATTGGATATAAGCAATGCAAGCCCCGACCCAGGCATTTTCTCGACACCATGACGAGTGAAGCCGACGGTACAAGGATGATCGAAATAATCGGTCTGCTCACCATAGGCGCACTTTTTTCTCACATCGAGCAATATATCTATAATATCACGATGGGGAGAAGCATTGCCGGACGTTTCATAATAATCACCGTAAAACAGGCACGGATATCCTTTTTCCATCAATAGTATCAAGGCATAAGCCGATGGTTTGAACCAATCTTCAACCTGAGACTCAAGAGAACTTCCTGCCTGTGAGTCGTGATTATCAACAAACGTTACCGCCAGTTCGGGATGACGTAAAACAAGCGTTCCATCAAGGAGTTTACGTAAGTCATAATCACCGCCTTCCTTTGATGCACAACTTAAATTATAATGAAGACATACATCAAAAAGATCTGTTGCATATCCTACATTAGCCAAATAGCTCTCTAACGTTTCTATATCATCAACCCAATACTCTCCTACTGCATAAAAATCGTCACCTCTGGCTGCACGCAAATCAGCAAGAAAGTCTTTAATGAATTCATCATTCATGTGTTTTACGGCATCAAGACGCATACCGTCAATGTCCATTTCTTCTGCAACCCATCTACCCCAGTGTTTCAATTCGGCTATGACATCCGGATGATTGAGATCTATATCGGAGAACATAAGATAATCATAGTTTCCATTCTCATTATCAACTCCCATGCTCCATGCTTTGCCTTCACTCACAATCTGATATATTCCTGTTTTCTTATCGCGCTCATTGTAGTCAGTTCCGGAAAAATGATACCAATGCCATTTAAAATCAGAATACGTATTCCCACGCCCGGGAAAATCAAATCCGGTCCAACACTCTATCTCATAAGGCTCGCAAATAGGTTCGTCACGGTTATCAGGGTCCACAAGTCGTGCCATGCAGGTTTCCAAATGGTCGGCTCCTGCCTTATGATTAAGGACAGTATCCATATACACCGAAATATCACAGGCATGAAGTGCATCTATCATCTCTTTCAGTTCCTGTTTGGTGCCATACTTTGTACGTACTGTTCCTTTCTGATCAAATTCGCCCAAGTCATATAAGTCATAGGTACCATAACCGACATCATCATTGCCGCAACCTTTATAAGCAGGCGGTATCCATATTGCCGTTACACCAATGTCATGCAGATGCTGCGCGTCATCCTTAATCTTTTTCCACAAAGTTCCGTCATTTGGCAGATTCCATTCAAAATACTGCATCATTACTCCATTCTTCATACCTTTTATTTTTATACATTAATAAAACCTGATAAAGGAATGCAAACTAAAAAGACATCATTCCCTTGCAACAAATATATAATAGGGAGAATTAAGATTGTCGTAAAAAAAGATAATATATATTATCTCTTAGATTATTTTCATAAGAAAAAACGTTTCAACCTCGTTTTTTCAGAAACTGCAATATCAGTTAACGTAACAATAAAAATAAAAAATGCCCGATATGAAAAGCTGTCTCCAAACCTTTAAGACAAAAATCCATATCGGGCTTACCTTTAATAAATAATCACTAACCTTCTTTTAATAAGCGAAAATCGGATATTCTTTCATTATTTCATTCACTCTTGAGCGAACATCAGCTATAACCTGTTCGTTTTCAGGATTGTTCAGAACCTCTTCTATAAGCTCTGCTATAGTGCGCATCAAGTCCTCTTTTGCACCACGTGTCGTTATCGCAGGAGTGCCAAGACGGATACCCGATGTCTGGAATGCGCTACGTGTATCAAACGGAACCATGTTCTTGTTTACTGTAATATCTGCAGCAACAAGAGCTTTCTCGGCAACCTTTCCGGTCAGGTCCGGATATTTTGAACGCAAGTCTACCAACATAGAGTGATTGTCCGTGCCACCACTTACAATAGTAAATCCACGTTTTACAAGCTCCTCTGCCAGAACCGCAGCGTTTTTCTTAACCTGCATTGCCCATTCTTTGAACTCCGGTTGCAATGCCTCTGCAAATGCAACGGCTTTCGCAGCGATAACATGCTCCAAGGGTCCGCCCTGAGTACCGGGGAACACTGCGCTGTTAAGTAACTGGCTCATCATCTTTATCTCGCCCTTCGGTGTTTTAAGTCCCCATGGATTTTCAAAATCCTTACCTATGAGAATTATACCTCCACGCGGTCCGCGCAACGTCTTATGTGTTGTAGATGTAACGATATGAGCATATTTTACAGGATTGTCCAAAAGTCCGGCTGCAATAAGTCCGGCTGGATGTGCCATATCAATCATAAGCAATGCACCGACCTTATCGGCAATCTCTCTCATTCGTTTGTAATCCCACTCACGGCTGTATGCAGATCCTCCTCCTATTATAAGCTTGGGTTTGTGTTCTACAGCAAGACGTTCCATCTGGTCATAGTCCACACGTCCTGTCTCTTTATTCAAGTCATATCCTACGGCTTTATAAAGAATGCCACTTGTATTTACAGCAGAGCCATGAGACAAATGCCCGCCATGAGCAAGATTAAGTCCCATGAAAGTATCGCCAGGCTTAAGCACCGCAAGCAATACCGCAGCATTGGCCTGTGCTCCGGAATGAGGCTGTACATTTGCGAACTCTGCACCAAAAAGCTTCTTTACACGCTCTATGGCAAGTGTCTCCACTTCGTCAACAACTTCACAACCGCCATAATACCGTTTGCCCGGATAGCCTTCAGCATACTTGTTTGTAAGACATGAACCCATGGCTTTCATCACATCATCACTTACAAAGTTCTCTGAAGCAATCAGTTCTATGCCCTTAAGTTGGCGCTGATGTTCTTTCTCGATTAGGTCAAAAATCTCCTGATCTCTTTTCATCTCATTAATTAGTTATAGGATTTGTAAATCTTTATATCTTAAAAACTTATGCAAAAGTAGTTATAAAATGCTATGTATACAAGCATTTTACAAATTATGTCAGACTAGTTCTACCTTATTGATATCCTGTTCCTTGTCGCAATATTGACATCTTATAACACCCTTATCCTTGTTTATTGTATGAAAAACCGTCTGCATAGGCTCATTGTTGGTTATACATTTAGGATTGTTACACTTTACAAGCCCCTTCAATATATCGGGTGTCTCCACTCTTTTCTTCTCTATCACCTCATAGTCGCGAATGATACTCAAGACAACATTAGGGGCGACAACAGAAAGGCGGGATATTTCCTCATCCGTAAAAAACTTGTTTTCAATCTTTATTATACCTTTCTTATTTAGTTTCTTTGACGGATAGTTATAACCAATGGTTACTATTGTGTCAAGATTCTGCAAACCCAATAAGTTTGCAACCTGATATGTTTTATTCGAAGGAATATGATCTATTACCGTTCCGTTTTCTATTGCGGCAACGAGTCTTTCTTTTTTGTTCATACCTTATTTATTAATTATCAAAACAGGTTATCATTACTTAATAATCGTCTTATCTTTCCTGACATCATCAATCGTGATACCAAGCACATCGCATATTATGGCTTCGCGTGCATAAAGTCCGTTGCGAGCCTGCTGTATATAATAAGCGTGAGGATCAGAATCAACATCGTATGCAATCTCATTGACACGCGGAAGCGGATGAAGAATTTTCATGTTTTTACGCGCCTTGCCCAGCATACTTGCCTTAAGAATATATACATTCTTTACACGTTCGTATTCCATCAAGTCTGAGAAACGCTCTTTCTGTACACGCGTCATATAAAGGATATCGGCATCAGAAATAACATCTTCATTGAAATCCGTATGTTCAACATACTTTATCCCGTGCTCCTCGCAATACATTTTATACTCATCAGGCATGGCAAGTTCTGTCGGAGCAACAAAATGGAACGTCGGATTAAAATGACGCATTGCCATTATAAGCGAATGCACCGTACGACCGTATTTCAAGTCACCGACAAGATATATATTGAGATTTTCAAGAGTTCCCTGTGTTTTATATATGGAATACAGGTCCAACAGACATTGAGAAGGATGCTGATGGGCACCGTCACCGGCATTGATGATTGGCACCGGAGCGACTTCAGACGCATATTGTGCGGCTCCCTCTATATGGTGGCGCATTACTATAACGTCAGCATAGTTTGACACCATAAGTATGGTATCCTTCAGTGTTTCTCCTTTTGTTGCACTTGTAACCTTGGCGTCTGTAAATCCTATCACACGCGCACCGAGCCTGTTTGCGGCTGTTTCAAAACTGAGTCTGGTTCTGGTAGAAGGTTCAAAAAATAGTGTTGCCACAATCTTTCCATTAAGAATATCACGGTTAGGATACTTCTCGAACTCCTGAGCCATCTCTATTAAATAATTGATTTTTTCCTTTGAAAGACCTGCAATCGTTACAAAATTTTGTTTATCCATTGCTTGTGAAAATTAGGGAAATTCTATTTTGGTTGCTAAGTTACACATAATTTTTAATTTATTACATCCTTTTCAGAGAAATATTGTATTTTTGCATTCAGTTCATTTTATAACAAAAGTAAATGAGAAAAATATTCATACGCTTTCTTTGGGGCATTCTATGTACCGGTATCCTTTTTTCTGCAATTGCGTTCGTTGCCATATGGAACGGTTGGATTGGTTATATGCCGGATATAGAAGACCTGCAAAACCCTATCAGCAGATACGCTTCGCAGATATATTCCGCTGATGGAAAAATAATAGGTACATATAATATAAACCGTGAGAACAGGGTTCACATCAATTACGACAACCTGTCTCCTAACATTGTCAATGCTCTGATTGCAACAGAAGATGAACGTTTTTACGACCATTCAGGCATTGATTTCATTGCACTTGGACGAGCTGTTGTCAAAAGAGGACTGCTGGGACAAGAAAGTGCCGGTGGCGGTTCGACTATCACCCAGCAATTGGCAAAGCAGTTATATTCAAACACAGCCAACAGTACTATAGAGCGTCTTCTGCAAAAGCCTATTGAATGGTGCATTGCAGTAAAACTTGAGCGGTATTATACAAAGTCCGAGATAATTACAATGTATCTCAACTATTTCGACTTTCTTCACAACGCCGTAGGAATCAAGACTGCGTCCAATGTATATTTCAACAAAGATCCCAAAGAACTTTCCGTGTCAGAGGCTGCGATGCTTATCGGATTGTGTAAGAACCCGTCATTTTTCAATCCGGTACGTTATCCGGACAGATGCAAAGAAAGAAGAAATGTGGTATTGGGACAAATGCTTAAAGCCGGATATCTGTCCGAAAACGAATATGAAAGTGCATGTAACAGTGACTTGAAACTGGACTTTCACCGTCCAGACCACAAAGACGGTACAGCGACTTACTTCCGTGAATTCTTGCGTCAGTACATGATGGCAAAGAGACCGGACAAGAACAACTATCCTTCATGGAACAAAGTTCAATATTCAATAGACTCTTTGGCATGGGAAACAGATCCGTTATATGGATGGTGTAACAAAAACTTCAAAAAGAACGGCGATACTTATAATGTATATACCGACGGCCTGAAAATCTTTACAACAATAGACACACGCATGCAAAAGTATGCGGAAGATGCAATGTTGCGCCATGTCGGACGATATCTTCAACCGGAGTTCTCAAAAGAGAACCGCAAGAAAGCCAATGCTCCTTTTACCACAGCGCTTAAACCTTCGGAAGTAAAGTCTATCATGACACGCGCCATAAGACAAAGCGAACGCTACAGGGTGATGAAAGAAAATGGTGCTTCGGAAGAAGAAATAAACGAGGCATTCAGGAAAAAGACCGAGATGACGGTATTTACATACAACGGTGACATTGATACCACAATGTCACCACTCGACTCTATTAGATATGTAAAGTCTTTCTTACGTTCCGGATTTGTAAGTATGGATGCCAAGACAGGAGCAGTAAAGGCATACGTTGGCGGTATCAACTTCAACCATTTCAAATACGACATGGCAACGTCCGGAAGGCGCCAGGTCGGTTCAACGACAAAACCGTTCCTTTATGCCCTTTCACTTGAAAACGGCATGTCGCCATGCGACCGGGTTCTCAACGTACAGACAACATATGGAAACTGGACACCAAGAAACGGCAGCAGATCTCACTATGGAGAAATGGTAAGCTTAAAATGGGGACTGGCACAATCAAACAACTGGATCTCGGCAAATCTTATGAGCCGCATAAATCCTCAGGACTTTTTAAGAATACTGCGAGAATTCGGGATAAACACAACAGGTGTATACCCATCTATGGTATTGTGTCTTGGTCCGTATGAGGCATCGGTATGCGAAATGGTAAGCGCATATACAACCTTCGCCAACGGCGGAATACATTGCTCTCCCATGTTTGTATCAAAGATTGAAGACAGTGAAGGAAATGTCATTGCGAATTTCCAACCTCGCATGAACGAGGTAATAAGCGAGACATGTGCCTACCAAATGCTCGAAATGTTACAAGGGGTTATCAATAACGGAACAGGCGGACGCATGAGATACAAATATGGAATAGAGTGCGAAATGGGAGGAAAGACCGGAACGACCAACCGTAACTCAGATGCCTGGTTCATGGGATTCACGCCGTCACTTGTAAGCGGATGCTGGGTTGGAGGAGAAGACCGAGACATACATTTCGACTCAACGCGTATGGGACAAGGTGCAAATATGGCACTGCCTATATGGGCATATTACATGAAGAAAGTATTTGCCGACAAATCATTAGGATACAGCCCAGAGGAAAAGTTTGACATACCTTATGGTTTTAACTCGTGTCAGTCGGAAGAAGACGAGTTCCAGGAGGAAAGCATCGAGGATGTCTTCGAATGACGATTAATAACATGAAGCAAAAGCGGAAGTATCATCAACGGATCTATCCGCTTATGCCTCATGTTCTTGTTTATCGGCTCTAGCATACCATGCGGCAGCCTGCTTCGCATTTTTTCTTACGCCTATGCCGTTGGCATAGCAATCCCCGAGACTGCGCATGGCTTCCGGATGCCCGTAATATCTCTTGTTCTCGTTAATATTTGTCGCGGCCTTTTTGTAAAGGCGCACAGCCTCTGCCATATCCGGCTCAACTCCATGTCCCTCGGCATAGCAGCGGGCAAGGAGGTATTGCGATTCAGGGTCATCCGCTTTTGCCGCCCGACGGTATAACTCAACAGCCTTGTTCCAGTCCTGTTCCACGCCATGCCCTGCCGCATAGCAGCTACCGAGACCGCGCAACGCATCGGGAAAAGCATTCCCGCCCAAATCCACTGCCTTGCGATACCAAACGACAGCTTTCCCACAATCCTGTGCTATGCCACTCCCTGCGGCATAACAGTGACCAAGCTCCACCCACGCCATAGGGTTGTCATGCTCCGCAGCTTTCTTGAACCAGCCAAAGGCTTTTTCATCATCACATTCCACTCCGTCACCATTTTTATAGCACAATCCAACGGAGAAATAATCCTTGGAATATCCGCCTTCGACTGCTTTCAGATAGTGTAAGAAAGCCTGCACCGCATCTTTTGGCAGATCGCCTTTCCCATGACTATAGCAATATCCCAAACGGTCATTGGCATAAGCATCGCCCATGTCGGCGGCTTGCTGCCACCATTCTACCGCAGAAGCCAGATCGCAGTCCAAGCCCCAGCCGTGCTGATAACAGCATCCAAGCATACACATAGCTTCCGCCAGATCTGCACCGGCCAACAGCTTGCCGTTCACCGCCTTTTTCAGCCATTTGACAAGCTGTCCCTGATAACTATCCTTGTCAAGTCGCTCTTTTGCCGGGCGGCAATTATCTGATGCGAGCCAATACAATTTGAAAGCCTTAGCCAGATTGCACTCTACGTCTATGCCTTCCTCATAACATTGTCCGATCTGGTATTGCGCCGAGGCATAGCCCGACAGCGCCGATTCCCGACACTTATCAATGTCAAATGACTTGTCGGTATATTTATTTTCGTATTTTATCATGATTCTATGATTCGTTTTCAGGCAGTTCTACTGTTTCTGTCCAACTTGGACTTCTTCTGTAAAATGTTACATTAAAAGCATCTCCATCCCAAGCGGTTTTGGTAACAGCCCCTGCCATATCAATGGTGTTGGGCAGTTCATCATGCAGCCACTTCGACACAACAACTTCTCTCGTAGCGCAGTTGACCAAATCAACTCTTATCGCGTCGCCTATACCATGACCGATACACCGGTACACCTTAGCCCTATACTTACTGTCGCGACGGAGCTTCGAGTATTTTTCGAGCAGGATTTCCTTCTCGCACCCGCACTCCTTCATCCGCTCTAAAATGTCATTACGTCGCTCTGCAAGGCGATTTTTGCCACCTTGCATCCGGTCAATCTCCACAAGAATGTCCATGATAATGTTAGCAACACAGTCTTCAAACTCATTACTGAGTTCTTCACTGAACGCCTTGCAGAACCGTTTAAGGTTATAAAGTCTGCGGGAGGTCTCTATGTCAAGATTATACCACGACACGCCCATTTCGGGAACGGTATGATAGCCGACTTCATATGCCTCATTTTGTGGCTCGACATTAGCGCAGACAGTCAGTTTGCCGCATCCGTCAAGATCAATGGGCATCAGTTCTGTCAGGATATACTGGGCGATGCCGAATGTAACGGCATACAGATTGACATAGCAATAGTTGGATTTCTCCTTTTCTCTTTTTTCAAGAGTATAATCGCCCTCGAAACACAATGTTTGCAGTTTCATTTTCTAAAATCTCTGAATTTCTTGCTGTTGAGGGCATTTTCAGCGGCAAGGTTGCAATTCCCGGCGGCAAGTTTGAGCCAGTCGTATGCCTGACGTAAATCAACATCCACGCCCAATCCTTTCATATACATATTGCCAATTTCGTATTGTGCCGTCCCAAGCTCATGTATATACTTCTTTCGGAGATCGCTTCGGGAAGCAATCTGCCGATACATATCCATTGCAGCGGTGAAGTCTTTCTCTCCACCGAGTCCGCGCTTGTAACAATCGGCAAGCATCAACTGCGCCGACACATCACCGGCATCCGCTCCGCAGCGATACCATTCGCGGGCTTTTGACAAATCCTTCTCCACGCCGCGCCCCTCGAAATATGCGCCTCCGACACAGCGATAAGCCTCTCTATGGCCCAACGCAGCGGCTTTCATGTAGCAGTCCAAAGACTTCTGCCAATCCTTTGCTGATTGGCTATAAATCTGTCCGAGATTGCACCAGCCTTCCGCATCATTTTCCCCGACAGCTACTTCGGAATACAGCGTTGCAGCCTCATCTTCGGATGTGTCGGTATCATCATCTTCAATAAGTTCCAAGACTTCATCAGGGACACCGGTTCCATAATAAAGAATGTCAGCCAACTTCTTCTTGACCGACATATCCCCTTTACCCGCTTTGGCCTTAAGTATCTCAATCCAGCGGTCATACCACTTACAAGCTATAGCCAAGCCCTCTTCGGGGTCTATGTCTTCGGGGCAGTCATCGGCATAAAGGTTCATCAATGCCTGTGCCGCACCCGCCACGCCTTTGGCAGCTTTCTCCTCCAGGATTTCTATCCACTTATAATGCCATTTATGAACAAACGCCCTTTTCCGGTCTGTTTCTATCTCGTCGTCAGGAAAATCGTAGCGATAGAGATTTACCAATGCTTCCGCTGCCTTTTCATTTCCTTTGTCGGCTGCTTTCTCAAACCAATAGACAGCCTTTTGATTGTCGCATTCCTCGCCGTAACCCCACGAATAATATTTGCCGAGCATGTATTGCGCCTTGGCGTTTCCTTTTTCGGCCGTAGGAATTATGGCGGCTACCGCCACCCGTGCTTGTTCCAAATCGCCTTCGCCCGCATATTGACACGTGAAGTGTTGTATGATTTTATATTGTTCTGACAGTCCGCTCATATACTCGTTGCTTTTTTATGATTATCTTTTAAGGTTTTTGAATGCCTCCCCATTTAGCACGTTTTCAGCATCAAGATTGCCTTTCTTTACCGCTAACTTGAAATAACGGGTGGCTTTCTTCAAATCAGCGGGCATTCCTAAGCCATTCAGATACATATTGCCGATTTCATACAATGCAATCCCGATACCGTCGGCATATCTGTTCCAGAAACGACCTGTGCGTTCCGCAAGATGCATATACAGTTCCATCGCTTTTGAATAATCGACCTTGCAGCCTATGCCACGTTTATAACAATCCGCCAATTTCAATATTGCCGTGATTTCGCCCATGTCCGCGCCTTTCCTGTACCATTGTCGCGCCTTTGTCGGGTTCTTTACAACTCCCAATCCTTCATGATAAGCATCACCCACCATTGCAAACGCTTCGGAACAATCCATTGCGGCAGCTTTCTTGAAGCAGGTGAATGCTTTTTTGAAATCAGCCAACTGCCGGTATGCTTGCCCCATCATATACCACACCTCACCTTTCTCAGAAAAGGATTCATCGCCTTCTACAAACTCTTTGTACCGTTTTACAGATTGTCTAATAGCGTTGATCATGCCATCCGATACATTACCCGCTTTTTTAGTCTGTTCCAATAACTCGCGCATAATTAAATACAATACTTCACTTGTTTTGTCATCATACATGACAGATTATATTTGTCTTCTGCAAAATTATTCTATTTTTGAAAAATAAAGCATTATATATATAAATTATCACCCATAAATTCTAATTGCGGGGAATGTTCAAAGTATATACACCAATGTCCAATTCACAACAACAATTCATAGTCCACGACATCAAGCCAACGGTCAAACTTATACCCTACCCGCTTAAAATGCGAAACTTTCTCAAAGCCAAGACACCGGTGAAAACCAATGCTGTCCGTATTACATGCTGTGATACATGCTATCAATGCTGAATATCCCAAAGCGCGACATTCGCTTATAAGCCGCTCCATCAATTCCCGACCGATGCCAAGCCCCTTATACTCCGGTGCAAGATAGACAGTTGTTTCGAGAGTACCGGAATAAGCGGCTCTGCTTTTCCAAGCATGGGCGTAACAATATCCGGCAATATGTCCGTCCTTTTCGTAAACAAAATAAGGAAAACAGGAAGAAATATCATTTATACGCTTTTGCATCTCCTCCACTGTCAAAGCCTCTGTCTCAAAAGAAACGACACTGTTCAATATATAATCATTATATATAGAAACAATCTCACCGGCATCAGATAAGTCCACACTTCGTATCATTCTCTTCAAACTTGTCTATTAAAAATAGTGCTGTACTTTTTTTAAAAAAAAAAGGAGACCGTACAAACCAAACTTGTACAAGTCTCCTTCATCAGGATATTACGAAACTTATTTTATACTATTCCCTGTGCCATCATTGCCTTTGCTACCTTGAGGAAGCCTGCGACATTGGCACCTTTCACATAATTAATGTAACCGTCTGCCTCTGTTCCATACTTAACGCAATTGGCGTGTATGTCGTTCATGATGTCATGCAGTTTCGCATCAACCTCCTCACGACTCCAACTCAAACGTTCTGAATTCTGAGTCATCTCCAAACCTGACACCGCTACGCCACCAGCATTGGCCGCCTTTCCTGGTGAATAAAGTATTTTGGCATCCTGAAATACCTTTATTGCCTCAGGTGTGGTCGGCATGTTTGCACCTTCGCTCACGGCAATCACGCCATTCGCAACAAGAGCCTTTGCCGCCTCCTCGTTGATTTCATTCTGTGTAGCCGAAGGAAGTGCGATATCAGCCTTTTCAAACCACGGCTTTGCTCCCTCAACATACTTGACACCGTATTCCTCTGCATATTCACGTATACGTCCGCGTTCGATGTTTTTCAGTTCCATGATGTAGTCGAGCTTCTCGCGGGTTATTCCGTCCGGATCGTATATATATCCGTCAGAGTCCGAACATGTCACAACCTTTGCACCCAGTTCTATACACTTTTCAATGGTATACTGTGCCACATTTCCCGAACCACTCACAAGGACAGTCTTTCCCTTTATATCGATATTGCGTGTCTTAAGCATGTTCACCAGGAAGTAAACGTTTCCGTATCCCGTTGCCTCCGGACGTATAAGCGAACCGCCAAACTCCAGTCCCTTACCTGTAAGTATACCGTTCCACTGATGAGTAAGTTTCTTATACATACCGAACATATATGCAACTTCACGTCCTCCTACGCCAATGTCTCCGGCAGGCACGTCCTCGTCCGGTCCTATATGCCTGTATAGTTCTGTCATGAATGCCTGGCAGAAACGCATAACCTCAGCATCACTCTTTCCACGGGGAGAAAAGTCTGAACCACCTTTACCGCCTCCCATAGGCAATGTTGTAAGAGAATTTTTGAATGTCTGCTCAAAGGCAAGGAACTTAAGTATACCAAGATTCACGGACTTATGAAAACGAAGACCGCCCTTATACGGTCCGATAACATTGTTATGCTGTACGCGATATCCCATGTTTGTCTGCACGTTACCCTTGTCGTCCACCCATGAAACACGGAACTCTATTACACGGTCGGGAATACAAAGGCGCTCTATAAGGTTTGCCCTGTCAAACTCCGGATGCTTGTTATACTCCTCTTCAATAGTTCCCAAAACCTGAGTCACCGCCTGTATATATTCCGGTTCATTAGGAAATCTCTGCTTGAGTGTCTCAACAACTTTTACTGCATTCATAATAAATCTTTTTACTTAACCACTTATTATAATAATATACTTATTGAAATATTTTGTCCTTATATGGTTGCAAAGGTATATATATTTATTTAAAACAACAAACAAAATGAAAGAAAATCCAACGTTTAAATATGAAAAAGTCAATATTTAGCCATTGTAAATGACAAAAAACAAGGAAAGCAGGCATTGCATCTTTCACAATAGACCGTGCGCCTGCTTTCTTTATTCTTATTATATATCTAAAAACGAGTCATGAATTCAATCACGATCTTGTCTTTTTCCGATGTTTTAGGAACAGCCCCCTCCCTGTAAAAATACTTTTCATAGTTTATTCTTATGTCGGATATAAAAGGCTGAGCCAGACTTAAGGTAACTCCTCCCGTAATGCGTGAGCGCCTGTAATCGTTTATTATAAGTTCACCATCTTCACTTACACCCCCGTCAAGATACCGTTTGCCGTCACTATGGTCACCTGTATAATCATAACGCAACAATGGAGACACCTTTCTAAAAAAGCATTTACGCAAAGGAATGTCATAATTTACGAAAGCGTTGAATGCCGATACGTTCCTGAAAGCATCGTCCGAATAATGTTTCAGCAGATATTCTGCCTCCACATGCCAACCGTGTCCGTGATAAAAAGTTCCTATATCATACAGTGATACAGCCACATTGTCCGGCTTTATCTTCTGCGTACTTAATGTTATATTGAAGCCTTGCGGCAACATAATCTGTGCTTTTGCCGAATAGTTAACGCTGTTTGTCCAATAGTCTTTCTGCTCGGTAAGCCCGGAGCCATTAAAGAGTCCGGCTTCCAACACAATGGGAATGCCTACATTAAACCTATACCCCAATATACATCCCACATCACGCACATTGCCCACCTGCTTGGCTATAAACGAACGGTTTGCAAAATACTGGGTATGCGGAGCGCGATGAGCGTCTATGGTAAAAGGCACACGCATCTGCCCTATCGTAAAGCTAAGTCCCGTAACGGGCTTCAGGCGCGCGTATGCGTCAAGCATCTTTATCTTGCCTTCATCGCACAAGTCGACCTCCGCCTTATACTCCAGCGCTTCTATAACCTTACCTGATACGCTCACACGTGCATTACGAACTTCAAAACGCCCTTTATCGTCTTCCGTCTGATATTCATACTTACCACGAAGCGTACCGTGTATCTGCGGTGTTCTGTCAACATCTCCATCTGTACTCTGTGCACATAAAGGCAATACTGAATACACCATTAACAATACCAATAAATAACATCTAAACATACTAAAAACTAAAACTTCTTATTGCACTGCAAAAGTAAGAATTAAATTCAACATTGATGTTACATATATATTAATAATGTGTTGAATTTATAATAAAATGCTCAACAAAGCAAGACCGATGAACAAAACCCATAAAGTTATCGGGCAACAACCAAATAAAAAACAAGCCTTTTTCTAAAAAAGGCACATCTTTCGTCTTCAAAAAGCATAGCTTTAGCCCTCAAAAAGCATAGGTTTAAGGATGCTAAACCTATGCTTTTTGAGGGCTAAAGGTATCATACTGATTACCAAGGTCTTACACAGGCCATTTTTTAAGAGATGTTTTACAACGGTTCGGCGTTATTATCATTACCTATAAACAAGAGGATAATGATACTTAATAGAGGGGTTGCAATCAGACTTATAAGTATCCATGCGACAACGCTGCGGTTTCTCCGCTGAGCCATAACAGCCACTAAAACATACAATCCTACGCTCAGTGCTATCACAAAGAACACGATGAAGAGCATTAATACAATCAATCCCGTATCAGGAGATAAGATTTTCGGTAAACCATTGTCTTCGTCCAAATCTGAAAAAGTGCCATCCATACCGGAAATATCATCATCTACATCCGGCACATCATTTGCCATCGATGCATTGGCAACCTTATTTTCATTATACGACTTCAGTTTGAACTTTATCTTAAATGCCGGATTATCAAATTCATCCTTTGTCTTATAATAATGATAATGACGCCCGTGTTCATAAGCAGGAATATCTATTTTCCTTGTCATGCCCGGCGCAATGTCCACATCTTTTGAAAATTCCTCATAGTCAAGAGCATTGCCGGATATATCCATATATATTATCTGAAATACAATATTATGAATGTCTTCACTCAAATTATTTCTCAACGCCAATGTACCCTTATGATCCAGCCATGCCTGTTCGTAAGAAACCATAGTGACAGCGGGCACACTCTTACTGCTTTCCGCAAACAAAGATGCAAAGAAAAGCAATGATAAAAACACAAGTATAAATCTCTTTGATTTCATATCAATATACTCTTTTTATTTGTCCTGTAAATATCCTTACTCATTTCTCACCCTCTGAAACATCGTCTTCGTTAAGCACAGGCAATGATATCTTGTACTTCACTGCCAATATTCTTACCACTACAACCGATATAAAGCTGAACAGGGATGCTATTTCAAGATTGAAACCAAGCAATGAACAGAGCTGATATACGACACCGCCGATAAGACATGCGATGGCATAAATCTCTTTTCTGAATATCAAAGGGACTTCGTTTATAAGCACATCACGTATAACTCCGCCTGCAGCACCAGTGATACAGCCCATTATTATTGCCACCCAAAAAGGAAATCCGGCATAAAGAGACTTCTGTATTCCGGCGATGGTGAACAGGGCAAGACCGAGGGTATCGAAAAGAAACCACGTGTTATGCAATTGCGTAAGACGTTTCTTAAACAAAATAACAAGCATCAGCGCCGCAGCCGTACATATTATATATATGGACTTTGTCATCCAGAACGGGGTAAGCCCGAGCATCACATCGCGTATCGTTCCGCCGCCTATGGCCGTGGCAAGACCGACAACATAACCGCCGAACCAATCGAAATGCTTGGCTGCAGCCATTCGTATTCCGGATATGGCAAAGGCAAATGTACCAAGAAACTCTATTATTATGAGTATTGTATTCATCTGTTTATGACATTGACAGGCGTTCCTTCGATAAATGACCTCAAGTTACTTGCAAGCGTATCCATAAGTCTTGCCCTTGCTTCCGGCGTCGCCCATGCGATGTGAGGGGTTATAAAAACATTTGATTCGGCAAAAAGCGGATTGTCCGCAGCCGGCGGTTCCTTGCACATAACATCCGCGCCATAACCGCCAAGCTGTCCGCTGCGCAGTGCAACAGCCACATCCGCCTCGTTCACGAGCGGTCCTCTGCCCGTGTTTATAAGTATAGCCCCGTGCTTCATCCTGCTTATCGTGTCCTTGTTTATCATGCCTCGGGTGGCATCGGTCAACGGACAATGAAGCGTGATGATGTCGCTTGCGTCCAACAGTCCGTCTAATGTTGCCTTGCGGACATGGCACGGAAGAGCGTCCGCACCTTTACTTGTATATGCAACCACATCCATTCCAAAAGCCAAGGCTATTGTCGCGACCTTCATTCCTATATTGCCAAGTCCCACAATACCGAGCGTCTTGCCCGACAGTTCGGCAAGGGAAGTGTTCCAATAGCAGAAATCTTCACAGCCCGACCAACGCCCTTTGCGGTTCATGTCGGCATATATCCCTATACGGTTGGTGATATTGAGTATATGGGCAAACGTCATCTGGGCAACGCTCTCCGTGCTGTATGCCGGTATGTTTGTGACAATTATACCCCGTCGCCCGGCCTCGTCTACATCTATTATATTCACTCCGGTAGACATAGCACCGATATATTTGAGCTTTGGCAATGCCTGTATCTGAGCCGCCCTTAAAGGAACCTTATTGGTAAGCACCACATCTGCATCTCCGGCACGGCTCACCACATCGTCGATACACGTCCGGTCGTAAACCGTCAGATTGCCCAACTGTCTCAAAGCGTCCCACGACAAATCGCCGGGATTTACGCAATGACCGTCCAATACAACTATATTCATTTCTGCTTGTCTTTAAATCTGTCTCCCCAACACTGCACCATGCGTTGGTACAGCTTTTCCTCTCCCGGTGTGTGTTGAGCGTGCCATATACGCTCTTCCGTAAGCCCGTCGGGCATAAACTGCTGCTGCACAAAGTTTCCGGGATAATCGTGAGAGTACTTGTATCCGTCACTATAACCCAACTGCGCCATGAGTTTTGTAGGCGCATTGCGCAGATGCAGCGGCACAGGCAGGTTTCCCGTCCTCTTGACCGCATCGAGTGCATTGGCGATACCCATGTATGCCGAATTGCTTTTAGGGCTTGCCGCAAGATATACAGCCGCCTCTGCCAACGGTATACGTCCCTCGGGCCACCCTATTTTCATCACTGCGTCAAATGCAGCGTTTGCCATAAGCAGTGCATTAGGATTGGCAAGTCCGATGTCTTCCGACGCACTTATCACGAGTCTTCGCGCTATAAACTGCGGGTCTTCACCGCCTTCTATCATGCGTGCCATCCAATAAAGCGCCGCATCGGGGTCGGAACCGCGTATGCTCTTTATAAATGCCGACACGATATCATAGTGCATCTCGCCGTCCTTATCATAACTCAAAGGATTTTGCTGAAGGCATTCCACCACGGAGTCGTCTGTAATTGTTATCACATCTCCGGTCCCTTTAAGAGCCTCAACAACCAGTTCAAGTATGTTAAGAAGCTTGCGTGCGTCTCCTCCACTGTATCTCAGAATGGCGTCATATTCCTTTATTACGATATTACAGGCTTTAAGTTCCACATCCTCTTTAACCGCACGGTCTAGCAAATCCAGAAGATCCTGTTTCTCCAAAGACTTCAACACATACAGCTGGCAACGCGACAATAAGGGGCGTATCACCTCAAACGAAGGATTTTCCGTTGTGGCTCCGATAAGCGTTACGATACCCCTTTCAACGGCACCGAGCAGAGAATCCTGCTGGTTCTTGCTGAAACGGTGTATCTCATCGATAAAAAGTATAGGACTTGACTGACTGAAGAACTTGCTGTTCTTCGCCTTTTCTATGACATCGCGCACATCCTTTACACCGCTTGTAACGGCACTCAGCGTATAGAACGGCACATCGAGTTTCTTTGAAATAATCTGCGCCAGCGTGGTTTTGCCAACTCCCGGCGGTCCCCAAAGAATAAAGGACGATATGCGTCCTGCATTAATCATCCTACGCAGTACGGCACCCTCGCCCACCAGATGTTTCTGTCCGATATACTGATCAAGCGTTTGGGGTCTCATTCTTTCAGCAAGAGGTTGAGCCATATCTTATGCAAAATTAGGAAATATATCGCATTTAAACAAAAAATACATGCCAAAAACTTGTGGATAGAAGATAATGTATTAATTTTGCAATAGGCATTGTAATCATAAGATAACACTTTAGGTAATGAAAGTAACCATACTTCAGACAGACATAGCATGGGCACAGCCAGAACTTAACAGAAAGAATGCAGAGCGTCTTATATTAAATGCTCCAAAATCAGACTTATACATACTGCCTGAAATGTGGAACACAGGATTTGTTACAAATCCCGATGACATGACGGAATACGGTGATACCGGATATTCACTCGATTGGATGAAGGAGTTTGCCGCACATGGTAATTGTGCCGTATGCGGAACTGTTGCCACACGGACGTATGACGGGAAATGGTTTAACAGGCACTATTTTGTACATCCGGATCTTAGCGTCAGTCACTATGACAAGCACCACTTGTTCGGACATGGCGGTGAGAACATACATTTTACGGCAGGCACGAAGAGAACCGTCGCCGTGTATAAGGGTTTCAAATTCTTACTTGCCACATGCTACGACCTGCGCTTTCCGTCATGGTTGCGTTACAAAGGTGACTACGATGCCATAATATTGGCAGCCAATTGGCCCGCATCACGCCAAGACGCATGGCAGATATTGTTGCGTGCAAGGGCTATAGAAAACCAGTGTTATGTACTTGCCGCCAACCGCACCGGTACCGACGGCAACTGTAAATATGCAGGAGGAAGCGCAATCATTGATGCCTACGGCAGGGCTGTAGCACAATGCAACGGCAATGCGGAACAGACGATAACGGCGGAAATAGACTTGGAAAGCCTTCATGATTTCCGCAACAAGTTCAGGGTTTTGGATGACAGAGATTGAAAAAACAAATAAAAAAACAACCATAATATATATGAAAGAAACAGGAAAAAAATCACTCACATTAAAGACATTGAGCAAAAGCAATGTCTGGGATTTACAGGAGAATGACATCTTCAGAATGTTGGAAGCAGCTGAAAAGGATGCCGATCTGAAAGATAATATCAACCATTATGCAGTAATAATAAGAAGTGCATTTGATCTGGAAGAGATAAAAATAGATAAGCCCGAGGTGATACAGAAATACGAAAACCGTGATTTTAAGGTTACACAGATAAGGCTTGACGAAAACAACAAGCTGATTTGGGCGATAAAGAAAAAACTGATAATGAGGGTTACAGACCTCACATACGAAAACATACGCCACATTTCCGCCGCAAAACTCATTGAGGTACTCGAGCGGAACTTCGGTGGCGGCTGGGACTCTCTGTCACAAAGCATACAGGACATCATACAGAGTGGATTTGACATCAGCACCACCACACTGCCCAAAGACCGCCTTCACAAACCGGGAGGCATGTACGAAAAGAAGGTTGCAGACGGTTTTGAGGTACTCGAAATAGAAAAAGGCTCATGGATAGAGGCTATATTTGCCAAGCTGAAGCCTACTGCGGAAAAACTTCATGCCACATCCGACATCCAGGAACCGAAAGAACCGGGCGAGAATGACGATGATGAAGATTTACCGGAAATTGAAGACAGCTACAGCAATACAGACGATGACGACGACATGTTTGATGAGGACAAGCTGACAGAAGAGAGCTATCGTACAACCATAGAGGAAGATCCGGACGAACTAAGTCTTGCGGCGGAAGGCGTCACGGATGATGAAGACTTCTGACAAACGAACATATAAGACACAGAATCATTAATACATGATATAAAAATGCCTGCTGCCCGCAGTAAGATGTAACCAATTGAACATCCTGAATGCGGGCAGCAGGTATTTTTATTTTACGCTAAATCACAGCATGTCCTTTGTGGAGGGCAGTTCATAATGATATATATCACGTCTCACAGCCATCTTTATTGAACGTGCAAGAGCTTTGAATATACCTTCAATCTTATGATGTTCGTTGCCACCACGTGCCGAAACATTAAGGTTCATCCTTGCCGAATCACTCAGACTCTTGAAGAAATGGAAGAACATCTCTGTGGGCATATCACCTATCATATCACGTTTAAACTCTGCGTCCCACACCAACCACGGACGCCCGCCAAAGTCAAGAGCAACGCTACACAGACAATCGTCCATAGGAAGACTATATCCGTAGCGCTCAATTCCGCGCTTGTCTCCAAGTGCTTTCAGAATACATTCACCCAATGCTATTGCCGTATCTTCTATTGTATGATGCTCGTCCACATGAAGATCCCCACGGGTATTTACTGTAAGGTCTACCATTCCGTGCCTGCCAATCTGCTCCAGCATGTGGTCAAAAAAGCCAAGTCCGGTTGAGATGTCACACTGACCATGCCCGTCAAGATTTATCTTAACGTATATGTCTGTTTCTTTTGTCGTACGTTTTATTTCAGCAACGCGCTCTCCGGAGAAAAGTATTTCCGATATTTTGTCCCATGTCATGCCGTCCTGTCCGAGTATCAGAGCCTTGCAACCTATATTCTCTGCCAACCGGCGGTCGGTTTCACGGTCACCGATGACATAACTTCCGGCTATGTCATACGCCGGATTGCCTATATAACCGCCAAGCATGCCGACACCAGGCTTACGGTCAGGATGATTGTCGTCGGGAAAATGACAGTCTATCAGAATGTCGTCAAATGTTATACCCTCGCCTTCAAGTGTGTTGAGTATGAAGTTATGTGCCGGCAGGAACGTTTCTGTTGGAAAAGACGGAGTGCCAAGTCCGTCCTGATTGCTGACCATAACGAAACGGAAGTCGAGTTGTTCGCGTATAAATCCAAGGTTTCTGAAAACACCTTTTACAAACTTCACCTTCTCAAGAGCATCAACCTGCTCGTCTTCCGGCTCTTCAACAAGTGTCCCGTCGCGGTCTATAAAAAGTATCCTTTGCTGTTTCATGCCTTTATGCCTTTTGTCCTTGTCATCTCTTCACGTACATTCACACTGCCATATATATAATATGCAGCGAATATTATTATAGTATTGATATACAGTGATATGAAAGATGTTATAAAATATATTATAAAAAACACGTAAGGGAAATATGCGGGAAGCCCGGAGGCGTCACCATACTCCATCACACCGGCTTCGGAAACATTGCCGGCATACGACAATATCAGTGCCGGAAGCAAAACGGCATGACTTGATACATATACAAAAATTGCTACGGTTGTAAGAACGGCAAAAATAAATCCCCAATGTTTCAGACCCGCAACATAAGACTTTGTAAACATCTGCCGCAGGGTTGCATCCGGTTCCATTATATATTTCATCATGCCATAGACAAACGGCAGGATAAAAATCAGAAGCAACAGCAGTATAATACCAACGCCAACAGCTGCAGCCATATATATATGACCGTCATTAAAATAATGCTTTGCAGTAAAGAATACCACTGTCATCAATATCGCGCACACACACATGGCAACCGCACATACGGAAGCAACCGCCTTTAAATTCCGCAGAATGTTCCACATAACCGGACGACGGGTGAGTAACGATGTTATACTTGAATGGAATATGAGTTGTGCTGCAAAGAACACCAACATAACACCCGCAATGCCTATAACGATATAAGGATTTTCAATCATCATGGAATAAAGACGCTGCGGTGATGACGCCAATGTGCAGAAGATGCTTAAAAGCAAAGAAAAGACTGCGGCATACATCCAGGTACGGGACAGAAGAGTTTTGATATTATCGCAAAAGAAAGAGAACGCCGCAGAGATGCACGCTCTGTAACCATGATTTTTATAAACGGGGACTTGTTTTAATTCCATTTTCACATTAATTATATATATGCAAAGGTAATAATTATTGAAATACAACACTTATATTATTAATAAAAATTAGTAACTTTGCATATATATACATCAACTATATACAGCATTATATGAAACAGATAAACTGGGGATTCATCGGTTGTGGAGAGGTTACCGAAAAGAAATCCGGTCCGGCTTTTAACGAAATAGAAGGTTCACAGATTGTAGCTGTCATGAGCAGGAGCGAGAAAAAAGCCCGTTCGTATGCAGAGAAACACCACATAAGCAAATGGTATACCGACGCACAGGAACTTGTGGACGACCCGGACATGAATGCCATATATATTGCCACACCGCCGTCGAGCCATGCCACGTTTGCCATAATGGCGATGTATGCAGGCAAACCGGTTTATATAGAGAAGCCGCTTGCTGCCAGCTACGACGACTGCGCACGCATAAACAGGGTAAGCGAGCAGACAGGAATACCGTGTTTTGTAGCATATTACCGCCGATGTCTTCCTTATTTCCAGCGTGTAAAGGATATTGTAAGCGAAGGGAAAATAGGGAAAATCATCAATGTACAGATACGCTTTTCATGCCCTCCGCGTGACTTGGACTATAATTCGGACTCTCTTCCATGGCGTGTTCAACCGGATATTGCAGGCGGCGGATACTTCTACGACCTTGCCCCGCACCAGCTTGATCTGCTTCAGGAAATGTTCGGAGTGATAATAGAGGCAGACGGGATGTGTGCCAACCGTGCCGGACTATACAAGGCGGAAGACAGCGTAAGCGCATGTTTCAAGTTTGAAAACGGACTGCCGGGAAGCGGTTCATGGTGCTTTGTCGGACACCAGTCTGCCAAGGAAGACCGCATAGAAATAATAGGTGATAAAGGCATGCTGCGTTTTTCGGTCTTTACATACGAGCCTATAACGCTCATCACCAGCGAAGGCACTGTCAGGCTTACCATTCCCAACCCGCAGTATGTACAGCTGCCAATGATAAAATCGGTGGTGGAACATCTGCAGGGCATAGGCACCTGCTCGTGTACAAGCATATCAGCAACGCCGGTAAACTGGGTAATGGACCGTATACTTGGTAAATTCTAAAGTGCCCATGCGCTATCCGGCTGTCATACTACTGATGTTCCTGCCTGCATTTGCCATGCAGGCTGAAAACCAACCGATACAGGCAGATACATGCGTAAAGGTAAAGAAAAACACCATATTCCGAAGAATAGGACGAGTTTTTACAGGCGTTTTCAGAGACTTCAACAAGATAGACACCAATTACATCGAGCCTCAGCATTATAATTACACCGTAATGCTGCAAAACACCACTACATACGAGGAATATAAAATAAACAGCAAATCGGGGCAATCGGTTACCTTTGCCCCGCGCCCCACTGTAAAAATCGGTCCATACGTTGGCTGGCGCTGGGTGTTTCTCGGCTATACGGTTGATATAAGCAAGTTCGACCACAGCGAAAACAAGAAAGAACTTGACCTAAGCCTTTACAGTTCGCTTATCGGCATAGACCTGTATTACCGCAAAACGGGCAACGACTACCGCATACGTAAAGCTGATTTGGGCAACGGTATGGATGAAAAGATACTGAAAGGCATTCCCTTCTCCGGACTTAGTGTAAAAATCAAGGGGTTTGACCTGTACTATATCCTCAATCACCGCAAGTTCTCCTATCCGGCGGCATTCAGTCAAAGCACATGTCAGAAGCGCAGTTGCGGCTCTCCCCTGCTCGGCATAGGCTACATGACGCACGACATAAGTCTGGACCACAAGGAACTTGAACGGGTGATAACGGAAAATCTGAACAACAATCCTGATTATACGGGCGAAGACATTAAGCTCGACAACGGTCTTATGTTCAACAATGTGCGCTATACATCGTATTCAATATCGGGCGGCTATGCTTACAACTGGGTGTTTGCACGCAACTTTCTGTTCTCCGCATCGCTGTCTGTCGGCTTAGCATACAAGAAGAGTGACGGAGACCGCATTGACAAAAACAACTTTTTCCTGCGCGACTTTAACTTCGACGACATAAACATCGACGGCATCGGACGTTTCGGTCTGGTGTGGAACAATACGAAATGGTATGCCGGAGCAAGCACGATATTGCATTCATACAACTATCATAAAAGTCAGTTTTCAACCAACAGCATGTTCGGATCGCTGAACATATATGTAGGAATGAACTTCGGAAAGAAATAAAAGCATAAGCAGATGTCATAAATCAATTCTTATTAAGATGAAAACAACATTATTGTCAATACTGATATTGTTCTCTTTTGCCACGGCAAGGGCAGCCGTACAATACGAAAAAGAAGACAGCATATATGTAATGAAACTGTTCGCTGAGGCGAAAAGACAGCCCGACGGCACAAACCACATGGTGTTCTTTGCACGCCGGATGCTCGGACTGCCCTACGTGGCTCACACGCTTGAGGTAAACGACACGGAACATCTGATAATAAACCTGCGGCAACTCGACTGTACGACATACGTTGAAAACGTGCTCGCCCTGACGCTCTGCATGAAAGAAAACAAGACCACATTCAAGGATTTCTGCGACAAAATAGCCCTGATACGCTATGCAAAAGGAAAACAACCTCACTACACCGACCGCCTGCACTACTTCACATCGTGGATTGAACATAACACACGGAAAGGGCTTTGCCATGAGATACAGTCGCCCGCACCGCCATTCACAGCAGTGCAGACACTCGATATCAATTATATGACATCGCACGTGTCGAGCTACAGGATGCTGCATCTCAACCCTTCATACATTGCAAAGATACGCAATACCGAGAAAGAACTGACTGGGAAAAGATACAGATATATACCGAAATCGGAAGTAAAGAACACCCGACTGCTCCGCCGGACAATACACGACGGCGACATAATAGCGACGACAACAAGCATAAAAGGACTTGACACGCAGCACATAGGCATAGCCGTGTGGCACAGCGACGGTCTGCACATGCTCAACGCTTCGAGCATACGCCACAAGGTGGTGGAAGAGCCTTTGACGCTTTATCAATATCTACAGAGAAGAAAGACGATGCCGGGCATAAGGGTTGTGAGGGTGGAAAAGTGAAATTCTGATAATCCCAGTTGTAAATTATCAATTATCAATTGTCAACTATAAATTGTATTCTCATATCATTTTGTCATTTCAAAACCGTTATCAAAAAGTTGCGTTCTACGTCTTAAAAGTTGTTAAGAGTAATCATGAATGACGAAAAGGCGTGCGTTTTTTGATAAACGCACGTGCTTTTCTCCCCAATATCACGTGCAAAAGAGGATAAAACACGTGCTTTTATGGTCTTAAATGCCGCATTTAGCAGTGTAAAAGGGCTGCTTTTGGAACGTAATCAGGCAACTTTCACATAGTAATCAGGCAACTTTCTAATCACAAACGATGCACATTTCCTCACTTTTACACGTAATACATTGATATCAAGCGCGTTATACCTGCACACGAATTTTGGCGTTATTTCTGTCCAAACAGCTTCTTTTTATGAACATCGCAGTATTTCGGAGTTATGAAAAATCAAAAAGAAAGGAGAAAACGCAATATAATTAATAATTGATAATTCATGATTTATAATTGGGAATGCCTACAAAAGTTTGTTGATGCAGGTGTCTGTGCCAAGTAGGGATGCTCCCCGGAGCATCCGAAGCCGCAGGACATACCCATTATAATTTATAATAGAGCCGCAAAGCCCACACCCTTATAAGACTATTGTCCTTTATCTCCCGTGGCGTCAGCCACATATCTTCCTTTAACTCCTTTTATCTTCATATAAGCGTCCCACCACATATCGTCCCATATCTCCTTTTATCTTCATACAAACAGCCCCTACCTCCCATTATCTCCTCCTACCTTCATATTCCAATAAAATTTGTAACGTTCAGAAGAAATCATTACCTTTACACTTAAAAAGAAGGAATGGAAAGCAAAGTGATACCCGTTACGGGCATGATGTGTGCAGGATGCGCCGCTACGGTGGAACGGAAACTGAACGGAATGGACGGCGTGGAAAAGGCGGAGGTAAACTTCGCGGCACGCACGGTCACGATATACTACGACCCGAAAGCAACAAATCTCCGGGCTATGAAAGAAGAACTGGCTAAGGCGGGCTATGACATGATAACCGACGAACAGGTGTCCGTAGACGCGATAGAGCGCAAGGCATACCGCAGTATGCTGAAAAAGGCTGCGGTGTCGTGGCTGCTCGCCATCGCCGCAATGTGCGTTTCCATGGGTGCCGTATCCATAGAAAACGTCATGGCAGCCAACATCACGATGCTTGTCATCGCCCTTGCGAACATGGTTTATAGCGGAAGCCGGTTTTACATCAACGCATGGCGACAGCTCATGCACGGGTCGGCAAACATGGATACGCTCGTAGCCATGAGCACGAGCATCGCGTTTCTGTTCAGCGTGTTCAACACATTCTATGGCGAGGAGACATGGAAAGGGCACGGAATGGAAAGCCACACGTATTTCGACGCCTCGATAATGATAATAACCTTTGTGCTCACCGGCAGACTGCTCGAAGAGAAAGCAAAGAAAGGTACGGCATCGGCGATAAAGGCTCTCATGGGACTTGCGCCCAAAACGGCACGGGTGGTGAGCAACGGGCAGGCGGAAGACGTGCCGATAGCCGCACTTATGAGAGGAGACATCATCGAAGTGAACGGTGGAGACAAGGTGCCCGTGGACGGAACGGTAAAGGAGGGCACGGCATACATCGACGAAAGCACGATAAACGGCGAGCCTCTGCCGGCAAAGAGATGTGCCGGCGACAAGGTTTATGCCGGTACAATCGTACGCCAGGGGCGTGTGTTGTTCGGCGCAGAAGAGGTGGGCAGCGCGACAATGCTGGCACAGATAATAAAGACCGTGCAGGAAGCGCAGGGCAGCAAGGCGCCCGTACAGCGCATAACCGACAGGATAGCGGCAGTGTTCGTGCCAACGATACTTGTCATATCGCTGCTTACCTTCGTAGTATGGATTGCAGCAGGAGGCGAAGAGGCTATGCCGCGCGCCATTATGTCGGCAGTATCGGTGCTTGTGATAGCATGCCCGTGCGCATTGGGACTTGCCACGCCCACGGCACTAATGGTAGGCATAGGCAAGGCGGCACGCAAAAACATACTGATAAAGGACGCCACGGCGCTCGAAAGCATAAGATGCACGGACGCGCTTGTCATAGACAAGACCGGAACACTTACCATACCCAACAAGGATGCCGACTTTACAAAAGCCGCAGACATGGCTCCCGAGGAGCGGGAAACCCTCAAACCGCATGCAAGAGAGGCTATAGAGATGCTTAAAGCAGAGGGCATAGAGGTATATATGATGAGCGGAGACAACGACAAGGCGGCGGCTTACTGGGCGGAAAAGGCAGGGATAAGCAACTATCGCAGCAAGGTTCTTCCCGGCGACAAGGAAGAGCTGGTGCGCACGTTGCAACGCGAAGGCAGGCATGTGGCAATGGTTGGCGACGGCATAAACGACACTCAGGCGCTCGCAACGGCAGATGTAAGCATCGCTATGGGCAAGGGAACGGACATAGCGATGGACGTTGCACAGATGACACTCATGGGAACGGACCTGCGCCGCATACCCGAAGCCATAAGACTGTCGCGCAGAACCATCGGCATGATACGCCAGAACCTTTTCTGGGCATTCATATACAACATCGTCTGTATACCGTTGGCAGCAGGCATCCCCCGTCTTTTCGGCACAGACTGGCAGATAACACCAATGTGGGCAAGTGCCCTAATGGCTTTCTCGAGCATCAGCGTGGTGCTGAACAGCCTGAGGTTGAAACTGAAGGAATAGACCTACCGGACATGTAATAATAAAACATGAAGCATCTCGTTATTATTATAAGTAGATGTTAGAAATTAATTATTATTATATTGTACGTTATTTTGGTGATGTTTTTTTATGTCCGAAGAGGGAGTGTAGCGGGCTACACGACCGATGAGACATGAGAAAACAGCCCGAAAGAGCGTGCAAGATAATGATAAAGTAATAATAGCATCTACCGATTAATATATGTACGTTTAATTTTGAACATCTACTTAATAGCAGTCAAACAACACGTATGACAACAAATCGTAATATATATCTATCTGCAATAACTGTCAAAAAGGCATGTAATATCGCAGCATACATAGTCATAGCCGCAATCATTACTATCTCCGGCGTTGCATGCAAAGGCAATCATTACCGGAAACAACTTGACACAGCCGACAGCCTTACCGGCGTCGACGCACAGAAAGCAACGGCAATACTCGAGCGGATAAAAGACTCCGTTACAACAGGCAGCGAAGAAGAACAAATACGCTGGAAGCTGATTAAGGTGAAATCTGATGTCTATTCGTTTAACAAATTCACATCAGACAGCCTTATACGCCCTGTCGTGGAGTATTATGAAGAGCATGACAATGACATAAATATGCTCACACAGGCATACTACTATGCAGGAAAAGTGTATCAGTCCATGAACGACATGCCACAAGCCATGGACTATTACATGAAGGTTCTCGACATTATACCTGAAAGTGAAACAAACCTCAAAGGCAGGACGTACAACCAATTGGGATACATATACGCATCGCAATGGCTGGACGGCAACGCCCTTAAAATGTTCTTGAAAGCCGACTCGTGCTATGTAGCCTCAGGAGACACCGCATCGTGCATATACACACTGAGAGATATTGCCTGTGCATATTTCGACAAGAACAAGAAAGACAGTGCCTTTCTTTATATAGATAAAGCCTTGATACTTGCAAAGAAGCAGAAGAACAAAAACCTTGAAATTGATGTATGCTCACAAAAAGCCAACATGTATTCAATAGAAGGAAAATATATACAAGCAAGAAATCTTATAGAATATGTACTTGCCTATAAAGGATATTATAATAAAAACAGTATATTATCTATCGCTGCACGTACTTATATGGGACTTGGATATACAGATACCGCTATTACATATTATAAAGAATTGATTTCTTGCGGCAATATACAAACAAAACAACAAGCACACAAGGAACTCGCTAAATATTTTATAATAAACAATCAGCAGCAAAAAGCATTTCATCATTTGGAACAATACCACATATATACTGACTCTGTAAATCTTATTACTGCAACTGAGGTTGTCATGCAAAAAAACAACCAATACAATTACAGCTTAAAAGAAAAAGAAAATATACGTCTGAAACATGAGAATAGTAATAAGACTGTAACTATAATAATTTTGTCATCCTTTATTTTATTTATAATTGTGATTATTGCATACACAATCGTATTTATAAAAGTAAAGAAGAGAATTAAACTCGACAAATACAATTTATTGATAGAAAAGATTTCGGATATATCAGATTTTATACAACCGATAAAAACAAAAATGGAAGATAGCAATATATATATACGCATAAAACATATTATAAATAATCCTAATGAAAAGAAGAAACTAACAGATGAGGAATGGCAAGAACTTGATAAAACAATAAATATATTATATCCAAACTTCAACAATAAACTCACGAAGTTATGCAAAATGAGTCTTAAAGACTACCGATTTTGTCTATTATTAAAAAGCGGCTTGTCATTATCAGATATAGGAAACTTTATGAACTTAAGTTCATCTGGAGTTAATTCTACAAGACGTAGGCTTTATAAGAGAGCTTTTGGAGAATTTGGAACTGTTACATCTGCAAAAGACTGGGATGATGTAATATCCTCATTATAACATCATTATAAATCATGCGCACTATTTTGCGCAATAGAATATACACCAAGGAATTAATTACGCATACTTTTGCGCAATTAATTCCTTAGTGTACAATGACCTTTATTATACCTTTGAGCATTCAAAACAAATAACATGAAACATTTTATATTTACATTTTTAGGCTTAGTCTTGTATCATACATCAACAAATGCACAAGACATAAGAATATTTACAGGCGGTAGCAGCGGAACACCTCACCCCATTGCTATCAGTAGCATAACAAATGAACGAGATTTCGTAACAATCGATTCTGACTCTTTAATATATAATGTACATATTATTATTAAAGACAATATCGGAAATATCATGTATGATGATACCATAACAATTGCACCATCATCAAACACTATTTTCGTGCCGGAAGAATATGACAATGAAAAATATACCATAGAAATATTCTACGATGAGAAGTATTTTATGGGAAGACTTGAAGAAGAATGATTATTAACTAAAAACTATTTTTATGAAGAATTTCAAGATTATGACATTTATTATGTCAATTGTTTTTACAATGCCTTTAATATCATGTTCACAAGATGAGACTGATAGCATTATTGAAGAGAAAGAAACTATTCAACTTTTAAAATCAAAAACTCCATATAAATCAAAAGCAATATCCAATTATTCAAACATAGAAGACACCTTAAGTGTTGAATATATTACTAAAAGCCATATAACAACTCATGCTATACAACCAGGAAATAAACATGATGGAACAGCTCAAGGTACACCTAAGAAAATATTAGACAGACAAAAAGTCGTTATTTCCAATGTTAAAGGTGTTCCAACCGGAGTATATTTTGCAGATATATACGAAACGTCTGGAACTATAACTTTACCCGACGGAGCTAAAGACGTTGATTTTGACTTACCTGAAATTTGCGGATACATTGATTGGACAACAAGAGAAGAAGGTGTTATTAAAACAACAACTCAAACAAAAAACGGTAATGTAACTGTAAAAAAGATAAAGTGGTCTTTTTATACAATTGCTTTAGTTTATAACGCAGCCGGAGCATCTGTCTGGTATGTATTACCAATGGATGGAGCAAAGATTATATTACCATATGATTTTGTATATTAACAAGATATGAAGAATATCTTATTCATCATCCTGTTCAGCATGCTCATCACTTCTTGTAATGATGATGAGCATGCTGTAAAGCAAGTAAACGGTTGTATTATACGTTTAAGCGGAGCTGTTGAAGTTGTATCAAAAATTGAATTTTCCGGTATATCCGACACCGGAAAAGATTTGTTTTTCATACACAATGAAGAGAAACATCTGTCACCATATACATTGATTCCGGACGACACCAATAACAAATATGAAGCGGAAGTACATACAAATATCATTTCGGATGATATCAGAACCATTTTCTATTTAGAAAACAAACAGCAACAAAGCAAGAAAATAACGATAGAGGTGTTATGGATGCTCGATGGCAATATCATAAAAAAGAAAACAAGTACAAAAGAGATATTGCCTGACAATGGACTAACATTGGTCTATCATATATAATATAAGTTAAATCACGCTGCATTAAAGAAACAGAAATAGATATTTACGAGAATTATCACTAATTTTACATCCAAACAATCTATTATAAACAATTATGAAAAAGCATCTTATTTCCTTAACCCTTCTTTTGATTACAGTTCAGGCAACACAAGCCCAGTTGATAATATCGCAAAAGGACAACAATACCGTTGCTGACTTCCGAAACGCCTTTCTGTACAAAGGAGGCAACATCGAAGATCATAAAGAACTGAACATCGTTACGTTTGAAAGCCGCACACAAGATGTAAACGGCACATCACCACTGTATAGTTCGGAATGTATAGCGGTATACAATATCTCATACATTAAAGACAAGATAAGAATAAAACGTAATGTAATAGAAAGTGCGTCGCAAAAGAACAGCAAGAACAGTCGTCCGGCAACACCGGACTTGACAAAGAAGCTTGTAAACAGAATATTGGCAGAGGGTACACGCTCAATCAACACAAAATATGTACCGGTAACAACAGCGATGAAAGAAGGCACAACAGAACTGACCATAGACAATATTACCGGCAAAGACACTATATCGACAAAGACACTCGGGATTGTAACAACGTTAGAGTCTGCCAAAGAAAAGCTTACTTACGCATCACAGGAGAATACAATGTACATAGACAATCTGCTAAAGATAAATGCAACGGTAAGCATGAAGAGCAATGGAGGCGACAAAAACAAAGAATACAACTCAACGGATAACGTATATGAGAACATATACATTATACAGATAGACAAGACCGACTGCGACATTAAAGAATACATCAAGGGATTGAAAGTAAACCTAAAATCATTGCGCGAATATATTGCAGGAAAAGGGAATATGAATGACGGCATAAAGAAAGAAATCTGCGATATATTAAAGAAGCAAGGGTTATAAACACAGTCTGTTGCCATTATGAAAAAGCCTATATTTATTGTCATAATACTTAATGTCGTAACGTCATGTATATCGTTAAACAGTACGGGGTATTATACTCTATCTGAAGAAGAACGGTCACAGGTAAAGAAGCCTGACGGCAATATAGGACAACTGACTGCTGACGGGAACACATATATAGTGAATGCCGGACAGGTAAAAGAATATATTAAAAGTGTAAGGCACGCTGTAGTATACAGTTATCTATCCTTTTGCCGTAGCGAACAATGTGTATCTCCCGTACAGGCAGAGCATATCTGTAAAGAGAAAGGATACAGCCTGATATTGATAGCAGGAACATACGAAAATCTTTCATTGGCACACGGAAATACAATCCCGACACTTGCCATAGACCCGGAGACATACGGAACAGACAACTATCAGAAGCTAGACAGACTTTTTTATAATGAACTCACAGGAACAAATGAAAAAGAAAGAGACTTCGGTTCATTCTATGTTTTTGAAAACGGAACGTTCATAAGAACATACAAAGACCTGAATGATATACCTGTAGCTGAGTTTACTTTACATTAATGACAGCAACAGCTTATGACAAACAGTATTAACAGTATATGACTAAATATAAATCTAAAATCGACATCGGTCTGATACTTATTGTATTTTGTATCATTGCAATAAGTAGTGTGCCGATGTTTGTTCCTGAGATTGTATGGCTCGGAATTGTCATAGATTTAACCGTCATCCTGATATTCCTTAACATTATATACGGAACAGCATACATAATTGAAGAAGACATGCTGACGATACGTTGCGGAATATTCATCAATAAAACCATTGACATACACGACATTGTCGAAGTAAACAAGACAAAAGACATGCAAAGCTCTCCCGCCATATCGCTTGACAGAATCAGACTGAAACTAAAAAACAAAGAGACTGTAATGATTTCCCCTAAGGACAGAGATAGATTTATAAACGAGATTTGCAGTATAAACAAAAATATCAATGTTCACTTATAATCTATGGCATTATGAAACCGCATGTGTATAAGGCAATAGAGGATTACACAATAGATTTAAACGTCATTGCGCTTTTTATTGTAACAATAAGCAACTCATTGGACAATGACATTATCAAGTACGTTGCAACCGGATTAATAATATTGTCGCTCGTACTGAGCGTGCTTATACTTGCAAGGAGCCATAACAAAAAGGGACGGTTCGATAAATGCAGCCTTGGTATATATACGCTTTTGGACATTGCCTATCTTTTGCTATTGGCAACAGGAAAGTTGTAACGGACTAATTTACAGGAACCAACAATGTCATCGCATCGGCGGAAAGCCGGTGTCGGTATATATAGGCAAATCATACTGAGATGTCGATACGGACATCTGAATGCTGAACGAAGGGCTGAAATTATACTTCACCGCAGCACCTATACGGTCGCCCAAACCGTTTATATCATAGAGAGGAAGAGGCATGCGTTTGTTGACAAGCGACTTCTGTGCAAAGAGGTATGCCTCCCAACGCTCGTTGAATTTATATCCAAGAACGGCATTAAGCCCCGCATCACGATAAGAATCGTGGCTCCACGACGTATTCGTAAAATATCCGCCAAGTGCAACCGACAGTTTGTTTGTTATGGGCATGGCATACATCATCGATATATTCTGCCCGAAGCCTGCGCCTTTATAATGCGAATGCTTGCCGAACGTGGCAAACACCGATGCACCGATATTCACATTCAGTCCTTTATGCAGGCTCCAGTCCGTATATCCCAAGCCGTAAAAAGGATATGAACTGATAGCAGTCTGTCCGTACATATTGAGCCGTGGCAGGGCTAAAGAATCGCCATGATACGACATAAAGGCATTGTCCGGCATGTCGAAAGAAGATGCAGGAAATGATGTTTGCCTGATGTCGCACAACTTCTCCGTATCATACAAGACACCTGCATTGTCCGTAAAAGAAGATATCTCGGAACTTTCCTGTGCCGAAACGGCGCACGAAAAACATGAAATCATTATAAAAACAAGCACTTTTCTCATATTCCAATTGGCTGTTCAATATTAAATCTATATATATCAATCGCTAATAAGCAACCGATTCTATCATCATCTTACATCCAGTATCTTATGTGTCTGCAACGAAAGCCGCCATTTAGGATGTTGCTTTATATATTCTATCGTGTCCGCAACAATCACGGCATTGCGCTTTTCATCCTTCACATCGCACGGTTGCAGGCAATATACAGAGGCTTTTATACCGTCATAAAGGGTCATATCCTGCCCTTTCCCCATATATACCACTTTCAGTTCGTCGACTTCATTATATACAACATCACGGTTTTTAGGCGAACAGGTGATCCAGTCCACAGTGTCGGGAAGCCGTATCGTGCCGTTTGTCTCAACCTGAACGAAATATCCACGCTCATGAAGAGCAGTCACAAATTCATCGGTAAGCTGCAACGACGGTTCTCCTCCGGTTATGACGACATGCCTTGACGGATACCCGGATATCGTATCCAATATATCTTCCTGCGTTGCTTCATAATACCGCCCGTGAACGGTATCGCAGAAATCACATGCAAGATTGCATCCCAAGAATCGTATGAAGACAGCGGGAGTGCCGGTGAAAAAGCCCTCACCCTGCAAAGAATAGAATATCTCGTTTATCCTCAAATCCGTTCCTCCTCATCATCTTTTATATACGTTGCCTTATTATTGCCGCTCTCTTCCACGTCCACACGGAAACACAACGGAACATTATCGCATATCCACTTGGCTATATTCTCGGCTGTAGGATTGAAATTCAGCAGTTCGTTAAAGTTACCATGATCGAGATATGAATGTATCTTGTCTTTTATATGTTTGAAATCCACAACCATTCCTTCATTGTTCAAGGTCTTCGACTTACAATGCACCGTTACAATCCAGTTATGACCATGCATACGGGTGCATCTGCTTTCATAGGGAAGACTGAGCCTGTGACATCCGGCTATTTCCATCCGTTTTGAAACTATATACATCGGGGTTTTATCTATATAATTATTTATTATACCTTTTGATTTTCATACTTTAAAGGCGATGTGCCTCTCTTCACAAAACAAATATACGAAATTTTGCGCAACCGGGAATGCTAAAGGCGGGCTTATTTACATTTTTTTATCTTGCTGTAATAACAGTAATAATATTTAAAAGCATAAAATACGGAACCGGAATACTTCTTTTTATAAATATCTTTGTAGCGGCACCAAAAGCACAAATCATGAAAAAGGGATATCAAAAGAAGTTCAGTAACGGACTGGCATTGCCTATACAGCATTTTATCAATCAGGAGAAATCGGGCGGCATAGTACTCGGTATCAGCATCGTTGCAGCCATGATACTTGCCAACAGTCCGTGGCATGAGGCATACTTCAGTTTCTTTGAACAGAAGATAGGACTTATATTCAACGGTTCACCCATATTGTATTACAGCCTGCACCACTGGATCAACGACGGTCTGATGTCGATGTTCTTCTTCGTGGTGGGTCTTGAACTGAAACGTGAGTTCATAGGCGGAGAACTTGCAGACATACGCAACACTATACTCCCCATAGGCGCCGCCATATCCGGTATGCTCTTCCCGGCAGCAATATATCTTGCTTTGAACACCGGAGAAACAGCCGGCGGCTGGGGCATTCCCATGGCTACAGACATTGCCTTTTCACTCGCGATACTGTATTTGCTCGGCAACAAGATACCTCTTTCCATAAAAATATTCCTTACAACGCTTGCCATTGTCGACGACCTCGGTGCCGTTCTTGTCATCGCATTCTTCTACACATCAGAGATATCACTTGCAAACATCGGCATAGGAGTATGCTTCCTCCTCATCATGTTTGCCGCAAACAAACTTGGGATTAAAAGTGTTGTCTTCTATGGAATTGTGGGCATCGGCGGCGTGTGGCTTGCATTTCTCATGTCCGGCATACACGCAACGATAGCCGCCGTGCTTGCCGCTCTTGTAATACCGGCAGACTCGCGGCTGCCCGAAACCGACTATATCGCACATGCCGCAAAGCTTCTGAAACGCTTCAAAGGCATAAAGCCCAACAACGTGTCGACTCTTGAACACGAGCAGGTGGAAGTAATAGACAGTATAATAGGACGCTCCAAAGATGCCATTCCGCCATTACAGCGCCTTGAAAACGCCATGCATCCGCTTGTATCCTTCGTAATAATGCCTGTCTTTGCCATTGCAAATTCCGGTATATCATTCATTGACACCAACGTTGCAGACATATTCTCCACAAACATAGCGGCAGGAACCATGCTCGGACTTCTTATCGGAAAGCCCGCCGGCATTATGTTCGCAACTCTTATTCTTATAAAAACGGGGATAACGGACAGACCTGCATTCCTCACGACGCGCAGAATTGCAGGCATAGGTTTTCTTGCTTCCATCGGCTTTACGATGTCCGTGTTCATCTCCACACTTGCCTTTAACGACACCAATTATCTGCTTCAGGCAAAAACAGGGATATTCGCGGCATCTGTGGCAGGAGCCGTAATAGGTTATAAATTGCTGAATGAACGTACCCGGCGCGACATTCCACTGCTTCAACAACAACAATAAAAAAGGTGGAGAAAATTGCTTTTCTCCACCTTTGTACGCCTGCAGGGGTTCGAACCCTGGACCCTCTGATTAAGAGTCAGATGCTCTACCAACTGAGCTACAAGCGCATCCGCTTTTTATTAGCAATAAGTGTTATTTCTTAATTGCGAGTGCAAAGGTACAGCATTTATTTTAAACGACAAAGAAAACGGACATATTTTTTCGAAAAAAGTGCGTTTTCGCACTGTTTCTGCATATATGCACTACTTTCCATACCATATTTTCATCACTTTATTGCGTATTATCAGGACATTGAGAACTGTGACAATGACCAGCAACAACAGCCCTGCAAGTATTGCGGGAAGCAGCGTAGCGCTTTCAAGTTGCGGGAATACTGCCACTATCATGTCCATGTAATATCCGCGCACAACGTATATCAATATCAGCGTAAGCAACAGTACAATTATGTTCAGTACCGCGGCAAGCATCTGATACGGCATCGCAACCCTTGCAGGAGTATAGCCAATGAGCAGAAGGTTTTCAAGTTTTGCAGAGTTCTTCTGCACAAGCAGATATATGCTGAGCATCAGTATGTAAAAGCTCAGTGCGCTTATAACCAGACCTACAGCCATGACAAGCGACACTATCATGCGCAGGAAATAGGTGGTTTTCTCTGCCTGCAACTTGTCGCTTTCCACCTCATAGCCTTTCGCATCTATATATTTTGCGATGCTCTCGTCTGCCGGATTTGACACTTCAAGCAGAAGCCGCGTAGGGTCGGAATGGGCGTCGGGAGCATAATATGCGTTGCTCCAGTCCATAAAAGACTGCGGAACCAATATAGTTGTGAGCCTGTTAGACAGTCCTACAACCCTACCGCTGTACAGGTCGTTATGCCCGTTGCCCTGTATGAAGATGCGGAAATCAATCATTCCCACAAGCCCGTCGCTTATCTTTGGCAGGGAATGCGTCTGCGCAAAGCCGAAGTTATACATATTTATATATGTACGTGGCAGTATTATAGGTATTTCCTTGCTGCCTTCTTCATAGTGCCAGTCTTTCAACGGAATATCGATGAAGTCGTCCGGAACACTCTCGAAGAACAGTTCGGAACTTAACACCGAATGACCGGCTATACCCATGTTGGCATCCACCTTATACTCCGTGGATGTGAACTTGCCCACCTTGCCTGCAAAGCTCTGCCGTGCAACGTCGTCACGCTCGGCACCGTCAAACGAGTGCGTGCGCCCTGACAATGCCGCTGCCGTGCCCACTTTCTTGCTCAATATAAGATAGTCGGAACGCATAAAACTGTCTTGCGCGGTAAATACCGGCAACACGTCGCGATAAAACTGAAAGCCGAGAAGCACAATGAACATGCCAAAAAGATTGGCAAAGAAGAAACCCGTAAGCTGCGGAACGCTTACATGGCTGCGCAGCAATTTCCAAACAAGACTCATAACCGATACACCTTTTCGTAATCCAAAGCCATATGCTTACCTATACTTGTCACGATGACGCCGGCGCCCTGCGCCCTTGCTTCCGTCATCATTATGTCTCCCATTATGGCGGAGTTGCCTTCGTCGAGGTGGCTTACAGGTTCGTCGGCAAGAATAAAGTCGAACGGCTGCACAAGGGCGCGCATCATTGCCACACGCTGTTGCTGTCCGAAAGACATCTGCCCTACCCTCGTGTTCATCTTATCCGCTATTCCCAGCATGTCAAACCAGCGTTCGATGTCGCTGCGGGTCTTAAATCCTGTAAGTCTGTTTTTTATCTCCACGTTTTCAAAAGCCGTGAGTTCCGGAAACAGGCGCAGTTCCTGGAACAGATAGCTGATATTGTTCCGACGTATGCCTGTCCACTCCTTTATCCCGATGTCTCTGACGTTCTTGCCGTCCATCAACACATCGCCGGAATAATCGTGACGGTATCCCATGATATAACTGCAGAACGTGCTCTTGCCCTTTCCGCTCTCCGCCTCAACGAGATACAGCCTGCCTTTGTCGAATGACACGTCTTTGCGCCACACATCCGAGACGATATCGCCGCGCCCGGCAAACACCTGCGGAAGAACCGAATGAAATTCTATGGTCTCCATTACCTTATTATATATAGTATAGTGCCGACTTTACCCATCACGGGAACGAGCAGCGGCATCACCGTACCCATCATCTCGTTGTCCTCCGCCATTTTCGCCACGTTCACGAGCATGCACATCCGTTGTCCTTTCAGCGCCTTGCATATCTCCGGAGAGAACGGTGAAGGCGACTTTTGCAGTATGCCGCGTGCCAGAGCCTCCGTGCTGCCGGCATAGAAACGATTGTCTGCGGAGACACCGAAGCAGAAGCTGAAGTCGCCGCCCGAATAGCGGTAGGCATCCTTGCCGTTGTCGGTTATGGCGCTGCCTTTGGGAGCCGACTGCTTCCAATAGTCCACATCGTCAAGAAAGCCGCGCGTCTTTAGGCGTGCGCCGAGCTGCATCTGCATCCTGTCGCCGTCATATCCCGTAACGACAAGAGCCATGTCTCCGTCCACGCTCCTTATTATATTGTCCATGTCCACAGCCATGTTCATACCGGCGAGCAGCACCTGCGCCGCCTTGTCCTCATGCAGCAGAGAAATATATCCGGCTCCGTCGACATTCATGAATACCGCAAACAGCGACGAGGCATCGACATTTGCCACAAACTCATCGGTTATGGGGCGATAACCGGCATACGCCTCTTTCAGCCGACGGTCTATGCCTTTGTTAAACGAGAATGTCTCTCCCGTAATCTTCATCATTCCGCCCTGTTCCGTGGACAATGCGGCGGCAATGACTATCTGCGAGGCATCCGCATCCTTTGGGGCGCCGATCATGAAGGGCGCGACGAACTTCTCGGGAAGGGCGTTTGCCCTTGCAACGAGCGCCACTGGACTGTCTATGCTGTCCAGCTTGTCGTACAGCGGCGTGCCCTTTATGCCGTTTTCCTCGTCCTGCTTCAGATATTTCGCCATTGTCTGCTGCACCTCGGCATGCTGCGAGGCGATGACGGGTCCCATTATCATAAGTTTCGATGACGAGAAGCCCACAATCCACGAGTCTTTCATCACCGCAAAGCCTATGTCGCCGCGCTCGACAGCGTTGCGGCAGACACCTGCGTTGGCAAGGTTGTCGAGCCACGTATCGAGGTCCGACCTGCTCTTTACCTTCGCCACGACTCCAAGATTGCCTTCTGCCGACTCAAACATGTAGATCTTTTCAGAGAGATCCATGCCGCAGTCGCCGGCATTCTCAACGTGCAACAGTCTGTTGAGCAGCTTTGCGTTGTCCACATCGTTTCCGGTGCATTCGTCTGCCATCCTGCGCAGGTCTACCGACATCAGGGCGATGCTGTTGGCGGGGACGGCGTTCACGTAGTCGTCGCCCGAACACGACGACAGCAGCGCCGTAAGCACCGCAAGCAGCGGCAGTACAGTCAGCAGCGGTCGCATGACCGTATCAATGATAATCTGTTTCAACATTCAGAAGATATTCTAAATTAAACGTAATATACTATTATAATGTGCAGATGCGGCACCGGCTTTACAAATACCGACGCTTGCCGGCATCGGTCACGTCAGCCGTTTCTTTTGACAAGCTGCATCATCATTGCGGCACCGAGTGCCGCCGTTTCCGTGCGCAGACGGCTCTCGCCGAGAGTAACCGACTCGTATCCGCAGTCCTCCGCCATGCGCACCTCGTCGGCGGAAAAGTCGCCTTCCGGACCGATGAGCACCGTCACGTCGGCGTCTCTTTCCACGTTCTGCAACTCGTTGAAGAGGTCTTTGCGCTCAAACTCGCCGTAGCAGTGGGCGATGAACTTGCGTCCGCGGCGCGGCTCTTTTATGAAGTCGGCAAAGGCTGTCATGGCGTTTACGACGGGCATCCACGGCTTGCGGCTCTGCTTTGCGGCGGACACCACTATCTTTTCTATCCTGTCTTCGCGCATCACACGGCGTTCGGAGAAGCGACAGTTGAGAAAGCTCAGCTCGTCGACACCCACCTCTGTGGCTTTCTCGGCGAACCACTCCACGCGGTCCATCACCTTTGTCGGCGCCATTGCCACGTGGATGTGCCCTGCCCACACCCGGTGCTGCGGCATTTCTTCAAGTATGACGTAGGCGCAGCGCTTGCCCGACGTCTCCGCCACTTCGGCGCGATAGAAGCTGCCGGCGCCGTCCATGAGGAACATCTCGTCGCCGCTCTGCAGACGCAGCACACGCAGCGCGTGCACCGCCTCGTCGGGCGGCAGTTCCGTGCATTGCCCCGCATCGGGCACAAAGAAATATCTTGCTTCTTTCATCTGTGTAAAGCCTCGGTTATGCCTGTGTGTGTCATTTCTTTCCGCGCCGCAACTGCTCGTCGCGCAGATGCGAGGCGAGTTCGTAGTTCTCGTCCTCGACGGCTTTGTCGAGCGCCGCCTGCAGCATCTCGTCGCTTATGGTGTTTACGGGCAGCGACACGCCGCGCGAGTCTTCCTTGTATGGCACCGACTGGCGCATCATCAGGTCGTGGTCTATATAAATAGGTATGTTTCCCGCCATCGACAGCAACACGGCGTCGCCGGCACGTATGAGCGTCGGTTCGAGCGTGTCCTTGTTGTACAGCATCACGCGATACTGCCCGTCGTCGATGCCGCTGATGAGTATCTCGAGTTGCAGCTCCGTCTGGTTGGCAAGGACTTTGCAGAGCACTTCGGGCAGCATTATCTGCGTTATCGGCACCCGGTGCACGCGCAGCTCCGCCTGCACCGCCATAGCCTTGTCGCACACCACGGTTATCTGCCGCTGCTCTTTCTCGTCGGTGAGCACCAGCACTCCCAGGTCGTCGGTGCCCACTATCTCGGACACGCCTTTAAACACAAGCCTAATTCTTGACATTCTTCTTTTCAGGATTAAATACCAGTGCAAACGCCACTCCCACCACGAGGGCATAGGCGGCGAATATGAACCAGCATGTCTTCCAGTCGCCCATGAGGAAGCCCTGTTCGTTCCATTGGCAATAGTTATTGATTACAGCGCCCGCGGCGAGCGTTCCCACCGTTGCTCCGAGCCCGTTTGTCATAAGCATGAACAGTCCCTGCGCGGAGGCTCTCACCTTGACATCGCACTCTTTGTCGACGAACAGACCGCCCGAGACGTTGAAGAAGTCGAACGCCACGCCGTAGACGAGGCACGAGAGGATGAAGAGGATGACGCCGGGGAACGCGGGGTTGCCCAGTCCGAAGAAGCCGAAGCGTCCCACCCATGCGAACATGGCGATGAGCATCACGGTCTTTATGCCGTAGCGCTTGAGGAAGAAGGGTATGAGGAGTATGCAAAGCGCCTCTGCCACCTGCGAGAGCGACACGAGCATGGTGGCGTTGTTCGCGCCGAAGGTGTCTGCCATCGCCGGGTCGCCTTTGAAGCTGGTTATGAACGGTGTGGCGTAGCCGTTTGTCACCTGCAGCGACATGCCCAGGAGGGCGGAGAATATGAAGAACAGCGCCATGCGCTTTTGTTTGAACAGTTTGAAGGCGTTAAGACCGAGGCTCTCGGCAACCGACTGCGACGGTTTGCCGACCAGACGGCACTGGGGCAGCGTCAGGCAGTAGGCAAATAGCAGCAGTCCCAATATGCCCGACACGCCGAACTGCATGTATGTGTACTGGAATTTTGCGGCGTTCTCGTCGAGAGTGAAGAACAGCGAGCCGTTGTCCCACACGGCACAGTTGACAAACCACATAGTGGCGATAAATCCCACGGTGCCGAAGACGCGTATGGGCGGAAAGTCCTTCACCGTGTCCATGCCGTGGTCTTTGAGCATTGTGAATGCGGCGGTGTTGGACAGTGCCAGCGTTGGCATGTAGAACGCCACGCTGACGATATACACCGCCATGAACGTCGTTTTGTCCGGGTGGGCGTCGGTCATGCCGATGTAGCACAGCGACAGCATTGCAGCGCCGGCTATGAAGTGGCAGATGCCGAGCAGACGCTGCGGCTGCACGTAGCGGTCGGCAACGATGCCCATTATCGTGGGCATAAATATCGATACTATTCCCTGGATGGCGTAGAACCATGATATCTCGGCTCCCATCCCTGCTTTTCCAAGATAGTTTCCCATCGATGTGAGGTAGGCGCCCCACACGGCAAACTCGAGGAAATTCATCAACGACAAGCGTATTTTCAAATTCATAGATATAAAGTTTTTTGTGTATGCAAAGATAAAACTTATCTAACGAAGCCGCAAATAAATAACATATTTTATACGTCTGCGCGACGGAGGGGGCGGCTATGCGGCGGGCGGGGCGGGTGATTGTTTATTCAGACACCCTCGAAGCGACGGTTGCAGGCATCCTTTGGGCGGCTGCACCGGGGGTACAGCCCTACAGGGTGCATTGTTATCGGACAAAAATCGACGCGGCGTGACACTATGCAACGTGTTTGCGGGAAAAGGGCGGCAATGTGTCAGAACAAAAGTGCAACGGTTTTCGGTCAAAGGAGATGTTAAAATAATGCAACGATGCTGTTTTCGGGCAAACGGACGTGCGTTTCGGATCTATCGAACGTGCGATAGAAAATTATCGAACGTGAGATTTTTTTCCATAGAGGCGCTTTACGGGTCAAAAAGCGCCTCTTTACACCCCCTAAAGTGCCTCTTTACGACCTAAAAAGAGCATCTTTGGGCACCGTAAAGCGCGTTTACGCTGCACACGAAGATGCTGTTTATCGTAAGTATATGATATTCAGAGAGTTGTGTTTGCACGCTAATATTTACGGTATTTGCGTGCAAACGACCGGTATTTTGCGGCGACGCGCTTATTTCGGGGTTATAAAAAATCACGGTGAAAGGATATGGACGTAAAAACCGACATTGTGTCACCGGCAGACATCATCGCTCCGCCGGCATGCACGGGCGTCAGCCCTTGGCATTCTCCTTTATCACGCCGTGACGATAGGCGTAGAGCAGCTTCTGCAGGTCGGTTATCTGCCTTTTCAGCTCGCGGCCGTTGTCCGTATCCGCCACAAGCATCCTGTGCGCCGACATCTCCACAATCTGCGCCGTGCTCTTGATGTCGGTCCCGCGCATTATGGCGTCTTCGGTGCTTGCGAACGGCTCGTGCTGTACGAGCTGGAAGCCGCGACTGTGGTATACGAGCGTGTATCCGGCGATGCCTGTCTCCTTGTGGTACGCCTGCGAGAAGCCACCGTCTATCACCATCAGCTTGCCGCCCGCCTTTATGGGGTTTTCGCCGCTCGCCACATGCACGGGCACGTGTCCGTTGATGATATGGCGGTTGGGTCCCTCCACACCGAAGGCATCGAGTATGCGGTCCACTATCTCTTCGTTGTCGCGCAGCATGAAGTAGTGCCCCTTCCCCTCTTTATAGGTTTCCTTGTCCTTGAGGAAGTAGCGCTCGAAGGTCGCCATCTTCGACTTGTTGAAGAGCGTGGAGTCCGGACCGCACCACAAATAGAGGAAATAGTCCGTGGCGAAACTCTTTTCCTGTGGCTCTGTGTCGCTCTGGAACGCCGAACGTATTATCATGCCCGTGCGGTGCAGCAGTTCGCGACCGCTGTACTTCTTGCCGCCATACAGTTCCACCTCTTTCAGCGTGCCGTCGGCGTTCAACGGAATGGAGGCGTGGAACAGCAGGTTGTGGTTGGCTATCGTATACATGCAGCCGTGACTGAGCAGCGCCTTGATGTGCTTGTGCAGCTTCTCGCTCACGGTGAACGAATGGTGCAGGCGTTCGAGCAACTCGCGCTCGTCTGCCGTCAGCATGTTGGGGTTCCGCGGGTCTATGGTGGGGAAATGGCAGCTCTTCATCTCATATTCCTTGCCGTCTATCGCGCACACGCCGCGGCTGTAGTCTATGTTTCCCAGCAGCGCCCTGTCGTTCATGCCCCACTCGGGGTGGCGCGAGAATATCTCCGCCTCGACTTTGAACTGTATCACCGATATCGCCTTGTGCATCTGTGCGGTCAGACGGTACGTCTTCTCGCTTATTCCGTCGCATCCCGCGTCGGTCTTCGGACAGAACTCCTCGCACGGGTCGTCGGCATAATGCTCCATGGCGAACGTGGCGAGGGGCACGAGGTTTATGCCGTATCCCTCTTCGAGCGTGGCAAGGTTGGCATAGCGCAGCGACAGGCGTATCACGTTGCATATGCAGGCGTCGTTACCGGCATGCGCGCCCATCCACAGTATGTCGTGGTTGCCCCACTGTATGTCCCAGTTGTGATACGTGCGCAGCGTGTCCATGATGATGTGCGCGCCGGGTCCGCGGTCGTATATGTCGCCGAGGATGTGCAGCTGGTCTATCGCGAAACGCTGTATCACGTTGGAGATAGCAGCGATAAAGTCGTCGGCGCTGCCCGTGGATATTATCGTGTCGGTGATAACCTTTACGTATGCCGCCTTGTCGGCGTCGTCGGGGCGCTCGTGAAGCAGCTCCTGGATGATGTACGAGAAGTCGTCGGGCAGCGACTTGCGCACCTTGGAACGCGTGTACTTGCTCGACACGTCGCGGCAGACCCTCACCAGACGGTGTATCGTGGTGAAATACCACTGGCGCATGTCCCTCTCCGTCGACTTTATAAGCTCGAGCTTCTGCTCCGGATAGTATATCAGCGTGCACAGGTTGCGTTTCTCCTCGTGCGTAAGCTCGTCTCCGAATATCTCGTTCACCTTGCGCTTGATGTTTCCCGAGGCGTTTTTCAGAACGTGGCGGAACGACTCGTGCTCGCCGTGAATGTCGGCAAGAAAGTGCTCCGTGCCCTTCGGCAGGTTCAGAATGGCGCGCAGGTTGATTATCTCCGTGCTCGCCTTGGCAACCGTAGGGAACGATTGCGACAGCAGGCGCAGGTATCTTGTGTCTTTCTCTACTTCAGAATGTATGTGCTTCATTGTATTTTCAGATTGAATAGTGTCTTTCTAATATCGTCCGTGCCCTTGTCGTCGAGCGGCTCCAGCGGCATAAAGCCCGGCTCGAGCCACAGCGTCTCGCCCATTATCTGCATAAGCCGCGCAGCCGTCTTCGACATACGGAGCCGCCGGAGCATAAGGCGCAGGGCGCGCTCGTTGCAGTTGCCGAACCTCACGGCGGCGTAAAGGTCTGCCAGATGACGGCGGCTGAGCGTGCCGCTCTTCATCATCTGCGCCACATTGACAATCATCTTGCATATACGTACCGCGGCATCGTCGCCCCCGTATCTGCCGGCGAGCCTTTCCGCCTTACGTCCTTTCGCCGTTGCCGGAATGTCCGCCGGGCGCCGTTTGTCGCTGTGGCGCGTGTTTTCAAAGCGCCCTGTACTTTCTATAACGATGCTTTTCCGTTTTAATTGCATCGCAAGTGCTCCTCTTGTAACCATATCCGCTATGCCTTCATCGGTGGCATGCAGAAGTATGCGGCGCCACGCGGCATCGCTCATCTGCATGAGCCGCTGCCTTGTCTCGCGGGGTATGTCCGCGCTGATGCTGTCCTGCGACATGCCGACACGCAGCAGGGCGCTCTCGGCAGTCACCTCTTCTTCCGTCATCCGCATGAACGGGTTGCTGTCGAGCACCTTGGCGTAAAGCCTCATCATCGCCGCTGCCGCGCCCGCCACATCGATGGCGTCCGTCAGCACGGGGTCTTCAATCACGGCAATGCGGCTGTTCCACGGCTTGCGCGGATGCAGCGACGGATGCAGAGCGGCATCGAGAATGAAGGATTGCTCCTGTCTGCCCACCGCATGCACGCCGTGGGTGCCGGAAAGCAGGCTCTTCTGATACAACAGCAGTTGTGGCAGACGGCGCAACCAATAAGAGCGGAGCACGTTCCACGGTGCAAGCCCTTTCAGGGGCGACAACACAACGGGTATCCTGTACGTCTCCGCCCACCTATATATATAGTATGCCGTGATATCCCACGAACCTATGATGTGTATTATATCGGGACCTACCTCGCCGACAATGCGGCTAAAGCGTTTCTTGTTGCGCCCTATCATCATCCGGTATGCCGACAGCCGGTGCACCACGGCACTGCTGCCCGTCTGCGGCGCGTCCCCGTTCCTCGGCGTCATGACATGCGCCTCAGCCATGCCGGCGATACGGTCAAAAAACTCTTTCGTGAAGAACGGGAGGTTGCCGCCCTTTGTCTTGGGAATGAAATAAAGAACCTTCATCGGCGTCAGATTTTATGGCTTGTAAAGTCGTTCTTGTCTGCCAGCCTGTATAAAATGCCGTATTTGATGTCGTTTAAAAGCAGCGCCGCCTCGTGGAAGACTATACTGTTGCGCCCTATGCCTGCACCGAAACGCTCTGCAACCCTGCCGGCGATGACCGTGCGCAAAACGACGGTGATGACAAGCGCGACGAGGGCTGCCGCTGCCACGACGATGTTTCCTGCGACATACGAATATACGGCGGCGGCGATAATGGCGGCGGCGTTTATGTACATGGAGCACATGTCTGCCGCATACAGCAGCGTCTGTCGGCAAGAGCGTGCGAGATGACGGCGGTTCTCGTTATAGAAAAGATGCCTGTTCTTCCATGCTTTCTTCGTAGGCGCTACTTCTTCGAGCCACGCTTCGGGAGATGTCTCCACGGCAGTGCCTCCTTCTTTGGCATACTTGTTTACAATAAAGTCGTACTCTCCGCGCAGGTATTTTAAATTGCCCTCAAAGCCGCGGCATTCCATGAATTCGCTCTTGCGGAACATCAGGTTGTTTCCCGCCGTGCGCCACGCCGTGCCTTTCTCCGCACTGCGCATGCAGTACATCTCGTCGCGAAGACGCTCGAACCTGCGATACGACTTCGCCTCTGCCGAATAGTTGCTGTAGCCGATGACAAGGTTTATGTCTTCGGAGCAGTTCCGTGCCATCGTGGCAAGCCACTTGTCCGACAACGGTCTGCACTCTGCATCGGTAAGCACAATCCATTCGTTCTTCGCCGCCTTCACTCCTATTGTTATCGCGAGTTTCCTGCGGCTCATGTAGCGCGACGACTTGGGCAGAAACGTCTTGTAAAGATTAGGATGCATGCCGTACTGCTCGAGGACGGCTGTTGTCTCATGCTCCGTCTTGTCATCGACGACGACAATCACTTCAAATCCCGGCGGATAGGCTTGGGAAAGAAGCGAGGGAAGATTGGCTTTCAGCTCTCGCGCATTGTCTCGCGCATATATTACGACCGACAACGGCGGCAGTCCTTCCCTGTCACAGCCGTTGCCGCTCTTCTCTTCCGGTTTTCTGAAAAAAGGATTTACAAAGGGCGTTACTGCTGCAAGGAGCAACAGTAGCGCACAGATAATCATAGTGATATTATCGACTGGCATATACCCTCCGGTGTGATGTTAGTTAGTTCTTTTATAAGGGCAGGGGTTATCGACTGGTTCACAAGCCCCGTCGGTCTGCCCGGCTATCGGTCTGTTCTTCAATAAGGACTGACTTGTCACAGGTCTTCCGCCATATATCCCACGGGCAGACGGCGGCAGTTATACTGCGAAGCCATTATCTCGCCGTAGGCTCCGGCGGAACGTATTGCAAGGAAGTCGCCCCTGCGGCTCTCGTTCATATCGTATGCCTTGACAAAGACATCGCTCGACTCGCATATCGGTCCCACGACATCGTAGGTTGCAACCGCTCCGTCGCTCGATATGTTCTCTATCTTGTGGTATGCCTGATACAACGCCGGGCGTATAAGGTCGGTCATGCCGGCATCTACAATGGCAAAACGCTTGGCGGTTCCCTGCTTTATATAGAGAACGCGCGTTATCAAAGAACCGCACTGCCCTACCACCGAGCGCCCGAGCTCAAAATGCAGGCTCTGCCCCTGACGCAGTTTAAGATGGCGCGCATAGGTTGAGAAGTAAGCCTTGAAGTCGGGCACGGGCACACGGTTGGGATGCTCATAGTCTATGCCGAGCCCGCCGCCCACGTTGATGTTCTCTACATTTATATTGCTGCACTCCAGGCGTTTCTGCAATTCGTTTATACGATTGCACAATGCCTCGAAGTCGCCCATGTCAAGTATCTGGGAACCTATATGGAAATGAAGACCGACAAACTTTACATTCTTCATCTCCGAAGCCTTTTCTATCACGCCCTCCATATCGCCCATGGCAATGCCGAACTTGTTCTCCGCCAGTCCCGTGGTGATGTTTGCATGGGTGTGTGCACCTACATTGGGATTTATCCTAAGCGCCACACGGGCTGTCTTGTTTCTGTTTCCCGCAAGTTCGTTTATTACTTCAAGCTCGGCAAGACTTTCCACATTAAAGCAGAATATGTCGTTGTCAAGACCGAGGTTTATCTCGCGGTCGCTCTTGCCCACGCCAGCATAGACAATCTTGCTTGCAGGGAAACCGGCATTTATCGCCGCCTCTATCTCTCCTCCGCTTACACAGTCGGCACCCAGACCGGCACTGCTTATTATCCGGAGAAGTTTGGGATTGGCATTGGCTTTGACGGCATAATGCACATTAAAGCCCTCATATCTGCCTGCCTCCTTATTTATATCATGCAACGTGCGGCGCAGCAGCTCCGTGTCATAATAGTAGAACGGGGTATCTTTGCTCTTAAACTTTTCTACAGGAAAAATTCCCTTCATCGTCTTATTTATTAAGTAGATGTTCAAAATTAAACGTATATATCATAATCAGTTGGTGCAACATTACTTTATCATTATCTTGCACGCTCTTTCGGGCTGTTTTCCCATGTCCCATCGGTCGTGTAGCACGCTACACTCACTCTTCGGACATGAAAAAACATCACCAAAATAACGTACAATATAATAATAATTAATTTCGGGCATCTATTTAAATAATGTGTTGCTCAGACTCTGCAAAGCCCTCTTCTTGTCAGCTTCGCGGATAAGGAACGATATATTGTAGTTGCTGCCTCCGTAGGATATCATACGCACGGGAATATCCTTCATCGCATCGGTGGCAAGCGTCTCGAAACCGACATTGCTCCAATCGAGATCGCCCACAACGCATATTATACACATGTCGCTGTCAACGGTCACGGTGCCATACTTCTTCAGTTCGTCCACGATATCGTTAAGGTGCGTGCTGTTGTCTATGCTCATTGACACTCCCACCTCGCTTGTAGCCACCATGTCTATGGCTGTCTGATAACTTTCGAATATCTCGAAAACTTTTCTAAGGAAGCCTGTTGCAAGCAACATACGGCTGCTCTTTATCTTGATTGCCGTGATGTTGTCCTTCGCTGCCACAGCCTTTATCTTGCCCTTTACCGTTACGTTGTCGATTATCGTGCCGTATGCGGAAGGATCCATTGTATTGAGAAGTCTTACCGGGATTCCCGCATACTTTGCCGGCTGGATACATGTCGGGTGCAATATCTTTGCACCGAAATACGCCAGTTCTGCGGCCTCTTCAAAATGCAACTGCCTTACAGCCTCGGTTTTCTCTACTACGCGCGGGTCGTTGTTGTGCATTCCGTCTATGTCCGTCCATATCTGTATCTCCTCGGCATTGATGGCCGCTCCTATCAAAGACGCCGTATAGTCACTGCCTCCGCGCTGCAGATTGTCCGTCTCGCCATAAGCATTGCGACAGATAAAGCCCTGGGTTATATATACCTGATAGCCTGTGGTTTCTTTCAGTATATCGGTGAGCTTCTCCTTTATATATGCCGGATTGGGCTCGGCATTCTTGTCCGTACGCATAAAGTCGAGCGCCGAAAGGAGCACAGCCTTCACCCCACATTCCTTCAAATAGTTCACAACCATGTTTGTGCTCATTATCTCCCCTTGGGCAACAATGTTCTTTTCTTCAAAGCTTGTGAACAGGTCTTTGGTGAAAGAGCGCAGATAGTCAAACTCATATGTGAGGAAGCTGCGTGTTTTCTCGCGCCATTCTTCCGTGGAATACAGTTCGTCCACGTGCTTCATGTAATTCTGCTCAAGACGGTTTATAACATCATTGGCACCCTCGGGATTTTTCTTATAAAGATAATCCGATATTTCTACAAGCGCATTGGTTGTGCCTGACATGGCTGAGAGTACAACAAATACCGGCTCGCCGCTATTTGTTATAAGTGAGGAAACATTCTTTATGCGTTCCGGTGAACCGACGGACGTACCGCCAAATTTCATTACTTTCATCGTCGTATTGCTTTTGTTATTGTAAAAAGTGACAGAGAAACCTTTATTATAAGAACAACAGTACTTATTCCTCTGCCAGATCTATTTTATTATAATCCTTGGTTATATCGTTCAGACTTCCGTCCTTACAACAATATACAATGCCGGGATACTTGTTCAGCATCGATATGTTGTGGGTTGTCATCACTATTGCCGTACCTGTACAGCTTATTTGCTTCAACAGGCATATTATGTTGTTTGCCGTGTCCGGATCGAGATTTCCCGTAGGCTCGTCTGCAATTATTATCTTCGGTTTGTTAAGTATAGCACGCGCTATCGCTATTCTTTGCTGCTCGCCGCCGGACAGCTCATGCGGCATGCTGTATTTCTTCTCAGACATTTCCACGGCATCAAGCACCTCGTCTATACGTGCATTTATATCACTCTTGCTCTTCCAACCCGTCGATTTCAGAACAAACTTCAGGTTTTCTTCCACCGTACGGTCGTGAAGCAACTGGAAATCCTGGAATATTATACCCATTTCCTTACGCAGTGCAGGTATCTCCTTACGCTTTATCTTCATCAGATCGCGCCCGAGAACTTCTGCTTTTTCGCATCCGCTTTCGATGTCAAGCTCACAATATATTGTTTTTAGCAGGCTGCTCTTTCCGGATCCGACCTTACCTATTATATATATAAACTCCCCCTCGTCCACATGGAACACTACATCATTCAGAATATGAACATCGTCATGATATATATTTACATTCTTATAGTCTATAAGCATAATTCAATAGATTTGTTGTTTCAGTGTTTATGCCAGTTCGGATCATGGCGCTTCTGTAGCTCCGCCGCCACATCTTCAATGCGCAGTCCCTTGCTCGCAAGCAAGACGATCAGGTGATAGAGCATGTCCGATGCTTCATATACAAGTCGTTCGTCTGTTCCGTTTACTGCTTCTATCACAGCCTCGAGTGCCTCCTCTCCCACTTTCTGTGCCATGCGGTTCAGTCCGTCTTTGAAAAGACTTGTGGTATACGAACCTTCCGGCATTTCTTCATGACGCTTGTTTATAAAGTCCTGAAGGAATGTAAGGAAAAGAAGAGGGTTCTTCTCATTGCTTTCACCCCAACAGGTATCAGTACCTTTATGGCATACAGGTCCTTCCGGATTTACTTTTATAAGCAATGTGTCATTGTCGCAGTCGTTCTCAATGCTCACTATATTAAGAAAGTTTCCGGAAGTCTCCCCCTTTGTCCACAGACAATTCCTGCTACGGCTGTAGAATGTAACCTTTTTTGTCTCGACAGTCTTGTCATAAGCCTCCTTGTTCATAAAGCCCAACATCAGCACGTTCTTAGTTGAAGCGTCCTGAATTATGGCAGGAACAAGTCCGTTCATTTTTCCGAAATCAATTTCCATCCGTGTCGTCTTATTTATTAATTATTCAAAACCACTATATTCCTCAGAGCCTTACATTTATACCCTCGAAAGAAAGATATTCTTTAAGTTCTCTTATCTTTATCTCTCCAAAATGGAACACGCTTGCAGCAAGTGCGGCATCCGCCTTTCCCACGGTAAAGGCATCCCTAAAATGCTCAGGACATCCTGCTCCGCCACTGGCTATAACCGGTATCCCGAGTGTTTCGGAAAGATGACACAATGCGTCATTGGCATATCCGTTCTTAACTCCATCATGGTTCATACTCGTAAAGAGTATTTCTCCGGCTCCACGTTCTTCGGCTTCTCTTGCCCATTCATATAACTTACGGTCCGTACGTATGCGTCCGCCGTTAAGATAGCACATCCATTCGTTATCGTCAAACTTGGCATCTATCGCGCACACACACACTTGCGAGCCGAAGCGACTTGTTATTTCGTCTATCAGTCCCGGATTATTTATCGCCGCACTGTTGATGCTTACTTTATCCGCTCCGGCATATAACAGCCGCTCCACATCCTCCAGCGCACTTATTCCTCCGCCTACGGTGAAAGGAATGTTTATCTCCGTCGCCACACGTGTAACCATATCGGTGAAAGTCTTGCGTCCCTCGTGGCTGGCTGTTATGTCAAGATATACCAGTTCGTCGGCTCCTGCCTCGCAGTAAGCCTTGCCCATCTCCACGGGATCGCCCGCTTTACGCAGGTTCACAAAGTTTGTTCCTTTTACAGTTTCGCCGTTCTTGACGTCAAGACACGGAACAATTCTTTTTGCAAGTCCTTTCTTCATTGTATATTATATTTTACCGCACCGTGGATTTCATATATTTCTCTGCAAGCCTGTTCATGTCTATCCTGCCTTCGTATATGGCTTTTCCAAACACAACCGACGGAATGCCAGCCTTGTCAAGATCATCTATATCATCCATGCACGACACGCCCCCGCTTGCAATCAGATTGATATGAGGGTACTCGCCCATTATCCGTCTGTAAAGTTCTATGGCAGGTCCGCCCAAAGTTCCGTCCTTTGATATTTCCGTACAAAGAATGTTCTTGACCCCGTTATCTATATAACTTTTAAGGAACGGGAGCAACGGTGTTCCGGTATCTTCTTTCCAACCGTTTATGCTTATCATGCCGTTGCGCACATCAGCACCTAATATAATACGCTCACTGCCGAACTTGTCAAGCCATGCCATGAACATCTCCGGACATGTCACTGCCACCGAGCCTATTGTAACCATATGTGCACCACAGTCGAAAGCCATACGTATATCGTCCTCCGTCTTTATCCCTCCTCCGAAATCTACGGTCAGTCCCGTATATTCCGTTATCTGTTTCAGTACGTCGATGTTTACGATATGCTTTGATTTTGCTCCGTCAAGGTCAACCACATGCAGACGTCTGAAACCATATCGTTCCATTTCGCGAGCCACAGCAAGAGGATTTTCATTATATACCTTCTTCTGTCCGTAGTCACCTTTTGTCAGACGAACGCACTTACCGTCTATTATGTCTATCGCTGGAATAAGTTCAATCATTGGCGTCCATGTCTAAAAAGTTCTGCAATATCCTGCTTCCCGTATCTCCGCTTTTTTCCGGATGAAACTGTGTCGCATAGAAGTTCCGTACATTCATCGCCGCACTATATGGCTGTATATAATCTGTCACGGCAATGGTTTCGCTGCACAAAGGAACATAATAGCTGTGAACAAAATACACATACTCGTTTTCATCTATCCCTTTAAACAATGGGGTTCTCAAATCATACAACGAGTTCCACCCCATTGCAGGCACCTTATACTCATGTCTTGACGGAGAGAAGCGTTTTACTTCTGCATCAAAAATGCCAAGGCAGTCTACATCTCCCTCTTCCGAGTGACGGCACAACAGCTGCTGCCCTATACAAATTCCAAGTACCGGCTGTTTCAGGTCACATATCACCGTGTCCAGTCCGTTCTCACGCAGACATCCCATGGCACATCCCGCCTCGCCCTGTCCCGGCAACAAGACACGGTCTGCGCGGGCTAGCTCTTCGGCGTTGTCTGTCAGCAACGGCTCAACTCCGAGCCGTCGCAGACTGTTTACAACACTGTGTATGTTTCCTGCATTATATTTTATTATGGCTACATTCATGCCCGTACTATGAGAATATTATCGTCTTATTGTGATAAGTAAGTATCTTGCGCTCTATATGTTTTGTCACGGCACGACTCAGCACAATCTTCTCCAGGTCCCGACCTTTCAATACAAGACTTTCCGGATTGTCCTTATGGGTGATACGGACAACATCCTGTTCTATTATCGGACCGGCATCAAGCTCCGATGTTACATAGTGACTGGTAGCGCCTATAATCTTGACACCGCGCTGCCATGCCTGGTGATAAGGCTTGGCACCGATGAAAGCCGGAAGAAACGAATGGTGGATATTAATTATATGATTGGGATAGGATTTTATCATGTCATCGCTTATTATCTGCATATAACGCGCCAACACGATAAAGTTAATGTTCTCTTTTTTCAGCAATTCCATTTCCGCTTTCTCCACTTCCGCCTTGTTTGAATGGTCTTTCTTTATCTGCCATACATAATAAGGTATATCAAACTGCTCTGCTATATATCGCAAATCTTCGTGATTGCTTATGATAAACGGAATATCCACATCCCATTCGCCTGCCTTATAACGCGCAAGAAGGTCGTAAAGACAATGGCTCATCTTGCTGACGAATATTGCCATGCGCGGACGTTTGTCATTAAAATAGAGATTGAACGTCATGTTGTACCTGCTTGCATACAGTGTCTGTATGTATTCCTCCAGCTTCTCACGTGGTATTATAAATCCGTCAAGTTCCCATTCTATACGCATAAAAAAGATACCGTCTTCACGGTCTACATATTGGTCAAGATAGACAATGTTACCCTTATTGTCCGTAATAAATTTTGTCACCTCGGTTATAATACCCTGCTTGTCAGGACAATGCAGTAAGAGTATGGCGGTTGGCTTCATCTCGTTATATTCACTTTTTATATTAATGTCACACTTAATTTTCAACTTGCAAAAGTATTAAAAAACTTCGATATAATTGTATATGCACGCTTTTTTTTGACAATTTAAAACAAGAATGTTCTTTGCTTATTATGATTTCATATCCGTTTATTTGTGCAGGATGATTTTATTTGCTACTTTTGCATTGTTCTAAATACGGAATAATAATTTACAAACATCACTTATATTCATTGCTTATGAAGGTCTCACGTCTTCTTTTTCTTTCTTTACTTCTGTGCGCACATGTATTCCGTACTTTTGCATTTGACAACACTGAATTGAAAAAACAAATTGACGAATTCAATCAAACCTGTCCTATAAGTATCGGTAATGCAGGTGAGATAACAAAAGTAAGCTACGACAACGACATCGTAACCATGCTTTTTACCATGAGTGAGGTTTACATGGATTTTCGTAAACTTGCAGACAGCCCCGACAAATTCAAATCCATGATGGCAACCAATCTTACACAGATGCAAGGCTCCTCACGTGTTCTTTTCAACATGCTTGTAGACGCAAATGCCACCCTTGTCACCACATTTATAGGCAACACAACAAGAACGGAAATATCGGCAAGGTTTTCAACGGATGAAATACGAGACATACTTAACAACAAGAAAGGTGTTACTCCGCTTGACAGGCTGAAATCCCTGATAGAAATAACAAAGATGCAGTTTCCCATAGTGGCTGAAGAGGGAATAACAGCAACCGACCTTTATATAGAAAATGACAATGTCATATTTGTATATTCGGTAGACGAAACCATTGGTAACATCTACGCAATAAGCGCAAATGCGGATGAAATAAAAATAAATATGACTGCCAACATCACTGCCACCCCTACGGCAAAACGTTTCATGCAGGCTGTCACAGTTTGCGAAAAAGGACTGGTCTACAGATATAAAGGCTCCGCAACCGGATTTTCCGTAGATATTGCATTTAGCCCGGATGAATTGAAAGGAATAGCAAACTGATTATCAATACAAATATTATGAAAGAAAAAATACTTCTTATCATTCGCACCGTTATACTTATCTCATTGCTTACACCTGCTTGCAGTGCACAGGCAAAAAAGACCATGCGTGAAGTTTGGGTAACAATGCCGGACAGCGTCATACCTTACTTAAACCACAACCTTCGTGTCGAGCTTGTCGACTATTGGGAAATGAAGGCTGACGCAAAGGTAAAGAACAGACTGGACGGAGACACCAAGCTCGTAAAGATGTCCGACAACTATATGGAACTGAAACTCAATGAAAGTACGGATGCAAGCATTCGCCTGCTTTCTACCGGTGATTCCACATATATAATATGTATGGTAAAGACATTCAAGGCACCGGCAGAAGAAAGTTCTGTAATGTTTTTTTCATCCGACTGGAAACCGTTAGGCAAGAATTTCGGTCTCCCGACAAACAACGGTTCCGATAAGACAAAAGAAATGTTCACGGAAGTAAGGGATACAATGACAACCGAACTATACGACAGACTGTACGGCATGATAGAACCGGTGATGCTTAAGGCGGCGTTATCCGAGACCGAGGAAACAATTGTATTCGAGTTGTCACTGCCCTTTCTTACAAAAGACGAAAAAGAAGAGGTTTCATTAATATTAAGGCAAAGAAAGTTTAAATGGGACGGCAAAACTTTTAAAGAATGTTAGAAACACGTTTTTTTTATTCGTACAATTTGCAGATTGAATAAAAAACACATACCTTTGCATTGTGTTTTTCATGGTATTAGATTATTAAGGTTAATAAAGATTGGTTGTCGTGAGACAATCAATTTTTTTATGTATACATTTTACATCATACATATAAAAGACAAAGATTAAGGTGGACAAAAGGATGAAAGAGAAGGAGAGATAAAAGGAGATAAATGAAGATAAAAGACGTATGTTTTGTTACTTCATATGTAGCTATTGTCCTTTATCTCCCGTGGCTTTAGCCACATAATTTCTATTATCTCCCTTTATCTCCTTATTTTAAAAATCTTTCATACACTCCAGCATGCGCTTTATTACCACCGAGCACGAAATCTCGCGGTTGGCAGCTTCCGGTATGACAAGAGAGTTCTTGCTTTCAATAACGTCATCGGTAACAATAAGTCCACGTCGCACAGGCAGGCAATGCATAAACTTTCCATTATTCGTCACAGCCATGTGGGCGTCATCGATTGTCCAGCTCATATCTTTAGACAATATCTTGCCATAATCTTCCGGACATGTAACACCAGGACAACTCCAATTCTTTGCATAGACAAAGTCAGCCCCTTCGAGCGCTTTCATCTGATTATACTCTACACGGGCATTGCCCACGAACTTCGGGTCAAGCTCATAACCCTCGGGATGTGTCACTACAAAATCCACATCTGCGGCATTCATCCACTGGGCAAACGAGTTGGGAACAGCCTGCGGCAAAGCACGGCAATGAGGAGCCCATGTCAGGACAACCTTTGGTCGTGCGTTGCGGTTCTGCCACTGTTCATCCATGGTGATAAGGTCGGCAAAAGCCTGCAAAGGATGCACCGTAGCCGTTTCCATGGCAAATACCGGTTTCCCGCTGTAACGGATAAACTGATTCAACACAGTCTCGGCATAGTCATAGTCACGGTCGGTCAATCCGGCAAAAGAACGCACGCCAATCATATCGCAATAGCTCGCCATGACAGGTATTGCCTCAAGCAAGTGCTCGCTCTTGTCACCGTCCATTATCACACCGCGCTCTGTCTCCAATTTCCACGCCCCGGCATTGACATCAAGAACAATCACATTCATACCCAGATTCATCGCCGCCTTCTGTGTGCTCAACCTTGTACGCAAAGAGTTGTTGAAGAAAATCATCATCAACGTCTTGTTCTTGCCCAAGTGCTGATACTTGAACCTGTCGTTTTTTATCTCTTGTGCCTCGGCAAGTGCAGTTCTGATATCGCCGATGTCTTCTACATTAATAAAGGTTCTCACGATTTTAATTTATAATTTATAATTAATAATTTACAATTTTACTTGCGCACCTGTCCGTTTCCGTCAATAAGCCATTTGTATGTCGTTATCTCCTCAAGCCCCATAGGTCCGCGCGGTCCCAGTTTTTGCGTGCTGATACCTATCTCCGCTCCCAGTCCGAACTGCGCCCCGTCGGTAAAACTTGTCGGAGCATTGACATAAACGCATGCCGCATCCACCTGTGCACGGAATAGTGACGCATTATTGCTGTCTGCCGTTATTATGCACTCACTGTGCCCACTGCCATATCTGTTTATATGCGATATAGCCTCATTGAGCGATGCCACTGTCTTTACAGCCATTGCATAGTCCATATATTCGGTTCCGTAGCTTTCCTCTGTGGCATGGTGTAGAAGCTCTTCGGGATAGTTACCGGCAAGATACACATACGCATCATCGTCGGCATATATCCTTACATTGCTTGCCACAAGCGGACGGCATAACAGCGGAAGATCGGCAAGCCTTGACTTATGGACAATCAGGCAGTCGAGAGCATTGCATACACTTACACGACGAGTCTTCGCATTGTTGATAATGGGAGCGCCGATAGCCGTATCACCGTATTCATCGAAATATGCACTGACAACCCCTGCCCCCGTTTCGATAACAGGAACACGTGCTGTGTCACGGACAAACTGTATCAGTTTTTTTCCGCCACGCGGAATACATACGTCTACATATCCTACTGCCGAAAGCAATTGACCCGTTGCTTCATGCGTTGACGGCAAAAGTTCTACTACCGTGGGATTTACGCCATTGTTTTCAAGAACATGATGAATCAGCGAAACGGCAGCACTGTTGGAAGATACAGCGTCTTTTCCACCTTTCAACAAACATGCGTTACCCGACTTGAAGCATAGTGCAAAAACATCAAAACTTACATTGGGGCGTGCCTCGTAAATGACACCTATCACACCGAAAGGCACGCTGACACGCCGCAGATACAGTCCGTTGTCAAGAGTCCTTTCAGAGGTTACCCGCCCTAACGGAGAAGGAAGTCCTGCCACATGGCGCATGTCCGCTGCAATATCGTCAAGCCTTGCATCGGTAAGAAGCAGTCTGTCATATAAAGGATTATTCCTGTCCATGCGCGAAAGATCCTCGGCATTGGCACGTAGCAGCATTTCCTTTTCGTTCTCTATCGCATCTGCCACAGCACACAACACCTTGTTGCGGACACTGTCATCCATAACGGCAAGTTCTCTGCCAGCCGCTTTCACCCTTTTAAATATATCTATCATACTGCAAAGATAGTGATTTTAATCTGAAACCATGTATGAAGACGGTTTCTTTGATATATATTACGTAGTTCGGGATAACGAATATCCGAATATATCCTTCCACGAGTATAGATAAATACAAAAACTTGTCACTACCATGAGGAGCACACAGCTAAGCCGATGTTAGTTATCACGGATCCGCGTACATACTATAAAAAACAATGAAATATGCCTTACACTCCACACCGATGACAAACCGTGCTGCAAAATGCCGCCTCCTACACTGCAAAATGCCGTCTTTTAAACGCTGAAACGCCATCTTTCGGAGGCTGAAAGGTATCATCATGAAACACTGGATGTTACATACGGAAACATGATAATATTACGTAGAACAGGATAACCGATACACGAATAACTCAACCACGGGACATTTTTATTAATCGCAAATTCAATTGGTAATCAGAATTTTATCGACCATTAAAAACACGGTTTACATCCGATTGGATTTTTGAAGAAATCAATCCTTCTCTTCATAAGAGATGTATCGATGGGTGCAAAGTTACTGAAAATAATTTAAATATATTGAATGTGGATATGTTAAAATGGAGTATAACAGACATCAATACATTATTGTATACTATCACATCATCATTTCCTTGATCATATGTCATTGATTATCAATCTGTTTTATTGTCGATACATCTCTTATGAAGAGACGTATTGAAACATGTCTGTTTTTATAAAACAGCACGCTTGTAAATAGTATGATTAAACTATTACAGAACTTTTCGCCTTACAAACATAACTGCTTGATTTACAACTATATATCAAATCAAGCAGGATTGAAAGAATTATCTGTAATCTAAAATGGCGGTATTGTCAGACAATGATAAACAGATGCGTTGGTTCGTTATGCGCGACTTAAAGCGGGCCAATGCGAAGCAGCCTGCATATAAGCAACTTGCCGAAAAGAACATACAAGTATTTACGCCCATGACATGGCGCATCGACATGGAGGATGGCAAACGTGTCCGCAGGCAAGTACCATTTATTCCCGATTTGCTTTTTGTATGTTCCTCGCGTGAAACCATAGACCCTATTGTATTTCAGACACCAACCCTGCAATACCGCTGGCTGCGTAACACATGGCGCGAGCCGATGACCGTGTCCGACACGGAGATGAACCGCTTTATAAAAGCCGTATCATCCTCCGATTCCAACAAATACTATCTTCCGGAAGAGATAACCCCGTCGATGTACGGTCGCCGTATACGTATTGTCGGCGGTCCCCTCGACGGTTGTGAAGGCAGTCTGATAACCCGCCGCGGCTCAAAAGTCCGCCGCCTGCTCATAGAAATCCCCAACCTTATAGCCGTCGGCATAGAAGTAAAGCCCGAGTTTATACAGTTTGTAGAATGATTTTGTTGATATAAAAATGTCTTGTAAGAATAATATATAATTATGTGTGGAATAGTTGGATATATCGGTATGCGCAATGCCTGCCCCATATTGCTGGAAGGACTTCATAAACTTGAGTACAGAGGTTATGACAGTGCCGGAGTTGCCTTGATTACGAATACCGGAAACCTTAGAATATATAAAGCAAAAGGCAAGGTTGCCGATCTTGAATCCGTTGCAGCAGACAAGGATTGCAGTGGGAACATTGGCATAGCCCACACCCGTTGGGCTACTCACGGTGTACCATCGGAAGCCAACAGTCATCCACATGTCAGTCAATCTGGCGATATAACATTGGTACATAATGGTATAATCGAAAATTATGCCACGCTGAAAGAACAGCTTATAGAGAAAGGATATACTTTTAAGAGCGAAACGGATACGGAAGTTCTGGTGCAACTTATTCAGTACACGAAAGATTCCGTTCAGGCTTGCAATCTTGCAATGGCTGTGCGGCTTGCTTTGAAAAAGGTTATCGGAGCATACGCCATTGTTGTGATAGACCGTCAGGAGCCCGAAAAATTGGTATGTGCCCGTAAGTCATCCCCGCTTGCCATAGGTGTGACAGAAGAAAACAAAGAACTGTTCATTGCCAGCGATGCGTCCCCGATAGCTGCATATACCAAACAGATAATATATCTCAACGATGATGAAATAGCAGTTTGCGAACGTGATAAAGACATACAGGTGTTCAATCTCGACAACAAGAGGATATCTCCGGAGGTGAAAGAGGTTGATATAGACCTGAACATGCTAAGTAAGGATAATTTCGATCATTTCATGCTTAAAGAAATATTCGACCAGCCCAATGTGCTGAGAGACTGCATGAGAGGACGTATCATCAATGCCCCGTATTCCCGTCCGTGGTCTCCGCAACAGAAAGGGAAAAATACAGACAGCCTGAGTGTCATACTAAGTGCCGTGACGCTTCATCGTCGCGAGTTGCTCCGTGCCCGTCGCATCATTATCTTGAGTTGTGGAACATCGTGGCATGCCGGTCTTATCGGCAAGCAACTCATAGAACATTTCTGTAAATTGCCCGTAGAAGTGGCATACGCCAGCGAATTCCGTTATTCCGATTCTGTTATAGAACCCGATGATGTCGTGATGGCAATATCCCAAAGTGGAGAGACTGCCGACACTATGGCAGCCATGGAAATGGCAAAGAAACGGAATGCGTTGGTCTTCGGCATCGTAAACGCCGTTGGTTCCGGCATTTCCCGTATCAGCGACACCGGTGTCTATATACATGTAGGTCCGGAGATTGGTGTGGCTTCCACCAAGGCATTCACCGGTCAGGTGACGGTTCTTGTAATGCTCGCCCTCGCTCTCGGCATGGCAAAAGGCACTGTTTCGCAAGAAGAATATAACACTGTGCTCCATGAACTTGTCATGATACCCGATAAGATACAGAAAGTATTGGAACAGAATGACAAGATAAAGGACATAGCAAAAAAATATATACATTCAAAGAACTTCCTTTACCTTGGTCGTGGTTACAACTATCCTGTAGCCCTTGAAGGCGCATTGAAGTTGAAAGAGATATCATATATACACGCCGAGGGCTATCCCGCCGCAGAAATGAAGCACGGTCCCATCGCCTTGATAGACAGCGAGATGCCTGTAGTGTTCCTTGCCACACATCACCAACTCTATCAAAAGATTGTTTCCAATATGCAGGAAGTAATCAGCCGTAACGGCAAAATATTGGCAATTGTGACAGAGGGCGACGAACAGGTAAAGGCAATGGTAGATGAAACCATCGAGGTTCCGCCGACAATAGCCTGCCTTGCCCCGTTGCTCAGTGTCATTCCCCTCCAGCTTCTTAGCTATCATGTGGCAGTTGCGAAAGGTCTGAATGTTGATCAGCCGAGGAATTTGGCGAAGAGTGTGACGGTAGAATAAAGAATATTGTATTCTCATCAATGATATTTTAGATACAAGTTGGGCTTTCATGGTAAACTTGGAGTTCTTATGAAGAAGTATAGTCAACAAAGGTTTATACTGGACGAACAAAGAATATGTGATAATGATGTATGGGAATATATTAAGTCTATATTGTTAACTAAAAGTAACAAATGGAGGTATGAAAATGAATGCCGTTTTATTTTTGATGGGCTGAAAAACAAAGATTTAATCATTTGGTATGACCATAATGACAATCCTGTTATCAAATTATCAAATGAATCTATAATAAATTGTGTATATTGGGGAGCACGTGTTTCATCTAGAAATGAAAAGATGATAAAAATATAATTGAAACACAATATTCTAATGAAATAATTACCCAAAAAGCTAAACTTTGCCATAGATTTTGAGATAGAGTTTTTGGAAAGTTGTTAAGTGTCCAAAAGATTTTTTGTAGATCATATATCTTATTTCGTCCATTTCTGTAAAATTACATGCCAAAATAGAACGCTTTTGTAAATCTATTGTATAGTGATATAGTGTTTTATCTATTCATACGGTTGGAAGACTTATATGTATAAATCTTAACTTATTATTAAGATGTCTTTTGAGGATGCCTATTGCAGATTCAATATTTGTTATAAAGTGTTTTTGTGATAAATAATTTAATATAATAGGTTATCTCACACTATTATTATCATAAAATAAAAGATGTTGGAAGATTCACAGAAAAACAAGAGAATAGCAAAAAACACATTGTTGCTCTATGTGCGTATGCTGTTCTCCATGCTAATCAGTTTGTATACCAGCCGGGTGATTCTTCAAACACTTGGCGTTAAGGATTATGGTATATATAATGTGGTAGGTGGTGTTGTGACAATGTTCTCTATATTGTCAGGTTCATTGTCTGCCGCTATAAGCCGATTCATCACCTATGAATTGGGTAAAGGCGACACCAAAAAGTTATCCACTATATTCTCGTCTGTCGTAAATATACAAATAGGTCTCAGTCTTATTATTGTTCTGTTGGCGGAAACTATCGGCCTATGGTTCTTGAATGTCAAGATGAACATACCGGCAGACAGAATGTATGCCTCCAATTGGGTATATCAATTATCAATCCTTACATTTGTGCTCGGTTTAATCAGTGTGCCTTATTCGGCAGTCATTGTCGCTTATGAGAGAATGTCCACTTTTGCTTATATAGGAATCTTTGAAACCACGGCAAAACTGGTTGTCGTTTACATGTTGCTATTGTTTACTTGTGACAAACTGATTTTATTTGCCACATTGATGGCAATGATAGCCTTGATAATTCGGTTTATATATGGGGTTTATTGTAAACGGCATTTTGAAGAGTGCAATTATAAGTTTGTTTATGACAACACATTATTCAAAAAAATGTTTTCATTTGCCGGATGGAACTTTTTAGGTGCAGGCTCTGCATTACTAATGTCCCAGGGGGTAAATATATTAATGAATATGTTTTTTGGAGTTACTTTAAATGTTGCTCGTGGAATTGCAAACCAGGTGGATAATGCTGTCCAACAGTTTGTGAATAACTTCACTACAGCAATAAATCCCCAAATAACCAAATCATATGCTACAGATAATTTATCATATATGCACCAACTGGTAAGTGTAGGATCTAAGTATTCATTTTTTTTGACTTGGTTCTTTGCCCTTCCAATCTTATTGGAAACTAATAGGATACTTAGTATATGGTTGAAAGTTGTACCGGAGTATTCTGTTTTGTTCTTAAAGTTAACGATTGGAATATCGTTGATTTCTGTAATATCAAATACCTTGGTAACTTCAATGCTGGCAACAGGAGATATAAAAAAGTATCAGATTATTGTTGGTGGATTGGGTATGACAATATTTCCATTAGTATATATTGCATATAAGATAGGTTTGCCCCCAGCTACATCCTATTTGATTCATATGACGATATTTATAGCACAATTATGCTTTAGATTGTATTTATTGCGAAACATGATAAAATTACCCATTATGTATTTTGTAAAGAACACGTTGTTGCCAGATGTTAAAGTACTATTGGCAAGCAGTTTTATGCCTTTACTTCTGTTGTATTCGATGCAGGATACTTTTTTTAGGTTTCTTGTTATTTGCATCGTTTGTGTGTGTTCTACAATTGGCAGCATTTACATAATCGGATTAACAAAAAGTGAAAGAGCTTTGATAAATCAATATATGTTGAAATTTAAAGCAAGAATAATATGAAAAATCCGTCATTGATATTTGGTACGTTTCAATGCAATAATGAAAAAGAGTTTTCTTCTATGATTCGTTCAGTTTATGAAACGGGAATTATAGGTTTTGACACTTCCCCAAGTTATCAAACTGAAGAAATGTTAGGAGATGCGTTGACTTTCCTGATGAAAAAAGAAAACATTAAAAGGGATGCATTCTTCTTGCAAGACAAAATAGATGGTTGGCAAATGGAGTTGTCCAAAGGAAATATAGCACCATTTGTGGAAGAGAGTCTCGGAAAATTGAAAACGGATTATCTGGATGTCTTGTTTGTACATTGGCCATTTCAAGAGTATTTAAATGAAACTTGGATGACAATGAATAAACTTAAAGAAAAAGGAGTGATTCGTCATATTGGTTTAAGCAATGTTAGGGTTCGTCATTTGGATAAAATCAAGAATGAAACGGGTATTTTACCGGACTTCATTCAAATAGAGCGTCATCCTTTGAGAACTTGTCAAGACGAGATAGATTATTGCAAGGGGCATGCTATAGTCTTAGAGGCATATTCACCATTATGTCGTATGGATGAAAGATTGTTGAAATCAAATGTTTTAAAAGCAATATCAGAAAAATATGAAAAGAATATTGGGCAAGTTATCTTGAGATGGCATATTGATACAGGTGTTGTACCGGTTTTCATGAGTAAGAAGAAAAAGAGGATAGAGGAAAATTGTAACTTGTTTGATTTTTCCTTGACCAATGAGGAAATTTTGGAGATAAATAAATTGAATATGAATTTTAAAATATTTGTGGAATCAGTATGTTGTCCTGGAATTTAAATAAGAAAGAGGCGGTAGGTACCGTCCTTGTAGCCTTTTTTTGCATTTGCATGTTGAATGTGGTATATTTCTATTGTGTTCCTTCTTGTATGGTATGCGTTATAGGATATGCTAGCAATAAAGTGTTAAGGAAAAAAATACGGCTTGCGAATAAAAATATTATAGATTTCATGAATGATTCGCGAAGAAATTTTGATAATCTAATTTTAGGGGATACTCGTTTAGCACTAGTTGAAGATTCTTCAAAATCCTTATATTTTGTACATAGAGGCAGAACTTTATTTGCATCCTATTTGTATCTTATTCACTATTTTAGCTATCTACGAGATGATGGTGAGGGTAAGGTTTATGTCTATTCATCCCAAAGTGATGAAGATAGTATGTATGTGTCCATATTTGATATATTTGCTTATCATAGGGTGGTGAGAATGCGTTTGAATGCAACATCGCAAATGATAGATAGATTTCCTTTGTTTTTTTATTTTAAAAGATTTAGGAATATACATTACTTTATAGACGGCAGGAAACTATCTGTGGAAGATAGAATCATTGAATTTTGTAATTTACGAAACATAAAAGTTGAACTAATAAGGAAATAGTTATGAGTTTTCATTATACTTCTGAAAAAAACGTCCAAATAGTTTTAGCTTTATTGAAGGCAAATGGAATAAACCAGATAATAGTATCACCTGGAGCTACTAATGAGTCTGTTGTTGCGAGCATGCAATATGACCCTTATTTTAAGATGTATTCTTGTGTAGATGAACGTTCTGCTGCTTATATGGCGTGTGGTTTAGCGGCAGAAACAAATAAGCCTGTAGTGCTTAGCTGTACAGGGGCAACTTCTTCCAGAAATTATTTACCGGGATTAACAGAAGCCTATTATCGTCATTTGCCAATTTTGGCAATAACTTCATCTATGGATATAAATAAGGTAGGGCATTTGTATCCGCAGTGTACAGATAGAAGTACCCCACCATCAGACACTGTGATTTCTAGTGAATGTATAGAAACCATCAAGGATGATGACGACTATTGGGATTGTGTTTTAAAAGTAAATCGGGCAATTTCTGATTTATCATTTATGGGTGGTGGACCAGTACATTTAAACCTTATAACTCGTGGATGGAGTAGTTATATCTTGTCAGAGTTACCAGAGGTGCAAATGATAAAAAGAATTTCTCAAAATGATACATTTCCTTCTTTGAGTGAGAAGAAAATATTAGTGTTTGTTGGAAGTCACCGGAAATTTGATTTTGAAGAGGAAGATAGCATAAATAGATTTTGTGAGAAATTCAATACTGTTGTCTTGTGCGACCAGACCTCTAATTATAAAGGTAAATACCGTTTTTTATCTGCTTTATTAGCATCACAAGAAAACAATCCTTGTAAAAAGCATTTTGAGTGTGATGTTTTGATTCATATTGGTGATATTAGTGGGGATTATTATACAATGGAAGCAATATCGCCAAAAGAAGTTTGGCGAATTGATATGGATGGTAAGTTTAAGGATAAATTTAAGAAATTGACTCATGTGTTTGTTGTGCCAGAAATAGAATTCTTTAGGTATTATAATGAGCAACAAGAATTTGATAATTCTTTATCTAATCCTTTAACGGAATTTATAAATACGACAGATGTGTTGTTGAAAAAAATGCCATCGTTGCCGTTTTCGAACATTTGGCTTGCTTCACAATTATCTAAAAAACTCCCCAATAATTCTATCCTCCATTTAGGTATATTGAATAGTTTGCGAGCTTGGAATTTCTTTGAGGTAGACAAGAGTATCTTGTCATATTGTAATGTTGGTGGGTTTGGAATAGATGGTATTGTATCATCTATGATAGGTGCTTCTTTATCTAATTCAAATCAGTTGTATTTTGCGATATTAGGTGATTTAGCCTTCTTCTATGACATTAACTCTTTGGGAAACCGAAATATTAAGAATAATATAAGAATTCTAGTTGTTAATAACGGTCGAGGTGTTGAGTTTCATACATACAGGCATCCTGCATCGAAATTTGGTGATGATACTGATAAGTATATTGCTGCTGCGGGGCACAATGGAAAACAATCACCAACATTGGTTAGAAATATAGCAAGATCTTTAGGTTTTACTTATATGCATGCCTTAACTAAAAATGATTTTTTAGCTCGTTTAGATGACTTTGTATCTACAAATGTACAACAAGCAATCATATTTGAGGTGTTTACGGAAAAAATAGACGATGCAGACGTCCTACGCTTGATAAGAACGATCAATGGGACAGAGAATAATTTGAAAAAGAAGATAAAAAATAAGATAAAAGGTTTCCTTTTAAAAAATTGATAATAAATACCTGTTGGCGGAATTAATTTAATGCATACTTAATTCTGCCAATGGGCTTGTCGTTAATGAAGTTTACGTATTGCAGAATGGTAAGTGCACTAATTTTGCCAATGATTCTGGCAAACAAACCATTCG
>NZ_JABKKJ010000039.1 GCF_013166515.1 Xylanibacter caecicola | reverse complement strand
ATAAATTCCATGATGTTGTCGCCATTGACAATGATGAGGTATTACTTCTGATGCTGAAAGAGATGTATTCCCAAGAAGGAATACACTGCGACACTTGCACCGATGCTGCGGCACTGATGGAAATGATACGCCAGAAAGAATACAGCCTGTTGCTGACAGACTTGAATATGCCCGATATAAACGGTTTCGAATTGCTGGAACTGTTGCGTTCGTCCAACGTGGGCAATTCACCAACAATCCCGGTGGTTGTGGCAACCGCTTCGGGCAGTTGTAACAAAGGGGAACTATTGGCAAAAGGCTTTGCCGGATGCCTGTTCAAACCGTTCTCCATATCGGAACTGATGGAGGTTTCCGACAGGTGTGCCATAAAAGCGACACCGGACGGGAAACCGGACTTTTCCGCCTTATTGTCCTATGGCAATGAAGCCGTCATGCTGGAAAAGTTGATAACTGAAACAGAAAAGGAAATGCAGGCGGTACGGGATGCAGCAAAAGAAAAAGACCTGCAAAAGCTGGATTCCCTGATCCACCACCTGCGCAGTTCGTGGGAGGTGCTCCGTGCCGACCAACCGCTGAATGTACTTTACGGATTGCTTCGTGGCGATGCTCTCCCGGATGGTGAAGCGTTAAGCCATGCCGTGACTGCCGTGCTGGATAAGGGAGTGGAAATAATACGGTTGGCAGAAGAGGAAAGGAGAAAATACGAAGATGAATAAGACAAAAATAATTGTGGTGGAAGACAACATCGTGTATTGCGAATATGTCTGCAATATGCTGTCACGGGAGGGCTACCGCAATATGAAGGCTTACCACCTCTCAACCGCGAAGAAACATCTGCAACAGGCAACAGATAATGATATCGTGGTTGCCGACCTGCGTCTGCCTGACGGCAGTGGCATAGACCTTTTGTGCTGGATGCGAAAGGAGGGAAAGATGCAGCCCTTCATCATTATGACCGACTACGCCGAAGTTAATACCGCCGTGGAAAGCATGAAACTCGGCTCGATAGACTATATTCCCAAACAGCTTGTGGAGGATAAACTTGTCCCCCTGATCCGTTCCATACTGAAAGAACGTCAGGCAGGACAACGCCGTATGCCTATATTCGCCCGTGAAGGTTCCGCCTTTCAGAAAATCATGCACCGCATAAGGCTGGTAGCCGCCACCGATATGAGCGTGATGATATTTGGTGAGAACGGCACGGGCAAGGAGCATATTGCCCACCTGTTGCATGACAAGAGCAAACGTGCAGGCAAGCCATTTGTGGCGGTGGACTGCGGTTCACTCTCCAAAGAGCTTGCACCGTCGGCTTTCTTCGGACACGTCAAAGGTGCATTTACAGGTGCGGACAATGCCAAGAAAGGATATTTCCATGAGGCGGAAGGCGGCACGTTGTTTCTGGACGAGGTAGGAAACCTCGCGTTGGAAACCCAACAGATGTTGCTCCGTGCCATACAGGAGAGGCGGTATCGCCCGGTCGGAGACAAGGCAGACCGGAATTTCAATGTCCGCATCATCGCTGCTACCAATGAAGATTTGGAGGTATCGGTGAATGAAAAGCGTTTTCGGCAGGATCTTCTGTACCGCCTGCACGACTTCGGGATAACCGTTCCTCCGTTGCGTGACTGTCAAGAAGACATTATGCCGCTGGCAGAGTTCTTCCGTGATATGGCAAACAGAGAGCTGGAGTGTAGCGTGAGCGGGTTCAGTTCCGAAGCACGTAAAGCGTTGCTGACACACGCATGGCCGGGCAACGTGCGGGAACTTCGGCAGAAAGTTATGGGTGCTGTATTGCAGGCGCAGGAAGGTGTTGTCATGAAAGAGCATCTGGAACTTGCCGTGACGAAACCGACCTCTACTGTCAGCTTCGCCTTGCGCAATGACGCGGAGGATAAGGAGCGGATATTGCGTGCGTTGAAACAGGCAAACGGCAACCGGAGTGTCGCCGCAGAACTGCTCGGCATAGGCAGGACAACACTATACAGCAAACTTGAAGAGTATGGACTTAAATATAAATTCAAGCAATCATAGCCCGTAATTCACTGAATTTGGCTATCTTTGCATAACATTTGAGAAAAACGGCGATTGGCAGGAGCTTTTCGCCGCCAACATATAGGATAAGACCGCAAGGCGTTTCAAGCGAAAATCTGGTAAATTGGAACTACGGAGACGATTGCGTGATGCTTATGCTATGCTTACGCATAGCGTGCATTCACGTACTCTCCGTAAAGGCTTTACCAGAGCCATCGCTTGAAGGTAGTGTGAATTGCACGCTACTTTTTTACCCTTGCCTAACGAAAGGAAACGATTATGGGTAAAGTTCAGATTCTCGCCGTACTGACGATGGACGGATGTCTTTCTTCAGAGTTATATGATAAAGCACATCAGGATTTGTGCCTTGACCGTTGCGGTCTTGATGAAATCAGGAAGAAAGCCTTTTACCGTGTGACACCGGACTATTCCATTTCAATGCTGCACGAATGGAGAAAAGACTGCACAAACATCCGTTACCTCGCGGAAGCCACACCGGACACGGCAGACTATATAAACGGACTGCTGCGGATGCACGCTGTGGATGAAATCATACTATACACCGTTCCTTTCATATCCGGAAGCGGACGACATTTTTTTAAGTCGGCTCTGCCAGAGCAACACTGGACGCTTTCCTCTTTGAAAAGCTATCCCAACGGTGTATGTCGCATTATCTATATCCTTGATAAAAAAGCAAGATAGCCAAAATGTGCGGCAAGCATACATTTCTATTTTCAGGAATAGAATAAATGTTCCGATTACAAACAATTTAAGTCGGAGATAATTTGTCCTTGTGAAAAAATACTGAATTTTATACCTCTGAAATCCAGCACTTTGTAAAATTGAGTGTTGGATTTTTTATTTTCTGCCGCGTTTTTTGCCAATTATATTCATGTGCGCACGCAGAAAACAAAGTGTAATTTTCAAAATTGACAGAACCATGAATTATTTCTTGCTGGCGGAAACCGACTTTTTCCGCCTGATAAACGAAGCCGGCGACTGCAATATGGAAACGGCATACACGGCTTTCGCCACCCAAGTGATCGAACTGTGCAACGGCGGCATGGACATGAACCTTACCGTCATCGCGCTTGCCTACATCGAAATCGAGTTGCAGCACCATCCCGTACGTAATCTGTCAGAAGAAAAAAGAGAGATTGCCGCCTACGTCAGCAAGGCTCTGTCTTTCGTAAGAAAGATGCAGAAATTCCTTGCCACGCCCCAAGTGCCACCACTAATATCCGCCAACAACGCAACAGAAACCACCGCCAGCCTTCTTCAATGGACGGGCAATGCCATCGACCTCGTGGAACTTATCTACGGCATAGACGTGATGGGCTGCATCAACAACGGCAATATGCCGCTCAAACAGCTCGCCCCACTTCTCTATAAGATATTCGGGGTTGATTCTAAAGACTGCTACCGCTTCTACACTGATATCAAACGCCGGAAGAACGAAAGCCGCACCTATTTCATTGACAGGATGCAGGAAAAACTGAACGAGAGAATGTTGCGTGATGAGGAGTTGGAGCGGATGAGAAAATAAAAAAATATCCATTACATATGAGAAGACAGGAATACTCGTATCCTGTCTTTTTATTTTCATTTAATTATATATTAATTAGCACAATATATGTGAGTTTTTCATTCCTATAAGGACAAATTTCAGAAACGTATGTCTGGTAAATTATTGAGTCATCATAGTATGAACATATATCATTACTAAAAACAATGAAACAACTTCCATAAGATTGTGGTTGTAAAAATCGCCATTTAATAGCCCGTTTTTTTTGTAAAATTCGCCAATTAAAAAAATATGATTATCTTTGCATTATATTTTATAAGGTATGGAAACAGTAAATAGAATACTTCAAGAGAAGATTACAGCACGAATCGCGCCCAATAAAGCAGTACTGATTTTTGGTGCTCGCCGTGTTGGTAAAACGGTAATGATGCGTAAAATTGTGGACAACTATTCAGGTAGGACGATGATGCTCAACGGCGAAGACTACGACACATTAGCACTATTGGAGAATCGCTCAATAGCCAATTATCGGCATTTATTGGATGGTATTGATTTGCTGGCTATTGATGAGGCACAGAACATACCACAAATCGGTAGTATTCTGAAGTTGATAGTTGATGAAATACCGGGAATAAGTGTCTTGGCAAGTGGTTCTTCGTCATTCGATTTGCTGAATAAGACTGGTGAACCGTTGGTCGGCCGCAGTACGCAATTTCTCCTTACACCATTCTCGCAACGGGAAATCGCACAGACGGAAACGGCACTTGAAACCCGCCAGAACCTCGAAGCGCGCTTGATTTACGGTTCCTATCCCGAAGTAGTAATGATGGAGAACTATGAACGTAAAACAGACTACCTACGTGATATTGTCGGTGCATACCTGCTTAAAGATATCTTAGCAATTGACGGCTTAAAAAATTCGAGCAAGATGCGCGATCTACTGCGATTGATAGCTTTTCAGTTGGGCAGCGAAGTTTCTTACGAAGAGTTAGGTAAACAACTCGGCATGAGCAAGACGACCGTTGAAAAATACCTCGACCTATTGGAAAAGGTCTTCGTTATCTATCGTCTGGGGGCTTATTCGCGTAACCTACGCAAGGAGGTTACAAAAGCTGGCAAGTGGTACTTCTACGACAACGGCATTCGCAATGCCATTATCGGGGCTTTCTCACCGCTGGCCATTCGGCAGGATGTCGGTGCGCTGTGGGAGAACTACATCATCGGAGAGCGGCGCAAAGCGAACTTCAATGAGGGACTGCACAGGGAGTTCTATTTCTGGCGCACCTACGACAAACAGGAAATCGACCTGATTGAGGAGAGTGCCGACAGTCTTACCGCCTTGGAGTTCAAGTGGGGAAATAAAATGCCGGCCGCACCGAAAGCCTTCCAAGAAGCCTATCCCTATGCCGAGTTTCATGTGGTAAATCGGGAGAATTATTTGGAGTTCGTATAATCAATAAATTACGTATATGGAAACAAAACTACAATCCAAACAGCAATATCCGCGGTTTATCCAAAATAAACCGTGTGGTATTGACAAATTCGATGGAGGTTCGCAAGAAAGGTTGGCAAAAACTATTGCTCGCCATTTTTGTCAGAATGATTCATTGGATGAGGAATGTACTTTACCTCGAATTATCGGCATCGAAGGTATTTGGGGATCTGGAAAATCCAACGTGGTTAAAATGTTGGAACGTGAATTATCAGACGACTATTACTTTTTTGAGTATGACGCATGGGGACATCAAGAGGACTTGCAACGCCGCTCTATATTGGAATTGCTTACAAGCAAACTTATTGATGATGGTATCCTATCTGGAAATGCAACAATAAAAGTCAAAGGTGGAGGTACGAAAACCGTATCATGGTCTGAAAAGCTGAAATATTTATTAGCCCGTAAAACGGAGACCGTAACCGAAAAATATCCCCTTATCAGTAATGGTATGGTTGCGGCATTTTTGGTTGCAGTTTTAACTCCGATATTTACATTTATTGCGTATGCAGTAAAACCTACACCCACAACATGGTGGTTTTCTTTATTGTCTATTATCATAGCTGCACTGCCAGTTCTTATTGCATTGTGCGTTTGGAAATGGGCATATAGCAAAGATCATAAATATGGATGGAGTTATATGTTAGCTATTTATCAAGATAAAGTCGAAAAGGACGTTTGCTATGAGACTTTGAGCGAAGACGAACCAACGGTTTACGAGTTCAAAACATGGATGCAAGACATTTCTGATTTTATCAAGGAAAAAGGACAACGTAAATTAGTCCTTGTTTTTGACAACATGGATCGTCTCCCCGCTGAAAAAGTAAAAGAATTATGGTCTTCTATCCATACGTTCTTCGCCGATAGCGGTTTTGAAAATGTTTGGGCTGTTATTCCTTTCGATGAAACACATTTAGCTTGTGCATTCGGAGATGAGACCGACGAACAAACGAAACAACTGACCAAGTATTTTATCAATAAAACTTTCCCTATTGTTTATCGTGTTGCTCCTCCTGTTATTACCGACTATCGAAGTATATTCAACAAACTGTTTGTTGAAGCATTTGGAGAAACAGAAAATGAAGCGAAAGAAACTATAAATCGGATATTCAGATTGGTAAATCCTAATGCCAATGTTAGGGAAATTATATCATATATCAATGAGATGGTCGCTCTTAAACAAGAGTGGTGTAACGAAATTTTGATGATAAACATAGCATTGTTCTGTTTGAAGAAGACGGATATTCTGGCAAATCCAGTAGAACAAATATTGTCCGGCGACTATCTGAATGGCATTCAAACAATAATTAACAATGATCTGCAAACACAACGCGAAATTGCAGCTTTGGTATATGGTGTCGATGTTGAAGATGCTCGACAAATTCCATTGAAAAAATATATTGAAGGCTGCATCAACGGAGAAGAAGACCACGACATAAATCAATATGCAGAGACTAATAAACAATTTGACACTGTATTAGAAGAAGTTATACAATGTATGGACAATGCGCTTATCGATAAGATTATACATTGTTTGCATAAATTAACTCGAAAGAGCGATGTTATTCTGCGTGTATGGCAAAGAATAGCACAATTGAAATTAAAAGAATCCATAGAGAAGCAGGTGTTCCCTGTCGAATACCAAGAACTGCTGTTGCATTTAGACACGGAAAGCCAAAACCATGTGATTGCTCAATTATATAAGAAGATAGTTCGGTTCAATGACTTCAATGGCGGCGACTATTTCAAAACGTTAGATGCAATAGACAGGTTTATTGCGCAAAATAAGTTGGCGTGCGATTTTACGTCATTGATTGAAGCAAAAACAGTCAAGCCAAATACATTTATCGATTATATTCAAGCTGCAAATGCAACAGATGCTGCCTATCGGGATAACGCGACAACTAAAGCATATAAATATTATCAAGTAGCAACAAATTCGGAGGCGCTCGATAATTATTTGGCAAACTTACTACCCGATAATTTCGACCATGCAGATATTGTAAAAACGTTAAAAGATAATTCTACCTATACGTTTCCAACGCTTTTGCAAGCGATCACGAATTGCATTGATGAACAGAATGTAAATAAAGATAATATAGGGGCTATATTTACAACCTATCGTTTATTGGCATCTGACGAAGAAAGACCTTTACCTGTAACGTTAGATTCAACCTACATAAATCAGTTGCATTCTGAATTAGAAACTGATGGCCGAAACATTAAAGAGTCTGGATATTACGATTTAGTCGCCATGCAATTGGCACATGGTCATTCCGTTTCCTTAATAGAGGGTGGAGATATAAAATATGTTGCAGAACTCATGGACTATTATGTGGATCATGGAGACTTATTAGTAAATAGTGTGGGATGGAATATACCGCTATTAAATGAAACACTACAATACATGGTAAATCATAAACTTGGCTATAAATTATTGCTCTCAGACATATTGCCCCAATTTGAAGATATTAAGAACAGAATAGGTGTAACGGATGAGGTATTTATCGAGCATTTAGCAGAGTGGAATACCGATTTGGATAAGTATATCACTAAGAACAATATTAAAGATGTAATTCCTGACGCATCTTTTTACGATTTGACCACTAAAATAAGCAATGTCCTGACCGATCATATCAATAAAATAGCGTTCGAAGCGTTGTCTGAAATAAGTGTTGATACATTATACGCCCAAAGAACAGCACATACATCATATTATTGGTTTGTCGCAATAAAACATTTACTGGCTAAAATCAAATCCTTGCCAGATAACTTGACTGAATTTGGCAAAAAGATTCTGATGGATATTGCTTCTGGAACTCAAAGTTTGAATCCTTTCCCTAATTGTTTCAAGAATATAGTTGAAAGATTGGATAAACGAAAAATTAAATCGACAGTTACCGATATAAGAAATGATTTCTGCATCGGTAAAAAGACTATCAATGCAATAAAGTTTCAATTTTTCGAAACATGGCTTAGATCGCATGGTAATTTGAAAAGTCAAGCTGGAGACGTTATTGATAAAATAGTGAAACCTGTAATTTCCGATGGGGCATGCCGTTCATTGATTCTGCAAAACAAAGATTTTTATATGGATTTAATAAATACAGCAGGGGATGATGCTTATGAATTGAAAAAGAGTCTCCGAAACCTCATACAAAAAGATTCAGATCCGCAATTGGTTAAATTTGTCAATTCGATAGATTCAGTACCTGAGGTTGAAACCGCGTAAGTATTTGTCTAACAAGTCCGAATTTTACGATTTTACCCGTCAGAACTGAAGTGCCCCCCAAAAAAATTGTATCCAACTTTTGGGGGTCACTTCAAACTTCGATAGGGATAATTTTCAATTTTGGGGACTTGTTAGACAGTCTCATTATCTGGTAGCAGTTTACACAGCACCGGATCGTTTTTGATACGCTCCAGTTCCTCCTGCACAATCTGCTTCACCTCTTCCTTGATGCGCCGGTAGTTCGCCTGCACCGTTTCCTTCATGCGGTCGTTGCCGTCCTCGTCCGTGAAGTTTGTAATGACGGGAATTTTCTTGTAGGCACTTTCTTCCCGTTTCACCTTTTCGGCATCCACCACAATCTCGCAATGAAAAATCTTCTGCTCGATACGCTCGTTGAAGTTGTCGGATACAGAACCGACAAACATTCCCTGCGTAAGCCCGGAAATCTTACTCGGTGGAATGAGCGCGTCCATCTGCGTGTTGATGGAGGTGGAAACATCCTGCCGGTTGATGGAGATGGACTGCCGTTTCTGCAACACCTTACCGAACCGCTCGGAGAGCGTCTTGGCTGTTTCCCCCACCACCTGACCGGAGAAAATATTGCCGACAGTGTTCATCACCACTTTCGCCTCTTTGTCCCCGTAGTCACGCACTAACTGGCTGAAATCCTGAAAGCCCAGACACACGGCAACCTTGTTGCTTCGGGCGGTAGCTATAAGATTGTCCAACCCTTTGAAGTATATTGTGGGCAACTCGTCGATGATGACCGATGACTTCAGCATCCCCTTCTTGTTGATGAGCTTCACGATACGGGAATTATACAGACCGAGTGCCGCACCGTAGATATTCTGACGGTCGGGATTGTTACCCACGCAGAGGATTTTCGGCTCTTCGGGATTGTTGATGTCCAGCGTAAACTCGCTGTCTGACATCACCCAGTAGAGCTGCGGTGAAATCATCCTCGAAAGCGGGATTTTTGCCGACGCTATCTGACCCATGAGCTGCTCCGCAGCCCCTCCAAGCCACGCATCCATGAACGGCGAAAGGTAGTTCTCCAGCTCCGGAT
>NZ_JABKKJ010000038.1 GCF_013166515.1 Xylanibacter caecicola | reverse complement strand
ACAACTATATCAAGAAAGTGGGAAAGAAATTGAACCTCAGACCGAGAAAGAAACTAAATTTCTCAACCCCGAAAGAAGAATTCTTCAAACAAATCATTAATTTTGCACTTGCCAGTTGAAACTACCGTATTGGTAAAAATCCAAATTGTCACGGAAGAAACGAGTTAATTCCTCTAATTCTTGGTTCAAATATTCTTTGATAATCTCATTGTTACCAATGGGACATTTCATTTCGATACTATAAACCTTACTAAAATACAGATATTTGTCAAGGATATTAGGCTTGATTTCCTTGAAAAAGTGAACTTCTTCCTCATTTGTTGGAAATACATAGTCTGATACAAGTTTTCTTAATTGACTGTATAGCGGAGTAATGAACTTTACCATGTGCAAAGCATCATCTGCTGTAATATCATTGTCATAATTGAGCAATTTTATTTCAGCATTTATCCGGGACAACATTTCTTCCGCTATTGTTCTCATGGCTACGGTTACCTATTGTTCATTGATACGACTTCTTCTAAATCGCCATTCATCAGATAAGGCAAAAGCTCCCGTATCTTATCTACCGACCAGTCCCACCATTTCAAAGCCTGCATCTGTTCTATCATATCAGAACGGAACCGCTTTCGTATCTCTTTGGCAGGGACACCACCCACAATGGTATAGGGCGGCACATCTTTTGTCACAACCGCCCTTGTGCCAACAATAGCCCCGTCACCGATATGGACACCAGCCATAATTACGGCTTCATAGCCTATCCACACGTCATTGCCTATCACGATGTCGCCTTTGTTGTCCCAAGCGGAAGCCACATCTGCCTTATCCAATTCCCAATCTTCATAAAACAGCGGAAACGTGTATGTCGATAGGGATTTCAGGGCATGATTGGCGCAGTTGAACAGAAATTTTGCTCCGCAAGCAATAGAACAGAACTTGCCTATTATCAGCCGTTCATGGTTAATGGGATAATGATACAATACGTTGTTTTGCTCAAACAGACGAGGGTCTGAAACAAAATCATTGTAAATGGTATAGTCGCCTACTTTTATTGACGGGTCTTTGACTACGGCATTAAGATAGACGGTCTGTGTATCTCCGGTACGAGGATATATTTTATTTATCATATAATTGTTCAATTCAATACAACACAATAAGTCATACTACTTTGAGTAGTACAACCTTTTAATAATTTCATGTTAGGGATAATGACAAAACAATAACAGGCAAACCTAAAACATAAGCCTGTCTATTGCTGAATAGCAATAACTGGAAGTGCTATTCGTTGGGCGTAGCTATATGCACAACTGCCATTTCATATTGTTGAACAACTATTTCTTTTTCTGTTAGTTCTGCAAAGATAGCGTTTTTCCCTGAACTTATATTCTCAGATTATCAATTTCTTTCTGAACCTCGTCCAAAAAGCGAGAAGCGTGCGCCCCGTCCATTTGCGTGTGGTGGAACTGGAAAGAAACGGTAAGTGTCGTTTTCAGCAGTCGGCGTTTGTATTTGCCCCAAATAAGAAACGGATTATTAAAAATGCCGCTATACATCCCGACAGCACCGTCTATTTCATATTGTGCCAATGCGGAAGTTCCGATAACCATGCTTTCCGTCAAGTCGTGATTGACGCAACTTTCAGCCACTTGTTTGGTAAGTCGCAGATAGTGTTGATTAAACATAGACAAATCATCGCAGAAAGGAATATCACACGAACTTACCTCGCCCTCTCTGTTAGCGACAATGGTGTTTACTGCAATGGTATCGTACTGCATCAGTTTACCGCCAACGGGCAGCAGATAAAATTCTTTCACGTTCCTTGCGGCTTTGCCGATGCACCAGCATATCAACATGTTAAACTTCATGCCCGATTCCCGGCTGATTTTCACAAGGCGTGACACGTTGAGTGTCTTAAAGAACGTCACCATTGGCATAGGTGCGTTCATCCACATTTCAAAGGCGTATGCCCGGCTGGTTTCTTGGGGATTTACTTCTTTCATACTTAATGCTATTTTCATTTAATGAATCAGGTAGCAAAAGTAGGAGAAGCGTTTGACCCCGGATAGAACAAACGGGACATTTATACGGGATTGGTGAACAAATCGGAATATGGATTTGATACTTTCAGCAAAGACATGGGCGTATATCCACAGAATTTCTTAAATTCCCGGATAAAGTGCGACTGGTCGGCGTAACCGCTGATGTATGCTATTTGTGCCTGATTGATTCCTTTGCCCGCTTGATGCTGCATCTGCGCCAAAGCCTTTTGGAAGCGGACGATACGGGTATATTCTTTGGGATTGATGCCTACAAATGAATGAAACAACCGCTCAAACTGTTTTTTACTTAGGCAGGCAATGGAAGATAATTCGTTTACAGAGATTTGTGGGGTGATATATATTCGCTGTATGGCGGCATCTATCCTTTCAATTCTGTATGTGGTATCAGCTAAATTATCGGCAATTTGTGACACCAGCCATTTTTCTATATAGCTTATGCAAATAGAATTATTCTCACAGTCGAATATTCGTGTAGCCAGTTCATTCAAACTTTTGTTTTCAAGGCTGTAACCGGACACTTCTTGATTGTAAAAGAGCGATGTCGGCATGTTCAGAAACATACTCATAGCGTGAGGGTGGAATACAACCACTATCATTTCTGTATTGCCGTCTGCATACAAATGGGATGAGAAATTAACTTGTCCGCTGATGGTAAGTTTGTCTTGTGCAGCATTCAATTCGGGAATATATAGTGGTGCTTGCTTATGGAAGATGATTTGAGGGCAACCGATAGGATAAGTAAAGGCATCCAGCGGTCGATTGCTCTTGAATACCCAATAATATCTTATATAAGGTTGCAGCAACTTACATGGCTTGTAAAATTTGAACTCCTCTTGAATCATTTTACAAAGGTACTTATTTTAGTAGTATCTTGTTTATTACAGGGTAGTTTTTAGTGCAAGGTGCAAGTATATATCTATATATAGCTTGCACCTTGCACTAACCGCAGAATATTTATTTTCAATGATTTGCATATATCAAAAGAAAGCCGTATCTTTGAACCGTAGTTTTAGGCAGACAACGAACAGCCAAAAGGTGACAGAAAAGCGTTATTCTTGTAACCTAAGTTGTACCCCCTAAGGCTTTGACATATTGATAAGAAATTGAATTTCAAGGATATTGGGGAGTAGGTTCATAACCCGCTCTCTCCGCAATAAACGCTGAAAATAAGCAAATTGCAAAATAAACACCCAATTTTACATCCAAGAATGTAAATTGGGTGTTTTTTATTATTTAAGAAACAATACGGGACATCTGCAAACTTTTGATGAAATGAAAATCGCTATACACTCCAATGAGATGCGATGTTGCAGAAGACAAGTATGATTGGAATATTGAGAGAAGCAAGGATAGGTTTATTGTAATTCTAAATTCCTCCTAACCCGTTCTAACTGTGTCTTGCAGATTAACTTATGAAACGGTTTTATTATAGCAAAATAGAATTTTCCCATATTGTTATGTAGGCATACTTTGGTATTGACCGATATACGTTGATTGCCGTTTCTTATATTTTCAGTCATCAGCGCAACATTGAAATCGAGATGTTTGTTAATTCTACTTAAGGTTACCCTGCTTTCGGATTCGATTTTGATTAAATCCGATAAATTCTTCTCTCCTTTCAGACTAAAAGGTTTCACTATGGCATTGCGGAATTTCATCAAGACAATAATCCACAGCGGTGCGCAGAAGAATCTGTCAGTCAATTCTTCTGCATTTATCGGTCGTGTGGTATGGACTATCTCGCTGTAATTATCAATATAATCAAAATGCTTATTTAGTTCCATAATGCATATAATACTTTATTATCCCAAATTCTTCACCATATAGCGAATTACGACAGCCTTGACATTAGCTTCGGGATATTTTCTTTGGTAATATGCTGTAAGGTCTTTATATAGCCATATGCCAATAGTTTGCGGCTTAACTGATTTGCTTCGGTCCTGCGTAGATATAAACGCATCATATTGCATTACATAGTCTTCTGTATCATCGTCTTTTACAAAATTAAACTCTCCATATCCGGCAACCTTACTTTCAGGCGGAACCAGTTTATAAGACTCTGGAAACTCCGTTGGGGTCTTACTCCTTCTAATTAAAATGCCTTGTTCAACAGTGTGCATATCGTTATCCAATAGGAACCAGTCATCCGATAAAGGAAAAGGAATATAATAGCGCAAGCCTCCAAATTTATAGGTAGGATCGGTTTTAAGTTCATTTTCAATGTCTTCTTTTTTGTCTGCTTCAATGGCATAAGCAAATTCCGGATTGATATACGGACAGCGTTGCTCAAAATACCAATTCGGAATGAAATGAGGTGGCAGATTCTCAGAGTTCTTTTGTTCTTTCGCTATAACTTCCAATAGTTCGTATTCAGTCCATGCCGGATCGCCCATCCTATAATCCAGATAGCTTGTTTCACTAATGCGGATTTGGTATTCATACCCTTCTTCGTATTCAAATTTGCCAATGCTTCCCAGTGCCTCCCATTCGGTGGACTGTTCTTTTTTCACAGCATATACATCTGTAAATACATTGTTACCACACGATGTTACAACACCGGGAAGTTTTAAAGAAGCCACAGTAAGCGTGTATTCTTTATAATCGGTTATCTTCTTACCTTCTGCGTTATCGTCACTGCACGCTGTTAGCCCTGCCATCGCAAAGAATGTCATGAACAGCATTCTTAGAAAGTCTTTCGTCTTCATTCTTTATCTGTTTTAATTGTTCACTATATATTAAATGCCGAAACTGTAAAAACATTGCATCCCGGATGCAACTTTTTATTTCATGGGCTCTGTACCTTAGGCAGAAGTCCCTATAAGACAAAGTTCGTAACCTAACTCGTCCCCCCCCCGACAAATAAAAAACGGAGGGATACAGATTGTCCTAAATTGGCGAAGTCCTGTTGTTATTTGGCTTGCCAGCATAGAACTTATTTGTAGTACAATAGTTTTGCAACTTAAAAAGTAAGTTATGAAATCACCATTCAATATTTTCTTATAAGACAAGACCCGGTTTACGGATAAAAAGATTATCTTTGCAATCTATAATTTTGCATGTTGTTTCATCTGAGACATAGGGCTTATGATTAGCCCCGTAGTCCGTGCGAGGAAGGATCCGACAAACAGAGAGCGGTGAACGTACAGTTCACCAAGAGCACGGCGATGCGCGAGGCTCTCTCACTCTCTGCCGTAGAGTTCGGTTTGTAGGAGGATGTTTTCAATGATTAATACTTTGCAAGTATTTGATAGACAGTGATATACAATACTCAAAATTGTCCTATGAGACAATTTTAATTCTCTTATAGGGCAATTTCGAAAGAATAGTAACACTTAAAAAAGGAGGTAGTAAGAACGGACAGAAACGAACGGAACGCAAGGGGGGATTTTCGCACGCATGGAAGAGCGTGCCCCGCAGGTTAAGGTTAAAATCAAGAACAACGCCGTACGGAAAGATATGTGCGGCACAATAGACAAACCGAAAGAGCGTTTCCATTCATCGGGACTTGGATAAACGGACATATAAATAAACATATTTCGAGCTTTTAGCTCTTGTTCTCTTTGTCTTGAATACCGCCAATATTCGCTATACGAGGACAAGCAGACTGAAAGTTCACGCTGATAGGGCGTGGACTGTTCGGTGCTTGTGGTATAGCAGGTCACTTGGCGGTAACCTAAGACAAATACAAGCAATGAAGAATGGTTGCACGCCTTTTTCTTAATACTTAATATCATGAATTTCTTAACTTTCAATATCATGAAAAGAAGTTTTTTCAAAAAGCAGGCAGGAGCGTTATGGCTTATGGCTGCGATGGTCGTAGGTTGCGGCGAGGCGCCGCCTCCGGCGCACGACGTGGAGTTCGAGGGTAAGGTACTGGATTTTTTCGACGTTAGCATGAGGTTGCAGTGGGACAGCATTCCGGGAAGCGTAAGAGCCGAATACTGTTCAATTTTGGCTCCGATGATTTCCTCACCTGACGACAGGCTCGTGTTGGAAGGGAATATCGCGGCGGACAGCACAATGGTGCTTACGGGCGAACACAGCCGTAATTTTATTTTTCCGGATGGTAAAAACGAACATTTTGAGCAAAAGGACGAATGGAAGTTGCGCCTGAGCAGGACAGAAGACGATTCGCTTGTGCTCGAAGGAGAGGTGTCATCTGACGGACAGCTGAACGGCAACGTGAGAATGGCGGGGAAGGAAAATTCACAAACGAATAAACAATGATGCTCATGAAAACATCAATAACGTATATCATGGCAAGGAGAGTGATGGCGCTTTGCGGGATTCTGCTTTGCATCGGTCTCACGGTCTCGGCACAGCAGAAGCTATACACTGTGACGGGAAAGAGTGTGAACATGAGGGAAAGCCCCGTGACGGGCAAGGTCATAGGAAAGGTCAGCGAGGGAGAGAGTTTTCTAGTCAATGAGGACAAGGACGGATGGATAGGCCTGTGGCATGACAAAAAGCACGGATATGTGTCAAAGCAGTTCGTCAGGGAGGTGAAGACCAAGGACTTCTCGCGCAGGCATCTCGGAGACTACATGGGCAATTCGGCCATGTACAGCGACGGCTATTCTTTAGCTACGCTTAAGGAGAGGGACGGCTACGTGATATTAAACGTCACGGACTACTCCGACGTGAATGAGTTCGGCGGCATGCGTGCGCAGACAAGTTGGACGTACGTGGGACTGCCGGACGATAATGGCGTGCTCTTTACCCACATGCCGTATCCTTACCACGGGGATATACCCGTCAAGGATCAGTTGACGGACCACTGCAAGATAGACGGGGACGGCGATTTCCTCTTCGTAGGTGAGGACGGCGGTCTTTATACGCCTTTAAGGTCATTCGGGGCGCAGGAAGAGACAACGGCGGTCAGCGAACCGAAACTGACGGAGCGCAGCCTGTTCATGCTCCGCGGCGATGTGAAGACGATGAAGATTGTCCGCGCATACAACATCGGGGAAGATGATGATGCGCCGCTCAGCGACATCTCATACGAATATACGTTCTCGCCGGCGGGAGACTTGAGAAGCATTGTTAAGCGTGACGTCAGCGGCGAAAAGATTGGTGGATATCAGTTTACTCAAAGCGGAGACAGATTTCACGTGAAAGGAATACGACCTGAGCTGGATTTTACCGCCGACTACACGCGCAAGATTTCAAACTATTGCATCTCATACTCCGGAGAATGGGAACTTAAAGGTGTCACGGCCGGCGACTACAGCGGATGTTTGTATAACTTCGACATGAACGGACGTATGCCCGCGCAGTCATTCTTCGAATACGCTCCGCCGTTCATGACAAACGGAGACGGCGAATACGACAATATGACCTATACATACGGCGACAATCCGACGTCGCCCACGCACATAAACATGGACCTTCAATACGGCGGAGACGGATGGGTTTTCGACGCGGAGATAAAAGGCGTGAAGACCGACGCACAAGGCAACTGGACGGAGCGCAAGGCATACGTGGACGGCGAGTTGTTTTTCACCGAACGGCGGTTTATCACGTATTACGGTGAGCCTGCCGCCAATACCCCTGTTGTTGCCGGCACCGCAACCGACAACACCGTCTATACCATCGCCGAACAGATGCCGGAATATCCCGGCGGAATGAGAGAGCTGATGACGTTCATAGCCCGGAACCTGCGGTATCCCGCACTGTGCGCCGAGAACGGGATAAAGGGATGCGTAAAGCTGAAGTTCGTCGTGGAACAGGACGGCACGATAGGCCGTATAACGACCGTGTCAAGCCCCCATCCGCTGCTGGAGAAAGAAGCGATACGCATTGTCGGTCTTATGCCGAAATGGATTCCCGGCAAGCAGAATGGCAAGCCGGTGAGGGTGACTTACACGCTTCCGGTGAACTTTACCCTACACTGACAAGCATTCGCTTCTATTTGTTTTCGAGCTTATAAGTCAAAGCGAAGCGACGACTTATAAGCTCGAAAACAAAGGGAAGCGTTCTTCATCACATGATGTGTTCGGCAACTTTATTCCCAATTTCTTCCGCGCCATTCCGTTTTCCATAGAAATCATCTTTCGAACACGAAAGAACAACCTCATTTATCATGATTGTACATATTGTATCCGAATTCACTTCTACATTATTAAAACGCATATCTGCTTATCCTCCGGAGAGCTTGCCATGATCTTTCTTGATATTCATGATGCTATCCTTTATAGCAGCGTTTTATTTCACCAATCGACTTGCCGCCTATCCCGAAGTTCTCGTCCGGCAGTTCCTTGATGGTGACGGTGAAGAACTGCGCAGGGATATGCGTTATCTCGGAGGCTGTGGCGGTTAGACGTCCGATAAGTTCTTTCTTTTGCTCGGAGGTCAAAGCTCCGCTTTCAATCGATATGTATGGCATAATATTATAAGTAGCAAGTATTCCTATTGGGATCATCATTTTCTTTCGAATGCTTTACGAAGCAGGATACATTCTGCCGGCGTAGAGCCATTCAGTCTGACCACCGAATCGTTTTGAACATCTATTGTGGATATGTCGGGCAGAATCCTGCGCAAAGCGTCTTCGACCGACATATCGTCGCAAGCCATCTCGGTCATTGCGCCGTCACCAAGAGCGATTGAATCACCTTTTATGGTGTAAGTCCCTGAGATTGTGTTGCAGTTGGTTTGGATGAAATATGTACTGTCTTCAAAGCTGATATACTGGCGGACACTGTGTATAGTTTCATCCGGACGCACATAATTCGAATCATTGAAGACTATGTTTTCTATGTACCACTGGCCTCGAATGTCTGCATCCGTCACTGTTTCCAAAGTTGTACTCCCTGCGACATCTGCGCTGTTCTTTTTATTGCCTGAGCATCCTGTTGCGATTACTGCCCCTAAAGCTGCGACAGCAATGAGTGATTTAATCTGTAGTTTCATAATTTTTTCTGTTCGTATGGTTAATGATATGTTTTCGATTGAATTGATAAATATGACATAATATCACAAATTTAACTTAAGCAGGATTGAAGCCATATTCTGACCCAGGTTGTGCATATTGGCAATTCCCTCATCGTCTTTTAGGACATCGCTCACCTCTCGCCCATATACCATATTCCAATATGTCGAGCCTATGACAATCATCTCTTTATTGAGAAAGAAATGATTCATGGTGTCAATAGCTGTCATGCCTCCGGCGCGACGAACGGCAGCGACAGCCACACCAAGTTTATGTTTCAGAATACCCGGATTCGTGGCTGCGACAACGCCCCCTCTGTCTAACAATGCCTTCATTCGGGAGGAAACATCGGCAGAATAGACTGGGGAACTTTCCGTGCGCTGCCATTAATGCCTATTACTTTCATTTCATAATTGATCTTAAAGAATCACCGATTGAATAATGCTTGGCGAGATATTCACGGTGTGCGGCAAGGAACCGGTTAACCTTACCCAACGACTTTTTGTATGTCAGAATTGCGATGAACATAGTCTTATTTTCTTTTAATTGTCTGACACGTATGTTTCTTTATTTTTCCTTAATGTCTTGATGTACAAACTCACCGTTTATCCATAAAGTGGCATCGGTTCCGGTGAAATGGAGAAGTACATAGTTCGGGTCCGTCGGACCACCGGGAAAATGGTTGATATACCAGTTCTGCCACATTTCCTTGCGTATGCTGTCATCGGTGACGATTTCAACTGTTCCGCGCAAAGCAACACTGTCTCCATTATAAGAATAACAAAGTCCTGCCTTGGGATTTGTCTTGAAATCGGCAACTTTCACAGAGTCTGCTCCCGTAGCCATCCATACTTCGTTGCATCCTACAGTATGACCTTTTGCCATAGGTATCGGGCGAGGAAAACCATCGGCATTGATTGAAGCCAGTGTCACCTCATTGCATTGAGTCAATAAAGCCATGGCCTTTTCAATAATCGTTCTTTCGTCCTTCTGTTTCCATCGTTTCAGATTCGGGAAGAAGCGGCGCATCTGTTCTTTCGCTTGTTCGGGCGTAAGATTCCAACCTGTCTGTTCGTTCATCTGGTCGGTAAATTGCGCGCAGAACTCAATCATCTGTTCCATAGTGAAGTCCTGTGTGAACTTGCCGTCTTTGTAGCAGTACATGCAGTAATCCTCATTGCAACTGCCGTCAGCATTTGTTCCTTTGTTGTTTGCGATTAGCGGCATGCCGCAGCTCTGACAAAATTTATGTTCCATATCGTTTCTTTTTTTTACTCTCCCGTCCGACAGAGAAGGTTATTGAATGTAGAAGCGCGGACTGCAACGCCACGTCTTAGTTTGTAGGTCGTAGGAAAACATTGATGCAGATGTGGCAATAGTAGCCCACGCTATATATGTGCGTGAGAACCACTATGCTATCTCTTGCATCGTTTTCTGAATTTCCTACGTTCACAAACTACAAGATGGCATAACGCTTCTTATTATGTATTGGAAAGAGTTGCCCCTGTCCGAATACAAAATTAGTTGTTTTATTTACCTGTTGGCGGAATTAATTTAATGCATACTTAATTCTGCCAATGGGCTTGTCGTTAATGAAGTTTACGTATTGCAGAATGGTAAGTGCACTAATTTTGCCAATGATTCTGGCAAACAAACCAT
>NZ_JABKKJ010000037.1 GCF_013166515.1 Xylanibacter caecicola | reverse complement strand
AATGGTTTGTTTGCCAGAATCATTGGCAAAATTAGTGCACTTACCATTCTGCAATACGTAAACTTCATTAACGACAAGCCCATTGGCAGAATTAAGTATGCATTAAATTAATTCCGCCAACAGGTTACTTATATATTGTCCAAGCCTATCACACCGGCTCTTAAGGATAATGTTGCAGCAGGAGGACTGATACAGGGGACAAACCTGTCAAACCTGTTTACCCGTCTTACTACGGGCTATCATGACTCGATAGACTTTGACAGTCTGCCCATACCGTTTGCCTGTGTGGCGACAAACATTGTGGATAACACCGAATATGATTTCAGAAACGGCAATCTGGCGACGGCGATGCGTGCCAGCATGTCCATACCGGGGGCTTTCACGCCCGTGCGTCTGGATACGCTTGTGCTTGTAGACGGCGGACTGCGCAATAATTATCCGGCAGACCTTGCAAAGCATATGGGTGCTGATATTATAATAGGAGTATCCGTTCAAGGACAGGCACGTACGGCAGACGAACTTTATAGTGGTGCAAGCATACTGTCGCAGATAATAGACGTAAACTGTAAGAATAAGTACGACGAGAACTGGAGTATTACCGATGTTCCCATAAAAGTGGATGTGAAAGGATACTCGGCAACCAGTTTCACAAAGGTGGCGATAGATACTCTTATAAACAGAGGTGAGAGCGCTGCCATGGAACAGTGGAATGAACTGATGAAGATAAAGCGCAGTCTGGGACTTCCTGATGATTATATGCCGGTACGCAAGGGCACGGCAGGAAAATCCTTGATGCCGTCACGGTTCAAGCTCGTAGCGGTGGAGTTTGACAATGTGGATGATTATGACAAGCGGTATATTATATCCAAGTATGATATAGGTACGTCGGACAGTGTATCTTCCGGACAGATTGAGAAGGCGGTGGTGGCAATGTATGCCGACCTGATGTATACCGATGCCGGCTACAGTCTTGTAAAGAAAGGTGGGGGATATGTTCTCCGCATAACGGCAAAGTCTAAGAAAATAAGCGACATAGATCTCGGTGTGCGTTTTGATACGGAGGAGATGGTTGCCTTGCAAGGGAGCATATCGTATAGAGTCCGTGCAAAGCTGCCCGTAAACCTTGCATTTGTCGCAAGATTAGGAAAGCGCATCATGTCGCGTATAGATGCGGATGTAATGCCGTTAAGATTCAGTAAGATAGGACTGTCGTATATATTCAGGCACAACGACATCAACATGTACAGCAACGGAAGCCGCGATTATAACTTTACTTACAATCATCATTCCGTGAAACTAAGACTGTTCGAGGCAGAGGCAAGGAATGTACAGATAAGCCTTGGTGCCGGATGGGACTACTATACATTCCATGATGTGCTTACAGGTGAGAACGCCGGCGGGCAGGAACTTGGCGGAAGCAGGTTCTACAGTTATCACATAAGGACACATTATGATTCGGAAGACGAGTGGCTGTTTACCACCCGTGGTGCCAAATTTGAAGCAGGATACGGGTATTATACGGATAACTTTGCCGATATGGACGGACATAAGGGGATAAGTATAGCCGATGTTATGTGGCGCATGTCTTTCCCTTTGGGCGGAAAGTTTGCCATACAGCCAATGCTTTACGGGCGCCTGATAGCAGGAGGGAACGTGCCTATGATAATGCGAAATGCCATCGGCGGCAACCGTTTTGCCAACTATCTGGAACAGCAGATGCCTTTTTCCGGAGTCGGCAACGTTGAGTTTGCCGACAACATGTTCGTTGCATTCAGACTAAAGGGGCAGTATCGTATGACAGAGAACAACTATTTCATGCTGTTTTTTGCCGCAGCACAGGAGAGCGGCAAGTTTGCCAATGTGTTTGAACACGATCCTGTGCTCGGCTGCAACCTCTCTTATTATTACAATACAATGTTGGGACCGCTTGGCGTAACGGCGGGTTATTCGGACCGTACAAGAAAACCATATCTTTACGCGAGTTTTGGTTTCGACTTTTAAAGCTGTTCCGGCGGCAGTCCGTACCGTGTATGTGGTTTCTTGAATATTTGAATGGGTGAATGTAATTATTTCCTATAAATATACATGCGGTTAATAAAAAATCGCTATTTTTGCAGATATAGAAAAACACTGTCAACTATTTAACTATTTAAGACATGAAAAAGAGAATTCAGTTCAGCCTTGTCTACAGAGACATGTGGCAGGCTTCAGGCAAGTTTCAGCCTCGTAAGGACCAGTTGGAACGTATAGCTCCGGCGATTATAGACATGGGATGTTTCTCTCGTGTCGAGACCAATGGAGGAGCCTTTGAACAGGTAAACCTGCTTGCGGGCGAAAATCCTAACGATGCTGTAAGGGCATTCTGCAAGCCTTTCAACGATGCAGGCATCAAGACACACATGCTCGACAGGGGGCTGAATGCTCTGCGTATGTATCCTGTGCCTGACGATGTGCGCCGTCTTCAATACAAGGTGAAGCATGCACAGGGTGTGGACATCACGCGTATATTCTGCGGTCTGAACGATGTACGCAATATAATACCGAGCATAAAGTGGGCGCTTGAGGCGGGAATGACACCGCAGGCAACTCTGTGCATAACAACTTCTCCGGTACATACGGTAGAGTATTACAGTGACATAGCCGACAAGCTGATTGCTGCCGGTGCAACGGAGATATGTCTCAAGGATATGGCGGGCATAGGTCAGCCGGCAATGCTCGGAAAACTGACAAAGGCAATCAAGGAAAAACATCCCGACATAATAATACAGTATCACGGACACTCAGGACCGGGACTGTCCATGGCTTCGATACTCGAAGTGTGCAACAACGGTGCCGACGTTATAGATACGGCTATGGAACCGCTGTCGTGGGGAAAGGTTCATCCCGACATCATATCGGTTCAGAGCATGCTGAAGAACGAGGGTTTTGACGTGCCCGAGATAAACATGAATGCCTATATGCACGCACGGTCGATGACGCAGGAGTTCATAGACGAGTGGTTGGGTTACTTCATCAACCCCGGAAACAAGCACATGAGTTCGTTGTTGCTCGGTTGCGGATTGCCCGGCGGCATGATGGGAAGCATGATGGCAGACCTTGCCGGCATACACCGCTCTATCAATTCAATACTCAAGAGCAAGGGACAGCCCGAGTATTCTACCGACGATATGCTTGTGAAGTTGTTCAACGAGGTTGAATATGTGTGGCCGCGTGTGGGCTATCCGCCACTCGTAACGCCGTTCTCGCAGTATGTCAAGAACATTGCCCTGCTGAACCTGCTTACCATGGCGCAGGGCAAGGGGCGGTTCGTAATGATGGACGATGCCATGTGGGGCATGATACTCGGCAAGAGCGGTACGATACCCGGTACGATAGACGAGGAGCTTGTAGAGCTTGCCAAGAAGAAAGGATACGAGTTTACTGACGCCGATCCGCATACGCTTATACCCGATGCCCTTGACGGTTTCAGAAAAGAAATGGCAGACAACGGCTGGGACTGCGGTCAGGACGATGAAGAGCTGTACGAACTTGCCATGCACCCTGAGCAGTATCGCGACTATAAGAGCGGAATTGCCAAGAAGCGTTTCCTTGCCGACTTGCAGAAAGCAAAGGATGCAAAACTCGGAGCCTCGCTTTCTCCGGAGGAGATAGCAGCGTTCAAGCATGCAAAGGCGGATGCCATTGTAGCTCCTGTCAAAGGACAGATATTCTTCGAGTTCGGTGGCGGAAGCGAGTGCGTGCCTTGTATAGAGCCGTTTATCGGCAGTGAATACAAAGAGGGCGACACTTTCTGTTACATACAGGCTCCATGGGGACAGATAATGCCGATAAAGGCATGTCTCGGAGGCAAGCTTGTGGAGATAGCAGCCAAGCAAGGCTCTAAGGTAAATAAGGGTGACGTTATAGGATATATCGAGAGAGAACATAAAGAGGATTGATTTGATTAGTGAGGGTGTGTCAAACAAATAATCATACTCTTGTAGGGACTTTACTTTTATACGCAAAGGTAAAGTCCCTACACGCAGTAAATATTGAGTTTTGATACACCCTTTTTTTTAATATCATGGATTGGGAAAAGATTGTAGACAAGTATTATAAAGGAAATGCCGAACTTAAGGACATACTGGTGCGCCACAGCATGTCGGTGGCGCAGAAGGCATTGCGCATAGTTGCGGCACATCCGGAACTTGGTGCAGACCGCGACTTTGTGTATGAGGCATCCATGCTTCATGACATAGGCATAATATATACCGATGCACCCGGGATAAAGTGCTACGGCACGGAACCATACATACGGCATGGAATACTGGGTGCGGACTTGTTGCGCAAGGAAGGACTTCCGGCGCATGCAAGGGTATGCGAGCGGCATACGGGGGCAGGACTGTCGCTTGAAGACATAGTGTCGCAAAATCTTCCCTTGCCGCATATAAGTCTGCTGCCCGAAACAACGGAGGAAAAGATAATATGCTATGCCGACAAGTTCTTTTCAAAGACACGCCTTGATACGGAAAAGACCGTTGAACAGGCTGCACGCAGTCTTGCCAAGTTTGGTGACGAAGGAGTGGGGCGTTTCATGGAATGGTCGCGGATGTTTGAATGATATTGCATGGTTTTTAAGTGAATGTCCGGATTTATAATGATGACAATATCAGTTCTGCCATAACATTTCTTATTTATATATGCGTTTGATTTTCAGTTTTTAATTGTTGTAAGTATGTTATCGTTTGACAGATTGGTTAAAGACAAGAAACAGGCAGGAGAGGCATTGCGTTTTGTTATTGTCGGGGCTTTAGCCACGGCTATACACTATGGAATATATTACGTGCTGCAGCTGGGCATCGATGTAAATGTGGCATATACTGCGGGATATGTCGTCAGTTTTATCTTCAACTATATTCTTTCCGCCCGCTTTACGTTTCGCAAGAAGACATCCGTAAAGAACGGACTGGGCTTTGGCGGTGCACATGTAATAAACTATCTGTTGCAGGTTTGTCTTCTCAATATATTTCTTTGTCTTGGCATAAGTCGTTCGTTTGCCCCCGTTCCGGTTTATTGCATAGCCATTCCGGTAAACTTTATGATGGTGAGATATGTGTTTGGCAGGAGGGACTGATATAAAATCCACAATTCTTTATTATCTTATTATATTATTTCTACAATAGAAATAAAAAACTTTTTATGTTGTTTGGTCATAAGGAAATATTGCGTATCTTTGCATGTGCAGTGGATTGTCCGAAGATATGCTTCATGTTTCCATACTGATAAGTAAAGGGCAAAAGTACTGCATGGAATGGTCTTTGTGGTGTCAAAGAACAACATTGTTAAATAAATGGGTGTTATTGAAATTATCTTCAACTGACAAATTCTCGCAAAATTTGAATGTGATACGGAGATAATAGCGATAGCGTCATATCCATTGGTATATCCTTTTTTATAAAAACCGATATATTCTATGGGTGTGGGCTATTGCTTTATCTGTATCATGGGCAATGCGAGAAGCCTGTCAGTGGATAAAGCAATATTGTTCCCACACCTTTTAATGTTTTATAAAAGCCGATATATGGGGACTACAGGCGTAACTAATAAAATACGATGAAAAGAACATTTTTTTGTATCACCGTGGTTGCTGCAGTATTTACAAGTTGCAGTAGTACGCAGTTTGCAATTACATCCGGTGATGAACACTTGTCTGCACTGACGAAAGTAACTGACAGTGAAGAGCCTTGTATCAATCCTTATGGAGGAGACAATGGTCAGAATCTTTTTTATGCAGCGCGAGAGGGTGGACGTTATTTTAACATCTTTAAGAAAGAAAACCCGTTTGCCAGTGCATCAAGTCAGAAGACAAGTGGAAAGAACCTTAATTATCAGCCGTTTTACAGCCCTGCAATTGACAAGATTGTTTTCAGATGTCAGAATGAAGGCAGTTCAACTTCAGACATATTTATGATGGCTGCGACAAACGGCAAGACACTGACACAGATAACCGAAAGTTCCAATGCCTATGAAGGCAACCCTTGTATATCGAGCGACGGCAAACTGCTTGTTTATGACAAGGTTGCATATTCTTATGCCCGTTCAATGAATTTAGGTTCATTGCTGTTTGGCTTAGGAAGCAATATTACGATAATAGAGAATAGCGAAATATGGTTGCGCAATCTGGAGACAGGTGAGAATATATTGCTTGGTAACGGATATCAGCCTCGTTTGTCACCTGACAACAAGACTATTGCCTATGTAAAATATGCGTCGGATGCAAAGAGTTGCGGTATCTGGACCATGGGACTTGACGGAAGTAATCAGGTTCAGATAACAGACGCGAAAAAGGGTTATGCTCATAATCCGTGCTGGAGTCCGGATGGTAAGCGTATTGTTTTCCAGTCATTGAAAAAGGACAAGAAAGATTTTGACATATATGTAATAAATGTAAACGGAGATAACCTTACCCAGTTGACGGTAAACAAATCTTATGATGCCGAGCCTTATTGGACAACAGACGGATATATCTATTTTGTTTCAGACCGTGGAGGAAAGAAAGGCAATTATCAGATATGGCGTTTCAAAATAGATGACTGATGAATTGCAATAATTAAGATTACATATTAAATAATATGTGGCGATACTTTTAGTATAAAGATATCGCCGCATATTGTCATGAGGGTATTCCCGGATTGTGTATACCGTGTTTGCGGATGCTCATATACATGGGTATACTCTCATTTAATTTTTGTATTTCTTTATTCCTAATGTTATATGCAAATTGTTTTTATCTTATTATAGATCATAAAAGCTATGCTTCTTTTGTCAGAAGCAATGTTGTATTACAGTTTTTATATGCTATATATAAGTTTCGTAAAGCTATGCTTTTCAAGGCAAAAGGCATAGTTTTACGCATTAAAAAGCATAGCTTTTTTAATCATAAAAATTGGCAGTTACGTTTTGTAACAATTATCCCTCTTAAAGTATCGGATTGATATCGGTGCCGGATTAAAGTCCTGATGTGATTTTAATATTTTAGAGAATATTATTACATTTGACTTCACCTTCGGCTTCGTCCAATATACTCTCGCTCGGCAAAAAAACAAATAAATTTGTTGTTTTGCTCTCGACTTATGCGTATATTGTGACTCACAAAATCGGCTTCGCCACCGCGAACCGAGCTAAAGCCCGACTTTCGCTATTTTGTTTTGTCGAATATTCTGAGTATATTTGTGGTGATAAAAAGTAGACATCTGATGTGCAGGTATAAAGAAAACCTTTAAAAACTGCCCTGATACTAATATTGCTATTGATCATGAAACACTTGTTATACATATCTATACTTGTTACAGTTTTTATTATAGCGGCATGCTCCGGGCATTCTTTCCGGAGTTCATTGCTTGTGGCAGACAGTCTGTCTTCCGCAAATCCTCAATTTGCCGTGAGCATGCTTGATTCCATGCGTGCCGAAATGGCTTCAGCTCCTGAGCATGAGCGTATGTTTTACCGTCTGTTGTGTATAAAGGCGGCAGACAAGGCATATATACAGCACAAGTCAGACACGTTGATATTGCCCCTTATAGAGTATTACGAGAAACATGGAGATAAGAAACTGTTGGCAGAGACATATTATTATGCCGGCAGCGTTTATCGTGACATGAACGATGCCCCTATGGCGCTCGACTATTTTCAGAAAGCATTGGATGTGATGCCGAAAGATGCAGACTTAAGATTAAGAAGCAATACGTGTTATCAGATGGGAGAATTATTTTTGTATCAATATTTTTATGATGAAGCTGTTAAAATGTATCTTGAGGCTTATCATTATGACAGCATTAATAAAGATATAGTTGCGGCAGTTTATTGTTTGGAGGCTTTAGGTTATACATATAATAAAAAGAAACTAAAAGACAGCAGTCTTGTTTATTATAACAAAGCGTGTAGTCTTGCCCGTAAAAATAATGATAAGAAGTTGGAGAAGTCTGTATTATGGCAGATGACATCTTTTTATATAGAACATAAGGAATATGAGAAAGCAAAGGGATGTCTGTTCCCCTTATTGTATTCTGATACAATTAATATCAATGCACGATATGCAATGGCTTCAGATATTTATATGAATACGAAACAATATGATTCAGCAAAATATTATTGTAATATTCTTGTAGAAACAGGTTCTGTGTATGCTAAGCAGAATGCAAGCAGGAAACTTGTCGAAATTTATCTTAAAGAAGGGCGTTACGATGAAATGATAAAGTCTTTATGTTTATATGAGCAATATAGAGATTCTGTAAATAATATAACTGCTACAGAAAGTGTAGTACGTATGAATGCTATTTATAATTATCAAATACGTGAGAAAGAGAATCTTAAGTTAAGAATAGAAAATTCTCACCGTTTAGTTGTCATTATATTGATATCAGTATTTTGTTGTATATGTATCTTGTTATTTGTATTTTATAGCAGACGTGCAATACAAAAACGATTGAGATTAGAATTGCAAATCCAAATCTTAAAACGTATAGAAAAGGAAAGAAACGAACATAGTTCTGAATATATAAAAGAGAATAACAAGAAAATAAGATTGTTGGAAGAACAGTTAAATACGGCAAATCATAAGACCAAAGAATTGATGTCTCAATTAATGGAACAGAAGGCAGACTTGCTTTTTGCAAATGAGAAGGCTGAGCGTGAAATTAAAAGGAGGGACTTTATTGCAGAAAGATTGCTAAATTCTAATGCATATAAACTAACGAGGTCTAAGTTAGAACAAAGCAAGAATATAACGAAGAAAGAATGGGATGAAATAGATATTTGTGTAAATGATATTGTTGAAGTTTTTAAAACGCGCCTTTACAGCCTCTATCCCATAAGTGATCAAGAGTATCGTATGTGTTTGCTTATCCGTTTAGGTTTTGGTATAAGAGAAATAGCATCTTTATTAAACAGAAGTACCGGTGCGATGTCTCTTGCAAGGAAACGTCTATACATTAAAATGTTTGGTAAAGAAGGTTATGCCGTAGATATCGATGAATTTGTTAAATCATTGTAAGTTAGCGTGATATCACTGATTTGTAAAATATTTGTAAACAGATTTTCAGGTGGAAGGTTAATGGTATATAAAATGTAAAATATTTGTAAACTCATTTTATATAATCACGCGCTTTTTTATTTGTACTTTTGAATATAAGTTTAACTTTAAATGTAAAAAGTATGAATAAAAAGGTTTTAATGACGTTTTTAGTTGTGGCGTTTAGAATAACGTCACATGCAGGAAACATTGTTACATTGAATAGCTCTTTTGATGATAGAGATCGTAATCATCGCTATGAAATACCTGTTGTAACTGATGAAGGTTCTGAAATTGTAATAACCTCCGATACGCTTGTATCAGATGTTCGTGTAATAATTAAAGATGTATCGGGTACTGTTATCAGTGACGAACTTTTAACGTTGCATCCTTCAGACAATATTGTTAATATTCCTGAAGAATATCAGAATGATAAGTATTCGATAGAATTATATTATGATGAGAACTGTCTATACGGATATTTTACTAACCTTTAATAAAAACTAATGACAATGAAAAAACTTTTATTTACAATTGCACTGATTTTAGCATCGGTTGCAGGATTTGCCCAAGTATTACCGCCCGGTGGTTCGATAAGTTTAAGATACATTACGGAGGAAGATGCTTTGAATAAAGTGAAATCTTTGTTTGAGGGGAAAGATGTTGATTATTATATAGGCTCTACATTGATGGAGCATGGTGTCATCCCGATGAACGCGATGTTTAATGACAATGCTTTTTCTGATACAAATGTTGTAGTGAAAGAACAAATATTTCATGATATATGGTAATGTTTCGGAATAAAAAAGTACTTTTGCTAAAACATTTCTACTTATATGATACAAAAACTATTAAAATAAATCTTATGAATAAAGTTTTTCTTTTGATTATTATGTTTGTAGCGTCATGCTACACTAATGCACAGGTTGTACGTACAGTGGAACTGACAAAGGATGATGACCTGAGCGTGTTGCTTGGAGATGACAAGTACAAGTTAGAAGCTGTTGCAGTGACTGGTTATCTGAGCCATGCCAATATCAAGGTGCTTAACGATTGCAAGTTGAATGGAATGTTGAGAAAACTCGATATGAGTGGGTGTGACGTAGAAGACGGATTGATACCGGATTATGGTTTTAGAGGATATATGTCAAGCAGTGCCTGGTTTACAAGTTTGAAGCTTCCGCGAAATCTTGAGACCATTGGTGAAGGAGCCTTTACGTATGTACATGTGGAAACCATAGATTTTCCTTCAACATTGAGGGTTATAGGTAATTCCGCCTTTTTTAATGCATCTGTACTAAAAAGCATTATAATACCGGAAGGAACAATCGAGATTGGGGACAGGGCTTTCTGTTTCTGCATCGTCTTTGTATACAAGTAACGCATCAAAGTATTTCTTGTTCATGTCATCCCCAAGATATAATTGGACTGTTATTTTCTGTTCTCTTGAATTAAGAAGAAGACAAATCTGGAAATTTGAACGTCCTATAGCAATATTCATCCAGTGGTTATAAGAAGGAGATTGGGCACGGAACTTCTTGGATGGGTTATTAAGCATATATTCACAAAAGGCAGACCAAAATTCATATCTATACAGTTCTGCTTCTGTGCGCTTTTCATTAGATGTCTGACTAGATGATGTGCGAACATCTTTTGACCAACCATTTGGTTTTGCGATAACATTAAATATTGGAGCTGCGGGACTACTACCAATCTTTATCAACCCTATTTCCACACCAAAGAAATTGAACTCTTTGTCTGTAATACGGTTCAACCAGTCAATGGCAGCTCGATGTTCTTCTGTAAAGCGTTCGGCAATCCAAATAATAGTCACAGCATCAAGTCCCGCAGCGTATGTCAAAATCTGCCCTAAATGATTATGGTCAGTTTTCTCCAACTGGTTTTCTACCAACACTAGTTTGTCTGTACCGGAATCTACACAAAGGATGTCAGCACGGAAAGGACCAACATGTTCTTCCTGTGCTTTAACTTCAAGTTCATTCATTCCAAGTGCATCTGCAAGCAGAGACATATTATCCTCTGTTGCAAGCCATGGAGTAAAGTCTGTTGCCTCATTCTGCCAGCAGTCACGGAGATCAACTTTTGTAATCTTTGACAGATTTATTGATGTTGCCATATCTCTTTCATTTAGAACTGTTATATCTTCTTTGTAGGAACAATCAAATCTCTGGCATCAACATTTAGGCATTCTGCAATCTTTACTAATGTCTCTAATCCTGGCTGTGCCGTATTAGTACACCATTTTGATACAGTAGCTTGGTCTTTATTTAACTGTACCGCCAGCCATTTATTTGTTCGTCCTTGTTCTGTTAATACAGATTTAATACAATTGATGCTTTTCTTTATTTGTGCAGCCATGCTATGTACTTTTATTCATCTGTTGCAAAATTACATAAAATATCCCAAAATAGTTGTAATACGCAAGAAAACATTTGCGTTTTAGGTAAAACAAGGCAAAATAATATCTAAAAATCATTGCTGTCCCATTAAAATCCAAAATAGTTCTTTGAAATGTTTGAAATTTAGTTAGTTACAGAGATTTTTCGAGCGCGACGATTTCACGACGATTTCATTTGATACCTTTGCCGCCTATAA
>NZ_JABKKJ010000036.1 GCF_013166515.1 Xylanibacter caecicola | reverse complement strand
AAGAAGACCTATTACAGCGAGGAGGACGTGCTGACATTCCTTTCCAACCATATCAAGGACTTCAAAAAGGAAGATATAGCCTTCTACAAGGCTCGTATCCATAATTTCTTTCATAAATAACCCATTAAAACATTTTTCAGATGGCAAAGAAAAAAGACGAAAAGGACGTGCTGGTAGTCCGTGACGAGAAGACGGGCGAGATCAGCGTGGTAGCCGGGCTGAACGCGGACGGCACACCCAAACGTACCCCCGCGAAAGCGGAGAACGCGCAGAGTTTCCTGCAATTCGACCGACATGGCGACGTGCTGGACAACTTCTTCAAGAACTTCTTCCGGCAGTGCAAGGAACCCAGCCGCTTCGGTTTCTACCGCATTGCGGCAGACCAAGCTGAAAATCTCTTAGAGGTGATGAAGCAACTGCTGAAAGACCCCGAAGCGAACAAGGAGCTGCTCGCCCCTCACAAGGTGGACACCTCCGACTATGAGAAGAAGGTGCAGGAAGAGATGGCAGCACAACAGACAGAGAAACAAGAACCTCAAAAACAGGAGAACATGGAACAACGGAAAGAACAGCAACAGGACAAATCCGAACAGATGCAGGGCAAACGTGGCTACCAGCCCATCGACGAGAGTAAAATCAACTGGCAGGAGCTGGAGGACAGATGGGGCGTAAAGCGGGACAACCTTGAAAAGTCCGGCGACCTTACGAAGATGCTCAACTATGGCAAGTCCGACTTGGTAAAGGTCAAACCGACCTTTGGCGGCGAATCGTTCGAGCTGGACGCCCGCCTTTCCTTCAAGAAGGACGGCGAGGGAAACATCAGCCTCGTGCCGCACTTCATCCGCAAGGAGCAGAAACTGGACGAGTACAAAGAACACAAATTCTCCGACGACGACCGGAAGAACCTGCGCGAGACGGGCAACCTCGGCAGGGTCGTGGACATCGTGGACAGGGAAACGGGTGAGATTATCCCCTCCTACATCAGCATCGACCGCAAGACGAATGAAATCACGGACATTCCGGCAAGCAAGGTGCGCATCCCGGAGCGCATCGGCAAGACGGAAATCACCGCGCAGGAACGGGACATGCTCCGCGCCGGACTGCCCGTGCGCGACAAGCTCATCAAGCGCAACGACGGCAGGAAGTTCGTCACCACCCTGCAAGTGAACGTGGAGCAGCGCGGCGTGGAGTTCGTGCCGGGAACCGGCAAGTCGCCCCGTACCGCACAGGCGCAGGAAGCCAAAGGCGACACGTCGAAAAGTCAGGCGCAGGGCGGGGAAAATGCCGCACAGACCAAGAAGGAGCAACGCCGCAACACGTGGACGAACGAGGACGGCAGCATCCGCCCCATCAGCAAATGGAGCGGCGTGAGCTTCACCGACCAGCAGAAAGCCGACTATGTGGCGGGTAAAGCCGTGAAGCTGGAGAACGTGACCGACAAGCAGGGCTTCCATGCCACGATGTATATCAAGTTCAACCCGGAGAAGGGACGCCCGTACCGCTACGACACGAACCCTGACAATGCACAGCAGGTTGCTCCGTCCAACGAGAGCCGCACGCAGGTGGCGGTGAACAACGATGGCAAGACCAACGAGGCTACAAAGAATCTGAGAGAGCCGTTGCAGAAAGGTCAGACCAACCCGAAGGACGCCCGCCAGCAACAGCAGCAGGAGAAGCCGCAGAAGAAAACGGGCAAGGGCATGAAAATGTAATCCCGTGTCCGCCACTGAATCCAAAATAAAATCCAAAGTATCAACAAAAAAGAAGAAGACATGAAGACAATCATTGCAGAAAAGCCCTCCGTGGCACGTGAAATCGCCCGCATCGTGGGCGCGACAAAGAGAGAGGAAGGATATTTCGAGGGAGGCGGTTATGCCGTGACATGGGCATTCGGACACCTCGTACAGCTTGCCATGCCCGACGGCTACGGCGTGCGCGGATTTGTCCGTGACAACCTCCCGATTATTCCCGACACATTCACGCTCGTCCCCCGTCAGGTCAGGACGGAGAAAGGTTACAAGCCCGACAGCGGCGTGGTGTCGCAGATAAAAGTCATCAAAAGACTGTTCGACACAAGCGAACATATCATCGTGGCGACCGATGCCGGACGCGAGGGAGAGCTTATCTTCCGCTACCTCTACCACTATACGGGTTGCACCACTCCTTTCGTGCGCCTGTGGATCAGCTCTCTCACCGACAAAGCTATCCGCGAGGGACTGCGGAAACTCGAAGACGGCAGCAAATACGACAACCTCTACCTCGCCGCCAAAGCGCGGAGCGAATCCGACTGGCTCGTGGGCATCAACGGCACGCAGGCACTCTCCATCGCCGCCGGACACGGCACTTACTCGGTCGGACGGGTGCAGACACCCACGTTGGCTATGGTATGTGAACGCTACTGGGAGAACCGCCGTTTCACGCCCGAAGCCTTCTGGCAACTCCATATCGTAACGGACGGTTGCGACGGCGAGGTCGTGAAGTTCTCTTCCTCCGAGAAATGGAAAGAGAAAGAGGCGGCTATGGAACTATACAATAAGGTAAAGGCGGCAGGCTGCGCAACGGTAACGAAAGCCGAGCGCAAGGAGAAGACGGAGGAAACACCGCTCCTGTACGACCTGACCACACTCCAGAAGGAAGCCAACGCCAAGCACGGTTTCACGGCGGAACAGACGCTTGAAACTGCGCAAAAACTCTACGAGAAGAAACTGATAACCTATCCGAGAACGGGTAGCCGCTACATCCCCGAAGACGTGTACGCCGAAATCCCCAAGTTGCTCGCCTTCATCGGCACGCAGCCCGAATGGAAAGACAAGGTGCGGGCGAAAGCCGCCCCGACACGCCGCAGCGTGGACAACGGCAAGGTGACGGACCACCATGCCCTGCTCGTCACGGGCGAGAAGCCGCTCTTCCTCTCCAAAGAGGACGGCATCCTCTACCACATGATTGCCGGACGCATGGTCGAGGCATTCTCCGAAAAATGTGTCAAAGACGTGACCGCTGTCACGGCGGAATGTGCCGGAGTGGAGTTCACCGTGAAAGGCAGCGTCATCAGGCAAGCCGGATGGCGTGCCGTATATGGAGAGGAAAACAAGGAGGAGACCACCATCCCCGGCTGGATGGAAGGCGACACGCTGACACTGAAAGCCTCTTCCATCACGGAAGGAAAAACCAAGCCAAAACCGCTGCATACCGAAGCTACCCTGCTGTCCGCTATGGAAACGGCGGGCAAGGAAATCGAGGACGACGCGCTGCGTCAGGCGATGAAGGACTGCGGCATCGGCACTCCCGCCACACGCGCCTCCATCATCGAGACGCTCTTCAAGCGCGGTTACATGGAACGCTGCAAGAAATCGCTTGTCCCTACTGAAAAGGGGCTTGCCCTTAACTCCGTTGTCAAGAAGATGCGCATCGCCGATGTAGCCATGACGGGCGAATGGGAAAAGGAACTGGCACGCATCGAGCGCGGAGAACTGTCCGCCGACACCTTCCGCAAGGAGATAGAGGCGTACACACGGGAAATCACCTCCGAACTGCTCTCGTGCGACAAGCTCTTCGGCAGCCGAGACTCCGGCTGCGCGTGTCCCAAGTGCGGCACGGGCAGGATGCGGTTCTACGGCAAGGTAGTACGCTGCGACAACACGGAGTGTGGACTGCCCGTGTTCCGGCTGAAAGCGGGACGCACCATTTCCGACGATGAAATCAGGGAACTGCTCACAGAAGGACACACCAAGCTGCTCAAAGGGTTCAAGAGCAAACAGGGCAAGAGCTTCGATGCCGTCGTAGCCTTTGACGGGGAATATAACACGACTTTCGTGTTCCCGGAGGCTAAAAAGGGCAAGAAATTTTCAGGACGGAAGAAATAGTATTAACTTTGCCACTTGTTCAGAGTAATGAATTGTTCTTCGATACCGGATTACACTCATACTTTGGATTTAGTGGTGGCACTCGGAGGGATACCGAGTGCCTTTTTCTTCCTTTTCTCAACCGATTATCCCGTTAAATATCAATCCACTAAACTCCAAAGTAATGAACAACAAGAAGAAAAACGAGGGTCAGACCGACTTTTCCTATTACGGTCTGTACCTGCTGGACTATCTCCGCACGAACAAGTTTGAACAGGCTGGCGACACTGCTTTCATACGGGAACGGGCCGACCATGCCGCCGAAACGTATGAAAAGGCTCGGCTCGAAGGCTATCCCACCGACGGTGCGCAGGAGCTGGCTATGGACACGCTGCTGCGCGGGCTGCGTTATTCCCGTTACGCCATTCTCCGCGAAGTCGTGGAAAACGAGTTTGCCGATGAAGTGCCGGAAGAGAAACAAGAAGCCTTTATCCATAAACTCCTGCCGCTTGTCGGCAACGTGTTCTCCGTCTATGACCTTTCGGACGACAACTTCGCCCTGTCTTCCGATTACGACCTGCTTTACACGGAGCTGACGGGAGCGACAGTTCTTTATATCGGGGAATATGGCGTTTAACCGCAAACAGAAACTGCGGGACAACATCGAGGCGATACGGACGGCATTCATACTTGACAGGGAACAGAGAACAGCGACAACCGAAGAGCGTGCCATACTCCAAAGGTACTGCGGTTTCGGAGGTCTGAAATGTATTCTCAACCCTGCAAAGGAACTGACGGATGCCATCTGGTGGGCGAAATCCGATCTCGAACTGTTCGCCCCGACGGTGGAGCTGCACAGGCTCATTCGTGAGAACAGCAAGGACGAAACGGAGTACAAGCGGTTTGTGGATTCGCTGAAAGCGTCCGTGCTGACCGCTTTCTACACCCCCAAAGAGATAACCGACACCATCGCGGACGTGCTGGCAGATTACAGCGTCCGCCCCGCCCGTATGCTCGAACCGTCGGCAGGTGTCGGCGTGTTCGTGGATTCCATGCTGCGGCACAGCCCCAATGCGGATGTGATGGCTTTCGAGAAGGATCTGCTCACGGGTACAATCTTGAGGCATCTCTATCCCGACCAGAAAATGCGCACCTGCGGTTTTGAGAAAATCGAAAGACCGTTCAACAATTATTTCGACTTGGCGGTGTCCAACATTCCGTTCGGTGACATTGCCGTGTTCGACGCGGAGTTTCAGCGGAGCGACTCTTTCGGCAGACGCTCCGCCCAGAAAACCATCCACAACTATTTCTTTCTCAAAGGACTGGATGCCGTGCGTGACGGCGGTATCGTGGCGTTCATCACCTCGCAAGGGGTATTGAATAGCACCAAGACCTCCGTGCGTAACGAGCTGTTCAGTCAGGCCAATCTGGTATCCGCGATACGCCTGCCCAACAACCTGTTCACGGACAACGCGGGCACGGAGGTGGGCAGTGACCTGATTGTCCTGCAAAAGAACCTCAGCAAGAAGGAAATGTCGCAGGACGAGCGGCTGATGACCGTGATACAGACGGACACGAAAACCGCCCTGACCGACAACGCCTATTTCATCCACCACCCGGAACGCATCGTGCATACGATGGCGAAACTTGACACAGACCCCTACGGGAAGCCCGCTATGGTTTATCTGCACGAGGGCAAGGCAGCAGGCATCGCCGGGGATTTGCGCCGTATGCTCGACGAGGATTTCCATTACAGGCTTGCCATGCGCTTGTATTCGGGTTCAATCCGGCAGGCAGGAACGGAAGAAAAAGTTGCCGTTCAAAATAAAGTAGAGCGTCCTGCCATAAAATTGGAAACAGTATCCTCGGCGCAGACGGTGGAAACTCCGACAGAAAAGCCGCAACCCGCAGATGAAAAGCCGGAGATAGAACCGCGCCCGCAATATTCCGCAGGCGTGCAGCTCACCCTGCTTGACCTCTGGGGGATGACGGAAGAGGTCAGCCAACCGAAAACCTCCAAAAAGAAAAAGACGGTGAAAAAGGCAGTTACGGCAAAGTCCACTCCGCCCAAACCGAAAGTCACGGTTACACCGACAGCTCCAACTGCAAAACCCGCAATGGAGAATAAGGAGGTGAAAGCGGAGAACACCGCCAAGCCTGCCGACCCGGACGACATCTATGCCACACTGGACTGGGATACCAATCCTCCCATCAACGGTTTCTATGAAATGATGATGGGTTTGACGCCGGAGCGTAGGAAAGAACTTCGGGAACTGGCAAGGCAGCATAACGAGAAACAAGTGGCGGAAAAGACGGAAGTGAAAGCCGTGCCGGAAACTTCCCGTGAGCAGCCACGACAGGAGGAAACACAGCCGGAGGCAGTCGCCGCACCTGCCGTTACAGATACCCCATCGGAAGCGGTGGGGACTTTCCTTTTCCCCGACATCGAAGCGGAAAAGCCGAAGGAGGAAGTCGTGGACCTTTCTCCGCGTGCCTACCACCGCACGCCGGAGATGCACCTGCGCGAAGGGTCGCTGGTGGCTGACCGGGGGCGTCATAACATCGGCTACCTGAAAGACATCACGCCATACGGGGCGACATTCCAGCCGCTCGACCTGAAAGGATACCAGAAGGAAAAGGCGTTGTTGTATGTGTCGCTGCGTGACGCCTACGAGCGTCTGTACCGTTATGAATCGCTCCGGCGCGAGGCAAATGTTCCGTGGCGAGAGCATCTGAATACCTGTTACGATGAGTTTGTCATGCGCTACGGCAACCTCAACGCCAAGCAGAACGTGAAGTTAGTGATGATGGATGCGGGCGGGCGCGACATCCTTTCGCTGGAACGGATGGAAAACGGAAAGTTCGTCAAGGCGGACATCTTCGAGCATCCTGTTTCCTTCGCGGTGGAGAGCCATGCCAACGTAGGCTCTCCCGAAGAAGCCCTGTCTGCGTCGCTCAACAAATATGGTACGGTCAATCTCGACTATATGCGGGAGATAACCGACAGCACGGCGGAGGATTTGCTCACTGCCCTGCAAGGGCGCATCTACTACAATCCGCTCGTGACCGGTTACGAAATCAAAGACCGTTTCATCGCCGGAAATGTCATAGAGAAAGCGGAACGCATAGAGGCATGGATGGGTGACAATCCCGAAAATGAGCGTATGCCGGAGGTGAAGCAGGCGTTGGAGGCTCTGAAAGATGCCGAGCCGCAGCGCATCGCCTTCGAGGATCTGGACTTCAATTTCGGGGAACGCTGGATTCCGACGGGTGTCTATGCCGCCTACATGAGCCGGCTGTTCGACACGGAGGTGAAAATCGCCTATTCCGCAAGCATGGACGAGTTTTCGGTGGTGTGCGGCTACCGCACCATGAAAATCACGGACGAGTTTCTGGTGAAGGGGTATTACCGGAACTATGACGGTATGCACCTCCTAAAACACGCCCTGCACAACACCTGCCCTGACATGATGAAGTCCATCGGCAAGGACGAGCATGGCAACGACATCAAGATGCGCGACAGCGAGGGAATACAACTCGCCAACGCCAAGATTGACGAGATACGAAACGGCTTCTCCGAATGGCTCGAAGAGCAGTCGCCGCAGTTCAAGGAGCGGCTTGTGACGATGTATAACCGCAAGTTCAACTGTTTCGTGCGCCCGCGCTACGACGGCTCCCATCAGACCTTTCCCGACCTCAACCTGAAAGGGCTGGCAAGCCGGGGTATCAAGAGCGTCTATCCCTCACAGATGGATTGCGTCTGGATGTTGAAACAGAACGGCGGCGGAATTTGCGACCACGAGGTGGGAACCGGTAAGACGCTGATAATGTGCATCGCCGCGCATGAGATGAAGCGTCTGAATTTGGCACACAAGCCGATGATTATCGGGCTGAAAGCCAACGTTGCGGAGATTGCAGCCACCTATCAGGCGGCATATCCCAACGCACGTATTCTGTACGCTTCGGAGAAGGACTTTTCGACCGCCAACCGTGTGCGCTTCTTCAATAATATAAAGAACAACGACTACGATTGCGTCATCATGTCGCACGACCAGTTCGGCAAGATACCGCAGTCGCCGGAATTGCAGCAGCGCATCCTGCAAGCAGAGCTTGACACGGTGGAGGAAAACCTCGAAGTGCTACGGCAGCAGGGAAAGAACGTGTCGCGGGCGATGCTGAAAGGATTGGAGAAGCGCAAGCACAACCTTGAAGCGAAGCTGGAGAAGGTGGAACACGCCATAAAGTCACGCACGGACGACGTGGTGGATTTCAAGCAGATGGGCATCGACCACATCTTCATAGATGAGAGCCACCAGTTCAAGAATCTGACTTTCAACACGCGCCACGACCGTGTGGCGGGATTGGGAAACAGCGAGGGAAGCCAGAAGGCACTTAACATGCTCTTTGCCATACGCACCATACAGGAGCGCACAGGAAAAGACTTGGGTGCGACCTTCCTCTCCGGCACGACTATCAGCAACTCACTGACTGAATTGTACCTGCTGTTCAAGTACCTGCGCCCGAAGGAGCTGGAACGGCAGGACATAAGGTGTTTCGACGCTTGGGCGGCGATATTTGCCAAGAAGACGACGGATTTTGAATTTAACGTGACGAACAATGTGGTCCAGAAGGAGCGTTTCCGCTACTTCATCAAAGTGCCGGAGCTTGCCGCCTTCTATAATGAAATCACGGACTACCGCACGGCGGAGGATGTGGGCGTTGACCGTCCTGCCAAGAACGAGATACTGCACCATATACCGCCCACGCCGGAACAGGAGGACTTCATACAGAAACTGATGCAGTTCGCCAAGACGGGCGATGCCACCTTGTTGGGCAGGCTGCCGCTTTCGGAAACGGAAGAAAAGGCGAAGATGCTCATCGCCACGGACTATGCCCGGAAAATGGCACTCGACATGCGCATGATAGACCCGAATTACGAAGATCATCCCGACAACAAAGCGAGTCACTGTGCCAAGATGATCGCGGAGTATTATCAAAAATACGACGCCCAGAAAGGCACGCAGTTCGTTTTCTCTGATTTGGGGACATACCAGCCGGGCGACGGGTGGAACGTCTATTCGGAAATCAAGCGCAAACTGACGGAGGACTACGGTATACCGCCAAGCGAGGTGCGCTTCATTCAGGAGTGCAAGACCGACAAGGCGCGGAAGGCGGTGATAGACGCCATGAACGCCGGGACGGTGCGTGTGCTGTTCGGCTCTACCTCTATGCTCGGAACGGGTGTGAACGCCCAGAAACGGTGTGTGGCTATCCATCATCTCGATACGCCGTGGCGACCGTCCGACTTGCAACAGCGTGACGGACGCGGAGTTAGGGCAGGTAATGAGATTGCCAAACATTTCGCCGGGAACAACGTGGATGTAATCATCTACGCGGTGGAGAAGTCACTGGACAGCTACAAGTTCAACCTCCTGCACTGCAAGCAGACTTTCATAAGCCAGCTCAAAAGCGGTGCGATGGGTGCGCGTACCATCGACGAGGGGGCAATGGACGAAAAATCGGGCATGAATTTCTCGGAATACATGGCGTTGCTCTCCGGCAATACCGACCTGTTGGACAAGGCGAAACTGGAAAAGCGGATCGCATCGCTCGAAGGGGAACGCAAGTCGTTCAACAAGGGCAAGCGTGATTCGGAGTTCAAGCTGGAGTCAAAGACCGGCGAGTTGCGCAACAACACGGCTTTCATAGATGCCATGACGGAGGACTGGAACCGCTTCCTGTCGGTGGTGCAGACCGACAAGGAGGGCAACCGCCTTAATATAATAAAGGTGGACGGAGTGGATTCCGCCGATGAGAAGGTCATCGGAAAGCGTTTGCAGGAGATAGCCAAGAATGCCACGACCGGAGGGTTGTACACGCAGGTCGGTGAACTTTACGGTTTTCCGATAAAGGTGGTGAGCGAAAGGATACTCAAAGAGGGATTGGAGTTCACCGACAACCGCTTCGTGGTCGAGGGGAACTACAAGTACACCTACAACAACGGGCATCTGGCGATGGCTGACCCGTTGGCCGCCGCCCGCAACTTCCTCAACGCGATGGAGAGGATACCCTCCATCATCGACCAGTACAAGGCGAAGAACGAGGTGCTGGAGATGGAGATACCGCAGTTACAGGAGATAGCGGGTAAGGTGTGGAAGAAGGAGGACGAGCTGAAGCAGTTGAAGTCCGAACTTGCCGCCCTTGACCGAAAAATTCAGCTGGAGCTTGCGCCACCCACGCCCGAAGTCGCAGAAAAGGAGAATGAAGGGCAACAGCTCAAGCCGGAAGCGGAAGATGTGAGGAACAGGCAGGCGCAATATCCCGAAAATGCACCGCCGCAGATACGCAGTCCGGCGGATAGTATCGTTGCCAACCATGTCATAATCGGGCGTCCGGGACTGTATGCCAAGGAGGAAACCCGGTCCAAAGGATTGAAAATATAACCTAAGGAATTTTATCTGAAGTATTAATAAGGGCTATCCCAAAAGGTCTAAAAGTAAATTTTATCCTTTCTGCAAGTATCTATAGGATGGCAACTGCATTTTTTTCTTTTTGGGCAGCCCTTATTAAAATTTATTCTTATTTTAGGTTATATACATTCATGTCCATTTATGTAAAAAATTCCTGCTGACCTTGTTTATGTCTTGTCAGTCACCATTTGCAAAACCATATTTGACCCTCAAAGAGGCTGAATTTGATAAGTAACTTGCTACATACTCATAATAAGGAGCTAAATAGAACACGAATGGGAAATACACAAATGCTAAACTAAAGAAGATATTGGCCAAAATAAACGCTATACCGAGAGAGAAACTTGATTTTTCAACTTCCTAAAACGGTGTTGTTCAAACATTTCTACTTATTTGTACTTGCCAGTTGAACCTACGCTTCCCTAATAAAATGTCTATGGTAAAAAGTTAAAAAATCCTCCCACTTTTGTTAGATATATTTTTTTGTGTAATTTTGTAATCGTTATGCGGCAGTAATAATATACATATTAATACGAGTTAGTAATCCTGTAGTTCTCATATGCTACGAGGAGGTATTAAAAGGTGCGTTTCGACAATGCATCTACTGTAGTATATTATTGCTTAATCCAAATGAATATTATAAATTTAGGAATTCTTGCTCACATTGATGCAGGAAAAACTTCCGTAACCGAGAATCTGCTGTTTGCCAGTGGAGCAACGGAAAAGTGCGGCCGTGTGGATAATGGTGACACCATAACGGACTCTATGGATATAGAGAAACGTAGAGGAATTACTGTCCGGGCTTCTACGACATCTATTATCTGGAATGGAGTGAAATGCAATATCATTGACACTCCGGGACACATGGATTTTATTGCGGAAGTGGAGCGGACATTCAAAATGCTTGATGGAGCAGTCCTCATCTTATCCGCAAAGGAAGGCATACAAGCGCAGACAAAGTTGCTGTTCAGTACTTTACAAAAGCTGCAAATCCCGACAATTATATTTATCAATAAGATTGACCGTGCCGGTGTGAATTTGGAGCGTTTGTATATGGATATAAAAACAAATCTGTCGCAAGATGTCCTGTTTATGCAAACTGTTGTCGATGGATCGGTTTATCCGGTTTGCTCCCAAACATATATAAAGGAAGAATACAAAGAATTTGTATGCAACCATGACGACGATATATTAGAACGATATTTGGCGGATAGCGAAATTTCACCGGCTGATTATTGGAATACGATAATCGCTCTTGTGGCAAAAGCCAAAGTCTATCCGGTGCTACATGGATCAGCAATGTTCAATATCGGTATCAATGAGTTGTTGGACGCCATTTCTTCTTTTATACTTCCTCCGGCATCAGTCTCAAACAGACTTTCAGCTTATCTCTATAAGATAGAGCATGACCCCAAAGGGCATAAAAGAAGTTTTCTTAAAATAATTGACGGAAGTCTGAGACTTCGAGACGTTGTAAGAATCAACGATTCGGAAAAATTCATCAAGATTAAAAATCTAAAGACTATTTATCAGGGCAGAGAGATAAATGTTGATGAAGTGGGTGCCAATGATATCGCGATTGTAGAAGATATAGAAGATTTTCGAATCGGAGATTATTTAGGTGCTAAACCTTGTTTGATTCAAGGATTATCTCATCAGCATCCCGCTCTCAAATCCTCCGTCCGGCCAAATAAGCCCGAAGAGAGAAGCAAGGTGATATCCGCTCTGAATACATTGTGGATTGAAGACCCGTCTTTGTCCTTTTCCATAAACTCATATAGTGATGAATTGGAAATCTCGTTATATGGTTTGACCCAAAAGGAAATCATACAGACATTGCTGGAAGAACGATTTTCCGTAAAGGTCCATTTTGATGAGATCAAGACTATCTACAAAGAACGACCTATAAAAAAGGTCAATAAGATTATTCAGATCGAAGTACCACCCAACCCTTACTGGGCCACAATAGGGCTGACTCTTGAACCCTTACCGTTAGGGGCAGGGTTGCAAATCGAAAGTGACATCTCCTATGGTTATCTGAACCATTCTTTTCAAAATGCCGTTTTTGAAGGGATTCGTATGTCTTGCCAATCTGGTTTACATGGATGGGAAGTGACAGATCTGAAAGTAACTTTTACTCAAGCCGAGTATTATAGCCCGGTAAGTACACCTGCTGATTTCAGACAGCTGACCCCTTATGTCTTCAGGCTGGCTTTGCAACAGTCAGGTGTGGACATTCTCGAACCGATGCTCTGTTTTGAGTTGCAGATACCCCAAGTAGCGAGTTCCAAAGCTATTACAGATTTGCAAAAACTGATGTCTGAGATTGAAGACATCAGTTGTAATAATGAGTGGTGTCATATTAAAGGGAAAGTTCCATTAAATACAAGTAAAGACTATGCCTCAGAAGTAAGTTCGTACACTAAGGGCTTAGGCATTTTATGGTTAAGCCATGTGGGTATCAAATAACAAAAGACGGTTATTCTGATAATATCCGCATGAACGAAAAAGATAAACTTTTATTCATGTTCCAAAAATCAATGTCATTAAAATAATGGAGCGGTCAGGAAATTTCTATAAGGCAATACGGTTGGGATATATACTTATCTCCATTCTTATCGGATGTATGGCATATAATAGCCTCTATGAATGGCAGGAGATAGAAGCATTAGAACTTGGCAATAAAAAAATAGACGAGCTCCGAAAAGAAATAAACAATATCAATATTCAAATGATAAAATTTTCTCTATTGGGTGAAACAATACTGGAATGGAACGATAAAGATATCGAGCATTACCATGCACGGCGTATGGCAATGGACAGTATGCTCTGCCGTTTCAAGGCCACCTATCCAGCAGAGCGCATCGATAGTGTGCGCAGTCTTTTAGAGGATAAGGAACGACAGATGTTCCAGATAGTCCGGTTAATGGATGAACAACAATCTATTAACAAGAAGATAGCCAATCAAATTCCGGTTATTGTACAGAAAAGTGTGCAGGAACAGTCCAAAAAGCCAAAACGAAAAGGTTTCTT
>NZ_JABKKJ010000035.1 GCF_013166515.1 Xylanibacter caecicola | reverse complement strand
AACTATGTCCTCACAACGTCCATGAAAGTTGCCGACGGCACAACTGTGTCTCCGGGATTTGCAGGTGATGAGATTGGCGGAGGATGTATCGACAAGATTTCAGAGGCATTCCTTGATGCGGAATACAACACGTTGCCTATTTCAGGCGGAACGGCCGCCGGTGCAAACTATCACATCCTGAAGAATGACTATACGGATGCCGAGACCGGTATAGCATTCAAGGCCGGAACATATGCGTGCCTGAACTCGAATACGGAGCTGAAGTTCAAGGATACATTCAATCCGCAGGGTGTGTCGAATATAAAGAAAGTTATCTTCTATCTGGCTTCGCAAGGACAGTTGCAGGCATATGCACGTCAGTACACCGGAACATCGGTGGACAACGACTACTGCCATTTTGAGGGTGATCCTACTAACCGCAAGCTTAATCCGTATTATGCACCCGGTTTTGAGACAACGACATGGACAGAGATGTCATTCAACAAGCCACTGAAACTGGTGCTCGACCTGACAAACAACCAGAATGGAACGACAGAAGAACTCACGGCAGGAACAATAAAGATGACCATGGGAGGCGATACCGAACTCGTAAACATGCTTTATCAGTTCTACGAGAAGGCAACGGGTCCCGATGGCACTTCAATCATACAGGGCGAGAAACTGATTCCATGGACTGCAGACAGCAAGTTCGTGATATCGTTCAAGAAGAAAGCGTATGTAATGGGCGTTGCGCTCATTTGCGGTGACGCGGATGCAAAGACGGCATATCTGGACATAACGGCTGAAAATCCGCAGTGGACAGAGAACGCTCCTACAGCTATCGAGAATGTAACTGTAAACGGTGTTGAGAATGTCAATGACAACAAGATATATTCTATCGACGGTCGCTATGTAGGCACAGAAAAGGAAAGTCTTGCAAACGGTCTTTACATCCAGAACGGCAAGAAGTTTATCAAGAACAAATAATGTAATAATCTTATAAATAAAAAGGTTGCGGACATGTTGTGTGTCCGCAACCTTTTATTTAACCCAAGTCGGTCATCGGAATTATGAAGGCAAACATGTATTTTACCGCATTATCACACTCCTTTTATTGCATTTTACTGCATTTCAAACTGTAAAAAACTGCATTTTACTGCATTTCAGCTATCTCTCTTCAGAAAGAATATTCCTATATTTGACTTCGTCTTATTCGATCTTTGCATTAAGAATAATCATGCAGACACGATAAAACCCTACCTATGGAACGTGGGAAAGTCAAGCCTGTGGACTTTCCTATTGTGGATGACCAACCTCGTGTCCTAAAAAGCAATTGCAAGAATAAACAGGAAAAGCGAGGAGTATAGGTGTCTCCAAAGTTGCGAAGTCTTTAGCTTTCATATTGATTTTTATTATACATTATGAATATTGCAAATATAAGGTTTTTGTTTATTATAACTAACAAAAAACATTAATCACATTCTTACATTAGTTATAATTAACAAAAGTATAATGTATTCTATAATAAACAGGGATGGATATCAGCATCAGACAGCACAAACTGCATAAGCTATGCAAGGCATAAACATCTGTTTATCTACTATTTACAGCAACGTTGTTTCGTTCCGGCAGACGGTATATCATGTAAAATTGCTATAGGCGGACAGATTCCTGCCACAGGAGAAGATGTCGGATAAAATGAATTTGATTTCGTCTGCATATCATCCTTCAATCTATTTATAACATACTTGAGTAGCACACCGATACAGTCTATTTTTCCAAACCGAGTACAATTACAGACAAAGAATGTGGAAAAAAGTTGTATATTTGCATCGTTATTAGTGGAAAAAAGTTGTATATTTGCATCATTATTAGTGGAAAAAAGTTGCAGATTTATGCTGAAACGTAAGATCTATAATGAGTTGGACAACTGGAAGAACTATAAAAACAATAAGGCTCTTCTTATAAGAGGCGCACGGCAGGTGGGCAAGACTACAGCCGTAAGGATTTTCGGCAAGAAAAATTACAGACAGTTTATAGAAATAAACTTTGAAAAGGATCATACAGCAAGACAGGCTTTTGCCGGTAATAAGAATGCCGAGACCATAATTCTCAACTTGTCTGCAATGGGATATGGACCGTTTGTCAAGGGAGAGACACTAATATTTTTTGACGAGATCCAAAGTTGTCCTGATGCCCGTACTGCAATAAAGTTTCTTGTGGAAGACGGGAAATATGACTATATAGAGTCCGGCTCACTTCTTGGCATAAACTATCGCGATGTTTCGTCGTATCCTGTAGGATTTGAACATCAAGTGGACATGTTCCCACTTGACTTTGAAGAATTTTTATGGGCATGCGGCATATCGGAGGAAGTCATAGGCGTCCTAAGAAAAAGTTATATAACCAAGACAGCCGTAACTGATTTCTTGCATGAAAGAATAATGGAAAGATTTCGTCAGTACATGGTCGTAGGCGGGATGCCGGAAGTTGTGGCTACGTTTTTGGATGATAAGGATCTGTCAAGGACTATACAGATACAAAAAGACATTATCAACAGTTATCGTGACGATATTTCAAAATATGCAGGAAAGGACAAGCAGACGGCTAAGCTTGTATTTGATGCAATACCTTTACAGTTGTGCAAGGAGGATAAAAAATTTGTATTGTCGGATATAGAGAAAGGTGCATCGCAACGTAAATACGGAGATGCAACACAATGGCTTGCAGATGCAGGTGTTGCGTATTTTTCGTATAATACAAAAACATTTGAACTGCCGTTCGCATTTCATGAAAAACGTAATCTTTACAAACTTTTCATGCTTGATACCGGATTGCTGTGTAATATGAGCATACCAAAGATGCAATTTAAAGTTTTAAACGGTGAGATAAATGTCAATGAAGGTGCTCTTACCGAGAATTATGTTGCGGGGGAGTTGAAGAAAAAGGGATTTGCCTTGAATTATTATGACCGTAAAAGCAAACATGAACTGGACTTCATTTTTCATGAAAACAATGGGATATCGATTATTGAAGTAAAATCCGGAAATGATTATATGAAACATGCATCCCTGAATGCTGCAATAAGATTGTTTCAAGATAAAATAGAGCGTTCTATTGTATTGAACAAGTTTAATGTACAGGAGAAAGATGGGATAATATATTATCCTTTATACATGACCATGTTTTTACAGTCTATTTGACGAACAATTATATATAGAGCTATACTCTATTATTCACGTTAATTCCCGTACTCGCAAACCCTTTTTTGTAAATTACCTTATTTCCAAGAAAGCATTATCTACATCATCTCGCGCTTGAACCAGATTTCAAAGAGAGGGTCTGATATAATTCTCAACAAAAAGAGGAATGACTTGTGCCAAAGTAGCTTCGAGACCATTATTAAAGGATGTATCGTCGACTACATCTCCAGACATGGTCAGTATGTTCCATGCAAGCTGCTGAACATACGCAGAATAGTTTTTCACAGTTGTACATATTCTTTCAGACAACTCACTCGATATTTGTTTGCCGGAACTTTCAAATATTTCAATAATAAAAGGTCATAATATATCAAAACACAAAATATTGTCACTAATTGGTGTACAACATTGGTACACGTATAATATTTTGATTATCAGAATAGATATATGACTTTGCCTAATGTACACCGATTGGTGTCATCTTTTTGTAATACAACTATAATAATATATTTTCATGTTACTATTCACGTAATGCCAACCTCCCTATTACTGTAATAAATAAGTGACATGATAGTCCTTAAGGGGCACGATAAGTTACACTTCGCTTAGGATGAATTTTACGGAAAATGAATATTAATTATAAACTATAATAATCTAATGCGTTACGAGAAATTAAAATTCTTTTTTAGTTCGGCTTGTCTGTTTATCTGTGTTACAACAGCCAATGCTCAAAGTTTCGATTATCCGGATGTCACACAAAATATATCGGCTTTTCCCACTGCTGAAGGTTTCGGCAAATTTGCGACCGGAGGTCGTGGAGGTAAGGTTGTAACTGTAACAACTCTGGAGGATGATGCGCTCAATCCGCCGGAAGGTTCATTCCGTTGGGCACTGAAACAATATCCGGATGACCCGATTACTATTGTTTTTAATGTTTCAGGGTGGATAATCTTGAAAGATGCAATAAAAATCAAACGCAGCACCGGCGTGACAATCGCCGGACAGACAGCGCCAGGAGAAGGTATCACCATTTATCCTCGTACATTCTCCATAAATGGAAGCCGGAATTTTGTCGTACGTAATATAAGGTTCAGAACCGGTTCCAAAGGATGGGACGGTTCAGATCTTGTTGAAAACGCATCTATAGTGGACCAGGCTCTTTGTGCAGAGAATGCGGAACAGGTGATTTTCGACCATTGTACGTTCGGTTGGAGTGCAGAGGAAATAGTGAACAACCAGACCACTCATTTCCAGACATATCAATATTGTCTGTTGCACGAAGGGCTTTATGATGCCGGTCACCATAAGGGCGGGGCAAGAAGTTTTGCATGTCAGTGGGGAGGTTCCCAAAGTACGTTCCATCACAACATGCTTGCACACAACCAGAGCTGCAGCCCGCGCATTCAAGGTGCACGCGATACCGATTTTATTGTGTACAATGAATTTCTAAACAACGTGATATACAACTGGGGACGCCAGGGCGGCATATATGGTGGAGAAAATAATCAAAGCGGACGTTACAAGACGCATCAGGTGAATTACTGTAACAACTATTATCAGCCGGGACCGGCATCCAAACAGTCTATGAAGCCCGAGTCATATCGGTTTATGTGTCCGTCTGTAGGTACGCAAATTTCCGAATGGCATTTCAGCGGTAACTTCATGAATGGTAACGAGAGCATGACCAAGGATAATTCTAAAGGAATAAAGAATGACAATCCTTCTATCGTAGTGCTTAAGAGTGATTGGATAACACCTACCAAATTCTATCCTCAATATTCGTTCGACATAGAGGCGTATACATATAAAAACAAGATGGAAGATGCGGAAACAGCATACGAGAATGTATTAAATAAGGTAGGATGTCTGAACCGCGACGGAATAGAGAAGCGCATTATAAACGAATGCAGGACTGCTACGGCTATATACGGCGGTTCGAGAGGAGCCGGACTTGGCATTATCGATGATCCTCTTGACGCGGAAATGGTTAAGAATGCAAACGGTTCTTACAGTTATCCGGCTGAGAAACGCGACAGTAGACCCGAAGGATGGGACACTGACGGCGACGGAATGCCGGACGAATGGGAAAAGGCAAACGGTTTCAACCCTGACGACCCGGCTGACGGCAACTATATAAATGCCGAAGGCTATACGGCACTTGAAAAGTATTTGTGCAGTCTTATGGGAGAAGAAATAACAGGCACATTTGCCACGCCTACATCAATACGTGTTGAAAACGCCGTGAAGTTTGAGGTTAAATACCATGACAATACATTAGAAATAAACAGTGACGAAGACATATGCAGCGCACATGTCTTTGACACAATGGGACGTTGCCGTATAACAACATCGCTAAATAAAGGCAAAAACACAATCAGTGCCGGTTCCCTTCCTGAGGGAGTATATGTTGTGTGGGTAACTAATGCCAAAGGTTTCCGTAATGCTGTAAAGTTCAGAAAATAACATGTTTGGGGTTCCTAAATAAAAATAGAGAAACAAATAAACAACATTAATTTAATATTAGTAAAAGATGAAGAACGCAAAATTCATTGCATTAGCACTCCTTTTCCATGGAGCAGCAGGATGGCTGAGTCCGGTATATGCACGTCCGGGAGAAGCTGTAGCGCACCAGAGTGTTAATCAGACCGTAAAGGCAACGGGAACTGTTGTCGACGAAACCGGCGAACCGATGATCGGTGTGACTGTTGTCGTTAAAGGAACACAAACAGCTGCTGTTACCGATCTTGACGGAAAATTCAGTCTGTCTTTACCTACAGGCAAGAACATGCTGGAGTTCTCTTACATAGGATATGAGAACATAACTGTAAAGGCAGGTAATGGTATGAAAGTTGTCATGAAACCGGAAAGCAATGCTGTTGACGAGGTTGTGGTTATCGGATACGGTACTCAGAAGAAACGCGATTTGACCGGTGCCATAAGCTCGGTAAAGGCTGATGATATCAAGCAGGCTCCTGTAATGAATGCCATGGAAGGCTTGCAGGGTAAAATCTCCGGTCTTGACATTACAAGAACGTCGGGACAGGCAGGTTCTTCTCCTGAGATACTTTTGCGTGGTAACCGTTCGTTAAATGCAAGCAGTGCGCCGCTGTTCGTGATAGACGGTGTTGCCGGAGGTGACATAGATGACATTAACCCCAACGATATAGAGTCTATCGACGTGCTGAAAGATGCTTCATCAACAGCCATATACGGTTCTGCCGGAGCCAACGGTGTCATTATCGTAACGACAAAGCAGGGAAAGACCGGCAAGTTGCAGGTGGATTTCAACGGTTATCTCGGTATCAATGCCTTTCCGCAATATCCGGAGACATACTCAGGCGAGGCATGGATAAATTATCTGCGAGAAGGATTTGTTGCACGTGAAGGTCGCGAGCCGGATGATCTCAGCGAGCTGTTCAATGCGGCAGGATTGTCTGAAGGTGCCGTACAGGCTTATAATGACAATAAATGGATAAACTGGCGCGACGAGATACTGAACACCGGTATGCAGCAGAACTATTCAATATCATTGCGTGGCGGTTCGGAGAACGTGAAGGGATATATGTCTATGGGATACCAGCAGGAAAAAGGTCTTTATAAGAATGACCAGATGAATCAGATCACATTCCGTGCAGGTACAACATTCAAGATGAACGACATAGTAAGCGTCGGTTTCCAGTCGACACTGACCTATCGCGACCAGGACAAGCGCAACTCACGTCTTTCCAAGTCACTCAACTACCTGCCCTTAGGTGATGTCTATAACGAGGACGGCTCGCTGAAACAGCGTCCGATAGACGACATGGACTCTTACATTAATATCATGGCGGACGACCAGCCCAACGCCTACAAGAACAACGTTAAGCGAACAAGCATCAACATTGCTCCGTTCATTGAGATAAAACCTTTTAAGGGACTTACGTTTAAATCATTGCTCAATGCCAATCTCACACATGGAAGAACCGGATTGTGGGACGGTCTTGACACTTTCATGAAACTGTCGGGATCTTCCGACAACAAGCGCATTGCTTCGTATAACCAATCCAACTACTGGAATTATACATGGCAGAATATTCTCACATACGGTCTCGACCTTGGCAACCATAGTCTTACGCTTACGGGTATTACCGAGTATCAGCGTTCAAAGACCGAGGGACTGTTGGGTTCAAATGAGCAGTTCGAGTTCGACGGTTTCCTGTGGTACAACCTCAAGGGTGGTCTTATACCTCAAGTTGAATCAAGTTATAAGGAAACAGCCAAGATGTCATACGCTCTCCGCGGAGCATGGAACTATATGGGAAAATATCTTTTCTCCGCTTCAATACGCTGGGACGGTGCATCGCAGCTTTACGACAAATGGTGTGCGTTCCCCGCATTCTCGGCAGGATGGCGAATTTCTGAAGAAAAGTTCATGCAGGGTACACGCTCATGGCTTGACAATCTGAAACTGCGTGTGGGCTATGGTGTGACCGGTAACGCCAATATATCTCCGTATGTAACATCTACCGCCGTAACAACATCCGACGGTGCGATAAACCTTGGAACAGGGCGTTTGCAAACATATATTCTTGCACAGAATGTGGCGAACAACAGTCTTACATGGGAGAAATCATACAACTGGAACTACGGTCTTGACATAACGGTGCTCAACAACCGTATAGACGCAAGCATCGAATATTACTCTACCGATACGAAAGGTGTGCTCTACAACCGTCCGTTGCCTACAGCCCTCGGACTTTACAATGCGAAGAACACATACTACAAGATGTCCAACATAGCACGTATAAAGAACAAAGGTGTTGAAATTACCATAAACACAAGGAACATCGATACAAAGAATTTCAAGTGGAACTCGACGTTTACATACGCAAAGAATAAGGAACAGTTAAAGGAAATCAATCTCGGCAACGATGTATCGGCAGAAAGTCTCATTGCATTGAACCTTTTCATGGGACAGCCCGTAAACACTATATATGGATATAAGAAACTCGGTATATGGCAGCTCGGTCAGGAAGACCAGGCGGCATGTTTCGGAAGTGTTCCCGGTGACGTGCATCTTGCCACTCCCGGTCTTACATGGGATCCGGAGTACACGTATACACGCGAGGAAACCGAGAAGAACGAGGCCGGAGAGACCGTACCGGTGACAAAGACCTACAACGGTGCTTATTATAAAGAAGGTGAGAACGGCGAACGCGAGTACTTCACACGCGACCATACATACGCCATTTCTGCCAACGACAAGATGATATTGGGTCACAAGACACCGGACTGGACACTTGGTTTCTCAAACCAGTTCATATATAAGAACTTCGATCTGAGCATCATGTGCTCTATGCGTTGGGGATAGATGATAAGCGGTGAACTGTTGTCTTACATAGATAACAAGAACCAGCCTACATGCTACAACTACTGGACAGTAGACAATCCTACCAATGATTATCCGCGTCATCAGTTCGGTGCATCAGTAACTGATGCCCAAAAGGAATCTTTGAGATATGTTGACGGCTCGTTCTTCAAGATAAAGAACATTACATTGGGATATACACTGCCCAACAGCGTGCTTCAAAAGATGAAGATGTCGAAATTGCGTGTATACGCTACGATACAGAACCCGTTCATCTGGAGCAAGAGCGACGTGCTCGACAAGATGGATCCGGAGAACAACGCATCCGACAAATTCCCGCTCTACAAGACAATCGTGTTCGGTATAAATGCTTCATTCTAAGTTTATAAAGATAAACATCACTTAAAATAATACGATAATGAAAAAGATAATATATGCAGGTGCGGCAATGATACTCACGCTCGGGGCTTGTTCTCTCGACGAGACCAATTATGCTGCCTTGGACACAGAGAAAGTATATAGCACACAAGCGGGAATGAATGCCATTGTAAACTCCTGCTATGAGAACGTATACTATATGTATGGAAAGGTTGACGGTATAGACCTGATGGAAATGGGTACAGACCTTTGGAAGAACGGAGGGCGCAACTCGGGACACGGCGACCTCACCAACTACAACGAGAACCTGACTCCGTCATCGGGTGTGATAAAGACCGTATGGAACAGTCTCTATGCCATTGTCGGCTATTGCAACACAGCCATTGCATATAAGGACAAAGGCGTTGACTTCGACTCGGAGAGCATAAAGCCGAAAGTGGCGGAGGCATACTTCCTGCGTGGCTTTGCCAACTACCACATAGTGGAACAATGGGGTGGCGTGGTGCTGCAGAAAGAATCGCTCGCCTCATCCGGCGTGTCATCGGAAAAGGGTATACGCTCGACAGAGGATGAGTTTTACAACCAGATTATAAGCGACCTTAAATTTGCAGCCGAGAACCTGCCCATAAAACAGGGCGAACGCGGAAGAGCAAGCCGCAAGGCTGCTCTCGGAATGCTGGCAAAGGCTTATTTGCAGTGTACACGTCTATACGCCGACGGCAGTGCCGAGCGCAAGGACTATGCGGACTCAGCTTTTCAATGTGCTACAGAACTGATTGACAATGCGTCTCAATATGACTGTGGTCTGTATGCAAGTACTGCCACGAAGAGCGGTGACGCACAGATGTGGGATGACGACAACAACAAGAACAATAAAGAAGTTCTCTTCACAGAAGCCATAGACCATGAAACGGGAAATAATCCTGAATGGTGGAACCGCGGACGTACATGCCAGTACTACATGATGAACATCGGCTCTCAGGCGCAGAATTTCGGTGTAAGCGGAAGCGGATTGCGCTACGGTCGTGCCAACGCCACCGTATGGGGACCGACGCTTTATTTGCTGAAAGACTGTTTCGAGCCTAAGATGCAGAAGAGTGACGCGACGAACGAAGAACTTAAGGGCTTTGCAAAGAGCAAGGATGTTACCCCCGACACGCGTTTTGCACAGGCTTTCTACTACAAGTATTATGCAGCAGGACAGACAACTTTGGGCAAGGAATTGCTAACCAGATACAAAAAAGCCGTAAACGAAGAATCCGGACAGTTTGACGAGAACGAATATAAAAAGTATTTCGGTACTCTTGCAAAGCGCCGTATAGCCAAGGCTGCACTCCCCGGTGTGGACTACAACATAAAGTACCCGGGTAAGCACTATTATGCCGGCGGACAGGCTTCAACCGAGAACCTTGAAGACGAAAGCGTATCAGACGGTCTTGCTGTATATACTCCCAACTGGGAATTAGACACGCTTGAGACAACCAAAAGCAAGCGCCTTGCCGTTGGTATAGACAATCAGTACGAGATGCGCACCGGCGAAAGCGAGCCTTATGGCGGACGTGCAGCTTACAGTTATTTCCGCTCTCTGCAACCGTCATGGAAGAAGTGGCGTGCCTTCAAGTACACATATACCAATCAGTATTGTATGATGGATATTCCTATTATCCGTCTTACCGACATCTACCTGATTGCTGCCGAAGCATCTATCGTGGCTGGATATCCTCAGGAAGGTATTAAATATCTGAATGCCGTTCGCCGTCACGCAGCAGTATCGGGTGACGCGGCACAAATGGATGCCACGACAAACGACATGACAATAGACTATATATTAAAGGAACGCGCGCGCGAGCTGTGTGGCGAGCAGTGGCGTTGGTACGACCTTAAACGCACCGGCAAGCTGACGGCAGAGTATCTCTCTACACCGGGTATGAACCCGTATATAACAACGTTCGACAACAGTCGCCATATCGTGCGTCCTGTTCCGCAGCAGTTCCTTGACCAGATTGCCAATCCGGACGAGTTCGGCACGAACGGATATTAAGAATGTTTTTGCGATAATTGGATAAAGCTTTTGAGAAATGATTTTTAGGCTTATTCCGTCGGATAAAAGACGGTAAACAAGAGAAAGGGAGAGTATTGTCACCTGTATCGACATTTCCTGTAAATGTCCTTACAGGCGGCACATCTCTCGGTTCTTAAATCCGGTTGTCTCAAGATGATATAAGTAACATATAGATGAAACGCATAAAGCGACATATAACATTTTATTCACAATTAAAACTTTAAACAAATGAAAAAGATTTTTACCCTTATTGCGACAGCATTGATGACAGTCGGTGCTAATGCGCAAGACGCGAAATTCCAGATTTACACTGAAGTAGAGCCGAACACATACGCTGTGACGACCAATCTTGATGCTGTCAAGGCTGAATTTGGCGAAGAGAAAGTTACCGAGGCATGGGGCATGGGCGTGTGGCTGCCTGTTGACTATGTACTGATAGACAACGCAAACCTTAAGGCAACTACGGCTGTAGACCTTACTCCGATATACTTCTCAGGCAACAAGTTCACCGACATGCAGAAAGAGTTCCCTGCATATACAGGTTACATGAACCTTGGTTCTTCTCTCGGTCAGAACAACTGGAAAGGCACTGAGGTTATCGAAGACCTGACAGCTCTGAAGGCAGCATATCACGGTGCGGTGTCTGTATTCCCGAAGGTAGACGGTACACTGAGCTTCGGTGTCTATGCCGGTGACAACTCACGTTCTATAGGTATCTTCAACATGGCAACGGAAGATGAAATGAATGAAGAGATATTCATGGGTGCGTGGGCAAACTATTACAACTTCCGTCACGACGGTGTAGAGGCGGCTCCGGACGGAACCATTCCTGCAAAAGGTTCGGCTGCTTATGTATCTGCCGAGGTTAAGGCAGGTCGCCAGTACATACTCGTGGGCGGTGCGAACAAGAACCTTACAATGCACCAGATCAAGTTTGTTCCGGCACAGGGTACAGGCATCAACAATGCCGGCGTTTCTTCAGAGAAGACCATCGAGGCTGTCTATACACTCGGCGGTATACGCACAAACGGTATTGGCAAGGGCGTGAACATCGTTAAGTACAGCGATGGCACAACGGTCAAGATCGTGAAATAAGTATATATAGAAAACAGTCTGTACGCAGTCTGACTGCATACAGGCTGTTTTTTTGAGAACAAAAAGTGTAATATCTACACACGCCCCTTTTATACATTCTGAAAGCATACCCATGAAAATTCATTTAACCTACATTACCAAATATTTATCCGCAGCACTGCTTTTCGTTACGGTTCCGTCATCCGGACAGAACGCCTTTATGAAGGTTGTGGCGCAGGACGGCACAGGTGATTACCGCAGCATCAACGAAGCTGTAGGCTCATGCACGCAAGACGGCACACGTAACTTTATATTCATAAAGAACGGCACCTACGAAGAGCAAGTGAAGATTCCCAAAGGAATAACCTTATCCATTATAGGAGAAAACCGCGACAAGACAGTCATAACCCATTCCGTTTCCCATGCTTCAGGTTTGGACAAAGAGGAAACCTCCACCATATATGTGGAGGCGTTCGACCTTTACGGCGAGAATTTCACCACACAACACACGGCAGGACGCAACGGCGGACAGGCGGAGTGTATCACCAACAGCGGAGACCGCATGACTTTCCGCAACGTGGCGATGAAAGCCAATCAGGACGGGGTGCGTTTTGACCATGCGAGCCGGTCGTATATGAAAGACTGTTACATCGAAGGCACGGTGGACTATATATACGACAGCGGCATAGCTTTTCTCGACAACTGCGAAATAAAGCAGCTCTATCCCGGATACATCGTCGCGCCGGGCAACAGTTACGTACTTATAAGCCGTACCGAGTCGAAAGAGCTTTGCGGACAGAGCAAGTTGTGGAACATCGGAATTACCATACGCGACTCGCGACTGACGTGCGACGAGGCAAACGTCAAGTCCGGCGCATCATATCTCGGTCGTCCGTGGGGCAAGACGAGCAGCGCCGCAATGTTCATACGTTGCAAGATGGACAGCCATATAAACGCCGCGGGATTTACCAACATGTCGGAAGGGACGAAGACATATATCGGAGAATACCAAAGTATGGACCTCGGCGGCAATCCGATAGATGTATCAAAAAGAATCTCGTGGGAGTTCACCGAAGACCCGGCACACAACTCGCAGTATATAGACGAGCGGGTGATAAACAACATATATGACATGGAGCGCGTGTACACCCTTGCCGGAAAGAGCGGGGCAAGAGCAGGAGGCGAGTTCAACCCTATACCGCTTGTGACCCCCGTACCCGCTCCCGCCGTTGCGTGCAGTGGCGGAAAGTTTACATGGCAGGCGGCAGACGGCGCGGCAGGATATCTGATATACAAAAACGGACGTTACCTGTGCAATACCGCCGCAACGGAGTTTGAGGACACCGACTATGACAGCAGTGCCCGATATACGCTGAGGACGGTGAGCGCCACGGGATGCCTTGGCGATGAGGCGGACATGACAGCAACGGGTATAGACGCGGCGGTATCGGAGGAGCTTGAGATAAAGACCAGTGCAGACGGGATATATTGGAACACGCGGGCAAAGGCAATGCTGTATTCGGCAAGCGGTTTGCAGGTGGCTTCGACGGAAGGCACATGGATGTCGTGGGGTAATCTCCCACGCGGATGCTACATACTGAAGGTGGTTACCGGCGGAAAAGACTGCACTGTCAGGAAAATAATGAAAAGGATGTAATCCTCCGGACTTGCATCCGATATGTAAGGACATTGCATGGAATCCTTAAACAGGTGTTACAGATTTCTGTACTATATGCCACAGATTTCTCTACTATATGCCACAGATTTCTCTACTATATGCTACAGATTTCTCTACTATATGCCACAGATTTCTCTACTATATGCTACAGATTTCTCTACTATATGCCACAGATTTCTCTACTATATGCTACAGATTTCTCTACTATATGCTACAGATTTCTCTACTATATGCTACAGATTTCTCTACTATATGCTACAGATTTCTCTACTATATGCTACAGATTTCTCTACTATATGCTACAGATTTCTCTACTAT
>NZ_JABKKJ010000034.1 GCF_013166515.1 Xylanibacter caecicola | reverse complement strand
TTTTAGATCCATACTCACGAGATTTGATACAACCGTATCCAGTTGGAAAGGATGGAATTATCTCGCATTTGCTGTGGTTTTTCTTAATAAAATTCACAAATCACAAAAGTTTAAATGAGTTCAATATCTGTCATAAACAGTTCCTCCGCATCAATAAAACAAGATATTGAGGTGACGGCATTCTATTCTGATTTTGTATACAAATATGACACCATACCGGACAAGAGTTGGACTTATCACCCTTTCGTACAGCTGCGGATAAAACAGATATTCAACGACAACGAGAAAGACAAGGCATACGGTTTTAAACACTATTTTTGGCTCAACGACCTTGTTTCAGACATCACAATAAAAGACGCGACTATATATACAGACTCAGGAACTTACCATGCCAAAGGAGCAAAAGAACTCATTGAAAGAATAAACAAAAGAGACTACGGAACATTACGCCAAGTGACTTATTCCATGGATACTTTTGAAGGGTTAGGATTGAAATACTTTCCACAGGCTCTTTATGCGATGCCGGAAATGACACAGTCATGGTTTATCTCAAACAATGACAACAAAGACTCGTTGCATGTTTCTTTCAATATCGACAAGTCACTTTTCCATATAAGGAGCAGCAAACGCATAAAAGAGATTAACGGGAAACCGTCAATAGTTTTCAGTACCGATGAAGAAGAGCCTGCATTTTATCTGTTCTATCTCCCTGCATACAATCATTTTAAATATACGGAAGGCAAACGCGTTGTAGACTTAATCGCCGAGAGAATAGACTCCACAAAGAGCGGGAACGGAATCATTGCATATAAACAACATGATGATACAGAAAACAAGCGTATTGAAGAACGTATCAGAAAAACAATAAATACACTTGACAGACATATAGGCAGAGAGGCTTCGCCCGACTCCATTTTCATCGTGAAAAGCGAGCAAACACTCTACCGGAAAATGGGAGATGTTGAAACAATGGCTGTGTTCAGCAGGGCACATCGTGACAATAAATATTCTCTGATATTGCTTGACAACTCACACTACGACACATACACGCTGATGCACGAGGTGTTGCATACCTATCTGCCTGAAATCACTAAAAACAACGACAATTTATACGAGTATGGTTTCTTCAGTGAGAGCCTTGTGGAATATCTGTCTGCCGTATTCTACGAAGAGGCTTTCAACGACAGTATCTTTGACAAAAAAATTGAAAAGATGCTGAAAAACGGATTGAACAGGAAAAAGGCAAGAGAACTGCTCAAGGAAAACGAGAAAAACGCAATATCACTTGAGGGCAAAGAGAAGAACACATCGTGGATATATTACGATCTCCTGCCGCTACTGCTGAAAGTATATGCCGAAGAGAGCGAGAAAGAACAGGACTTTACAACAGCCGTTATCGACTATCTGAAGACATCAGACAAGAATAATGAACCCACATTCAAGAAATTCTCTTCATTCATGAAGGAAAGAGGATTTAAAGACTGTCTGCAACAAGTAATGAATTTATCGCCCAAACGATGATTTGTATTAGAAACATCAGAAAGGCTGTATTTACATTAATCGCAACCATATATGCAACTATATGTATGGCACAAGATACTTTTTCTGTTACGGGAAGAGTGTTTGACAACAGGCACAGACCGTTGGTCTCTGCCAATATAAACTTACATTGTAAACAAAATGAGTTTAAAACCACGACAGACAAGAACGGAGCTTTTAAAGTAGAGGGCACATACGGTAATGATTACAGGCTGTCTATATCACATATTGGTTTCAATGATGAGACTTATATTATAAAGAAATCAAAAACAGATATAAGACTGGACAGTATCATAATGCAAGAAAGTGTTATCGGACTGGATGAAACCGTGATAAAGCCTAAACCGATAAGAATTGTACACGACCGACGCATATTATATCCTACTGAAAACCAACGGAGAAACTCGGCAGACGGAATATCGCTGTTAAGCATGATGAAACTTCCACGAACAACGATAATAGCGAGAACAAACGAAGTGAGATACTGGGGCAAGGGAAATCTGAGATATTATATAAATGATACCAAAGCCACTGTTTCACAAATAAGGGCTTTGCTCCCAAAAGACATTGTAAGAGTGGAATACATTGACCGTCCGGGACTTGAATATCAGGAACAGGAAGACGTTGAACTTGTCATAAGGGTGATAACAAAAAACGGAACAAGGGGAACGTATAACAGCATAATTCTTGACAAGCAGCTTAACAGAAGTGTCGGAGAAATAAACATAGAAAGCAGAACAACGGGCAAATCATCGGAATTAGCCGTTGGATATAATGGATACAAGAACGGCTCCAGCCATCATTTCAATCCTGAATTTACAGACGAGACATTCTACATGCCAGACGGAGTAATCCGCCGCATGGAAGAAACAACCAATATGACATCATACGAAAACAACCATAATATTTCTTTGGCATACTTCAATACACCTTCTGAAAAAGATTATTTGTACGTGAAGACAGAATTAAAACTGAACAGCCAACCCAACAACATCTTAAATTCAGTTGTTTACAGATACGGACCGGAAGACTATAAGAGCAACAAACATACCGATACATCGACAGAGAACAATGCTTTCATTACAAATGTATTATACAGAAAAATATTTAGTAAAAAGCAGATGATGATGTTTGATGCCACATACTATGTAACGAAAGCCGATGCTTACCGATATTATAAAGAAATATCGGGAAACGAGACTATTGCAGATATTATATCCGATGCCGGTGCGACATCGCATGGCGGTTCATTCACAGGCATGTATCGTAACATAATGTCCGACCGTTGGATATTACAAACGTCTGCCGCATCGTATCTAAACATCGCCAAAAGCACTTATTCCGGAAAATACGACGGTACATCAAGACTGCTACGTAACATCTCGACACTGAACGGAAAAATATCTTATAGAAAAGAGAAGTTCGACGCATCAATGATATTGATACTGGCACTAAATCATACAAGCGTTGCCGACAAATATAAGAGTACGACGGTTGAACCAAAAATCTCTTTACAGACAAAGTATCTGTTCAACGAACGTTGCTATGTCGGAGGGAGTTTGGGATACGTTCCGATACGACCTCAGATAAACGACCTCAGATAAACGACCTCAGCACTGCACAACAGCAAATAGATGAATATCAGATACGTTGCGGCAATCCTGAATTAAAACACGGTCATGCCATCGGACTGGATATTGACAGCAACATCGGTATAGGCAAATTTGATATAAACACATATATAAGCTATGAGCATACGAGAAAGAACATACAGGAAGAGACTTTCATAAAAGACGTAATGATTGTACGCATGCCCAACAACTTTGATTATATCAACGCCTTAAAGTCCGGCATAGAAATATCTGCCGAGCCGTGGGAGTGGCTTTCCGCCACAATCGCAGCAGGATACAACCATTTTTCAAGCAAGAGCAGCGATACGAATTTCAGACAAAACTACGGCAAGATATGGTTCAGGGCAAACCTTAATGCAAGATATAACGGTTGGATAATGTCGTATAATATATGGACACACAACAACGACTTTTATGGGCAAGTGCTCGAAACGAGCGGCAGATCCATGTCGTTCTCTTTACAACGTGTATGGCTCGGTGGTCGTATGTCTGCATCATTGAGACTACAGAATCCGTTTTCAAAATCATTCTCATATCAAGATGTCATCAATTACTCACCGATAGCACCATACAAGAACCATACCCGCTCCGACTACAGTTTCAGAATGGTGACACTAAGCATTGCGTATAAGTTCAGCACAGGACGGAAGTCTGCAAAAAACAGCATAAAAACAGATATAACACCACCGGAATATATAATAAGCAGCAGGAAAGCTGCCGAAGTAAAGCAATATTAATTTAACGTGAATTCGATGAATTTTAATTGTCTGATAGTTTTGTGATTAGCGAAAATTGTTGCATTTTATAGTGTTTTTTGAATTCATCGAATTCACGTTAAATTAAATTTTCGTGTCATTTTGTCATTTCAAAACCGTCATCTAAAAGTGGCGTTCTACGTTTTAAAAGTTGTTAAGAGCGGTCGTAATTGATGAAAAGGCGTGCGTCTTGTGATAAACGAACGTGCGTTTTTGCTAAAAGTACGTCCAAAAGGGAGTAAAGCACGTGCCTTTAGGGTCTGAAATGCCGCATTTTGCAGGGTAAAATGGCTGCTTTTGGAACGTAATTAGGCAACTTTCGTATAGTAATCAGGCCATTTTCTTATCCCGAATGATGCACATTTTCTTACTTTTACACGTAACCAATTGATATCAAACGTATTATGTCTGCACACGAATTTTGGCGTTATTTAGCACCAACAAGCTTCTTTTTTCTGAACATCGCAGTATTTCGGGGTTATGAAAAATCAAAAAGAAAGGAATAAGCGCAAAATAATGAATAATTGACAATTTAATAATATAACGTGAATTCGTCGAACTTTAAAATCAAATTCTGAAAATGAAGTCGTCTAAACTTTCCGACGACTTCATTGCCACCAAACAAACAATACTACCACAATATGTGATATATATACAATCAAACTTTTTGATTTATGTCAAAATAACATTTATACATATATGTTTTTGACAAGCGAAAGACATGTTAACAAAACAAAAAGACTACTTTTGTCTACAACAAACAGACATTTTGTATCGTATTTTCGCGACACGATATATTTATGTCTAAGACAAGTCCATATTTTAAAGCATTTTGCTTTATCGTTTGGTACTATCACTTATTTAAGGTAAATGTCGCGAATTAATCAGGTTTAATCAAAATCACACGTATGAAAAAGATTTTTACGCTTGCCCTAATGGCTGTATTTGCCATGTCAGTAACAGCTGCAACGGGATTTCAAGACTTCAACAAACTGAAACGTGAAACTCACTTGCAGTTAAAAAAGATTCAATCAAAAATGGGGGGGTAGAAAAGCTGTCGGCTCCCAAGACAAAAGTTCAAACTGCTTCCAATACCTCTGAAAGTATTGTCGGTAAAAGTTTTATTACTGTTTATGATGACACCAAAAGCAAATTCAACGGCTTTTTCAGTGTGGTTGCCGACAACGACGGTATCATACTTGAAGGATTTGCAGAGGGCTATGACGTAAAGGCATCATACGATGCAACAACAAGTACAATTACAATACCTACAGGTGTTGTCGTCGGAACACATAGCACATACGGCGACGTAACAATACATGCCATCTCCGGAACCGGTACCGACGACACGGATATAACCGGCACCGTAAGCGGTAACACCATTACATTCGATAAGGGACTTTACGGCACGGTTGTATACCAGGGACAAGAAGGTGGATTAATCATAATGAACAAGATATCGACAACAGAAGCCAATGCCAAAATGTCGTTTGTACTCGGGACAGACAGCTATGAGGCTCCGCTACAGATAACCAAGACAGCGGACAACACCCTCAGCATAGTAGGTATCAACACTATATTCACTTCCGGATATTTCTACAATGTTCCTGTCACATTCGATACAGCCACAAAGGAGGCTACGCTCAAGACCGAAAGTCCCATAGGGCACACCATATCCACCAACGGCACAGGTGTCAAGAACATATATTATATGTTCAACAATACAGCCGACGGGCTGACTCGCAATCCGTCTTTCAACATAACGACAACAGACAACAGTTCTGTGGTATCTGCAAAGGGAAACCTCTTCCTTGGTTATGACACCAACGGTGCCGGTAGCTACAACGGATGGACATTGAGCAGTTTCAAGTTTGACATAGATTACAACATCTTTACACAAGAAGTGACAGAAGACCCTTATGCAGACCCGACAAGTGCCACTGTAGACGGAATTACATACAGCCTTGACAATGATGCAAAAACAGCAGAGGTTACAGGATGTCTCGGAAGCGTGAATGACCTTAATATTCCGGAAACAATCGAAGTAAACAGTACAACATACACCGTGGCATCTGTAGCAGAAAAGGCGTTCTACGCAAACCGTACCCTCAAGACTATACGCATACCGGCTTCTATCAAGACCGTAGGCAATGATGCTTTCCGCAATGCAAGTAATGTAAGAAGCCTGTATATTGCCGACTTGGCGGCATGGTGTGCAATCGAATTCTACAACGGCAATGCAAACCCGTTATACAATGTGTTTCCCACATCAGAAAGAAACTGGGGTAAGGTATACATCAACGGAACTGAAACGACAGAGGTTGTAATACCAGAAGGTGTGACAAAAATCGGTCGCTCGTTCTATGGTTTCAAAGCTCTGACAACTGCGACACTGCCGTCTACACTGAAAGAGTTGGGCGACCAGGCATTTGCAAACTGCACAAAACTCACCGCCATCACCGTACCCGACGGAGTTGAAAAGATAGGTTCTTCTTTCTGGAGTTGCGAGGGACTGACAGAGATAAGTCTGCCGGGAAGCGTCAAGACTCTTTCCGGAAGTACGTTCTACGGCTGCAAGAGCCTTAAGACCGTAACTCTGGCAGAAGGTCTTGAAACAATCGGAAGAATGACATTCAATAACTGTAAGGCTATCGAAACAATAACAATTCCTTCTACCGTAAAGGAAATCGAGCTTATGGCTTTCTGGGGTTGTACCGGCATTAAGGAGATAACATCTCTCAACACCGTTCCTCCGACATGTACAACCGACGGAATGTTTGAAGACTTCCTTACAGCAACACTCTATGTTCCGACCGCATCAATAGACGACTACAAAGCCGCTACAAGCTGGAAAGAGTTTACAATCATCAAGGGTGTAGAGACAACAAGCATCAACGGAGTTGAGAATAACAATGACAACACCGGAAAGGTTTACTATAACCTGCAAGGAATCAGAATTTCTGCAAACAACATCACTCCGGGTGTGTACATCATCCGTGAAGGTGCAAAGACCACAAAGGCATACGTAAGCGCGAAATAATCCTTTATTCGGAACAATCGGCGCATAAACGCGACGGAGGCAGGTGTACATACATGCACCTGCCTCCGCTTTTTTATCACTTTACCACAAACAGAACCGCAACAACATAAAAAGCCAATAAACCGCAAAGAAAAATCAGCCATGGTCGGAAGTGCGCCACATCACACCGTAAACCTACGCACTTTACGACGTGAAGTGGCGCACTTGTTCTCGTACTATCCGTATATTTGACTCAATCGAATCGCTTTGCTACCGCGAACAGGACTAAAGTCCGACTTTCGCTATTTTGTTTTGTCGAATATTCTTCGTATATTTGCGTTTTCTTATATAAATCGCGCACCGCATATAAAGCGGCTGTCGCTATATAAATAAAAACAGAATGAATATAAAAGACGACATAAAGAACGCCGTGGAGGTGATGAAACGCGGCGGAGTGATATTATATCCCACCGATACGGTGTGGGGAATTGGCTGCGATGCAACCAATGCCGAGGCTGTGGCACGGGTATACAAAATAAAACAGAGAGACGACTCCAAGGCACTTATTTGTCTGGTGGACTCAGACGTGCGCCTGCAAAGATATGTGCGCAACGTGCCCGAAGTGGCATGGGACATAATGGAACTGTCGACAAAGCCCACAACAGTAATACTGGACGATGCCGTAAATCTTGCACCGAACCTTATCGCCCCGGATGGAAGCATCGCCATGCGCATAACACGGGAAGCGTTTTCAAAAGAACTGTGCTACCGTTTCCAAAAGCCAATCGTATCTACAAGCGTGAACATCAGCGGGAAACCGGCGGCACAGAACTATCGGGACATATCGCCCGAACTGCTTGAAGCAGTGGACTACGTATGCTTTGCACGCCGACAGGAACATAAACCGCACACACCGTCGAGCATCATAAGACTGCAGAAAGACGGAAAAGTTGAAATAATAAGAGACTGACATCATAGTCTTTATATCAAGAGAAAAGGGAGTCTGGAGAAACGACAGGCACACGTCTATGAATATTGAAGATATAGAAATAACGACAGAAAAAGAAAAGGGCATCAGACAAAAGCTGGTGGAATGGTGCAAGACGCACCTTACCGACAAGCAGTTTACACTGATATTGAGTTTCTTCGTCGGTCTGTTCGCCGCAATAGCGGCATTTATACTGCACTGGATAATAAAACAGATAGAGTTGTTGCTGACAGAGGGATTTGACAAGGACAACCTAAACCTGCTCTATCTTGTATATCCCGTAATTGGAATTTATCTTACATCATTGTTTGTAAGGCATATCGTAAAAGACAACATCAGTCACGGTATAACAAGGATATTATATGCCATAAGCGGCAACCGCAGCAAGCTGAAGGGGCACAACTGCTGGAGTTCGGTGATTGCCTCTGCCATAACAATCGGCTTTGGAGGAAGTGTGGGAGCAGAGGCTCCTATCGTGCTCACCGGATCGGCAATAGGCAGCAACCTCGGTCAGATGTTCAAAATGGACAACAAGACACTGATGCTGCTTGTAGGTTGCGGTGCGGCAGCGGCGATTGCCGGCGTGTTCAAGGCGCCGATAGCCGGACTTGTGTTCACGCTCGAAGTACTGATGATAGACCTTACGATGGCGTCATTGCTGCCGATACTGATATCCGGTGTAACGGCGACATGCTTTACATACATTTTCTCCAACGGCGACTCGCTGTTCCGGTTCCACCTTGACGGTACATGGATGATGGAACGTGTGCCAGCATACATTCTTCTCGGCGTGTTCGGGGGCATAATAAGCCTTTATTTCATACGCACGATGAATGCCTGTGAGGGTATCTTCGGACGGTTGAAAGAACGCCCGTATGCCCGTCTGATGCTTGGAGGCATACTTCTAAGCACACTGATACTTTTCTTCCCTTCACTCTACGGCGAGGGCTACAGCAGCATAAACATTCTGCTCAACGGCAAGACAGAGGCAGACTGGGAGACAATCCTCAACAACTCGATGTTTGCCGGACATGGCAACATGCTCATACTTTACATCATAATGGTATTGTTCACCAAAGTAGTGGCAACATCTGCCACCAACGGAGGAGGCGGATGTGGAGGAACGTTCGCACCGTCATTGTTCATGGGGGCATTCGGAGGATTTCTATTTGCGCGTGTATGGAACATGCACGGGATAGGTGTATATATACCTGAAAAGAACTTTGTAATGCTTGGAATGGCGGCAGTAATGGCGGGAGTGATGCACGCTCCGCTGACAGGTATATTCCTTATAGCCGAGATCACGGGCGGATATCAGCAATTCATACCGTTGATGATTGTATGTATATGTTCATATCTCACCATCATAATTTTCGAGCCGCACGGCATATACGGAATGCGTCTGGCACGCGAGGGCAAACTGATTACGCATCATACAGACCATGCGGCACTGACACTGATGAGTCTTGACAGCGTCATAGACAGACACTTCACATCTGTACGACCCGATACAGAACTTGGAATGCTTATACATTCTATAAGTAAGAGTCGCACCGACCTGCTTCCGGTTCTCGACAAGGACAATAATTTCATGGGAGAGATAGACATCTCCAAACTGCGCCATATCGTATTCCGCACAGAACTTTATCATAAGTTCAAGGTTGCACAGCTTATGTCACAACCGCCGTGCAAACTGGGAGTGAACGACTCTATGAGAAAGATAATGAAGCAGTTTGAAAAAACAAATGCAATGATGCTGCCCGTAATGGACAATGACAACCGTCTTATCGGATATGTAAACCGCATACATCTCTATGGGGTCTACAGGCAGATAGTTGCCGACTTGTCGGCGGAATAAATCTTAAAAAATTAAGAACGGAAGTAAATGAAGAATGAAGAATAAAGAATGAAGAATTAAAATTACTTCTATAAAGAATTAGGATGTAGTAAAATAAAGAAATAACGTTCGGCGACTGGAAGGAAATGAAGAATGAAGAATTTGCTTCTGCCTTTGAGAATTAAGTTCTATACTTTAGAAAGTAATTTTCATTCTTCATTCTTTATTCTTCATTCTTCATTCTTCATTTCCAAAAGTTCTTCATTTCCAACAATTCTTAATTCCTAACTCTTAATTCTTAATTCCTTACGCCCGTTACAGAAATCGGACGCATTCATACGTTTCTTTCCGCTCAACTGAAGTATGTCTATTTTAAGAAGTTCGTCTGCGGTACATACATACATACAACCTTTTTCCATCAATACCGTACCGCATGGCGATGTACTTTTCATACCGGTTTTGGATGTCTTGTAAATCTTTAGAACCGTATCCTTGCCGTCGGCAGAGATGATGTTCGTCCACGCTCCGGGACAAGGCGAAAGACCTCTTACAAAGTCATAAATATTCTTCGCAGGCATATTCCAGTCTATACGACATGTCTCCTTGAATATCTTCGGGGCATGATGAAGGACATCTCCCGTTGCAATCATCTCGTCTTGGGGAAGTGAAGGCACATGTCCGTTACCTTCGATTATACGGTCGGTTGTCATTAATGCTATCTCGGCACCAAGTTTCATCAGACCGTTATAGACGTCTTCCACATTATAATCGTCGTTTATCTCAAAAGGCTCTTGCATTATGATACGTCCGGTGTCGATGTCATGGTCAAGAAAAAACGTCGTTACACCTGTCTGCTTCTCCCCGTTTATCACCGCCCAGTTTATCGGTGCGGCACCCCTGTACTGCGGCAGCAATGCAGCATGAACATTAAAGGTTCCGTATCGCGGCATGTTCCATACTATCTCCGGAAGCATGCGGAACGCCACCACTATCTGTAAGTCTGCTTCAAACGAACGTAGTTCCTCAACAAAGACAGGGTCTTTCATCTTTTCCGGCTGAAGCACAGGCAGCCCCTTTGACATTGCATACTGCTTTACAGCCGACGGTTGCAATGTTTCGTGATGACGCCCGACAGGTTTGTCCGGCTGCGTAACAACGGCAACTACATTATAGTCTGCCTCAACAAGAGCGCGCAACGTTTCCACTGCAAACTCCGGAGTACCCATGAATATAATACGTAAATCTTTCTTTGTCATGTTCAATATATAGATAGATGTTTGGTTTAAAATGTCAGATTTCAGATAAATGAAAGAGTTTATAGGGCTTCAATATTGTTGTTTGTAGGGACATATTCTTGTATTTGTCCGCCCGTAGCAGTTTGAAAATCAGTGGTTATATACCCGGACAAATACAAGACGTGTTGTTGAACGAAGTGAAAAATATGTCCCTACAACGCAGATGATTGCTTATTTTGAAACATCATCTTTAAAATCCAACTTTCTGAAACCTAACGTCAAAAAGATTATTCAACTGTAACAGCCTTTGCAAGGTTACGCGGCTGATCCACATTCAGCCCCTTATCAACTGCAACATGATAAGCTATCAACTGCAGCGGAATTACTGAAAGAAGCGGAACGATGGTGGGCAATGTCGGCGGTATCTCTATCACACTTTCCGCAAGTTTCTTTACCTCCTCGTCGCCTTCTGTCACAATAGCAATGATACGCCCGTTACGACTCTTCACTTCCTCTATGTTGCTTATAATCTTTTTATACAGTTGATGGTGAGTTGCAACAAACACAACCGGCATGTCCTCATCAACAAGTGCTATCGAACCATGTTTCATTTCGGCAGCCGGATAGCCCTCGGCATGTATATAGCTTATTTCCTTGAGTTTGAGAGCACCTTCCAATGCCACGGGATAGTTGAAGCCACGTCCCATATAAAGCGAGTTCCGGGCATCTTTAAGCGAATGTGCTATCTTCTTTATACAATCGTCTTTCTTAAGGATTTCTTCTATCTTACGCGGAATACGCGCCAGTTCGTCTATATGCTGTTCATATTCAACCTGCCCTATCACGCCCAGTTCGTGACCGAGGGCAAGGGAGAACAATGTAAGTACGGTCACCTGACCGGTAAACGCCTTAGTGGAAGCAACGCCAATTTCCGGTCCTACGTGGATGTATATACCCGTATCCGACTCACGGGAAATGCTCGAGCCAACACCGTTCACAATGCCGAAACACAACGCACCATGTTTCTTCGCTAGTTCAAAAGCAGCCATTGTATCTGCCGTCTCGCCACTCTGCGATATTGCAATAACGACATCATTGGGCTGTATGACAGGATTACGATAACGGAACTCCGAGGCATACTCCACCTCAACCGGTATCTTGCACCACTGCTCTATCATCTGCTTGCCTATAAGCCCGGCATGCCATGAAGTGCCGCAAGCCACTATAATGAAACGGTTGGCACGCAACAAGCGTTCGCGGTGCATGTTTATAGCACTGAGCACTATCTTCTTCTTATCGGGAAGTAAGCGTCCGCGCATACAGTCGATGATACACTTGGGCTGATCGAAAATCTCCTTAAGCATGAAGTGTTCATATCCGCCTTTCTCCAAGGCTTCAAGGCTCATGTCCACTTCCGTTATCTCCGCCTTGACACCACAATTGTCAAAATTGCGTATCTCCACATTATTTCCAACCTTAATGAGTGCCACCTCGTTGTCATTAAGATAAACCATCTGGTTGGTATATTCTATTATAGGCAACGCATCGGATGCAAGGAAGAATTCCTTATTGTCCTCGCCAATACCAATAACAAGCGGACTGCTCTTGCGCGCCACCACAATCTTGTCAGGAGTACTCTTGTCTATCACGGCAATGGCGTATGCCCCGATAACACGATGCAATGCCTCAAGCACAGCCCCTTCCAAGTCTTTCTTCTGCCTGTCCTGAATAAACGATATGAGCTGTACAAGTATTTCGGTATCCGTAGAACTCTTGAATACATAGCCTTCTTTCTCTAACAAATCCCTCAAACTGGAATAGTTTTCTATAATTCCGTTGTGAACCAACGCAAGCCTTTCATTCTGCGAAACATGGGGATGAGCATTCACGGCAGACGGTTCGCCGTGTGTAGCCCATCTGGTATGTGCGATGCCAAGACATCCGGAACAATCATGACTTTCAACTATGCGTTCAAGATTTACAACCTTTCCTTTCTCCTTATAAACGTTCATGTCGCCGCTATCACTTATAAGAGCCACACCGGCAGAGTCATAACCACGATATTCCAGACGCTTAAGACCTTTTATCAAAATGGGATAAGCATTTCTGAAACCTATATATCCAACTATTCCACACATAAGCTACGTAATTTTATTTCTATTCTTTGCATGAACAGGGAGACCGGAATAACAAAAACGTCACACACAACAGAGCGACAAACATAATCCGATACTTCCTGTCAATATATTAACGTGTGCAAAAATAATATATTTCACATAAATAACAAAATATACACTATTTTCTTTAAACTCTAAAGATATGTCTATGCATGAATTAAAAACATGGGGATATTCAAAATAAGGAGATAAGTGGAGATATGAGAAGATAAAAGACATATGCTTCGTTATATAGTTCAAGACCATTGTCTTTTATCTTCTCATATCTCCATTTATCTCCTTTTGACATCCTAATATAAAAAACACACTGTTATCTTACGATAACCCTGTGTGTTCCGTTTCCTGTTTTTACAATATAAACTCCTTTACCGGCATCTACCGCAGTAGTGCCCATTGCCGCAACACCTTTATTATAAAGTGTACCATCTGTCGTATATATATAATAAGGTGCAACTGCTTTGCAACTGTTTACAATACTTATTGTTCCATTTCCTCCACAAACACCATAAGCTGCATTATCTGTCACCACACCGTCTACGGATGTAGGGAAGTTTTCGGTCTCTATGATTTCTTTGAACTCTCCTCTGCAAAATGTACTAAGATAAAGTTCTCTTGTTCCAACCGGAACATAAAGGACGGCATCCTTTGGAAATGGTACAACACTTTCGTTAATGTTCAATATCGGAGGGATTGCGGATTTCGCATAAACCTCCTTTATTGCCGTACATAATCTGAATGCACTATAAGCAAGAGAATTCAGCGTTGATGGCAATATCAGTTTCTCTGTCACTGTAGACTCAAAGACATTTTCGCCTATTGTAGTTAATCCTTCTGGTAATTCAAGACTTTTCATCCATATCTTTCCAAAAGACTTGTTTCCTATTACTTTCAGATTTTCAGACCATTTTATTTCATTCAAGTTATTACAATAAGAGAATGTCCCATCATTTATTCGTTCCAATTCTTCCGGAAGTTTCAAACGTCTCAAATTCTCACAATGGTTAAATGCACCATTACCTATATATACTAAAGTAGACGGAAGATCGAGTTCTGAGATGTCGAAAAAGGCAAAAGCGTTTTCTCCTATACTTTCAAGACCTTCATGAAATTTCAATCCTTCTTTCAAATGTGAACCACTATACAAGAAAGCCTCCGCTCCTATTTTTTTCAATGATGAAGGCAATTTTATTTCAGATAATGAATAGGAATTACAATTATAGTATGTGGAAATGTTTGACAGCCAGCTATATGCAGTTAATACGATAGAAAAGTGAACTGGAATTTATTTATTGGTCTAAGGATAGTGAAGATTTAACGATTTTAACCTATTTTCACGCAAGCTGAATTCAAATTGATAATGCAACAAATGTGTCAAAGAAGTGAGTAAGCAAAGAGCATATAAAATGGGGACAAAAGACCTATAACCTCTTTCGTCCCCGATATTAAATGCTTACCTTTGCAGACAA